>NC_005125.1:1331148-1996722 GCF_000011385.1 Gloeobacter violaceus PCC 7421
GCCCCCTATACTGATAGAATCAGTAGCCCGGTTGGCACCCCATGAAAGACAAACTTCGCGAGTTCGCATCATTGGAGAAGGATGTGCGTGTGAAGGCCACCAGCACCATCTGGGGTTGCGCCACCGGCATGCTGGCTATCTGCATTCCGCTGGTCTCCATCGCCGGGGACGGCCCGGCCCTGTTGCTGCCCCTGGCGGTGGCGGTGGGTGCGGCGGTGGCCACCGCCTTTGTCTGGAAGTCGCAGCCGATCTCCGGCGGTGCGCAGACATCGCTGCCTTCTGCTTTGCGCCTGCGGCAACTCGAAGAACGCATCGCCAACCTGGAGACCATCGCCCTCAGTGGCGAAGAAGCGCTCAAAGCCCGCTACCGGCAACTCGAGAAAGCCGAGTGAGCCGCAGACGGTGAGAAGCTCCCAGCGCCAACCGCTTGCGCCATAGCGTAGGCTTTTCGTTTCTTGGGCTCGGTAACCCGGTCGCCTCTACGAGCTTGGATTGTGTCTAACTCACCGCTGTGAGGGATCCCCCACGCGCTCCGCCAGATGATCAAAATAGGGGCCAAGCGCCTGCTGCTCGGCGACCGAAAAATGCTGCAAACTCGCCCCTCTAAGGCAGTGAATGCCCAGAAGCATCGCTCCAAGCGGCACTCGCAACTCCTGATACAACAGGTGCAGGTAGTGCACGCCTTCGGGGCTGGTGAAATTCGGACGGCGGGCGGCAATGCCGTAGGTAATCGAACGCAGAAAATGCCAGTAGTCGCGCCAGCAGGCTTCGGCGCGCACCGAAGGATAAAGATCGCCCCCAGGTTCGGTGATGCCGGGGAATTCCTCCAGCACCTGCGAGCGGGCCGCAGAGACGATGGGCCTGGCACGGTCGCGCAAAAAACGCACCGTCTCCAGCGCAGGTGCCGCCTCCGGAAGCAGTACAGCCAGACGGTCCAGATCGGAGTCGGTGAGATAGCGGCTCTCGGCGTCGGCGGTGCGCAGCAGGGCGAGGGCCTCGGCGGGATAGGCACCCTGCCAATCGTCAAAACCCATGATTTTGGCTTTGGCGATAAGGACTTTAACCTGATCACTCAATGGCGATTGCATGGTCTCGCTCTCCAGAGGTTGTTCAAGCCATCGCCCGCTTTTGTAGCTGTGCAAGCGCCATGGCCACCACCCGCTGCAATTCGCCCGACTCGCGGGCCAGTTGGGCTTCAAGCGGCCCAAGGGAGGTCGGATCGCCAATCTTGGCCAGCGCCAGGGCAGCGGTTTTGCGCACCTCGGGGCTCGGGTCGGTCAGCTGTTCGATCAGCAACGGCACGGCCGGTTGGTGGGCCAGGGTGCCCAAGGCCGCCGCCGCCTCGGCCCGCACCCCAGGGGCGCTGTCCGTGAGCGCCGATTCGAGCAAGGCGACGGCGCGATCGTCGGTCGTCTCCTGGGTGAGGTTGGCGACGGCGGCAACGACGGCGGTGCGTACGGCAGCGGCCGGGTGGGTGTAGGCGGTGTACAGGTGTTCGGCCACCTCGGTCCCCATAAAGGCGAGCGCCCAGGCAGCGTGGCCTTTGGCGGTCTCGGAGTGCTCGGAGGTGAGCAGGGCAATCAACTGCGGCACCGCCGCTTCGCCCATCTTGGCCAGGGCACCGGCGGCGGAACTGCGTACGACCGTGTCCTCGTCGTGCAGCAAAGCTTCGATCAACACGGGCACCGCCCGCGGGTCGCTGGTCTTGGCGAGCGCCTTGCCGCAGGAGCGGCGTACCACCGGGTTGGAGTGGCGGGATAAGCCCTCCAGCAGCATCGGCACCGCCGGCAGGCCAATCTTGCCGAACGCTTCCACCAGACCCAGACGCACCATGCCGCGGCTATCGGCCAGCGATGCGACCATCTGCCCCAAAAGGGCGGTGTCAGAAGTGTCGAAGGTGCCGATGGCCAGTAGGGCATTCACCCCATCGAGCAGTCGGTCGGTCGCCTCGGCGGTGGGCACCAACGGTTGCGGGTCGACCATGGCTACTCCGCCGTGGAGGCGGGCAGCGCGAACGGTTCGCCGGCACGCAGCGCTGTGAGCATCGCATCGATGCGGTGAATCTCGGGATGCTTCTCCAGATGGCCCATCGTCACCTGTTTTGGCACCTTGGCCAGCTTGGCGATGTGCAGCGCGTCGTCGATGATCCGCCGGCGATACTGTTCCAGTTCGGCGATCACCGCTTCAATCTCTTGCTCGGAGGCGGGGGCGGCCGGTGGGTCAGACATGCTTGCTCCTTGCGTCGTCACCAGCCATAGTAGCGCCCGCACCTATCTGTACCGGGAAGCAAATCATTGTTAAAAATGGTAAAAACTGCTACCGGATATACCCATGGACATCGACGCGGTCCGCGAAGCTCTTGCAAGCGACAACCCGCAGGACCGCCTGCGGGGATTGACCCAGTTGCGCAACAGCGACCCCGAGACGGCGGTGCCGCTGTTGCTCGCCAAGCGGCGCGACCCCGAATTTATGGTGCGCTCGTTTGTGGCGATGGGACTCGGGCGGCACCGCACCGAGGAGTCCTTTGCAGCGCTGCTGGAATTGCTCAAAGGCGACGGGGACTATAACGTGCGCGCCGAGGCGGCCAATTCGCTGTCGATGTACGGCGAGAGCGCCCTGCTCCATCTGCTGGAAGCGTTTCGCTTCGACGATCAATGGCTGGTGCGCCGCAGCATCCTGGCGGCGCTGATTGAATCGCCCCACACCGAAGCGCTTTACCAAATCTGCGTCCTCGCCCTCGAAGACGCCGACCTGACTGTGGTTGAAGCGGGAATCGACGGATTGGGGGCGCTCGGGCGTACCGAAAAGCGCGCCGAGGCGCTGGCGCTGCTGCTACCCAAGGTGGGAGACCAGGAGTGGCGCACGCGCTACCGTGTCGCCCGCGCCCTGCAACCCCACGCGGACGACCCGAGGGCGAAGGCGGCACTTGCCTACTTGGCGCGCGACGAGGACCGGCGCGTTGCCACAGCGGCGGGTTCGCAGTAGAGGCTCAGCTTTCGAGGCTGGCGCGCGTCGTGGTGCGCGTAAACGGGTTCCAGGTGTCCAGTTCGCGGGCCGGGCGGGAAGTGAGGCGGGCTTTGGCCGCGTCGCTCAGACCGATGGAGCGACTGAAATCCGCCCCGGCAATGCTCGGGATGTCGTTGAGTTCGGTACCGCGCAGATCGGCGGCACGCAAGTCCGCCATCTGCAATTCGGCGCCGTTGAGGCGCGCCTCGCGCAGATCCGCGCCGGTCAAAAAGGCTTTTTGCAGATTCGAACCGCTGAGGATGGCGCCTTGCAACCTGGCGCCGCTCAGATCCGCGCCGCTGAGGTACGCGCCGCGCAGATTCGCGCCTTCGAGATCCGCCCCGCGCAAGTTGGCGGTGTTGAGATACGCTCCGCTCAGGTTGGCGCGCGGCCCGACCGCCCCCGAGGTGCGGTAGACAAACTCCTCCGGCCAGCGCGTGGCACCGTCGTACCAGGCGGCCTGCAACTGGGCGCCCTCCAGGCGGGCACCGACCAGGTCCGCTGCGCGCAAATCCGCCCGGTTGAGGCAACTGCGCTCCAGAGTGGTCCCCGACAGATCGGCGTGGGAGAGGTCCGCTCCGCGCAGGTCGGCACCCGCAAGCCGGGCGCCCTGCATCTGGGCGCCGCTCAAATCGGCACCGATGAGCACAGCACCGTCCAGGTTGGCTCCGCGCAGATCCGCCCCGGCAAAGTCCACCCGCTGGCCGTCCAGCCCGCTCAAATCCAGATTTTGCAGATCGGCCCCGCGCAGAGCGCCACCCGCGGCAATCCGGGCTTGGACAGCCTCACGGTCCGGCAATGCCGGTTGAGCAGGGGGAAGCGAGGAGGATTCGGCCATGGTGCGGTGCAGAAAAACCCATCGGAGTCATCGTAGCCTGGCGCCGTCGGTGGACACCCGCGGGCGGGTCCGCTACCATGGCGACCGGGCTGCCCAGGCGCCCGAGAACCGCTTTTTTTGCCAGTGCAATGCGATTTTCTCCACCGATGACGATGATGGATTTCTTTCGCAAAAGCGAAGGAACCTGGTTTACGCAGCGGACCGTGCACCACTTCGACGCCGTCGCCGACGAATCGGGCGAGTCGAATTTGATCGTGCGGGTGCTCGAAGCGGACAACCCGCTCGTTCTGCAGGTGTGCGAAGCCCAGCGCATCGACCCGGCCCGGGCGCTTGGCGGGGCGGCCTTCACCTGGCAGGACAACCTGGAGACCGACGATCCCGGCCCGAACCGCGCCGCCGTCCTGGTGGATTTACCCACCGACGCAAGCCGCCGCAGCGGTCGATTGCTGCGCAACCAGGGCTATGTCGAAAACATTCCGGTCGCGAGCCGCTACGCCTTTGCGCCCGACGGTGTGCTCACCATCGACACCGAGTACGTCAACAACCAGGGCCAGGAGCGCTGCTGGTTCATCAGCGATCACTTTCGGATCCGGGTGAGCACCGTGCGCCTGATGGGCGGTGTCAACCTGATGACCTATTGTTCCGAACGCCGCTGCGTCCTGCCGGACAGCCTCGAAGCGCTGCGCAGCCGCCACGCTGCCGGGGTGGCCGCCCCCAGATAGATTAGTATCGATTTATTTTGCATTGAGCGGGTGCTGAGCCCGGCAAATCTGCCCGATTGTATGGGCTAAGCCACCTCCGGCGCTCCTCCGGTAGCGTATTACGTATTGTTGCTTTCTTTCGCAATGGGCTGCCGCGCCCGGGGGCGCATTTTATGCTCTGGTAGAGAAAGCTTGGGGCGCAGTTGGCAAAATATGTATAGGCCGTTTCTTGAGCATT
This sequence comes from Gloeobacter violaceus PCC 7421, assembly GCF_000011385.1. NCBI lineage: Bacteria > Bacillati > Cyanobacteriota > Cyanophyceae > Gloeobacterales > Gloeobacteraceae > Gloeobacter > Gloeobacter violaceus. Next base: position 1,335,932 of record NC_005125.1, read on the forward strand.
TGCAACAGAAATTGCAGTCGAGTTTCGATTTGCAATCCCTGACGATTCCGGCGGGACTAGACTATCGAATCAGCGAGCGCGGCCGCGAGTCGACGACGATCCGCAGCTGGTGCTACACCTGCTCCGAGCTGCGCAAGATTCGCTACACCTACATCGACGGGGGCGAGCACGCCCAGGTATTTAACAGCGTTATCTACCCAGCCCACCGCTACGACCTGCCCCTTCTGGGCATCGATTTGCTCGCGTTCGGCAAGAAGAAAAATCTGATCGTGCTCGACTTTCAGCCGCTGTTTCGCGACAAGGCGTACCTGGCGCGCTATATCGAGCCGATGCGGATCCTGCGGGAGCGCTACGGCGATGTGGCCCAGGATGTCGAGATGAAGTTCTACGACGCCAATCAGTACTTCTCTAAGTACCTGCTCTTCGCGCGCACCGACGCTGAAACGGTGGCGGGCCGCGTGTTTACCGCCTACTGCGACTACTTGGATCTTTATTGGCAACTATTGGCTTCGGCGGCACCTTTGGGCGATGCGCAGGATATCCGGCGGATCGTCAAGGCCCAAAAAGACTACGACCAGTACAGCGCCGATCGCGACCCCGCCTCGGGACTGTTCAGCAGCTATTTTGGCCACGAGTGGGCCGAGCGGTTCTTGTACGAATTTTTGTTCGAAGATGCGGTGCCGCTGGCGGTGGGCCAGCCCGGGCGATGACCCTGTACGAACCGTTTCTTGAGCGCGCCCAGCAAGTGCTCACCCGGCGGCTGGAACTGGCGCCCTATCCGATTCCGGTGGGTTTCGAGCGCAAGGAGGCGCTCGTGCGCGGCGAGGCGGTCGTGACCACGAGCACCGCCTGGCAATCGCCCAAGCTCCGGCAGATTCGCGCCGCCCACGTCCAGGGCGGTGGTGCGCTGCAGGTGCTCAACTTTGTCATCTCCCCCCGGCTGGAGTATGATTTGCCCTTCTTTGGGGCGGATCTGGTGACCCTGCCGGGAGGGCATCTGATTGCCCTCGACATGCAACCCTTGTTTCGCGACGACCCGGCCTACCAGGCAAAGTACACCGAGCCGATTGTGCCCCTGTTCGAAGCGCACCGCGCCCACCTCGAGTGGGGCGGTGACTTTCCGGAGGAGGCGCGGCCGTTTTTCTCGCCCGCCTTTTTGTGGACGCGCCCAAAGGAGACCGGCACCGTCGAGACGCGCGTGTTCGCGGCCTTCGTCGATTATCTGAACGCTTATCTGGACTTTGTCGAGCGCGCCGAACCTGTGACGCACCCCGAGGGGCTCGCGGCCGTCGAGCGGGCCCAGCTACGCTATTTGCACTACCGGGCCGAAAAAGATCCGGCGCGGGGGATGTTTCGGCGCTTTTACGGACCGGAGTGGACCGAGGAATATATCCACGGTTTTTTGTTCGATCTCGAACGCCGCCGGGAGGCTGTCCACCGTTAGGGTTGGGACTGTTTTGGCTTTTAAAGCGCTGCTATCATTGACGGCGAGTCAGCGGCTCACAAATCTTGTCTGTCAATCGAGAGAGTAGGGAGAACGCGCCATGTCAACTGTCCTTGATGACCAATCCAAGGCCTACGCCCCCGGTTCCGCGAACGGACCGACCGCCGGGCTGGAACCCTTCGTGCGCATGTCGCGGATGATCCGCTCCGGGGTGCCGGAGGATCGCGAGGAGCCCGACGAACTGTGGCTTTCGATGGTGCGCGATATCTTCGGCCGCGGTTACATGGACCGGCTGAGCCAGACGCGCGCTATCGACTACAGTGCGTTTGTGCGCCCCGCCGATCAGGCGACCGCCGACGGGGCCGCCCAGACCAAATTGGGGATCACCGCGATTGCCCCGGATCAAGGCGTCGAGTTGCGCCCGAATTTTACCGAAGCCGATGTGATAACGGTAATCCGCGCCGCCTACAAACAGCTTTTCGGCAATACCTACATTCTCGAGTCCGAGCGGGTCATCCAGGCAGAGTCGCTGTTGCGCAACGGCTCGATTAGCGTTCGCGAATTTATCCGGATCCTGGCCAAGTCGGATCTGTACAAGGAGCGCTTCTTCCGCTGCACGTCAAACAACCGCTTCATCGAGCTGAACCTCAAGCATCTGTTGGGCCGCGCTCCCTACAACCAGGGCGAAATCGCCGAGCACCTCGATCGCTACTGCCAGTCGGGCTATGACGCAGAAATCGATTCTTACATCGACTCCGACGAGTACCGGCGGGTGTTTGGCGAAAATACCGTGCCTTACTTCCGCGGCTTCAAGTACCAGGTCGGTCAGTCCGCCGCCGCCTTCGAGCGCATGCGCGCCCTCTACAGCGGCGATGCCGGCAGCGACACCGACCGCAACCAGAACGGCCAGCGCACCGAACTGACCTCCGGGCTCGCCGATCCGGCTCAGCCCGTGCGCGCGCGCACGGACTACGCCCTCACCCGCGTCGATATTCCGGGGGGTAACGGTGCGGCCGGTAGGCTCGCTGCTCTCGACGAGAGCCTGGGCAGTTGGCTCGATGCCGCCCGCGACCTGATTTCCCAGAACGACTACAGCCAGAAGGCGATCGAAGTCGAGCCGAAGCGGGTGGCACCCTACGCGCAGTATCTGACCCCCGCCGTCGAAGCCACCCCTGACGCCGCCGCCCAGACGAAGCTCGGCATTACCGCCGTCGCTCCCGACCAGGCGGTCGAGTTGCGCCCCAACTTCGGCGAAGCCGAGGTGCAGGCAGTGATCCGCGCCGCCTACAAGCAGATCTTCGGCAACACCTATATCCTCGAAGCGGACCGGGTGGTGATTGCAGAATCGCTGTTGCGCAACGGTTCGATTAGTGTCCGTGAGTTCGTGCGATTGCTGGCCAAGTCGGATCTGTACAGGGACCGTTTCTTCCGCACCGCCTCCAACAACCGCTTCATCGAACTGAACTTCAAACATTTCCTGGGCCGCGCTCCCTACAGCCAGGCGGAAATCGGCGAACACTTCAACCGCTATCACAAGTCGGGTTACGACGCGGAGATCGATTCTTACATCGACTCCGACGAGTACCGGCGGGTGTTTGGCGAAAATACCGTGCCTTACTTCCGCGGCTTCAAGTACCAGGTCGGCCAAGCCGCCCGGGGCTTCGACCAGATGCAGCAGCTGTTTGCCGGGGATGCCGGCAGCGACACCGACCGGGGTATCGGCGCCCAACCTGCCGCCAAGCTCACGTTTCCCCTCTCGCGGCCGCTCGGGGTGACCTCGGCCTACTTCCCGTCCTCCCAGGGCGGGGCTGCCACCAGCGACGGATTGGAGATGTTCACCCGCATGGCCCGGGAGTTGACCGTCACCCCCGTCTCTGCCCGCAGGACGACGTCCCCCACCGCCCCCACCGCCCCGGCGATGCCGCTGGCGGGCTACTACAGCCGTCCCGCCCCCCGGGCGACCGCCGACGGGGACGCCCAGACGAAGCTCGGCATCACGGCGGTGGCCCCCGCCCAGGCGGTGGAGTTGCGCCCCAATTTCGGCGAGACCGAGTTGCAGGCAGTGATCCGCGCCACCTACAAGCAACTGTTCGGCAACACCTACATCCTCGAAGCCGATCGGGTGGTGCAGGCAGAATCGCTCTTGCGCAACGGTTCGATCAACGTGCGCGAATTTGTGCGGTTACTGGCCAAGTCCGAACTGTACAAGGAGCGCTTCTTCCACTGCACCTCCAACAACCGCTTCATCGAACTCACCTTCAAGCACCTGTTGGGCCGCGCCCCCTACAACCAGTCGGAGTTTGTCGAGCACCTCGACCGCTACCAGAAATCCGGCTACGACGCGGAGATCGATTCTTACATCGACAGTGATGAGTACCGGCGGGTGTTTGGCGAAAATACCGTGCCCTACTTCCGCGGCTTCAAGTACCAGACCGGTCAGGCCGCCGGGGTCTTCGAGCGCACCCTCAAGCTCTACGGCGGCGATGCCGACAGCGATACCAATCGCAATCGGCAGGGCCAGCTGCGCCAGGTAGACCCCCAGGAACTGCTGCGCTCAGGTCGCGGTATCGTATAGTCAATTCCTCATTCTCTAGCGCTTGCTGCGCATCGCTCATCGGTGCGCAGCAAGCGCTGGGAATTTTTGATGGTAAACAAATCTGTAAACACGGTTCTGTCACAAATGTCACAAATCTTGACGATTCAAGATGCAACTTTGAACAATAATACGTAGGCGAATGTCTAGCGAGGAGGCAGTGCATGGCCATCGGTCCGGCATCAGAGCTCGGTATCAGCCTGTTTGAAGACACAGATCCAGTTGAGTTGAAACCTGGGCGCTCCGTTGAAGAAGTGGAAACGGTGATTCGGGCGGTTTATCGACAGGTTTTGGGCAACGCGTATGTGATGGAGAGTGAGCGGCTGGTCGTTCCCGAGTCGCAGCTGAAGCTCGGGGAGATTAGCGTGCGCGAATTTGTACGCGAAGTCGCCAAGTCCGAATTTTACCGCAAGCGTTTCTTCGACGCTGTTCCTCGCTACCGCGCCATCGAGCTGAACTTCAAGCACCTGTTGGGCCGCGCTCCCAACAGTTATGCCGAGATGGCCGAGCACAGCAAGATCCTCGATGCCGGTGGCCACGACGCCGAGATCGATTCGTATCTTGATTGCGACGAATACCAGGACGCCTACGGCGAATTGACGGTGCCTTTTTATCGGGGCTACCGCAGCCAGCCGGGCCAGACGATGGTCGAATTCACCCACATGTTCAAGTTGCTGCGCGGCGCTGCCACCAGCGATAAAGCGAGCCTGCCGGATCTGGCCACTCCGCGGCTCAATCGCCTGATCATCCAGGGAACGGCGGTGCCGGTGCTCACCATCAACACGCTGCCCACCTCCGAGAAGACCCAGTACAACGTGCTGACCGGCAACTCGGAGTGGGCGAGCAAGGTCCTGCGCATCACGGTGGGCCAGGCCCCCGTCCCCACCGACGGCCTCGACACCTACGATCCGAGCGACAGCAGCTACTCGGTCGTCGTACCGCTCAACCGCATGCTCACCGAGATGCAGAACATCAAGCGCAAGGGCGGGCGCATTTTGAATATCACCTCCATCGTCGCCTAAGGGCCGATAGCAGGAGAGCGCACTGCGACGGCTGTGATTTACCGACCGGAGTCCAACAGCGCAGCCGTCCTGTCCGTCGAGCGTCCCAAAAGGAGAACCGACCATGAGTACAGTGATGACCGGGGCAGTGGGTGCGGGCGATCTGGGCCTGTACCTTTCTTCGAACAGCGCCCCCGACGAAGTGGAGATCGTCATCCGGGCAGTTTACAAGCAGGTGCTCGGCAACCCGCACCTGATGGAGAGCGAACGGCTGGTACGCGACGAATCGAAGCTCAAAAACAGCGAAATCTCGGTGCGCGAATTCGTGCGCACGGTGGCCAAATCCGAGCTGTACCGCTCACGCTTCTTTGAGACCTGCGGCCCCTACCGATTTATCGAACTGAACTTCAAACACCTGTTGGGCCGCGCCCCGCTCGATCAAACCGAGATCTCGGTGCACGTGCGCCTGTGCGTCGAGCAGGGCTACGACGCGGAAATTGATTCGTACCTCGATTCTGACGAGTACCAGGACGCTTTTGGCGAGGATACCGTGCCGTTCCCGCGCGGATCGCTCAGCCAGGTAGGCCAGAAGCAAGTGGGCTTCAACCGCATGTCCTTCCTGCTGCGCGGCCCGGCCGAAGCCGACAAGGGCGTCAAAGAGGCGCAATTGCTCTACTCGGTCGCCACCAACAGCTCGACCCGCGTGCAGCCGCCTTTGCGCCCCGGCAACACAGCCAAATCGTTCCGCATCGTCGTCTCGGGCGCCAAATACACCGGTCGCCTGCGCAGAAGCACCGTCGAATATCTGGTCCCCGCCAACCACATGACAGCCCAGATCCAGCGGATCAACCGGACGAGCGGCACCATCGTCAGCATCACCGAAGTTGTCTAGCATCTAATACCTGTCTCGCTTTTGGGTGCGATTGCGGCGGGCGCGTCTTTCGCGCCCCCTTTTGAAGACGTCAACTTTGGATATAGGAGAACCGCCATGTCCCTTTGGGCCACCGAACAAGCCACCATCGAACTACTGCCGAACGCCACCGAAGACGACCTGCAGACCGTCGTGCGTGCGGTTTACAAACAAGTGCTGGGCAACGAACACCTGATGGAAAGCGAGCGGCTCACCACGGCCGAATCGCTGCTGCGCAACGGCGACATCACGGTGCGCCAGTTTGTGAGCCTGGTCGCCAAATCCGACCTCTACCAATCGCTGTTTTTTGAAACCACTTCCCAGTACCGCTTTATCGAACTGAACTTCAAACACCTCCTGGGCCGCGCCCCGGTCGATCAAACCGAGATTTCCGCCCATGTGCAAATTTACAACCAGGACGGCTACGAAGCGGAGATCGACAGCTACATCGACAGCGACGAATACATCGAAAATTTTGGCGACAGCGTCGTGCCCTATCCGCGGGCGGTGCGTACCCAGGTGGGTCTCAAGAACGTCGGCTTCAACCGCATGTTCGCCCTGATGCGCGGTGCCGCGAGCAGCGACGGCGACAACCGCGCACGGCTGATTACTTCGCTTGCGGCCAACATGTCCCCGCCCATCAAAGCGCCCGCCCGCAGTGGGGCCGGTTCCTACAGCAACACCGCCAAGCGCTTCCGCATCACCGTGGCCAAGTCGAACGTCGGCCCGCGCGTGCGCTACAGCAACATCGAGTACGTGGTCAGCTACGACAAGATGACCCAGCAGGTGCAGAATATTCACAAGGCCGGCGGCCGGATCGTCGCCATCAGCGAAGTTGCCTGATTCCGTCCAACTGTTCTTGCATTCAAGGAGTCCTTTCCATGTCAGGCATGGTTACCACCGGTGTCGCCGCATTGAGCGACTACGACAACCGCACCGTGGTCATCGAGGTGACCGGGATGCGCCAGGACCGCATGCGCCGCAGCAACACGACTTTTAAGGTCCCCCACGCGCGCATGTCCCAGACGATGCAGCTCATCAACCGCATGGGCGGCAAAGTCGTGGGGGTCACCTTGCCGGGCGGCAACGGCGGCGAGGCTGAGACCCCCTAGAAAGCAAAGTGCCATAGCCCGACGCCGCGCCGGTTCGCCGCGCGCGGCTGTCGGGTATCTTGATAGACAGACCACGCACCAGGGAGAACCGCCCCGATGTACAACAACGTCACAGCCAACACCGAGTGGGGACGCAAGGTCTTCAAGATCACCGTCGCCCAGTTCCCCGACGCCGACGGGCTCGACACCGACAACCTCAGCCAGAGCAATTACTTTGTGACCGTGCCCCTCGCCCGGTTGCTGCCCGAGATGCAGCTGATTAAAAACAAAGGCGGCAAGGTGCTCTCGGTCGAACCGGTGGTCTCCTAAGCATTCATGACCCTCATCACACCGGACACCAGTCTGACGGTCGAGGAGGCCGTCGAGCAGTTGCGTGGAGAGGATCTCAGCCAGCGCTACTACGCGGCCTGGTACCTGGGCTATCTCGAGGACCCGCGCGCGGTGGAGGCGCTCGTCGCCGCCCTCGCCGACGAATCGGACCGCACAGAAATGGGCGGCTATCCGCTTAGACGCAAGGCGGCAGAATCGCTGGGCCGCATCGGCGAGGCGCGGGCGGTGCCAAGCCTGGTCGAGATACTTGGGTGCGAGGATTACTACGTGCGCGAAGCCGCCGCCTGGTCTCTGGCGCGCATCGGGGACGCGCTGGCGGTGGAGCCGCTGGTGGCGTTGCTCGGCCAGGGGGGTTCTCAGCCCTACGAAGCGATCATCGAAGCGCTCGGGGATCTGCGCGTCCACCGGGCGGTGCCGCTCATCCAGCCTTTTTTGCAGGAGCGCTCCGAGCGCATACGCTACGCCGCCGCCCGTTCGTTGTTTCAACTGACCGGGGAAGTGGCGCTGATTGACATTCTGCTCGGGGGACTGGCAAGCGCCGATTCGCACATCCGCCGGGCAGCCCTGTTTGATCTGGCCGACACCGGTTATCTGCCCGCCGCCGTCAAGATTGTGCACGCCGATGTGACGGCGACGTTGAAGCTGCTCGCCCTCAAGCAACTGGCGGACGTGCAGACCACCGACGCAGCGGCTGCTGACGTCCTGCCCTTTATCGATTCGATTCTGTAATCTGCGATGAGCACCACCGAGGACACGGCCGTCGAACGCGCCCTTGTCGAATTTGCCCGCGCGGGCGCCCCGGCCGAATTGCTCGCCATCGTGCGCACGATCGCCGCCGCGGGCGATCCGCGCGGCACCGAGCCCCTGATCCGGGCGTTGACGTTCAACGACGCTGCCTTCCACGACCTCGCCATCGACGGGCTGACGGCCATCGGCGAACCGGCTGTGGAGCCGCTGCTGGCCAGCCTGGACGGCATGGATTACGGGGCGCGCTACCGGGCATTGCGCGCCCTGGTGGCAATTGGCGATCCGCGCGCCCGGCCGGCTTATGAGTACTGGCTGGGGGCCGACATCATCCCCGGCGTGCGCTGCATCTGCGTGAAGGGTCTTGCCCGTTTCCCCGACACCGAGCCGCTGCTCCTGAAAGCCCTCGAAGACAAAGTCTGGGTAGTGCGCTACTACGCCATCCAGATGCTCTTCGAGCGGGGGCTCACCCCGTTCACCCATGCCGCCCTGGAAGCACTGGCAACCGACCCGGAGCGGGTGGTGCGTTTGAAGCTCGCCCAGATCTTCGCCCAGGTGAGTGCCGGAAGCTGAGGTGGCGCCTGCCGTAGCGGTTTGTTCGCTTTATATTTCGACATAAGATTGAGCTATTCCCACCGAATGGTGGGTGCTAAACGTGCGTCTATGGGGTGTTTTTATGGCGGCGACCAAAAGAGCGGCGCGCAACTGGCTCTGGGTAGTGCACTGGGTGATGGCCATCTCATTTGTGATTTTGTTTGCAAGCGGGATGATCATGACGGAACTGCCTCGGGAAGTGGCTTACCGGCCTTCTTTCTACGCTTTTCACAAATCGATGGGCGTGCTCATCTTGTTTTTGCTGACTGCTCGCATCCTGGTGATGATCCGCACCCTGGGTCCGGCCCGGTCCAAGAACTGGCTGCCGGTGGTGGCCCTGCACACCGCTTTGTACACGTTCATGGTGGTGGTGCCTTTGAGCGGCTATTTCTACTCGAACACCGCCGGCCGGGAGGTGGCGATGTTCGGTATCCCGATGCCGACGCTGTTTGGTGAGAATAAGGCCCTGGCGGATGCGGCCGGGGAGGCGCACGGGTGGCTGGCCTACGTCTTTGCAAGCTTTGTGGCCGTGCATCTGATCGCACAGCGCAGACATCTGGCGGGGGTCTGGAAGCGTTTTGGGCAACGCAGTAGTGCAGACGCCTGAAACTTTGGATTCAGGTATTGACGTGTGCGGCAGCAGTAGATAAGTCATCTGCAAAAGATATATCCGGATTGGATGGTTCGCCCTTCGCGTTCGACCCGTTCGCCGCACAAAGGTTCGGAGGAAATCCAACTTGAACCGCTTGCGGCGCGGGCCTTGCAGCACCTGTACCGGCTGCTGCTGGTGCTGTATCCGGCGGAGTTTCGCCGGGAGTATGGGGAGGCGCAGGTGCAGATGTTCCTTGACAGCCTGCACTCGGAGTACCGCGAGCGGGGGATGCCGGGGGCTGTAAGGTTGTCGTTGGAGATGATGATGGATGGAATTTGGGCCGCCCTAGCCGAGCAATCGAGCGTGCTGCGGCAGGACGTGCGCTACGCGTGGCAGATGATGCGCCGCAGCCCCGGCCTGACGTTGGCGGCAATTGTCACTTTGGCGTTGGGAATCGGGGCCAACACGGCGGTCTTCAGCGTCGTGCACGCCATCTTGCTGCGACCTTTTCCCTTTGATCAGCCGGAGCGGCTGGTGATGATCGATTCGAAGCTGGATGGTCAGGAGGGGTACACGGTGAGCTATCCGGACTACCTCGACTACCGCGCGGGCAGCCGCGGCCTCGCCGCCAGCGCTCTTTACGTGCGGATCGGCCAGACGCTCACCGAGCCCGGCAAAGCGCCGGAGCAGCTGTCGGCCCTGGTGAGCAGCGCCTCGTTTCTGGACGTGCTGGGGGTCAAACCGGCCCTGGGCCGCAATTTTCTGCCCGAGGAGGACATCGCCGGCAACCGCAGCATCATTTTGGGCCACGCACTGTGGCAGAAGCGCTTCGGGGGCGATCTGGCCATCGTCGGCAAAAGCCTCATCCTGGATGGTCGGCCCCACACCGTGGTCGGGGTAATGTCCGAGGAGTTTACTTTTTCCCGTGGCGAAAAGCTCTACACCTCCCTGGGTTCGTGGATCACGCCGGGCCGCGATCCCAGGTTGGGATTGTCGGATCCGTGGGATCGCAACAATCACCTCGGGCTGGTGATGGTGGCCCGCCTCGCGCCGGGGGTCGCCCCGCTGCAGGTCGAGGCCGAACTGGCCGCCCGCGCCGCCCAGCTGGAGCGTCAGTACCCCGACAGCAACCGCGGCGTGAGCGCCTATATCACTGCGCTGGAGGAGTTCTACCAGGGCGAGGCGAGGCCGACGTTGCGGATATTGATGGGGGCGGTCGTCTTCGTGCTGCTGATTGCCGTGGCGAATGTCGCCAATTTGCAGATCGCCCGCGCCGCCGCCCGCCGCCGCGAAATCGCCATTCGCCTCGCTTTGGGAGCCGGTCGGGGGCGGATTGTGCGGCAGTTGCTCACCGAGAATCTGGTGCTTGCCACAGCCGGTGGGCTTGCGGGATTGCTGCTTGCCTGGGCGGCGCTGCCCTGGATGACCAACCTGCTGTCGGGGACGATGTTTCGGGCAGACCGCGTCTCGATCGATCCGATGGTGCTGCTGTTTACCTTCGCCATTGCCCTGGGATCCGGAGTCCTCTTCGGGCTGGTTCCCGCCTGGACCGCCTCGCGCTCCCGGCTGGCGGAGGTGCTCAAAGAGAGCGGCCGCGCGACCGCCGGGCTTGGCCGCCGCCGGTTGCGCGGGGCGCTGATTGTCGCTGAAGTCGGTCTGGCGCTGGTGCTGCTCAGTGGGGCGGGCTTGATGGTGCAGAGTTTTTTCAACCTGCGCGGCGTCCCTCTTGGTTTTGAGACCGACGGGGTGCTCACAGGTAGCTTCGTGCTGCCCGAGCGGCATTACCCGAACGGCGACGCCCAGCGCCGCTTCGTGCGCGATCTCATCGAAGGGGTGCGCGCTTTACCTGGGGTGCGCACGGCCGCCGTCACCGTGGTCGCGCCTTTATCCAGATTCCAGAGTCAAACAAAATTCAAAATTTTCGGCCGCCCGCTGCGCGAGGAGCCAATGGCCGACTATCTGGGGGGCAGCCCGGATCTGTTTCGGGCTCTCGCTATTCCGCTGGTGGCCGGGCGCTACTTCAACGAGCTGGATAAGCCGGCATCTTCCCAGGTGATCATCATCAACGACGTGATGGCTGAGCGCTACTTTGCAGGCCGCTCGCCCCTCGGGCAGAAGCTATCTATTGAGGGCTACGACGGCTGGCTCACAATCGTGGGGGTGGTGGGCTCCATCCGCCAGAACGATCTGCGCGAGCAGCCCCACCCCCAGATCTACCGCCCCTACGCCCAGGATCCGTGGCCTTACCTCTCGGTCCTCCTCAAAAGCGATCGCGATCCGCAGGGCCTGGCAGGCGAGTTGCGGCGCACGATCCAGGCCATCGACCCGGACCAGCCGGTGACCAGCGTGCGCCCGCTTTCTGCAGCCGTTGACGACGCCGTGCGCCGTCCTCTGCTGACTGCCAGCCTGTTTGCGGTATTCGCCGTGATTGCCCTGGTCAATGCTGCCGTCGGCATCTACGGGGTGCTCAGCCAGGCGGTCACCGAGCGCACCGGCGAAATCGGCGTGCGCATGGCCCTGGGAGCCACCGCCGGGGACATCACCCGGATGATCTTGCGGCAGGGCGGTACCCTGGTGGCCATTGGCCTGGCGGTAGGTCTTGCCGCTTCTGTTGCCCTGGGCGGCCTGCTGGGCAGCCTCGTCTTCGGCCTGAGCGCCACCGACCTGCCCACCCTGGGCGCTATCGCCCTACTGTTGGGATCGGTGGCGCTGTTGGCCTGCTACCTGCCCGCCCACCGCGCTACCCGCGTCGATCCGATGGTGGCGCTGCGCCACGAATAGCAGATACCCGAAAGGGATTGACGGCCGCCGCCGAAATCGCTAAATTATCCACAACGGATATATCCAGCCTGGATGCTTGATGGGGCTGGGTTGCCGCGATTGACCCCTGTTTTCAATCCCGCGAGTGTCAATGGATATTCCACGCGACAAACCGAGCCCGGCAAGCCGCCGGTGGCGGGCCGCCCTGCTCACCCTGGCCGCATCGAGTGCCGTGGTGCTCGCCACGTGGGTAGTGGCGAACCTGAAGCCCGCCGCCCCGACAGTGGAGCGCTCCACCGTCTGGATCGACACCGTCCGGCGCGGGGCGTTGATTCGCCAGGTGCGGGGCCTCGGCACCCTGGTTCCCGAGCAGATCCGCTGGATCCCGGCTCTCAGCGAGGGGCGGGTCGAGCGGATTGCCGTGCGTCCGGGGGCGGTGGTGAACCCGCGGACGGTGCTGGTGGAACTGGCCAATCCCGAACTGGAGCAGAGCGCTCTCGATGCGCGGTTGCAGCTGAAGGCCGCCGAGGCGGAACTGGCCAACTTGCGGGTGCAGACTACCAGTCAATTGCTCACCCAGCGTGCGGCCCTCGCCGCGGTGCAGTCGGATTTTCGCCAGGCCGAACTGCAGCGGCAGGTCAACGACGATCTGGCCCGCCAGGGGCTCATCGGCAGTCTGCAGGCGAAGCTCTCGACGGTCAAAGCCGAAGAGTTGGCCACCCGTTCGGACCTCGAAAAACAGCGCTCTGAGATCGCCCTCGAAGCCAGGCGTGCCCAGCTCTCGGTGCAGAGCACCAAAGTCGAGCAGTTGCGCACGCTCACGCGCTTGCGCGAGAGTCAGGTGGCGGCCCTCAAGGTGCGCGCCGGCATGAGCGGGGTGCTCCAGCAGTTGCCCCTGGAAGTGGGCCAGCGGGTGGCACCGGGCACCAACCTGGCCAGGGTGGCCGATCCGAAGACCCTCAAGGCGGAGGTGAAGATCGCCGAGACCCAGGCGAAGGACATTCTGCTCGGCCAACCCGCCCTCATCGACACCCACAACGGCACGGCGGCGGGCCGGGTGCGGCGCATCGACCCGGCGGTGCAAAACGGCACGGTGACGGTGGAGGTGGGTCTGGTGGGGACGCTTCCCAAGGGAGCCAGGCCGGATCTGAGCGTGGACGGCACCATCGAGCTGGAGCGCGCGGCCGACGTGCTCTATATCGGCCGACCCGCCTTTGGGGGCGAAGCCTCCGCCGTGAGCCTCTTCAAGCTCACAGCGGACGGCACGGAGGCGGTGCGGGTGCCGGTGCGCCTCGGCCGCGGCTCGGTGAGCACCATCGAGGTGCTCTCCGGTCTGACGGTTGGGGAGCGGGCCATCCTCTCCGACCTGTCCGCCCAGGACCGCTTCGATCGCATCCGCCTGCAATAAGCCTTCAGGAGGCATCGCCATGAACGCATCCCCACAGTCCCTTATTCGCCTCGACGGCGTGAGCAAAGTGTTTATGACCGACGAGGTCGAGACCCGTGCCCTCTCACAGGTCGATCTCGAAATCCGTACAGGCGAATACGTCGCCATCGCCGGCCCTTCCGGCTGCGGCAAATCGACGCTTCTGGCGATTTTGGGCCTGCTCGATTCGCCCAGCCAGGGCACCTATCTGTTGCGCGGCCAGACGGTGCAGAGTCTGGACCTGGTCGAACGCTCGCGCATCCGCAACCGCGAAATCGGATTTATTTTTCAGAGCTTCAACTTGATTGGCGATCTGACCGTCGCCGAGAATGTCGAACTGCCGCTCACCTACCGGGGGCTGAGTGAGCCGGAGCGCAAAAAGCGGGTTACCCAGGCGCTCGACCGCGTCGAGATGTCCCACCGTCTGGGGCACTATCCGGCCCAACTGTCGGGCGGCCAGCAGCAGCGCGTCGCCGTGGCCCGCGCCCTGGCCGGTTCGCCGGGCATTCTGCTGGCGGACGAGCCCACCGGCAACCTCGATTCGGCCAACGGCCAGGCGGTGATGGATTTGCTGGGCGAGTTGCACCGGGGCGGGGCCACCATCTGCATGGTTACCCACGATCCGCGTTTCGCCGGTTATGCCGAGCGCACCATCCACCTGCTCGACGGCCAGATCGTGCAGGCCGACGAAGCGTCGATGGCCAGATCGCGGGCGATGGGCGGCTAGATCACCCGGCCCGTCGCGGGCGGCTCGCCGTGCAGCCGCGCACGAACTGCAGCAGCGAGGCCGTGCGCACCGGATCGGGAAAGAGCGCTTCGGTGGCGAGTACAGCGAGCATCGAGGTGACTTCGGCGTCGAGGGCCGCCTCGAATTCGGTCGCGGGCCAGAGCAGATCCGGCGCCTGGCGCACATCCTGGATCCGGCCTCCGCCGCTGCGCAGCGCCAATGGCCTCGCCCAGCAGGTGAGTTCGCCCCGGGCGTTGACGACAATGTCTTTGACTTCCGCCAAGAGCAGTTGCTCAGCGTCGTCGAGACGCAGGCAGACCAGTTGATCTTTGACGAGCTTCACGGAGGTAGATCCTTCTGCTGTTGAGTGACCGGGCGCCGGGTCGGCTGAATGCCCTATACCTGACGGGTTCGCACCGACAGACAGGCTTCGGTGACCGCGAAAACCGATTCGGCCAGGCCGTCCAGGTCGTAGCCGCCTTCGAGGCCGAAGAGCACCCGGCGAGTGCGCGCCAGGGCCTGGCGGGCAAAATCGCCGTAGTCCGAGGCCCGCAAAGCCATCTCGGCGAGCGGATCGTCGATGTGGCCGTCAAAACCGGCGCTGACGATCAATAACTCCGGATCGAAGCGTTCGATAAACGGCCAGACCAGCGTGTCGAGCGCCTGCTGGTACTCTTTGCGGGCACACCCGGCCGGTAGCGGCACGTTGAGAACGTTATCCGCCGCGCCGCGTTCGTGGCTGTGGCCGGTGCCCGGGTAGTGGGGTGACTGGTGCAGCGAGATATACGCCAGGCGCGATTCTTCCCAAAGCAGTTGCTGGGTGCCGTTGCCGTGGTGCACGTCCCAGTCGAGCACCGCGACGCGCGTCCGGCCGTGCACGCGCAACGCGTAATGGGCAGCCAGGGCGGCGTTGGCAAACACGCAAAATCCCATCGCCTGCCCGCGCTCGGCGTGGTGGCCGGGGGGGCGGGCGAGCACCCAGGCGGGTTCGCCCGTGCGGATCACCGCATCGACACCGTCCAGCCAACCGCCCGCCGCGAGCGAAGCCACCTCGAAGCTCTCGGCACTCACCGTCGTGTCAGGATCGAGCGAACCGCCGCCGGCCCTGCAGACCTGTTCGACCGTCTCGACCAGTTCGGCGCTGTGGACCCAGAGCAATTGCTCGCGGGTGGCCTGGCGCGGTTCCTGCCAGGCAAGGGACGGAGCGAGCGGCGAGCGGCGCAGGCGCTCGACAATTGCCGCAAGCCGCTGGGGCCGCTCGGGGTGCATAGCCCCGGTGCGATGTTCGAGGAAACGATCGGTGTAGATGACCGGCAGCACAGTGTCCTTACCTGGAACGAACAGGCCAGGACGGTATTATAACGGTCGGCTCGCCGCCTCAGCCGCCAATCTCAAAGCGCGCCCCCACCCGAAAGGTCGTCCCCGGCGCGGGTGCGCCGTCTTGGTACTCGTACTGGGTATCGAAGATGTTGAAGACGCTGCCGGTCAGGATAATTTGCGGAGTGATCGGAAACTCGGTATTGAGATCGAGGGTGAACCAGGCTGGGACGAAATCGAGGGAGTTGATGCGCCGCTTGCCGCCGTCGTAGCGGCCCACCAGGCTCGCGAGCATGCCCTGGTTGCGGTAGAGCAGGTTGAAGATGACGTTGTTGAACGGGATATCCGGCACCTGGTACTGGTAGAAGTACGGAAATTGGGTGGAATTGATGCTGTCCACCGAGCCGAAGGGGCGGGCGTCGGTGTTCGTCCAACTCACCCGCAGGCGCACCTGGTCCGAGAGCCCCCAGTCGCCGGTCATCTCGATGCCGGTCGCGAGTTGACCGTCCAGGTTGACTGTCTGACTGAGAATCGGAAAGCGCTGCGGATCTTGGCCGAAGGAGCCGTCGTTGAGCACCTGCAGCGTGCCGAAGACACCATCGAGGTAGGTGCTGAAGTAGGTGAAGCGCACCCCCAGGTTGTTGGCCGGGGTGAAGTCGAGGCCGACGTCGTAAGTGACGCCCGTCTCCGGTCTCAAATTGGGATTGCCGATGCTGCCCGCGCCCGCGACGTTGATGGCGCTCAGGTTCGGGGCGTTGAAGACGTAGGACCAGTTGGCCCGCAGTGAAATCGTGCGGTCGGGGGTGAAGCGCACCCCCGCGGCCGGGGTGAGCAGTTCACCGAAGGCCGAATTGCTCGTGTAGCGCAAGCCGGCGTTCACTTTGAGCTGGTCGCTGAAGCTGATGTCGTCGATGAGAAAGGCCGAGTAGCGGGCGATGGCCTGATCGAAAAAGGGGATCACCCCCACCTGCTGCTGGTAGCTGCGGTCCTCGGTGAAGTTCAGACCGAAGGATAGATCCTGCCCCGGCGAGAGCTTGGTGTTGAGGGAGGTCTGTACCTCGATTTTATCGGACTGGAAATACGGCTGGCTGGTGGCACCGGCCGTGAAGGCCCCCGGTGCGCCGGGGATGCGGCGCGGTCCGAGGGCGATTTGCAGATTGCTGTCGTAGTAGTAGGGCCGGGGTACCCAGGAATTGCCCGTCAGCCGGTAGTAGTAGGCGTAGCTGTTGATCGAAGTCGTGGGGTTCACCTCGTGATCCCAGAGCACCGCCACTTCGGTCTGGGCGGTGTTGGTCTGGGTGAGGCCGCCCGCCGATACCGAGGCGGCCCGCTCGATGCCGTAGGCGTTGCCCGGGGTGAAGGGGATGCCGCTCAAGCTGCTGCTGTAGGGAAAAACGCGCTGACCGGAGGCGATCCAGCTGCTGGGGGTAAGGATGATGTAGCGCTGGGGATCGCAAGGAAGCGGGTTGCCCTGGCTGTCGAGCGGCTGGATGCGTTGCCCGGCGAAGACCGGGTTGAGGGCGGCGCTGGCGTTGCCCGCGCAGACCGCATCGGAAAACAGTCCCGGCCCCGAGGAGATATATTTGCGGTTTTGCTGGTTGAGGCGGGCGGTGATCCGATTGACCGGATCCGGTTTGAAGACCAGTTTGGCCGAGTAGGAGTCGCTCGCGGCCCCGGCTTCGTTGGCGGTCAGACGGCCGCTAATCTGGACGGGCGGCCCGACCTCGGGCTTGAGAAACCCGTACAGGTCGATAGGGCCGCTGTTGGCCGGGTCGTTGGTGCCCGCACCATTGAGGTTGAAGGAGTTGGGGCCGTTGGCGCCGGCATTGGGATAGCTGTTGGCTGAGAAGAGATTGAAGTCGATCGGTTCCGGTCGCCCAATGGACGGATCGGCCGGAATCGAGGTGGTCGGCAAAGCCGCGTTGGGGTTGTTGGTGGTCCCGTAGAACTGGGCGGTGTTGGGGACGGTGTAGCGAAACGGGTAGTCGTTCTGAGAAGTGACCCCGGCGTAGGTGAGATTGAAGCTAAATACGTCGTCGCCGCCGCCGTACTTGGCCACGTAGCGGTTGAAGCCGTAGCTGCCGGTCTCGTATTGCAGCGTCAATTTGGGCGGTCCTTTGGGAGTCTCGGTGATCAGGTTGATGACACCGCCTACCGAACCGGAACCGTAGCGCAAGGTCGCCCCGCCGGTGAGCACCTCGATGCGCTCCAGATCTTCGCCCTGATAGCCGAAGATGTCGCTGCGGCCGTTGGAGGAGCGCGTCAGCGACAGACCGTCGCGCAAAGCCTGAAAGCGCTGGTCGTTGAAGCCGCGCAGGTAGGTCTCGCCGATGCCGCGCACGCCGCCGAGCGACGGTGCCGCCTGAAAACCCGGCACCAGCACCAGGCTGTCGGTGACCGTCGTGGAGCCGACCGCTTTAAAATCTTCTTTTTTGACGCTGTAGACGGTGGCGGTGACATCGCGCTGGCGCACGGCCCGCCGGGTGGCCGTCACCGAGACTTCGTCGAGAAAGTTCTCATCGTCCGCGGGTGTTTCACCCTGGGCGGTGGCGGGCTCCCCAGCCGCCGGGGCGGCAGGGGTCGGGGCGGCTTGACTCACGACCGGTTGCGTCCAGTTCCAGAGGGGCGGCTGGGTCTTGAGATCCGCCGCCCCGCCGGTGCCCTCCAACAGTTCCCGGGCCGATTGCACCGTCATCGGCGGGGCCGAGCGCGCCACCGTCTGGGGGGGCAGACCAGCAACTTGCCCAGCCGGAACCGCCTGTACCGGAACCCCAGCCGCGGCGATGAGTAACGTCCCAAGGCAAATTTGTCGTCCAGTTTTCAACAACAATGGCGTCCATTGTTGCTCGTGTTTATGCATGCCAAGCTCCTCACGAACCGTGGCCGATACTTTCGCGCATCGGCACAGATCCGCGCACCAAGTTTGGTAAAGATCTACAGTGATTTTTGGCTAAGGAATGTTTAAGACAAACACTCTGAATAGATTTTTTTGCAGGAACTTCTACCCACTCATCAGTCAGCTTCGCACCCCAAGGCGCTTTTTAAGAGACGACGGCAAGTCCCTAAACTAAGGCAGCAATACGGCCTCGCCCCTAGGAAGCTGGCAGCAACTTCAGAAACAGTGGCTGAGTTTGTTGTGCAAGAAGTGCAATTGGTAGCAATCGAACCACATTTGCCAAATATTGGATAACCCGGATACCAAATTATTGGCCGATTTGCTCCGATGGCGTTGCCTCGTCCGCAGCGGCGCGCCGTTGTCGTTCGAAAGCAGGAATTTTATTGTTGGTAGAGTTGCTCTGCATCGGCAAGTTGCCTGCTTTCTCCCCCCGCAGGGGGAAAGCAGGCAACTTGACCACGTGTCGACTAGCGCGGCCCGGCGATGCGCCAGTTCAGGTCGGCCACCGGGGTGAGGGCCACCGACGAAGAGAAGGCGGTGCCGTTCATGATCCAGACGCTGTTGGCACCGCTGGCCTTGTTGCGCCAGAGAATGTCCGGCTTACCGTCGCCCGAGTAATCGGCGGCCCCGCCGATCTGCCAGTTGGGATCGCCCACAGGACTGAGGGCCACCGACGAAGAGAAGGTCGTGCCGTTCATGATCCAGACGCTGTTGGCACCGCTGGCCTTGTTGCGCCAGAGAATGTCCGGCTTGCCGTCGCCGCTAAAATCGGCAGCGGCGACGATTTCCCAGTTGAGATCGCCCACAGAGCTGAGGGCCACCGACGAAGAGAAGGCGGTGCCGTTCATGATCCAGACGCTGTTGGCGCCGGTGGCCTTGTTGCGCCAGAGAATGTCCGGCTTGCCGTCACCAGAAAAATCCCCCGTGCCGACGATCTGCCAGTTCGGGTCGCTGACGGGGCTGATCGTCACCGTCGAAGAGAGGGCCGTGCCGTTCATGATCCAGATCGTGTTCTGGCCGGTGGCGCCGTTGCGCCAGAGGATGTCGGTCTTGCCGTCGGCGGTAAAGTCGGAGGCCCCGCCGATGGTCCAGTTGCGATCACTCACCGAAGTGAGCGCCACCGAGGAAGAGAAGGCGGTGCCGTTCATCCGCCAGACGGTGTTGGCTCCTGTAGCACCGTTGCGCCAGAGAATGTCCGCTTTACCGTCGCCGGAGAAGTCCCCGCGCACCAGGCCGCCGCCCACCGGCGCCTGCAAAGCGCGCAGGGCCATGACGATGCCGAAGCCGGAGTCGCGGTCGACGCCTGCGGCCATGTTGTCGAGGGTGGTGGTGGTGAGGACCGAGCGCAGCTGATCGAGGGTGATCGTTGGCCGCAAGGACTTGAGCAGGGCGGCGATTGCCGCGGCGTGGGGGGCGGCGGCGGAGGTGCCGAAGAAAGGGTTCAATCCGCTGTTGGGAGGCAAGGTGGTCACTACGCCATCGGCGGCGGCGATATCGGGCTTCTGGCGCACCGCCCCGCCGGTGGCCAGGACGTTGCCGGGGGTGATCGCACTGCCGTCGGCGTTGTAGAAGACGCGGCGCGGTCCGTCGGAGCTGAAGTCTTCGACCGGGTTGGCCGCCCCACCGGTGAAGGCACCGCCTGCCGCCGTGGCGACAGGCACCGCCGCGACCGAGAAGGCTTTGGACGCGGCGCTGTGGCCCTTGGTGCGGCCGCTGGTGCCGCTGGCGAGTAGGCCCCGGCCGACGTTGAGGTGCAAGTAGCGCGGATCGCCGTCGACAAGGGTCACGACCAGCAAATCGCCGGGTCCGGCGCTGGCCGCCTCGACCGGATCTTCGGTACCGGTTTGGGGATCGGTTGAAAAGTCTACCAGGAAACTACCCGTAGAATCGATGATGTACAGGTCGTAGTCGTTGGCCGATGCGCCCAGGG
Source organism: Gloeobacter violaceus PCC 7421 (assembly GCF_000011385.1). Taxonomy (NCBI): domain Bacteria; kingdom Bacillati; phylum Cyanobacteriota; class Cyanophyceae; order Gloeobacterales; family Gloeobacteraceae; genus Gloeobacter; species Gloeobacter violaceus. The sequence goes on from NC_005125.1 coordinate 1,356,308, forward strand.
CGTCGGACCAGAACAGGTAGGCAGGCTCGCTGGAACTGTCGAGCTGCTGGTTGGCCGTGCTGCCGTTGAAACTGTGGATGGCGCCGACCGATTCGCCGTCGATGATCAGATCTTCGCCGGAATCGACAAAGTTGCCTTCCCAGACGCTCGAGGTGCCGCTGGTGAGGTTGCCGGAATTGCCGGCGGAAGAAAAGTAAGCGACCCCGGCGGCGGTCACTTCGTTGACGGCCTGGGCGATGGGCGCGTCCTGAAAGGGCGATTCGTTGAAATACTCGACATCATCGACGATCACCGTGCAGCCGGCGTTTTTAAGGGCAACAATATTTTCGGCAAAGCCCTCGACAGACTCGAAGGCGGTGGCGAAGTAGAGCTGCGCACCGGGGGCAAGGTCGTGGACAATTTGCAGCATTGCCCGACCCTCGTCGGAGCCGGAACTGCATCCAGGATCCTCCTGCAGCACGGTGACCCCGGCGGCGGGCAGATCCCCGGAGGCGATATCGGCCGCCGCCGCGCCCTGGCAGTTGTAGCTGTCGGAGAGCACGCCGATTTTGATCCCGGTGCCGTTGACTCCGTAGGTGCTGCGGGCGGTATCCGCCGTGTGGGCTTTGTCTCCCTCGGAGGTCACCGAGCCGACATTGAGCACCGGAGCGTCTTCGGGCAGGTTCTGGGCGGCCAGGCGGATCTGCTCGGGCAACTGTTGCTTGACCCGCTCGATGCGCCGAGCCAGGGAAGCGGCATCTTGCAGGGGACGGGGATTGCCTTTGTTCAACTGGGCTTTGGCGGCGCGGCGAATAAAAGTGACTTCGCTGAGGGCGGCCAATTCCTCCAGCCGGGCCAGGGGCACCCAGGCCCGCACGGCGCTGTAGCGCGGCACACTGCTACGAACGGTGCCGCCCAAGGATTCGATCTTGGCGAGCAGGGCGGGGGTGACTTGCGCTTTGATGTCAACTAGGGCCCGCCCGCTGCCGTCGCGCTCGACATTGAGCCGCAGCGGACCCACCCCCTGGGCAAAAGATTCGCCCCGCTGCTGCTTGAGGGCGTAGAGCAACTGCGAATCGATCTTGCGCTGGGTGGGGGTGCGGCGGGCCTTCTCGCGCATCAGCGCTTCGATCTGGCGTTTGGCGTTTTCGCCGATTTTGATCTCGCCGGTCGGAGCGGCCACTGCCGGAACGGCGGCACCGAGCAGCGCTTGCAGACACAAAGTTGTCGAAATCAGGCGGCGCACGATACCGCCGTAGCGTTGGGTCACGGAATGATTTGCCATTGGAAATTTCCTGTGAGCAATAGGGAAAACAAAGAAGGTCGACGAACCCGTCCAAAGTAGGGATTTTTTGCATGGGCCACCGCACCGGGCGCAGCGGCGATAAGCACGGTACCACCGATGGTCCGTTGGTGGATAGAGCCCACCAATACCCAATAAAGTGATTAGAACCGGTCTGACACTTTTAGATAGGCTGGTGGGAACCAAAAATTAAGCCACAGCGGCGTCAATTTTTAATTGAGGATGGCGCCGTCCATCAGCCGGTCGAGCCGACCGGCAAGTTCGGCGCGCAACAGCGGATGGGCGGTCAGCTCCGGATCGCGCTCGATGAGCGATTGGGCCTCGCGGCGGGCTAGCTCAAGGCTGTCCTGGTCTTCGACCAGCGACGAGAGCACCATGTCCGGCAGGCCCGACTGGCGCGTACCCATCACCTCGCCGGGGCCGCGCAGGCGCAGGTCCATCTCGGCGATCAAAAAGCCGTCGTTCGATTGTTCGAGCACCCGCAGCCGCTGCAAAGCCGATTCGGTCTTGGTGGCGCTCATCAACAGGCAAAAGCTCTGGTTCGCCCCCCGGCCCACCCGGCCGCGCAACTGGTGCAACTGGGCAAGCCCGAACCGCTCGGCGTGCTCGATGAGCATCACCGTGGCGTTGGGCACATCGACACCGACTTCGACGACGGTTGTCGAGACGAGGAGGTCGAGTTCGTGCCGCCGAAAGGCCCCGATCACCGCTTCTTTTTCCTCAGATTTGAGCCGTCCGTGCAACAGTCCCAAGCGAAATTCCGCAAAGATTTTTTCTTTGAGGCGTTCGTGCTCTTCGATGGCCGATCGCAAGTCGACTTTTTCGGATTCTTCGATGAGCGGCAGCACGATGTAGGCTTGACGGCCTTCGAGGATCTGGCGGCGGATCAGTTCATTCACCTGGGTGCGCTCGGAGGGGGTGACGACGGTGGTACGCACCGGTTTGCGCCCCGGCGGCAACTCGTCGATTTGCGAGACGTCCAGATCGCCGTGCAGCGTGAGCGCCAGGGTGCGCGGGATCGGTGTCGCGGTCATGGTGAGCAGGTCCGGGTTGCGGCCTTTGTTTTGCAACCGGGCGCGCTGGCCGACCCCAAAGCGGTGCTGCTCGTCGATCACCACTAGGCCCAGATTGGCGAACTGCACCCCGTCTTGAATCAGGGCGTGGGTGCCCACCACCACGTTCAATTCGCCCGAGGCCAGTTGCCTGAGCACATCGCGTCGGCGAGCGGCGCGCACCGAACCGGTGACGAGTTCCACCGGCAGGTGCAGCTGCGAGAGCCACTGCACGAGTTTTTGATAGTGCTGCTCGGCCAGGACTTCGGTGGGGGCCATCAGGGCGGTCTGGTAGCCCGACTGCAAGGCGGTGAGCATGGCGACCACCGCCACCACCGTCTTGCCGGAACCGACGTCCCCCTGGATCAGCCGATTCATCGGCTCGGGAGATCCAAGATCGGCCAGCACCTCCTCGACCACCCGCTTCTGGGCGCCGGTAAAGGCAAAGGGCAAAAGCTTATAAAACTGCTCGATCAGTTCGCCGCGGGTGCGAAAGGCGATACCCGCACTCTGGCGCTTCTGGCGGTGACGGCGCTGCAGCAGGCCCAACTGCAAAAAGAAAAATTCGTCGAAAACCAGTCGCCGTCGGGCCTGAAGCTTGTGTTCGGCGCTCTCGGGGTAATGGACCGCCCGAATCGCCCCCGGTAGGTCCAATAGACCCAGCGATGTGCGGACAGCAGCCGGCAGCGGGTCTGTGAAGGCGTTGGCGAAGGGCAATGCGGCCTTGACCGCCCGGCGCACCACCCCCGCCCCCACCCCTTCGGCGAGCGCATAGACCGGTACGATCTTGGTGAGATTCTGCAAATCTTCGCCTTCGTCCAGCACCTCCAGTTGCGGCTCCTGCAAGGTCAGTCCGGTGGTGGAGCGTTTGACCAGGCCGCTTGCGGCCACTGTCGCCCCGCGCGGGTACTGCTTCATCTGGGCTTCCTGCCAGCCGCGGTGGGTAAAGCGCGTCCCGGCAAAAAACTGCGACAGCTGCATCTGGCCGGTGCCGTCGCCCAGGGTGAGGGTAAAAATCGACAGTTTGTGGTTGCGGGGGCTGGTAAAGCAGCGGCAGCGGCGCACCTGGCCGAGCAAAGTGACCATTTCGCCCGGTTGGCAGACTTTGATCGTCGTGCGGTTGCTGTAATCGAGGTAGTCGCGCGGGTAGTAGCGCAGCACCTGCCCGATCGTCGTCAGTCCAAGTTTTTCAAGTTGGGCGGCAAGCTTCGGCCCGATGCCGCCAAGCTTGGTCATCGGCTGATCGAGGATGGCCGCTTCGGGTGGCGCAGTGGGTTTGCCGTTGGGGCGCTCCGGAGCAGGTGTTTCGAGGGAGCGGCGGATTCGGTGCAAAAACCGCCGGGTCTCGGCCACCAGATGGGCGCGCGCGGCATTTTCCAGGTCGGCGTAACGGGCGTAGCGCGCCCCCAGATCCTGCCAGCGCCGCGCCGAGTCCTTGTCCTCCAGACCGCCCGGTGCGGTGGCGAGCGTTTCGCTCAAGAATTCTGCGAAGTACTGGCGGGAGCCTTTGAGGTTCACAAAGCCGCGGTCGGCCTCCGCGGCCAGGGCGCGGTGGAGACGCTGGAGCAGTTCGGCGAACGCTTCGGTGTGCGACACAGCTCACATTGTAGGACTGACCGGGAAGTTATGCCTGAGCGGCGCTAAATGTGGTGTGAGCACCCCCGCGAATATCGAGCGCTCCGATCGTATTGCTTCTTGCGGCGGTTCGTTTGCGACCAAAGTCGCCATCGCCTAGCCTTGATAAGCACATTGGTCAGGAGCAATTCGCCTTTGGGAGCGATCCGGCCGCTGGCCGACCAGACCGTGCGTCTGCTCGCCGCAGGAGAAGTAATCGATTCGCCCGCAGCGGTGGTGCGCGAACTGGTGGACAACAGCCTGGATGCCGGGGCGGATCGCATCCGGGTGAGCTTCTGGCCCGAATCGTGGCGCGTCCAAGTCCAGGACAACGGCCTGGGCTTCGAGGCGGAGGAATTGCCGATGGCGGCCCGCTCCCATGCCACCAGCAAACTGGGCGCCATCGAAGATCTCTGGCGGTTGCGCACCCTGGGCTTTCGCGGCGAGGGGCTGCACAGCATCGCCGTGGTGGCGCGGCTGGAAATTCTCACCTGCACACCTACTGCCCGCACCGCCACCCGCGCCCGCTACGACCATAAGGGCGAACTGGTCGAATCGCAGCCGGCCGCCGCTGCTCCTGGAACGGTGGTGACGGTTAGCGAACTATTCGAGTTGCAACCGGTGCGCCGCCGCTTTCTGGCGGACACCAAAGCTCAAGTGCGCGCCGTCACCCAGCTTGTGCACCGCTACGCCCTTGCCTATCCGGGGCATTTATTTGAATTGGCGGTGGACGGCAGGCTGCAGTTGCAGCTGTGGGCCGCCCCCGGCCTCAAGCAGCGCGCGCTGCAACTGTTGAATTCCTATGACGAGCACGACCTGCGCGAGGTACACCTGGAGCGCGACGGCCGCCGCGTTCGCCTGGCGATCGGTTTACCTGATCGCTGCTCGCGGGCGCGCGCCGATTGGCTGCAGATCTATATCAACGGTCGCTTCGTGCGCCACGGCGAACTGGAGCAGGCGGTGCGCGCCGGATTTGAACGCACGCTGCGTCCCGGCCGCCAGCCGGTGTGCATTGTGCAACTGATACTTCCTGCGGACGAGGTGGACTGGAACCGTCACCCGGCCAAGCTCGAAGTGCAACTGGCCGGGACCGCTCCTGCCTGCGAACTGGTGGTAGCGGCCATTGGCGAGGGGCTGCGCCACTTTGCCCCGAAGCCCGCCGCCGCGCTGTTGCGTCTGGCGGAGGCGCACCTGCCTTACGCAGCAGAAAGCACAGGCGGCGAGTTGTTGCTCAAAGCCCTCGCCCAGCTCCACCAGACCTATATCCTGGCTGAGTATCCCGGCGGTGTTTGTCTGGTCGAACAGCACGTCGCCCACGAGCGGGTGCTCTTCGAAGCACTGGAATCGGACTGGCAGGTGGTGCCGCTTGAGCCGCCCCTGGCACTGGAACTATCTTCTCGTCAGGCGCAGAATCTCACAGAGCACGGCATCGAGGTCGAAGCTTTCGGTGAGCGCAGTTGGTTGGTGCGTTCGGCACCGGTGGCCCTCGTCGGACGGGTGGACTGTGCGGAGGGTCTGATGGAACTGGCCGACCAAGAAGATGCCGCCCAGATGCGCGCCGCGCTCTCCTGCCGGACGGCCATCCGCAACGGCACCGCGCTTTCACCTCTCCAGATGCAGCAACTGCTCGATCGCTGGCAGCGCACCCGCAATCCCCACACCTGCCCCCACGGTCGCCCCATCTACATGCCGCTCACCGACGGGGAACTGGCCCGTTTTTTCCGCAGGCGCTGGCACATCTGCGGTTCCTAGCGCTCAAGAAATCCGGTACGCTCTTTCAAGCCGCCGGAGCGCCGTCTGCCTTTGCAGGTGCAACGATTTGGCAAACAGGGGCCAGGCCAGCTTCCAGGCCACCACGCTGACAAAAACGATGTCCGCAAAAGCCGCATCGCCTGCCAGAGCGCCCTGCACGGACAGCCCGAGGATTGCCGCGTCCAGGCCGACTGCAGCAAGTACAACCATTGCGGCCATAAAGCGGAGGTGTTCGGCGCTAAACATCGGCTGACGGAACGCTGCTGCCACGATACGTCCAGCCCCGGCGGCGCGCAACATTATGCAACACCGTCGCCGACGGTACGGGTTCAGCCGCGCAGTTGGCGGTCCAAAAAATCGCGGATCCGCTCGGCGATCACCCGGGCGTGGGTCTCCAGGGCGAAGTGGCCGGTGTCGAAAAGGTGTACCTCAGCTTCGGAATTGTCGCGCTTGAACGCCTCGGCGCCGGCCGGCAAGAAGAACGGGTCGTTGTTGCCCCAGACGGCGAGGGTGGGCGGCCGGTGGGCGCGAAAGTAAGCCTGGAAGGCGGGATAGAGCGCGACGTTGCTGCGGTAATCCAAAAACAAATCGAGTTGGATCTCCTCGTTGCCCGGCCGACTCAACAAAGCCGAATCGAGGGTGTAAGCCTCAGGGGCGATCAGCGAAAGGTCCGCCACGCCGTGGGCGTACTGCGATTGGGTCGCTTCGGGTGTGAGAAAATCGCGCAGCGCCGAGCGGTTCTCGGGCGTCGGTTCCTGCCAGTAGCACTGGATTGGATTCCAGCCTGCGCTAAGGCCTTCTTCGTAGGCGTTGCCGTTTTGGGTGATAAGGGCTGTGATCCGCTCGGGATGAGCGCTGGCAAGGCGCAGACCGACCGGCGCACCGTAATCGAAGATATAGAGCGCGTAACGCCCCAGGTCCACAGCCTCGCTAAACCGGTCGATCACATGGGCCAGACGGTCGAACGAGTAGGTGAACTGTCCGCGTTCGGGCGCGTCGGTAAAGCCGAAACCCGGCAGATCCGGCGCCACCACCCGGTAGCGGTCGGCAAGCAGCGGGATCAAATCGCGGTACATGTGCGAGGAGGTCGGAAAACCGTGCAGCAGCAGCACGGCGGGAGCGTCCTTGGGACCGGCCTCGCGGTAAAACACGCGCAGACCATCGACGGTGGCGTAACGGTACATCGTCATCTTGTCTCTCCGGTTGTGGGGATGGTTTGGACACCGAGGGCGCACACCCCAGATGCTGCGCTAACCCTCTTTGCCCTATTTTGAAGGTTAGCATGAGATTGATAACCGGCCAAGTTATTTTTTGATGGTTATGCAAGAATGGGCATAGGCGCCCCCGGGGGTGCTGCTCACACCCCAGCAAGACCCGCGAAATGGCCGAATCCCGTCCGATGCCTTTGTTTGTTGCCGATCACCTTGCGCTCGACTTTTTGAACAGCCGGGCGGCGCCGTCGGGGACGCCCATTGAGTGGCTGGCCAACGGCAAGGACCTGCTCGCCTGGCTGCAATTGGCCGGGCTCCTCGACCGCGAAACGGCGCGGCGCCTGGCGGTCGAGCACCCGCCCGAAGCGCTCGATACCGTTGCAGGCGAGGCGCGCGCCCTGCGCGAGTGGCTGCGCGGGTTTGTCGCGGGCCAGGCCGGAGGCGAGCTGGGCAAGCAGGTGCTCGGCGAGCTGGAGCCGCTCAACCGTCTGCTTGCCGGGGAAGAGGCTTACCGGCAGATCGCGTGGGGAGAAGCGGGCAAACCGGTCTGCCGAATCCACCGGCGGTGGATCCACCCGCAGCAGCTGTTGCAGCCGGTGGCCGAAGTGATGGCCGATCTGGTCTGCCGCGTCGATTTTGCCCTGGTGCGCCATTGTGAGGGAACAAACTGCACGCTGTGGTTTGTTGACACGACCAAGAGCCATTCGCGCCGCTGGTGCAGCATGGCCCTGTGCGGCAACCGCGCTAAGGCGGCTGCCCACCGCAGTCGGGCGAAGCACCCGCCTGGTCGCACCGCCGGGCCATGATGGCGATCAAGGTTTTTGCGGCGGGCGCCGCGTCAATGTAGTGAGACTCCGTTATTGCGTCAGGAGAGCATCATGCAGGTGATTTCGGTCAATGTCGGATTGCCCCGGCAAGTCGAATGGCGGGGCAGACAGGTACTTACCGGTATCTTCAAAGCACCGGTGGCCGGGCGGGTGGCGGTGCGCCCGCTGAACCTGGATGGGGATGGCCAGGCGGATCTGAGTGTGCACGGGGGGGTGGATAAGGCGGTGTACGCCTATCCGGCAGAACACTACGATTACTGGCAGCACGAGCGCAACGGCCAGGTACTGACCTGGGGAATGTTCGGCGAGAACCTGACCACCAGCGGACTGTCGGAAGCGGATGTGCACGTGGGGGACCGTTTCCGCATCGGCACTGTTGAAGTCGTTGTAACCCAGCCGCGCCTACCCTGCTACAAGCTCGGCATCCGCTTCGCAGATCCGGGGATCATCGGGAAATTCCTGGCGAGCGGCCGGACAGGCTTTTACTTCGCGGTCGAAAAAGCGGGTGAGGTGGGTACGGGCGATGCCGTCGAGCGCGTGTACACGGACGAGCGGCAGGTCAGCATTGCCGATTTTGTGCGGCTCTATGCCAAGGGCGAATCGGAAGCGCATCTGTTGGAGCGCCTGCTGCAGATCGAGGCTTTGCCTGAAAGCTGGCGGGAGTATTTTGCTCGGCGATTTTCTGTCTAGAGCGCATGGAGGGGAAAACCTCAACCTATTGAGTATCTATACCTGGACTCCTTGCCAGGACACCTCCGAGGCTCTCAAAATGTCCGGTCGGCAGAATGTGTTGGTTCTTGCGCTGGGGTGGGCCTGTGTGCATTTGCTGCTCTTTACGATGCCGTCCGTGGCAGGGGCAAACCCACTTCCCGGTCCTGTCATCAAGATAGACAACTCCGCAAACCTCGCACGGCTTTACGACCACCTTGGGTCGCTCGTACGCCGTTTCGACGAAAGCAGGATCGTCTCCCGGTGGACGTTGGGGGGTGGCCCGGCTGTGCATCTGGCCGTATCCACCTGGCCATATGTAACGTTTGACTGCTACCTTGTCCGCCTCGATGTCGAGCGCAAGGGATGGGAAACGCTCGCGGGCACAGATCGCACTCGCCTGCTCGAAAATGTCCATTCGCAGCTATACAATTACGACAGCAGGCGGCCTGCCTACCAAAATGTCGCATTTGCCGTCTTGATCGCCGATCTGGAAACTGCGCAGGTCATAGCACAAATCGCCGACACTGAACAACGGACTCGCTGCGCGGGGGTGTGGGGCCAGTACCGGTTTTCGATTCCGTAGGCATCCTGTGCTGCACAATGCCCGACAGCGGAGCTTCCACCTGTGCCCGCCATACTGCCCCCTGCGAGCGCTCAGCCCCGCTAGGATTGGACCACGACGCCATTAGCAAGGATTCGATCGATGAGCGTGACGCTGCAGCTAAAGCAGGTGCAGGTGCAACCGGGACAGCGGCTGGTGCTCGAAGAGGTGAGCTGGCAGCAGTTCGAGGACATTCTCGAAGAACTGGGAGATCACCGGGGTTCCAGGCTGACCTATAGCGACGGGACGTTGGAGATTCGTATGCCGTTGCCGGAACACGAAAAAAACAAAGTTATCCTGGGCGATCTGGTCAAAGTGCTGTTGGACGAACTGGAAATCGATTACGTCTCCTTCGGCTCTACCACGTTCAAGCGGCGGGATCTTGCCAAGGGCTTCGAGCCGGACGATTGTTTTTACATCCGCAACTTTGCTGCGATGGTCGGCAAACAGTGCCTGGACCTCGGGCGAGATCCGCCCCCCGAGCTCTCGATTGAAGTCGATGTCACCTCCCGCACCCAACTCGATGTGTACCGTGCCCTGGGGGTGCCCGAACTGTGGCGTCTGGAGGCGGGGCGGTTGCGCATCGACGTGCTACGGGAGGGCGAGTATATCGAGGTAGAACAAAGCCCCACTTTCCCGGACCTGCCGCTCAAGGAAAACCTGTCCCGGTTTTTGGCCATGGCCCAGAGTGAAGGACCGCGTCTGGCCCTCAAAGCCTTCCGCCAATGGGTGCGCGGGCAAATCGCCGGTCAAGACTAAGTAAGCATTGCAAAACGCATAGCTAAATATTTCTAAATTTTGGGAAGCGTGCGCAACGAAAAGGGCCGACTTGAACCTGTCTGGGATGATTGCACCGGTGCCCCGTTCACCACGCGTGTACACGTTGACGGGGACCGGAGGCTCAAGTTTAATTAGAACGGCCCTTTTACCCCGGCGTATTCATGATCTCAAGCAACGATTTTCGAACCGGCACCACCATCGAACTCGATGGCCAGGTCTGGCGGGTGATCGAATTCTTGCACGTCAAACCGGGCAAGGGATCGGCCTTCGTGCGCACCAAGCTCAAAAACGTCATGACCGGCAACGTCAACGAACGGACCTTCAGAGCCGGCGAGACGCTGCCCCAGGCGGTGGTCGAAAAGCGCGACATGCAGTTTGTCTACCCCCAGGGCGACAACGAGTACGTCTTCATGGACATGGAATCTTATGAGCAAGAAGCGCTCACCCGCGAGACGCTCGGCGACGGCGCCAAATACCTCAAAGAGGGCATGAGCGTCTCGATTCTCAAGTGGCAGGAACGGGTGATCGGCGTCGATTTGCCCAACACGGTCGTCCTCCAAGTGGTCGAGACCGACCCGGGCGTCAAGGGCGACACCGCCCAGGGCGGCACCAAGCCCGCCAAAGTCGAGACCGGTGCTGAGGTTATGGTGCCTCTATTTATCACCATTGGCGAGAAAATCAAAATCGACACCCGCGACAACTCTTACCTCGGCCGGGAAAACTGAGACCGCCTGTGAACATCGATCTTTCCGAAATCCGCGAGCTGCTCGCCATCCTCAACCAGACGGATGTGACCGAACTGACCATCGAAGCGGAGGGCTTTCGCCTGTCCATCCGCAAGGAAAGCGGCAAGACCGTCGTCCAGACCGGGGTGGGCAGTCCACCGGCCCCGGTCGCCCCGGCGGCACCCGTGGTAAACGAGGCGCCGGCCCCACCCCCTGCACCCCCCGCCACACCCGATCGACCGACGATCGACGTGGTGTCCCCGATGGTCGGCACGTTCTACCGCGCTCCATCGCCGGACGCCGCCAACTTCGTGGAGGTGGGCGATGTCGTGCGCGTCGGTCAGACCGTCTGCATCATCGAGGCGATGAAGTTGATGAACACCATCGACAGCGAGGCCGCCGGCCGCGTGGTCGAGATTCTGGTCGAAAACGGCGAACCGATCGAATACGGCCAGAAGCTGATGCGCCTGGAGCCGGTCTAGGATCGCTCCTCTTCGGGCTGGGGCCGCAGTTCCGGCGGCTCGAGATTGTCGGAGTTGGCCAGGAAGCCCCTTATCTCCTGCTCCAGCCGCATGATCTGCGTGGGATCGAGTTCTTGGCCGTAGCGCAGGGCAGTGATGAAGCCCTCGGAAAACAGGCGCAACTCCTCGCTGCGGTAGCGACGGCGCCACAGTTCTACCAGGGTGTCGGACAGCCGCTGGTAGTAGCGAATGGTTTTGGGGTCTTGCAACATGGTGATTCCAGAAGATGCCGCTCACGACGATCGTTGCACCAAGCGGCACCGGCGGCAACCGGTTGTAAACAATTTCTAAGGCCCATCGAGTCGGGGAGGCCAGCTGCTGCGCGCTTCGACGACCCGCTCAGCCGGATACCAGCGCGAGCGCAACCGGCCCACCAGGTACAGCGAGCCGGTGACTACGACAATCTGGTCGGGTTGGCGCCGGTGCAGAGCGAATGCCAGGGCGGCTTCCGGGTTCGGGGCCGGTTCGACGCGCTCGAACCACTCCTGTGCCTGTCGGGTCAGTTCTGCGAGATCCGTGGGGAGTTTGCCGGGTACCTCGATCGGGCACAGTACGAGCGTGCGGGCCAACCGCGAGAGAATCTTGAGCATCGGGCGGTGCGACTTGCCTGCAAGGGCGCCGAACAGGACGACCGCCGGTCTGCCGTGCAGCTGACGAACCAGATAGGCCAGCTTCTCGGGGTTATGGGCGCCGTCCAGCCAGACCCACTGCTGCACCCCCATCGGCTCCAGCCTGCCGGGTAGGCGAACTGCCTGCGGGGGCAGGCGTGGGGCAGGCGTCCCCCGGCAAACTTCAAAAAGCGCCCCGGCAAGGGCGGCGTTGTCGGCGGGTGTGCAACGCACCGGCGCTCCGTAGCTGGCCGCCTCTCGTTGAATGATTTGTAAGGGTAAACCGCGGGCGGCGGTTACTACCGGCGCGGCGCTCTTGATGAGACCCGCTTTTTGCCAGGCGATATCTGCAAGGGTCGGCCCGAGTAACGCGACATGGTCGAGGCCCACGGTCGTAATGGCCACTGCCCGAGCTGCGAGGGCGTTGACCGGGTCGAAGCGACCGCCGCAACCCACCTCGAAGACGCCCACTTGCGCTCCGTGTCGCCGCATCGCCTCGGCCGCCAGTACCAGCGAGACAGCCCCATAGCGCCGCCGCAGGTGGGCCGGATCGCGCCACGCTTCCAAATGGGGCCAGATCCATTCCACTAGTTCGGCAAATTCTGCCCCGCCGATGTATTGGCCGTCCAGGCGAATCTTTTCGGTGGCCACCTGCAGGTAGGGCGAGGTGTGCAGGCCGACGCGCACCCCCGCCCGCTCGCAATGGGCGGCGAGCCCGGTCGCCACCGAACCCTTGCCGCTGGTGCCCCCCACCAGCACGCACTCCATCGTCCGATCCGGAGCGCCGACCCTGTCGAGCAGGGCACGGGTCCCAGCGACCAGTTCGGCGCCCCCCACCGCCGCGGGCTGCAGGCGGCTATTGCCTACCAGCAGCGATTCGAGCCGCCGGTTCGCCTCGGCGTACAAAGCGAAAGTACCGGCCAAATTACGCCTCCTCGACGGCGCGGCTGAGGGCCAGATCCGACTCCCAGTAGCCGAAGCAGACTTTCTCGCTCGCAACAGCCAGAAAATGGCGCTCGCACTGCAAGGTCAACTGCATCCAGAAGTGCATCAGTTCTTCTTCGCGCACGATGAGCGGGTAGAGCCCTTCTCCGACCATCACCTGCAAATAGTTGTCCTCGGTGAGCAGATTCTCGAAGCGCACCAAGCCGCCGTAGCCGTGCTGGTCGACGTCCATTGCGAGCCTGCGGCCGTGTTCATCGAACTCGGGGGTGATCACCAGCCCAATGGCAGGGGGCTGCTCGCTCAGCACATGGAGCCTTTCGGCGCCGTCGCGCAGCTGCTGCGCCTCGGCGGGGGAGCAATAGACGATCTCCGCCCACAGCAGCACCCCTTCGCGCCAGCGCGTGCGCGGCGGCAGGGTAGTCGCCTCACCGCGCTCGCGCCGGGAGCGCAACTCAAATTGCAGTTTTTGGGTGGCGGACGGGTGCATGGCGAGCCGGTCCTTCGGCTTTCTGGGATCTATGCTGTTTGAATTGGCCGAACATTTCCAGAAAATTCGGAGGGTCAGGTGGGTCAAGTAGAACTGTCCGGCGTCGGTAAGCGCTTCGAGCAGTACACGGCACTGCAACGGATCGATCTTGACATTGCCCCCGGCGAATTGTTGGTGCTGGTGGGACCGAGCGGCTGCGGCAAATCGACCCTGCTGCGCACGATCGCCGGACTGGAGACCATCGACGCAGGCGAGATGCGCATCGGCGGCCGACTGGTGGCCGGGGCAAAAGCCTTTGTGCCCGCCCGCGAACGCGACGTGGCCATGGTGTTTCAAAATTATGCGCTCTATCCGCACATGAGCGTTGCCGACAACCTCGCCTTCGGTCTGCGCATGCGTGGGGTAGCTTCCGAGGATCGCCGCCACAAAGTGCGGGAGATGGCCAAGTTGCTGGGCCTTGAAGCACTCCTGGACCGCAAGCCCGCCCAACTGTCGGGCGGTCAGCAGCAGCGCGTCGCGGTCGGTCGCGCGCTGGTGCGCGACCCGCAGGTGTTCTTGCTGGACGAACCGCTCTCGAACCTGGATACCGAACTGCGAAACCAGACGCGCAGCGAACTGAAGCGCCTGCACCAGCGCCTGTCGACGACAATGATCTACGTCACTCACGATCAAGTGGAGGCGATGACCCTGGCGGACCGCATCGCCGTGATGGAAAAGGGCCACCTGCGGCAGGTGGGCACCCCCGAGCAGATCTACGCCGAGCCCGAAAACGTCATGGTCGCCCAGTTTTTGGGCCACCCGCCTATGAACCTGTTCGAAATCGTGCGCGGTGGGCACAGCTGGTTGTGGCAGGGAGAAGCGCTTGCCCTTCCCGAAGCCGCCCAGGCCCGGTTGAAGCAATGTACGAGCGAACAGGTTCGGCTTGGGGTGCGACCGGAGGCTATCTGTCCCCATCCAGAAGCGGCGATGCCTCGGGGAAAATTCACCGTCGAACTTATCGAGCCTCTCGGAAACGAAACGATCGTGTTCGGTTCACTAGGTGGCGTCCAGGCGAGCCTGCGCACCCCGGGTTCCGTTGATTGGCGCAGCGGCGATTCGATCCCCGTCGGTCTGGACCTTGCGGGGGCGGTGCTCTTCGACCCGGCAAGCGGCGAGCGGCTGCGCTGATCCCGGTGCGCGGGCCGCGTAAGATAAATGGGTTCCGTAGCGCAAAGGATGTGAGCAATGGCCGATGTGGTGCTCATCTACCCTTATGTTCACCGCGAGGCCACCGGCCGCAAACTCTGGCTCTTTCCGCCTTTGGGTCAGGGTTTCATCGCCGCCCATCTGCGCGCTCTGGGTCATAGCGTTCGGTTTCTCGACTGCACCTTTCGCGGTATCGACTGGGCGATCGCCGAAGCGGCGGCCGAGCAACCGCTGGTGGTCGGCGTCTACTGCATGGTGACAATGCACGAGGACGCCCTTGCCATCGTCCGGGGGCTGCGATCGTCATTGGGTGATCGTGCGCTGTTAGTGGCTGGAGGGCCGATGCCCTCGGGTAAGCCTCAGACGTTTTTGCCCGCCTTCGACGCGGTGATGCGCGGCGAGGGGGAGCTGGTGTGGGAAGCGCTGGTGGCCTGCCTCAAGGACCGTCGCCCGTACAAGCAACTTGAAGGGATCTGCACCCTCGATCCGACCGGTGCTTTGACGGGCAACACCAAAGCGCCTTTGATCCCCAAGGAGGTGCTCACCCGACTGCCGATGCCCGCCCGGGATCTGTTTGACCACGAGCGCTACCAGGCGTACTGGCGCTCCACCTTCGGCTACACCCAGACGCCGGTCTTCACCGCCCGGGGCTGTCCCTACGGCTGCGAGTACTGCGATCAGCCCATTTTTGGGGCGACCTACCGCGAGCACACCGTCGAGCAGGTCATGGAAGATATCGAAAATGCCCTCGCGGCCGGTTACAGCCACATCTGGTTTTCCGACGATATCTTCATGCTCAACTGGCAGCGGGCGCTCAAAATTTGCGACGAGATCCACCGGCGCGGCCTCAAATTCAAGTGGGACTGCCTGGGACGGGTGGATGTGCAGCGCAAAGTCTTCGCCCGCATGGCCGCGGCCGGCTGCGAGCGGATCTTTTTTGGCATCGAGTCTGGAAGCCCCCGAGTGCTGAGACAGATGGGCAAGCGCTTCAGCCCCCAGGATGTGCGACAGGCCATTCAGGACGCCAACAGCGTCGGTATCCGGGCGGCGGCTTTTTTCCAGATAGGCTACCCGGGCGAGCGCACCGAGGATATCCTCGCCACACTCCAATTTATTCCGACACTGCCGCTCGATTACTTGAGCTTCACGATCACCTATCCGCTGCCGGGCACGAAGCTCTTTGACCGGGTAGTCTCGGAGGGACGGCTCAGCCCCGAGGAGCAGGCCGAGTGGAAGCGCGCCGGTCACAACGTGCTCACCTACAAAGCCGATCACTCCCAACTGAAATTGCGCTCAGCCATCTACGCCGCCCGCGCCCGCTTTCTGGCCGAAAAGCATCTGGGTTGGCTGGGCAAAACCCTGGGACCGGCCATCACCCACAGCGCCAGCCTCGCCATCGCCCGCATGGCTTGAACTACGGCAGGATTGCCTGCAATGCAAGCCACCTTTTGTGTCAGTTCCAACTAGGGCAATGGGAAGACTTTGACGTTTGGCTGATTTTCGTGCACTTCTAGGCCATGTGTTACTATGTCCATATTCTGCGGCCGGGAGGTCTCTCCATGGAAGCTTCAACAGATGAAATGATCGTTGATATCGAAAACCTGGTGACCGAGGATGATGCCCCGGTGGACAATCTTCCTTCCGAGAAGCAGCAACGTTTATTGACCGAACCGCTTTACAGCTGCTGGCATCCCCAGTTTTCCTTTCTTGCTGCTGCCAACGTCGGTTTGTTCTACGCGGTCCGCCAACCGCCCCTGGTCCCGGATGTCTTCTTGAGCTTGCACGTCGAAATTGCTGAGGACTGGTGGCGAAAGCAAAACCGCTCCTATTTTTTCTGGGAATTCGGCAAGCCCCCGGAAGTGGTGATCGAGATAGTTTCCAACACCGTGGGCAACGAGCGCGGCAGCAAACTGGCTATTTACGCTCAGATGCGTGTGCCGTTTTACGCAATCTATGATCCGCTACAGCAGTTGGGCGGGTCGGTGCTGGAAGTGTTCGAGCTTTCCGGACTGCACTACCAAAGTCGGCAAAGTGCCTGGTTCGAGGAAGTTGGCCTGGGATTGACCCTCTGGCAGGGAAGGTTTGAAGGCAAGGAGGACACCTGGCTGCGCTGGTGCGACCGAGACCGGCAGGTGATTGCGACCGGAGCCGAACGCGCCGAGCAAGAACGGCAGCGGGCCGAGCAAGAACGGCAGCGGGCCGAGCAAGAACGGCAGCGGGCCGAGCGGGCCGAGCAGGAAGTCGCCCAGGAGCGGCGGCGGACTGAAGCGTTGGCCGAGCGGCTTAGGCAACTGGGAATCGATCCCGATGCGATCTAGGTGCGAAGGGTGTCTGTTCAGAGGGCGCCCACAGGCTCGGGTATAATGCCTCTGACCTGGCACTGGTGAAGCTTTGAACCGTTGGCTTTTCGGGTTGGCGCTTGGCCTATCGCTCGTATCACTTTTGCCGGATACCGCTCGGGCGCAGTTTTCCCAGGCCGGATCGCAGGTACTTACCGACCAGCCCACCGGGGCACGCGATCTCAAAGATCTCGAAAAACCGAGCACTGACAGTTCGTTACTACTTAACGACAACACCAGCCTCACCCTCGAATCGGTACTCCAACAACGCAAAGTTCAACTTGAAAAACCAGTGTTCGTGCGATCGCCCATTGAAAAGGTGGATGGCCGCAGCTACAGCCTGGTCACCGCCAGCCACCTGCGCGACGGCGAACTTCAGCAGACGCAGATCGTACGGTTATTTCAGCCGGAAGCCGGGGTCAACGACGATTTATTTACCAACCAGTCCAGCCAGTACATCTGGGGCCTCAGCGACAACGTCGAGATGACGGTGGATCTGCAAGGGGCGAACGGCTCGGTGCCTGGCTTTCAGGGCGATTATCTGGTGGAGCGCCGCGTCGGCGTCAACAACGGTAATATCTTTCAGGATGTAACCGTCCAGGGCAAATTCCGCCTGGGCGAGATCCTGGGCGGCAAGACGAGTGCCGTGGCAAGCATCACCACGAGCCGCCCGCAATTTACCTTCCGGGGGGTGGCCGGGTCGAATTTGCCCACCGTCGAGCGGCGCCAGGACGGGCTGGTCTTCACACCCGCCCTCGAATTGCCCCTCACTTTTACTGCCTACGACGAGCGCTACGCCTTCACCGTCTCGCCGCGGCTGGTCTATTTTCCGGGCGACAACGCCATCTATACTCCCATCAACCCGGGGGTCAACCAGAGCTTCGGCCTCACCTTCGGCCTGGGCATCGGCGGCACCTTCAAGATTTCCAACCGCTTTCACATCCGCGGCGACGCCACGGCCATCCTGGCCGGCTCCAACACGGTCGATCGCTCCAGCGGCCTGCCCACCAAGGTAATTCCCTACAACGCCGGGGTGCGCTATCTGGTCAATCCCCGCCTCGCCCTCGACGTGTTCGTGAGCAACACCTACGGCAACACCGGCGGACCGGCGCTGGTGGCCGTCGACAACAACACCGGCGTCGGCGTCGGCCTCACTTTTATGCAGGACCGGCTTTTTTACGTATTCGACCTGCCGGTCAATCGCCAATTTGCCGACACCTTCGACACCCAGGTTCCGGCAGAAATCCGCGCCGTCTACGTGCCGGCAAGCTTCGATTTGCTGGACGGCAGCACGATCGGTTCCGGACGCAACCAGATAAGCTTCATCGCGAGCACCGGCACGTTTTCGTTTGCCTACCGGGCAGGCACCCTCAACGACTTCGAGACGGGGGTGTTCGGCAACTTTGCCCCGGCGGGGCCGGACGAATCCGACGGCGGTCTGCACACCAAGCTGCGCTTTTTGCACCAACCGAGCGGCGACCCGTTCACCCTGAGCGGTGTGTTCACGCTCGGGCGCACCTCCAGCCGCGCCTGTAACTTCATCGACGGCACCCGCGATGGTCTCGAGCGGGCTTTGGACGGCCTGCCGACCGCCTGTCCGGGGGTGCCCGGTGTCATCCCGGCGGGCGACCGCGGCCCGATCCCACCCAATTTGATCGGTCTGGTCACCGAGAATATCGGCGAACTGTTCGTCTTTACCCTGTCATTTCCAGCCCAATTCACCCTCAAAGAGGGCCACAGCTTCTGGATCAATCCCAAACTCGCCTACATCCAAAGAAGCGACGAGCGCTCCCCCTTGATTGGTGCGAGCCTCGGCGGTTCGATCAGGCTGTGGCCGGGGTTCGACCTGATCGCCCAGGTGACGCCGATGGTGCGGGGTGAAAATGCTTTTGTGGGCAACAGCCTCGCCCAACTGTTGCCCTGGCAGGCCGGGGTGCGCTTTTTGCCGGGTCTTGCGGCGCTGTCGGTAGATTTGTTCGCCACCAACGCCTTGGGCCTTTCGCCCTATCAGAGCCTGCGGGTGCGGGCCGACAACCAGGTCTCGGTGGCCCTCGGCTTTCAATTACCGTTCTGATTCTCGATACAATCTTGAAGCGGCAATTTTGCCCATCAAACCCGCTTGATACTTTGTTAAACTTCCTACGTACTGGGGATCGCGATGGTGTGTGGAGTCCGCCGCTGGAAAGGAATTGTGCTCGCCCTTGTGCTGTGGTTGGCGTCGGCGCCGCTGATCCTGGCCGCCCAGGCCTATCCGATTGTGGTAGTCCAGCCCCCTGAGGCAGGAGCCTGGGATACGCTGCGGGGGCGTATCGAGCGGTTGAATCTGCGCTATCGGCCCCTGGCCCTCGCCGATTTGAGCCTGGAGCGGCTCGCCGAGGCCAAGGTGCTGTTTTTGCCGAATCTGACCAAGCTCACCCTCGAGCAGGCAAACGCCATCCAGCAGTGGGTGGACCGGGGCGGCAAGCTCATCGTCAGCGGACCTTTCGGCACCGAATCGCCCCCTGAGGTGCGCGAAGCGCTCACCAACCTGGTGGGTGCCTACTGGATCGAACCGCTCAATATCGTCTCGCGCGCCGAGGTGCAGCTGGTCCAGCCCTGGACGAAGCTCGGCAACACCGCCAGCGCTGTGCGCGGCGGCAGCCTGGTGCGGCCCGTGGGCAGCACCGCCAACATCGCGGCTACCTGGATCGGTGGCCTGGGCAATCCGGCGGTGCTCGTCAACGAGGATGTGACCTACCTGGGCTGGCAGTGGGGGACGACTTCACCGACTTTTGACCGCGACTGGCTGGCGGCGGCGATCGAGCGCTTCTTGCCGGGGGCGGTGGGCAACCAGTTCAAAGTCGCGCCGGTCGAAGCGACCGCCATGTTCAAAGAACTGGAGGGGGTGCTGGGGCGCGTCGAGAGCGCTCTGCTCACCAGCGACGCGCGCTCGACAGCCCCCGAGCAGTTCCCGCCTGCCTACCGCGACGCCATCGCCCGCGCCCAGCGCACGCTCAAAGAATTGCCCGCCATGCTCAAAGACGGCCTCGACACCCAGGCGCGCGCCGCCTGGGAGGATGCCATCGAAGATCTGTGGGCGCACTATCCGACTTCGCAACTGGCGGCCCTGCCGGAGGTGCGCGCCATCTGGCTCGACCGGGGCACGATCGTCAAAGCCGGTTCTGAAGAGGGACTGACCCGCATCTTCGACCGCCTGGCCCAGTCGGGGATCAACACGGTCTTCTTTGAAACCGTCAACGCGGGCTACACGATTTACCCGAGTGCCGTCGCTCCTGCCCAAAATCCGCTCATTCGGGGCTGGGATCCGCTCGCGGCGGCGGTGCGCCTGGCCCACGAGCGCAAGATGGAACTGCACGCCTGGACGTGGGCGTTCGCGGCGGGCAACACGCGCCACAACGCGCTTATCGGCAAATCCCAGGACTTTCCCGGACCGGTCCTCGCCGCCCACCCCGGTTGGGCACAAAGCGGCCGCAAGGGCAATCTGCGCCCGGCGGGCCAACCCGAGTACTGGATGGACCCAGCCAATCCGGAAGTGCGCGCCTACTTGCAGAGTCTCTACGAGGAGATCCTCACCAACTACGATGTCGACGGGTTGCAGTTCGATTACATCCGCTATCCGCTCCAAAAGAACGCCGGTCAGTACTTCGGCTACTCCCCGGCGGCGCGCCGGAGCTTTGCCCAATTGACCGGCGTCGACCCGATCGACATCGCTCCTGAAGAAAGCTCGCTCTGGGCGCTGTGGACCCGCTTCAAAGCCGAGCAAGTGAGCAGCTTCGTCGCCGAATCCGCCGAGAAGCTGCGTCGCATCAAGCCGCGGCTCATCGTTTCGGCGGCGGTCTTTCCCAACCCTCCCGGCGAGCGGCTACGCCTGTTGCAGCAGGACTGGGAAGCGTGGGCGATCCAGGGCAACATCGACCTGCTGGTGCCGATGACCTACGCCCTCAATACCCGCCGCCTGCAGCAGCTGGTGGAGCCCACCCTCCCCGGCGTCAAAGAAGCGCCCGTGCTGATTTTGCCCAGCCTCAACCTGATGTCGCTGCCGCAGGTCCAACTGCGCGATCAGCTCCAGGCGGTGCGCGATTTGCCCTCCGGCGGTTACTCGCTTTTTGCCGCCGCCCACCTGGCGGATAACCACCAGCAGATGCTTGCCCAGGCTTCTTCCGCCTCCAATCTTCTGCCCTATCGCGACCCGCTTTCGACCGCCCTAGAGCGATTCACGGCCCTCAAGCGCGAGTGGGATTTTTTGCTGGATCGTAAACAGATCTGGGTGGCTGAGTACAGCCTCAGCGAATGGCGCGCCCAGATTAAGCGCACCCAGGCCGCCCTCGAAACGTTGAGCAAGCAGCCGTCGGCCGGCTGGCTGCGCACCGCCCGCGAGCAGCTTCTGGCCATCCGCCAGGGTCTGGGCACCTGGCTGGGGCAAGAAAAAATCCTCAGACCCTATCGCCTGCAGACCTGGGAGAACCGGATCGATTCGCTCGACACGCTTTTGCGCTATGCCGAGGGCCGCCTCGACCGCCAGGTGCGCGCCGCCAGAACCGGCCGATAGGCTGGAAAGCCCCCAATCGCATGAGCCGCTGTGCCCGCCGCGCGTCTATTGAACTGGCTTGCCTTTGGCGCCGCCGCGGCTCTCTGGCTTGCTCTACAGGCGCACCGCCAGAACCTGGGCATTGCCTGGGAGGATAGCTATCACCACTGGCTGATCGCCGCCCATCTGGCGCGGACTGGTATTCTCACCGACCCGCTCACCGGCACCAGCAACGGCTGGCTACCCGTCTATCACTGGCTGGCGGGGGGATGGCTCGCGATCTTCGGTTGGCACAACTTGGCTGCCCTGCAGGCCCTGAGCGCCTTGTTTTCAATGGCTACAGCCGGGGTGCTTGCCTGGCGGTGGGGTGTCGGCGCCGCCTGCTTGTTTTTGTTCAACCCGATCACCGTGCTGGGCGGCAGCCTGAGCGTCGCCGAACCGCTCGCCGTACTGCTCGTCGTACTGGGAGTGGTGGCCTGGCAAAAAGATGGCACCGTTATCGGCGCAGGGTGTTGGAGCCTTGTGGCCCTCACCGACAGGGGTTGCTGGCCGCTGGTACTTTTGGCGATCGGCTGGCAAATATTCCAGCGCCGCCCGGTTCGACTCTCGGGTTGGGGGTGGCTTCTGCTCCCCGTCGCGGCCCTTGGCTTGGGATTGTTCCTCACCCAGGCGGAGGCCAGCCGCACCGCCGCGTGGGCCGCTGTCGATCAAGCCGCTTTGCCAAGCGCGGGCGACCGATGGCGCGAACTGGTCGCCTATTCGTGGAGACCCCTGGCGTTGCCCCTGCTTCTGGCGCTTGCCGGTACCCTTGCTGCCCGCCGCGAGGCACTCAGGCTGGGCCTGATGGCCTTTGGCTATCTCGCTACGCTCGTCGCCCTGGTGGCCGGGGGAGCGCTCACCGGCAGCAGCCGCTACTATCTGGTGCTGGTGGCATTGCTTGCGGCCCTCGCCTCGACCCGTCCCCTGCTGCGCCTGCTCCAACTACCTGCCGTGGCGGTGCTACTGCTTTTTAGTGTTCAGTACCTGCAACTGTGGCCGCGCTGGGTGGTCCTCAACCAACCGTCGGAAGTGGCAGGGCGATGGCTTGCCCGGCACTCGCCCTCGGGGATCCTGGTCACCGACAGTCCCGTGGTCGCTTATTTCAGCCGCCTGCCTCCCGAGCGGATCGCAGGCGGCAAAGTGCCCCTGCCCGCCGCAACGCGCTACGTTGCAGCAATCATCGATGGGCGCTACCGGAAAATCTATCCACTGCTGCGTAACTATCCCCAACTGGTCGGCGGCACCGTTCCCGCAGGCTGGCAACTTGTCTTCCAGGAGCGCCACTGGAGCGAGCGCTACGGCGCCAAACCTGTGCGCGTGTTCGCCGTCGGCGCGAAGCCCCACAAAGCCGCATTTGGGGTTTTGGGATCAACGGAACAGAAACGTACGCCAAAGGACACCTGTCCATGTGGGAGCAGTGGTTGAGTTCAAAGTCGTCCGAAAGTTCAAGCAAGGAATGGGATCGTTGTCTGTTAATTTGAGAAGCGACGCGGAGAGCCGAGACGCAAATCTGGAATGCTCATGCAAGAACTTTCGGAAGCCGAATATTTCCTCAAGAAATTTCACAGCCTTTACCCTGGTGCGACTTCATCATCTTTTGCTCATGGCCAAACTCTGTGTGGAATCTCTTCATATGAGCGGCTACTTAAAGTTATTCCAGAAAGTGAGCAGCCGATCACGGTGTTAGACCTTGCCTGTGGAGATGGTTTTTTGCTCCAAAGATTGGCCGAGCGTCAACAGGCACGTCTCTGCCTGGTCGGCGTCGATTTGAGCCCGGAGGAATTGGACGCTGCCCAAGCACGCTTAGTTTCCGCTGCCGTGGTTCTGTACTGCGCCCGAGCGCAGGCGCTTCCTCTGTCGGATGCGTCGGTGGACTTTGTGCTTTGCCACTTGGCCTTGATGCTGATGGATGGCGTCCGTGAAGTCGTTGCCTCAGTGCACCGTGTTCTCAAGCCCGGAGGGGTGTTCTCTGCAGTCGTCGTGGGTGAGTTTCAACGAGGCGACGCCTACGAGGCGTTCGTGCAACTGCTGAAAAATTACCTCTCAGAGGTGAATACCCGCGGACCGCGCCTTGGAGATCCGCTTACTTTCTCCGAGCAGGGACTGCGGAGCTTGTTCTCGGCAGGCACGGGATTCGTTGAGCCGATTTGGATAGAGGACTTTGTGATTCGGCTGGATGCCCCCAGAAACAAAGTCTGGGAAATGCTCTCGCTGATGTACGACGTTGTGCTGCTTTCAGACGAAGCAAAGGTGCGACTAGAAGCTGAATTCATCTCTGCCATGGGGATGCTGGAAAGGGCCGACGGCTCAGTGCCCTGCTCGATGGGCCTGCGTCAGATTACCTGCACCAGGCTCTAAACCTTCGATGGTGAATTTTCTAAGGACAGAAGAATTTGCCAATTGCTACTCCTGCTGAGTAGGAAGCGAGCGAGCAATTACCGGAAGATCCGGTTGGTTATCGGCCTGGATAGCTTGACGTCGATCTTGTTGAGACGTGCGATCCAAGTGAATAGATAGCCACTGCTCGAGATCGTCGATGTAGGTGAAGACCACCGGGACTACCACCAAAGTCAGCAGTGTCGAGGTGACCAGCCCGCCCACAACTGCGATCGCCATGGGAGAGCGCGTTTCGGCCCCGGCTCCAAGCGAGAGGGCGATGGGCAGCATGCCTGCGATCATCGCGACGGTGGTCATCAGGATCGGGCGCAGTCGGGTTTCGCCCGCACTCATGATCGCTTCCAATCTTGACCTGCCCCCCTTCATCGCCATCAGGCAGTATTCGACCAGAAGGATCGCATTTTTGGTCACCAATCCCATCAGCATCACAATGCCAATTAGGGCGTACATCCCCATCGACTTGCCCATTAGCAGCAGTCCTACCAGGGCACCGCCCAAGGCCAAGGGTAGCGAGATCATGATGGTGAGCGGTTGCAAAAAGCCGCCAAACAACAGAACCAACACCGCGTAAACCAGCAGTACCGCCACGGCAATAGCGCCGCCAAAACCGTTGAAGACGTCTTTTTGCACCTCGGCATCGCCCGTGGCTTTCTCCCGGACACCGGCGGGTAAGTTGCGCAGGGCGGGCAACTGGTGCACTCGCGCCAGGGCCGGTCCAAGTTCGCTGCCCGGTGCCAGGTTGGCTTCAACGGTGACCTTGCGGGAGCGGTCGTAGCGCTCGATCTGGGAGATCCCGGTGTTCAGGCGAATGTCGGCGACGGCTTTCAGGGGAACCAGCTGTCCGCTACCGTTGGTGAGCTGCAGATTTTCGATCGCCTGGAGGTCTTGGCGAAAACGCGGATCGAGCAGAACGCGGATGTTGATTTGCCGACCGGGCAGATTGAACTTTGCCAGGGAAGTGGGGTTGTCCCCGAGTGTGGCGACCAAAGCGGTGCGGGCAATCGCCTCTACCGACACTCCCTGATCGGCGGCCCGGGCCAGGTTGGGAACCACGCGCAGTTCGGGCCGGGCGAGTTCGGATGCGAGATTGACGTCGGTCAATCCTGGCACCGAGCGCATCTGATCCACCAGCAGCGAGCCGGAACGCTCAAGGGCAATCGAATCGTCGGATTGAAGGACAATTTGCAGTTCCTTGCCGCCGGTGAAGCTGCTGCCCGCGAAAGACAAACGCACCCCCGGCACCTGCTCAAGCTTGCTTCTCAATTCGGCTTCGACCTGTTTTTCGTTCAACCGTCTCTGCTCTTTGGGTTTGAGGTAGATGAAGAACAGATTCTGGTTTTTCTTGTCGCCAAAAGTGCCCACCCCACTAAAAACCCGATCGACTGCCGGATGGGCCTCCATCAGCGCGCTCATCTGCAAAGCGCTCTGCCGGGTCTGCTCGATAGGCGTGCCCGGCGGCATCAGGACATACAGATCGATCTCGCCGTCATCGGCGGCATTCACCAGCGAAGTCGGTACCTGGGGCCACAGCCAGAGGCTCAAGGCAAACACCCCGGCAGCCAGCACGACCGTCAAGTTCCGATACTGCAGAGCCCTGATCAGCAGATAGTCGTAAGCACGCACCAGGAAACTTTTTTGCTCTGTGTGCGGCAACGGCTTCATCCAGTAAGCGGCCATCAACGGTGTGAGCATCCGTGCCACCAGCAGTGAAAAGAGCACCGCGGCCGCCACCGACCAGCCGAACTGCCGGAAGTACTGTCCTTGTATGCCCTCCATAAAGGCCACCGGCAAAAATACGGCCACGATCGTCATCGTGGTGGCGACGACCGCCAGACCGATCTCGTCGGCCGCGTCCAGGGCGGCCTGGAAAGGGGATTTGCCCATCGCGGTGTGGCGGATGATGTTTTCGATTTCGACGATGGCGTCGTCCACCAGAATACCGACCACCAGCGCCAGCGCCAGTAGCGTCATGTTGTTGAGCGTGAAGCCCGCCAGCTTCATCACTGCAAACGTCGGGATCACCGAGAGCGGTATAGCGAGACCTGCGATAAAAGTCGCCCGCCCATCGCGCAAGAAAAGCCAGATGACTACCACCGCCAGCGACGCTCCCAATAGCAACGCCTCGACCGACGCGCTGTAGGATTCGCGCACAAAAGTGGCATTGGTCCAGCTTTTGCGGATCTCGACGCCGGCGGGTAGGCTACGCGCCAGCTCGCGCATCTTCGCATCGATGGCTTCCTCGACCGCCACCAAATTGCTGCCGCTGGAGCGGATGGCTCCAAGGTAGACGACCGGCACCCGGTTCAAAAAAGCAAGATTATCGGGATCGCTCTCGCCGTCGGTAATGCGGCCCAGGGTATCGAGGCGGGCATGACGTCCATCCCCCAGTGAGATTTGGGTAGTGCGCAGTTGCTCGACAGTACTGGCCGAGCCGAGGGTGCGGATCGCCTGCTCGGTGGTACCCACTTCCCCCCGGCCACCGGGCAGGTTAGTGTTCAGTGAGCGGATCTGCGCATCGACATCCAGGGCAGTGATCCCCAGCGCCTGCAGCCGGTTTGGATCGAGCTGCACCCGAATTTCTCGTGTGACCCCGCCCGAGCGCCAGACCCTGGCCACCCCGGGCACCGCGAGCATGGCGCGAGTCACATCGTTGTCGGCGATCCAGCTCAACTCCTTGACCGAGCGGCTTGCGGAGAGCACTTCGTACTCGACCAGGGTCTCGGCATCTCGGCTGGCCTCTACCCGACGGATCACCGGTTGGTCGATACTCTGGGGCAATGAGGAGCGAATCTTGGCAACGGCATCGCGCACATCGTTGACGGCTCGGTCAAAGTTGGTGCCGAGCAGAAACTCGATCTCGGTCGAGGAGGATCCGTCTTTGATCTGCGAGGTGATGTGCCTAATGTTGCCGATGCCTGCCACAGCGTCCTCGATCTTGCGCGTCACCTGGGTCTCCAGTTCCGGCGGGGCTGCTCCCAGCTGGGTGACGGTGACGGAGACCTTCGGCACCTGCACGTCCGGGTCGATGGCGATCGGAAGCTGGACGAAGGCAGCCACCCCAGCCGCCGTCAACAGCAAAAACAAGGCGATGGTGGGCACCGGGTTGCGGATGGACCAGGCAGAAAGATTCCAGGTCATTTCAGCTCCTGGGCCACCGACCCGTGTTTCGGTCATAGAGAACAATAATCATTATCATGCAAATTCTCTCAAGATACTCAAGTGGTACTCAATCGCGCTTTTGCCAGGGTCTTTCCTGGAGGAACTTCCACAAATCCCAGGACTTGATTCGGAATGGCTCGAAGTTTGCCAGCCACGTGTCGACGATGCCCGTCTCCATCTGCGGCCGGCACTCTAGGACAAGCTGCCGCAACAGTGCCAGAGTCCGGTAACCGAACCAGAGACGCGACAAGTGCTCCACGACAGCCGCCGCCTCGCGGCGGGAGAGTCCGCCCCGGGTCACCAGGTCGTCGAGCGCGAAGCGCATGTGAATGAGCGGCTCAGTGATCGATGGGTAAGGGTGTGCCGGCCCGTGCAGGAGGGCGACCTCGTCGTCGGTAAAATCTTCGTCCTGCACGAAGCGCTCGTACACCGTGCCGTAACCGCGCATTCCCAGATCGCGCATTTCACAGGCGCGGATAGCGCCCATTGAGCAGAGCCCCCAAACCCGCCATCCCTTTTTGAGGGCTGTGCGCAGCTCGATGTGCCCGACAGAGGGGAACTGGTGGAAGATGCCATCGACGATCACCAGATGGCCCGGAGGAGACTGGGAGGTCAAGGCTTCGACGTCGCCGCGGCGCACGGGCGGTAGACAGGTCACATCCAATCGCAGGTGTTTGAGCGGTTCGATGCCCTGCAGCGTCGGGCCGACGAAGAACGTGCAGTTATTCATGAAATCGGGCATGGTCCCTCAGCCTCGGTCCAATCCGTCTGGTGCTTCGGTCAAACATCTCCAGGCGAGGCACGATCAGCTTGAGTACCTGAACCGGATCGTGCGGCTGGGTGAAGACGACCCGGCAGACATGCGCGATCCCCACTTTCCGGATGGCGGCGACGAGCACCTCCCAGGCCGAGGACAGATCGCAAACTTCACCTGATCGATCGCCAATCGCTTCAAAGCCAATCATTCCTTCGGGGCGTGAGACTTTAGCGGCCAGTTTTCGGCTGAAGGCCAACTCCTGCTCGCCGTTCATCTGGGCAAGCAGCCGGTGGCGCTCGATTAGATCGTCCCGCCCGCCATGGATGAACGACAGGCGCCCCTGGACCGCTTCGCAGATAGCGCGCACCGCGGCGATCTCCTTGAAAGGGTGGCATCCAAAGCCGCCGCAAATGTAGACGGCATCGACCGGGTCCGGCTCCATGACGTAAGCGGCGAAGTACGGCAACTCGAAGATGTTCTCGACGTAACGCAGCCGGAGGGTGAAACCGGCCTCGCCGATCTGCCGGGCCAGGGCGGCCGGCTGCGGCGGCAACGAGGCGATGTCCACCAGTACCGAGGTGTCGTGCAGGAAACAAAATGACTGGATGTCCCGTTCGATCACCTCGGCCAGTCCGTGCACGCTTGCCTCCCAGACGGAGTTGCCGGAACACAGGCCATTCGAACTCGACCCGAAATGCCTCTGCACCCCCTCTACCGCCGGGGCAGGCACGTAGACGAGTTCTGCCGGCACCAGGCATCGCGTCGAACTGAGCAATTCCTCCGCTTCCACGCACGGCATCGGGTCATCGAGAGTAATCTGGGCACCGAAGACAGGACAAAAATCAAGAATAGCTTCTGGCCGACTCCTGCCGTCGAGGACGTCGCGCGGTGTGGCCATCACGTAATCGACGGCCGAACGCCCATACTCGGCCATGGCAAACTCAATGGCTTCCATGTATGCCCCGACGCGCGCCTCCTCAGGACGGAGCCCTTTGCCTGCATTGACGCACAGAGAACCAGGCAGCGCCGTGGGTCGGATACTAGCAAAAACAGGAATGCCGATGCAGTCTAACCGGGTGGTGTCCGTCACGCGGATAATACCCAAGCGGCTTGCAAAAGCCCGCGCTCGCTGAAGAGTTTCCGCGAGCGCAACCACGCGCAAACTCGAACTCATTCTATACAAATCTGTAGTCTCAGTCATTTTTCAACTTGAAGTTATTTTCAACAAATTGCCGGCAAAGAGCACTGCGCAAAATGCCGGCTACTGACCCGCAGTGGAGTGAATAGCCATCGCGCCACATCGCGAACGAGCTTGAGCGCAATGGCTATACTGCTCACTTCAAAGTCGAGTTAAATTCGTGACGTACCAGCTCTGCTTAGTTGCGAGAGGCTTCAAGGAAACCACCGCCACCGTGGTGTGCGGAACTAACCTCTGTAAACCCACCACCGCTGTGGTGTGCGGCACTCGCTTCGCTGAAGCCACCACCGCTGTGATGTGCGGAGCCAGCCTCTGCAAACCCGCCGCCACTGTGGTGTGCAGAACTTGTGCCGAGCGAGCGAAGGCCAAGCAGCTCTTCAAAAAAGACACCGGATTTCCCATCGAGCTGCAGGGAAATCGTTTGGAATGCGGCAGTACCCGGCTTCACACTATTCGGATCGTAACAGTTAAGCATTGGCGTTTTCTTCTCCAATTATGTGTTGTAGCAGACGTCACCATTTGGATCGGCCTGGCGCAAGACTAACCAGGTGATTTGGTGCTGTCAAGCTGATAAAACCGACGCTTACACAGAAGGAGTTCGGTTAGATATACCCCCCAGGGGGATGTCGCAAAAGCTCACATTTCGCTAAAAGTGTTGGAGCTACAATAGACTTTCTATGCTTAAGAGAAGCATTTATAGATTGGGTTTGACGCTGACGCTCCAGATGCCGACGGGGAGAGACGCTCGATGATGTTGCAACGCCGTCTGCTGGCTCTGACCCGGGGAGCGCGCGTTCGGCTTGCGGCGACGGCGGCGCTGGGACTGGCAGCCACAGGAACGTATATCGTCCAGGGTTTACTGACTGCGCGAGCGGTGGACCAGATCTTGCGAACGGGCTCCTGGTCTTCGATTCTGGACAGTCTTGGTGGGATTGCAGCCTGTATCGTCCTGCGGATCGCTCTTGTGTGGCTGCGCGAGGTGAGTGCGGTGGAGGTGGCGTCGGCTGTGAAACAGATGCTGCGCACGCGGCTTTTCAACCGGCTGCTGTTGCTGGGGCCGGGCTATCTCGAAACCAAGCGTACCGGGGCGGTACAGGCAACGGTGGTAGACAGTGTGGAAGCCCTGGAAGGCTATATGGGCTACTACCTTCCGCAGGTGTGTATCGCCCTGTGTGCCCCGGCGCTGATTGTAAGCGGACTGTTCGCCCTGGATCCGGTGGTGGGTGCGCTGACGCTCGGCTGCGTACTCGTCGCTCCTTTCGGTCCCACACTCTACGACTGGTTGCTGGGGGACTATGGCCGCCGCCACTGGCAGGCCTATAGCCGTCTGGGTGCTCAGTTCCTCGACAGCATGCAGGGGATGACGACCCTGAAGGCATTCAATGCGAGCGGACGCCGGGGGTTGACTTTGCAGCGCGAGGCGACGGACTTGTACCGGGCGACCATGGCACAGATGTCTTTGTCGCTGGTCGGTTCGGGTATCGCGGGCTTGGCCCTCAGTGCCGGTACGGCGCTCGCGGTCGGAGTGGGGGCGCTGCATCTGGCTGAGGGCAGCTTGAACATTCCGGGTTTGCTGACCATTTTGTTTCTCTCAGCCGAATGCTTTCGTCCCCTGGCCGATCTCAAT
The DNA here is from genome assembly GCF_000011385.1 of Gloeobacter violaceus PCC 7421. Classification (NCBI taxonomy): domain Bacteria; kingdom Bacillati; phylum Cyanobacteriota; class Cyanophyceae; order Gloeobacterales; family Gloeobacteraceae; genus Gloeobacter; species Gloeobacter violaceus. Next base: position 1,386,653 of record NC_005125.1, read on the forward strand.
ATGTATTGGCACCTGGGTTACAGAGGGATTTCCGCTTCCCCCGCCATCTTTGAGTTGTTGGAAGCACAGCCGATGGTGAGCGAACCGGCAGACTCGGCGTCAGTCGGCTCAGAGTCCGGCAGTCTGGCCGTTGCCTTCGAGAACGTCACTTTTGCCTACACCGATGGGGAGCGTCCAGCCCTGGGTGGGCTCTCGTTTGAGGTGGGACCCGGTGAGACCGTCGCCCTGGTCGGGCGATCGGGAGCGGGCAAATCCACGGTGGTCTCGTTGCTGTTCCGCTTTTTCGACCCGCAGAGCGGACGGATTACACTCGCCGGCCGAGAGATAAGGGAGTATTCACTCGAAAGCTTGCGCAGCTTGATCGCGGTGGTACCGCAGGAGACGTACCTTTTTCACGGCACGGTGGCTGAGAACCTGCGGTTTGGTAGACGCGATGCGACACCCGCCCAACTGGAAGCGGCGGCGAGGACGGCAAACGCCCACGACTTTATTGCCGAAATGCCCGAGGGCTATCAGACCATCGTGGGTGAACGGGGATTGAAGCTTTCCGGCGGGCAGCGCCAGCGCATCGCGATTGCCCGAGCACTGTTGAAAGATGCCCCCCTACTGATCCTGGATGAAGCAACGTCCAGCGTGGATGCGGCCAACGAGGCGCAAATCCAGCAAGCGCTCGAACGCCTGCGCTCCGGCCGCACCACACTGGTGATTGCCCACCGGCTCTCGACGGTGGTGAATGCCGATCACATTGTGGTACTCGAACAAGGACAGGCCGTTCAAGCAGGACGCCATCGAGACTTGCTCTTGCAGCCGGGGGCTTACGCGCGATTGGTAACGGCACAGCAAGGAACTTTATGACACTTGAACAGGTACCGGCTCCGGAAGGAATCCCATGGGACAGCCAAACCATCCCGCCCCACCCGTCCGGGTTCTGGAAGCTCCTGGCGATGTTGAAGAGCCACTTTTGGCTCATGGGGCTGACCATCGCTTCTGGGATTACCAACCAGGCCATGGCGATTGCCGCCACTTGCCTCGGGGCTTATCTGGTCGGTACAGCGGTAACCGGCAGCAACGTCGAGGCGCTCGTACCCCTGCTGTGGCTTCTGGGCGGTACCGTGCTGCTGCGAGCACTGATGGCCTGGCTTGAGATGTGGCTTGCCCACGATCTGGCCTACCGCATCCTGGCCGATGTGCGCGGTGCACTGTATCGGGCACTCGAACGGCTGGCGCCGAGTTATCTGCTCGATCGCCGCAGCGGGGATCTCGCTTCCTCCGTGATGTCCGACGTCGAGATGCTGGAGTGGTTCTACGCCCACACGGTGGGAACTTTTGTCGTGGCCGTGGTCGTGCCGGCCGGCGCACTGATTGCCCTGGCGACGCTGCATGGACTGCTGGTGCTCTCGTTGTTGCCGGCCCTCGTCCTGGTGGTGAGTATTCCTCTGTGGTTTGGCCGACGTGCCTCCGGCGAAGGCAAGGCGTTGCGTCGGCAGTTGGGCGAAGTCAACGCGGAGGTCGTGGATGCGGTGCAGGGATTGCGAGAGATCGTCGCTTTCGGCCAGGGCGGGTATTTCGGCGAAAGGCTTGCCCGTCGCGACCGGGAGCTGCGCAAAAGCCAGATGGCCCACGGCAGCCGGGCTGGTCTTGAGGGTGCTCTCACCAATGGGGCGGTTTCCCTGGGTATGCTGTGCGTGCTCGCGGCGGCCGCCTACCTGGTGGCACGTGGGTCGCTCGGCTTCGCTTTTTTCCCGTTGAGTATTGTGCTTGCCGCTTACACCTTTGAGCCCGTCGTGGCGCTCACCCGAATCACTCAGAACCTCGGCGTGATTTTCGCAGCGGCAGAGCGGGTCTTCGCGGTGCTCGATGCGCCGGCTTTGGTCGAGGACAAAGTGGCAGCGCCCCCTACCGGACAGATAGTGCCCCACGTGCGATTCCATCAAGTCAGCTTCCGCTACGGTCCGGCGCTCCCCAATGCCCTGGAGAATGTCTCGTTCGAGGTGGCACTGGGAGAAACGGTTGCTTTGGTCGGGCACTCCGGTGCGGGTAAATCCACCTGCATTCACCTGCTGCTGCGCTTTTGGGATACCACGGCCGGATCGGTCACGATCGGGGGCCATGATTTGCGCAATTTTCCGCAAGCCACGCTACGGGAGCTGATTGCACTGGTGCCGCAAGATATTTATTTATTCAATATGAGCATCCGGGACAACATTCGCCTGGGTCGGCCCGCCGCTTGCGATGAAGAAGTCAAAGCAGCCGCCCGCCTGGCCTTGGCAGACGAATTCGTCTGCTGCTTGCCCCAGGGCTATGACACGAATGCCGGTGAGCGTGGCCTGCAATTATCAGGTGGGCAGCGCCAGCGCATTGCCATCGCGCGAGCGTTGCTCAAAAATTCACCCATCCTCGTGATGGACGAGGCGGTTTCCAACCTGGACACCGAGAATGAACTGGCACTCCAGACGGCCATGGACCGTCTGCGCTCCGGACGGACCACGCTGGTGATTGCCCATCGGCTTTCGACCATTCGCAGCGCCGATCGGATTGTCGTCCTCCAAGCCGGACAGGTAGTCGAGACAGGAACCCACGCGGAACTGATGCGGCGTGGGGGGCGCTACGCCGAACTGCTTGCCGCGCAGCACAACTGAAGCGCGCCTCTAGCCGGTGATTGGATAGCGGCGCAAGGCTGAGAGGCCGACTAGACCAATGAGCAAAGCAGGAGCAATCAACCCCAGCAGACTGCCAAGGACGCGCTCGGTGAGCGGGCCGGGAGCTTCTTCAGAGAACCTAAAGTGCGGCAGCTCTTGCAGGTCATTCGCGCTGAAACGCTGCTTATTCATCGTGTCGGCGCGAAAGAATTTCTGCCAGTCGCGGTGGTACGCCTCTACCTGTCCCAGGAAGTGGCGGTAGCGGGCCACACCGGTACCGGCCAGGTCGTTGAGCGCTTCTTGGGTGACCACGGCCGGCGAGAGGTAGCGATAGCGGTCCACCCATTCCTGCTGGCGCAAGAGCTGTGCGTCGAAGCGTTCGAGCACCGGCCGGACGCGCCGGTCAACTTCCGCCTGGACGAGCGTGTAGCGGACGCCGTAATCGGTGTAGTTAAAACCACCCTTACCCTCGGCGGCCAATTCCGGATGGTCCGCCTGGTACTTGCTCAGGAACTGGTCGCTTTGGTCGCTGGCGGCGCTGGACGCTTCGCGCAGGGACTGGATCATCTCAAGCCGCGAGGGCATCGGATCGACAGCGCTGATCGTGATGTTGACCAGGGCCGGGATCAGCACCACAAAGGCCAGCCACAGGCCCATCAGGGCGACGGCATTGGTCGCAGAACTGCCGCCCAGGGCGTTTACCGCCACCGCGGCTGCAAACCAGAAAGCTCCGTAGGCTCCAACGACCAACAGCCACAACCCCAAGCGCAGGGCGGTGTCCGGTGCCCCCAGTTCAGCACCGCTGAGAACGACCCCGGCCAGGGAAAAAGCGACGGCCAGCGCCAGGACGATCAAAGCCCGAAACGCGATTTTGCCGAGTACGAAAGTCCCGAGGGCCACCGGCTGCGACAGCAACATCGAGAGCGTGCCCTCGTCGCGTTCCTGGGAGATGAGGTTGTAGCTCAAAGCCAGGATCAACAGCGGGTAGAGGTAAACGATCACGAAGGCCAGATCGAAGTGCCCCGCCAGCAAGTTGGTCGGGTTCTCGATCTCGTTGTTGTTGATGAAAGCCTGCTTGCTGGCGGTGGTCACTTTGAAATAGTACGGGTAGAGGTCGCTTTGACCGACCGAAAGGGAGGCCAGGGGACCGGGCGGCATCACCGCGTAACGCCCCGCAAGCGAGTAGCCAACCCACCAGGCACTGGCCTGCGGGGCCTCTTTCAACTCGGCCGTCGGTCCGCGCTCAAGGGACACCAACTGCTTACCCAGCAAGGCCAACCGTGTTGCCTCGTCCTGTCTGGCGGTTTGGATAGCCTCCTGCTGAAACTGCACCCAGGCGGCCCCGTTGTAGACCCCGTAGCCAATCAGGAGCGCAAATAGACCGACAATTGGCCAAAGGGTGCTTTGGGCAACCAGGTTGCGCCACTCGTGCTTGATAATTGGCCCTAACATCTGCGCTTCCTGTTCAAGTTGGCTCGACTCGACACAAAACATTCCTCAATCGACGCGCAGCCTGATCGTGGCCTGGAAAGCAGCGATCACACCGACAACCAACCAGCCCAGGGCAAAGACGATGCTCCAGGAGTAATTGGCCAGTACCCAGCCGACCGATGGCATCCGGTAAGTAAAAGCCGGCACCTTTGCCCACGTCTCGGCGCCGACCGTATCCTCCCAATTGCCCGCTTCCGTGTGGAGCATCTCCTCGTTCATCGTCTTGATCAAACCGCGGCGGTAGCCCTCGGCCGCACTGGCAAAGTCGCGATGCTGGGCAAAATCCGTGCCGGACAGGCCCATCGAAAGCGTCCGCACGGCCAGCAAGGGTGCGAAGAGTGCCCCCCACTGATAAACGTTGTTCTGGCGCTCGAAAGTTTGCCAGAGGGAGCCGTAGTGCTTGTCAAAAACTTTGTTGCCGTAGTTCTCGCCCTCCTGCAAGGCGATGGCATCGAAGTTGATCGGCAGATCTTCGACCCGCTTGACTCCATACTGCTTGAGGGTCTGGGCCTTCAAAACGGCCAGGCGGGCGTCGGCGGCGTTGTGGCCGTTGACGCCGTTGTCGATGTCCTGCTTGACGGCCTGACCGAAAGCGAGTGCGGAGGGGCCGGGGTAAACGCGTCTTGCCAGATCGGCAACGGCGCGCGGCGCCACCAGGCCGTTGCCGATCCAGAAAGCAAGCAGCACCACGAGGGCCAATTGGGAGGAGCGTACCGCGGCCGATACAGCGAGCGACAGGCCGACGAATATGCCGAAGTAGACAAGATAACTGGCACCCATCAGCAACATGCGCGCCGCGCTTGTGATCATCGCGTCCGGCCCGGCAGAGAGGGCGAGGGCGATCACGCCGAGAATCGTCGCCGGGACCAGCAGCAGCGAAAGGGCAAAGCTGATGCCCAGGGCTTTGCCGAGGGCCAGATCCCGCCTGGGTACCCCCAGACTCAACACCTGCCTGAGCGTGCCCCTCTCGCGTTCGTCCGCGAAAGCACCAAACGTCAACAGCACGATGAGCAGGGGCAGCAACTGCTGCAGCACCGTAGCGGCGGTCAGCTCGCTGAAGCGCTGCACGGCGGTGGCGTCCTGGGCTGGGCGATAGCGAAAGTCGTTTTGCTTGTGCGCCTCCAGCCATACCGCCACACCGACGTACTTCTCCACTCCCACGTCCACCGACGCGAGCGGCAGTTGGGGCCGAAAGGCATAAACGCCGTAGTGCGCCGCCGAATGCGGATTTTTGCGGCCCTGGGCGAGCCACTGCGCGCGGGTGACCCGTTCCGCCGCCGCCCGCTCTGTGGCGCTATCGCTGTAGTGCTTCCAACCGGCGGCCAGTGACGCCAGAAGCAGGCACCCGACGATGAGCGCCGCAAGCCGGAAGCGGCCGTCGCGCACGATCTCTGTGGTCTCTTTGCGTGCGATCCGGATAATCATGATGCCCTTGTTGCAATAGTATTTTTTCTCGCCTCAGTCCCGCCTATGCTCCGAACACGCTGGGCTGCCTGGATTTCGGCAAAATTTGGCACTGTCGGCCCACATAGCCTAATCGCCGCGGTCGCGGCAGTCCATCCTGGCCAGGGGGATACAGGGATTCGGTCACTTCCGATACTGTGAAGATTGCCGGTGGAAGGGAGTGAACGCGTCATGAACACTAAGTGCGGACCCAGGCCGTGTCTATGGCTGATGGTGCCAATCGCTCTCGGTTTCAGCTTGTCGGACACGGCGGTAACCGCACAACCGACGGTGCGGACGGCAATCGCCCCACAGAGTACCAGTGCCCAGATCGGTGGCGAGGGGGCAAAGGCTTTGCTGCGGTCAGCAGCCGGCACCGCCGCCGACCTGGAACACCGCCCGGCCCTATGGGATTGGACCCGGCCGCTCAGCGCACCCGCCAAAGTCAGCCAGGCGGGGGGAGCGGCGTCGACTGCACCTGCCGCTGTGTCTCAAGGAGCTGCCGCCCCGGGGGAGAGCGCCGATATCCTCGATGAAGTCTCGGTCACCGCCACCCGCCGCCCCACCCGGCAACGCGACACGACGGCGACGACCTATACGGTCAAAAGAGCAGACTTCCAGGTTCAAGGGGCCAGAACGGTCACAGACGCGCTGGTGCTGATTCCCGGCTTCGAGGGGCCGCCCTCTTTGGGTGGGGTGCGCAACTCGGGGTTCAATTTCTTGCGGGGCTTCGACGACCAGCGGTTTCTGGTGCTCAGGGACGGAGTGTCGCTGCAGCGCTCCGGCAACAACCGCTCCGACATCACACGCTTCAACGTCGATGAGCTGGAAAGCATCGAGGTGGTGACCGGCGGTGCAACGCTGCGCTACGGTTCTGGAGCCGTGGGCGGTGTGATCAACTTAATTACCGAGACACCCAGGGGACTGCCGAAGTTGACTCTCGCCTACGAAGCGGGCAGCTACGGCTTTAGCCGCTACCTGGCCAAGTACGGCGGCGGCGACGACACGCTCAGCTACAACTTGATCTTCGCGAGCCTGGTCGCCTTCAACAACTATCCTTACAGTTTCACCCTGCCCAACCAGGCGCGCTTCTACGGTCCCACGGTCAATCCAAATGCGGCGGCCTCGGGCCTCGCCTTCGATGCGGACGGCAACCCGATTAGCTCCTTCGGCCAGCCCAATCCCGACCCTGAGAACAGCGGCGACATCGACCTGTACGGCTACCTCAAGCCGGAGGTCGGCCCGCCCATCACCGTCAAAGGTGTTGCAGACAATGCTTTTAACGCCAACGACAGCTACGCGGGCAAGCTCGTCTTCAAGCCCGATCCCGCCAACAAACTGACCCTGAGCCTCCACCAGCAAAATTCAAAGTTCAGCAACGACGGCCCCGGCGCTTACGGTTTTATTCCGTGTTTTGGCGGCGCTCTGCCTCCAGGGGTCGACAACGGGACTTTGAGTTTCTCCCGCTTCTTGCCCCTCAATCCAGACGGCAGCGAATCGGCCTGCACCGTGACGCCCTACATCGTCAACACCGCGAGCGTGAATTTGGGCATCAACTCGCTGCTGGGCAACTACGCCGCTCCCTACACCACCTCGCTCGATGGAAGGGTGAACTTCCCGGCCGGGAGCGCCTACCCGAACGCAGAACCGGCCACCGGTACCCAAGTCAGCTACCGGGTCGACAACCAGACACAGACCGAGGCCGCTTTGTTCTGGGACTACACGCTCACGCCCACCGCCTCCATCAACAGCTACATTTCCTACTACCGATTGACATCCACCGCCTTCATCGCGCCGCTCTTCTTTAATACCAACTTCTTCGGAGCGGGCGAGTCGCCCTTTGCCGTCTTCCAACCGTCGCAGCCCTACAACGAGGGCAACAAGCTCGAAATCCAGAGCGCACTGAACACCCAACTCTCCGCCGGACAGACCCTCTCCTTCGGGATTAACTTCGTGCAGGACCGCAGCTATGCCCAGGTCGGGGGGGGCACCAGGTTCGTCGACAGCGCCATCTCGCGCACGTCCGCCTTTTTAATCGACGACATCAGCTTTAGCGACCAACTCAAGGCAAACCTCGGTTTTCGCTATACCTACAGCACCCAGTTCGGCAGCGTCGGCACTCCCGCAGTCGGCATCCGCTACACCCCGACGAACTTCCTCTCGCTGCGGGCCAACGGCTCCTACGTGTTCAACGCGCCAAGCATCGCCGACCTCACCGTTACGGGAGGCTTTCTCCTGGCGAATCCCGGGCTGCGCCCCGAATCGGGCGTCACCTACGATGTCGGCGTCGATATTACCCCGGCGCAAAACCTGGGTGTGCAGGTCACCTACTTCAACACCTATCTGGACGGATTCATCGGTTTTGCAGCGCTCATTCAAGATGGCAACCTGCGCTTTCAACGGCAGAATCAGAACACCCGGATTGCCTCGGGCATTGAGGTGGCAGCCAACTGGCAGCTCACCGACCAGCTGCGGCTGAGAGTCGCCTACACGAACACCGACGCACGCAATGTGGGTGCAGTCGACAGCGTGGAACAGTCCACTTACCCGTATTTCTTCCAGTTTCAAGACCAGAGCATCCCTTTCAACAAAATTGCCGCTGCCCTTTCCTACGCAAATCAGAGGCTGAATGCCTCGCTGCTTTTTCGCTACGACGACGGCAAGCGGCGCGGGGTGACCGGCCTGGGAGGCTCGACCGATTTCACCCCATCCTTTGCAACCCTGGACCTCAATGTCGAAGTTCCCATTGCACAGAACTTTACTTTGACCGGTAGTGTCTTCAACTTGACCGATACGCAGTACGAGTACCTCAGCGGCATCCCGGCTCCGGGCACCACCTTTCGTATAGGCGGCAGGATTGAATTTGGAGGGGGTGCTCAGGGGAGCAATTAACTGCGGGTCTGTTTTGGCACCGTCATCGGCGCAGGGTGTTGGAGCCTTGTGGCCCTCACCAACAGGGGTTGCTGGCCGCTGGTACTTTTGGCTATCGGCTGGCAACTAGTCTACGAGCCAGGGCACTGGAGCACGCGCTACGGCGCCAAGCCGATTCGCATCTTCTCGGTCACGGCGCCCTGGCCCAGCGGGTGATCACCATCCGCTGAACACCCAAGCAAAAATTGGACGGCATTTGAGCAGCATCCGGTCTGGAAAGTGGCAGCTTCTGTCGAGGAGCATGCAGACAACTACCTGGGTAAAGTCTCGGCAAATCCAAACTACTGAGACCGTGCCCTTCCCCTGAGGTCAACATGAAAAAAACGACGACTCTCCATCCCCTCCGAGTGGCCCGATGCAGGCAATCTATTGCAGTTTTGAGCGCGTTACTTGTGAGCTGTAGCTTTCTGCCCGCACCGCTGTTTGCGGCAGAAAGCGGCTCGAAATCGGATATTCGCACTGCCCAGTCGACAAAATCGGTAAAGCTTGCGGCGGACGCACCGGTGGCGGAGGTACCGATTGCTTTTGCCCCCAAAAGTGCTCTGGGAGAATTGCACGTCGATGGCGGCACCGTCGTCTTCAACACGAGCACCGGCACTTACGCGATCAACGGCAGCATCCAACCCGGTGTCGCCCGCGGGGTGTCCCTCGGTGTGCCGGTGGAGGGCCTTGAGGACGGGGAGGCGCCCGGGGTCATGGTATTCGACTTTTTGAGCATTCACCTCGGGCCCGGCGTCGTGGTGAGTGTCGAGGGCGACGGGGCGCTGATTCTCACCTCGGGCGACTCGGCCTATCTGGGGGCCACCGTCGATCTCAAAGGAGGCTCCGGCGAAGCGGGGGCCGTCGATGCGGGCGGCGGCGGCGGCGGCGGCGGCGGCTTCCACATCTTCGCCGGCGGCGACCTGCAATTTGCCGGCAGCATCGATGTGGGCGGTGGCGATGGTGGTACCGGTGCTCAAGTGGCGGGGATTCCCTTCGGCGGTGGCGGTGGCTTAGCCCGGGGCGGCGGCAGTCGCGGGGGCAAGGGCAGCTACGCCTTTGCGGGCGGCAACGGCGGCAACGGCGGGGACGGCAATCCGGTTTTAAACAGACTCGGACGCAAAGTCGGTAACTTGCGCGGCGGCGGCGGTGGCGGCGGCGGTGGCTACAGCGGCCTCGGCGGCAACGGTGCCGCCGCCGGGGGGGCAGCAGGTGGCAACGGGGCAGCGGGAAAATGCCCCGCTGCTGCCGCGGGCGGCGTGGGCGGCCAGGGCGGCAGGTTGGGAGTCGTGTTCGGCGGTAAGGGCGGCAACGGCGGAGCGGCCCCCAACGGTGGCGTCGGCGGCAACGGTGGCAACGGTTCTCCGAACGGCGGCGGTGGGGGCGGCGGTGGGGGCGGCGGCGACAGGTGTGTGCGCCTCCCGTTCTTTGGTCCCGTTCCGATCCCCGCCAAGGGTGGCCAGGGCGGTCGGGGTGGCGGTGGTGGGAGTACGGGTGAACCCGGCACTCCCCAACCCAAAAAAGCGGCGGCTCCCCAGGTGCGCATGGCACTGTCGTCCGACGAACCCCCGGCCATGGTCGGCGGCGGCGGCGGGGGAGGTTCAGTGGTGCTTGGCTCGCAAACCGGACTGCTCACTTTGAGCGGCACGATCCGCACCGAGGGCGGTGCCGGGGCTGAAGAAGCGGGGAGCAGCGGTGCATTGACTCTCATCGCCGCCGAAGGTCGCCTGCTCATCGAACCCAATGCCAGCTTCAACGGCTCGGAGCCCCTGGCGGGCGGTGCCGAGGTGACGGCCCAATTCCCCTACTCTGAGTACCTGCCCACCGGCGGCGGCGGCGGCGGCGGAGCGGGCGGACCCGGCCAGGTCATCTTCTACGAAGAGGAACCCTGCCCTCCGGGGACTGCGACCGACGGCCTCATCCCCATTTGCATCATTGAGGGACCTGTGGAGTTCTAGAGCATGTGTCAGGCGTAAGGGAAAACCGGAGCCTGCTCCGGTTTTCAGACTCACTACCCGGCGCCTTGCACACTCGGATCTGTGCCGCAGTCGACACGCGTCGTGCAGGCCCTGGAAGCATAAGCCCAGCCCACCCACCAAGCCTCGCTCCCAACCATGCCGCTAAGTCCGGGGGGTGTCGGGGGGGTGGCACCCCCTCGACGCGGGGAGGAGGAGAGCGCGAGAGGGGAACCCGAAGGGGGTTCCACCTCTCGCTCCACAGATCGTCGTGCTGCACCAACTGCCAAAACTACCGTACCGAAAACCCGCCAGCCCCCCAGGCGCTCGACAGGATCGTTTCAAAAGGTGTATTTAATTTAAGTATAAGTAATGAACCGGTTGGCGGCGTTGTCGACCGGGGGAGTCGATTTGAGAAATAATTAATGAATCCAACTGTGGAGCTGCGGGATATCGAAGCGCTGGTGACCAATTTGCACGCCGATCCCTTTGCCATTCTCGGTCCGCACCGAGCAGAGGACGGTGGGGCCTGGGTGGTGCGGACTTACCAGCCGGGTGCTTCCCGGGTGGTTCTGCTCGGCGAATCCGGCGAGCTTGCTATGGAGAATCGTCGGCACCCGGATCTGTTCGAGTGCGCCGTGCCCACGGCTCCAGGGGCCTACCGGCTGCGGGTGGAAGACGCTTGGGGCGAGCGTTTGATCGAGGACGCCTATCGGTTTCGCGGCTCGCTCTTGAGCGATCTCGACGGCCACCTGTTTGCCGAGGGCAACCATCACCGCATCTACGAGAAATTGGGTGCCCACCCGGCCGTCTTCGAGGGGGTGGCGGGGGTCTATTTTGCGGTGTGGGCGCCCAGTGCCCGCAATGTGAGTGTGCTGGGCGACTTCAATCGCTGGGACGGCCGCTTCCACCAGATGCGCAGAGTCGAGCGTTCCACCGGCATCTGGGAGCTATTCATACCTGAACTGGGCGAGGGGACGGTCTACAAATTCGAGATCAAAAACGGCTTCGGCCATATTTATGAAAAGTCCGACCCCTACGCTTTCCAGCAGGAATTGCGCCCCAAGAGCGGTTCGGTGGTAGCCGATCTCGACCGCTACAGCTGGAACGACGGTGAATGGCTCAAGCGGCGCGCACTCTCCAACCCGCTCAAGCAGCCACTTGCCATTTACGAGGTGCACCTGGGCTCCTGGATGCGGGTGCCCGAGGAAGGCGACCGCTTCTTGAGCTACACAGAACTGGCGGACAAGCTTATTCCTTACGTCAAGGATCTGGGCTTTACCCACATCGAACTGCTGCCGATCCTGGAGCACCCCTTCGACGGCAGTTGGGGCTATCAGGTGCTGGGCTACTACGCCCCCACTTCGCGCTTCGGAAACCCGACGGAGTTCATGGCCTTTGTCGATCGCTGCCACCAGTCAGGGATCGGCGTCATCCTCGACTGGGTACCGGCCCACTTTCCTAAAGACGGCCACGGCCTCGCCCTTTTCGACGGCACCCATCTGTATGAGCACGCCGACTCGCGCCAGGGCGAACACAAAGAGTGGGGCACCCTCGTGTTCAACTACGGGCGCAACGAGGTGCGCAACTTCTTGATTGCCAACGCCCTATTTTGGTTCGAGCGCTACCACATCGACGGCATCCGGGTGGACGCGGTAGCGGCGATGCTCTATCTCGATTACTCGCGCCACGACGGCGAGTGGGTGGCCAACCGCTACGGCGGGCGCGAGAACCTCGAAGCGATCGGTTTTTTGCGCCAGCTCAATGAACTGATTTTTCTTTACTATCCCGGGGCACTCTCGATCGCCGAGGAGTCCACCGCCTGGCCCCTGGTCACGCGACCCCCCTATCTCGGGGGCCTGGGCTTCAACCTCAAGTGGCACATGGGCTGGATGCACGATACCCTCGCCTACTTCCGGACCGATCCGCTCTTTCGCCGCTACCGGCACAACGACATCACCTTCTCGATTACTTACACGTTCTACGAGAACTTTGTGCTGGCCCTTTCCCACGACGAAGTCGTGCACATGAAAGGCTCGATCATCGGCAAGATGCCGGGGGACGGCTGGCAAAAATTCGCCAATTTGCGGGCGCTCTTCACTTTTATGTACGGGCATCCGGGCAAGAAGACGCTGTTTATGGGCATGGAATTTGCCCACGGCCGCGAGTGGAACGCCTACCAATCGCTCGACTGGCACCTGCTCGACTACCCGCAGCACCGGCAGATGCAGCAGTTCGTGCGCGCTCTCAACCGGCTTTACACCGGCCAGCCCGCCCTGTACGAAGAAGATTGCAACCCGGCGGGCTTTTTCTGGGTCGACTGCCACGACGTGCTCAACAGCGTCTTCACCTTCGTGCGCCGCGGCAAAGACCCGAGCGAACAACTGCTGTTCGTCTGCAACTTTACCCCGACCTATCACCCTCACTACCGGGTGGGTGTACTGGAGACGGGTTTCTGGCAGGAAATTTTCAACAGCGACTCGGGTATCTACGGGGGCAGCAACAAAGGCAACCTCGGCGGCCTGTGGAGCGAGAACTGGGCCATCCACGGCCAGCCTTATTCGCTGGGTCTGCAACTGCCTCCTCTGGGCTGCCTGGTCTTCAAGCGGCGCAAGGAACAGGACTAACGATCGCGGGGCTTGTCCTCACCCGACATCGCCCGCGCACCCGAAAAGACCATCACCAGGCCGCCTGCCACGATCCCGGCGGCCAGCAGCACCATCACCACACTCAACCAGTCCACACTCCGCCCCCGAAAGCCACCCCCGCATCATAGCGGAGCTTCAGCTTCCCGGCCGCCGCAGCACCCTCCCCGGCCGCTTGCCCGTGACTTGGCCTCCATCGACGACCCATTCGCCATTGACCATCACCGCTTCGATGCCTACCGGGGGGGCTGCGGGTGCCTCGATGGTGGCCCGATCGGCGACGCGCGCCGGGTCGAAGACCACCAGATCCGCGTGAAAACCCGGGGCGATCCGGCCCCGGTCGGTGAGTTTCAGCCGGCTTGCCGGCAGAGCCGTCATTTTGTAGATGGCCGCAGCCAGGGGCAGCACTTTTTCCTCGCGCACGTATTTTCCGAGGATGCGCGCGAAGGAACCGGCCCCGCGCGGGTGGGCGCCGTTGAGTTCCCCGTCGGTACAGAACATTGTCCAGGGAGCGGCGATGAACCAGCGCAGATCGTCCTCGCTCACCGAAGTGCCGATTACTCCTTCCTCGGGCCGGCGGTCGCCTACGGGCTCCGTCTCGCGCACGATACGCATGAACGCTGCACCAGGCGTTACCTTCCAGATCCGGGCAATTTCATCGAGGGTCTTGCCCGCAAGGGCCGCATCCGGTTCGTAGCGGACGATGCGCAGGTGCGTGGGTCCGCCGTTGTCAGCGATCGCCTTTTCGACTTTGGCGGCGTTGAAGTAATCGCGATCGGGCACGATCACCCGCAGCGTCGACTGCCAGAACGTATAGGGATAGACGTCTGCTTTGAGATCGACGCCTTGAAGGCGGGCCGATTCGATCACCGGCGGCACCCGTAGGGCGGCCTGGTGCCAGACGGGGGTGGTGGCGAGCTTGATATGGCTGGCCTGCACCGGCAGCTTGGCGCGCGAGCCGATTTCGACAAGCTCGGCCAGGGCTTCGAAGACCGCGTTGCCCTCGTCGCGCATGTGGCTGATATAAAAGCCTCCCGAGCGCGCCGCCACCGTGGCCAGTGCCACTACCTCCTCGGTGGTGGCCGAAAAGCTGTCCGGGTACTCCAGACCGGTCGAGAGCCCAAAGGCCCCGGCGGCCATTTCCTGCTCCACGAGGGCGCCCATACGCACCAGTTCCGCCGGTGCGGAGGCCCGCAGCGCATTGGGCTTCATCGCCTCGCGGCGCAAAGTGGCATGTCCGACCATACTCGCCACGTTGAGGGCGGCGGGCTGCTTGTCCAGGCGGGCAAAAAAGGCGGCGAGCGGATAGTTCGACTCACCGTCCTGGCCGACAAAGACGGTCGCGATGCCCTGACGGATGGCCGCGTCGGCGGTGGGGTTCTCGAAGATGGCACCGTCGGCGTGGCTGTGCATGTCGACAAATCCGGGAGCAAGGGCCAAACCGCCCAGGTTCCGTGTCCGCTCACCCGGCCTGGCCGATAGCGCCGGGGCCACCGCCGCGATCCGACCCGCTTCGACCCTGACACTGCCTGCAAAGGGCGCCCCACCGCCGCCGTCATAGATAAGGGCATTGGTAATGAGCACGTCCTCCGCCCAGACCGGAACTGCTCCCACCAACAGCAACAGTGTGCCGATACCGACAATTTTTTCCAATCCGCTCAACGCACCCCTCGCACGCCCGAACCGCCTTATCCTACGCGAGGCACCAGGTGCCGGATGTGACGGGTAGTACCGGCCCTAACTTTGTCCTATGCTCTCGCTGTAGGGGCAGAAGGTCGGGCAGCTGTCTTCGTAGCGGGGATTGTACTTGCCGCAAATGTAACAGCGCGTGACCTCGCTGCTGCGGTTGGCGGCACTCTGGTAGATGCGCTTTGCAAGATCGTGCAGGGGCAGATTCTTCGTGTCTACCGCCTTGGATCGCTCAATGGCATCGACGGCGGTGTAGATTTCGTCGAGGCTTTTGCCCTCGCCGTAGCCGGCAAGCACCACCTGACGAAATTTGACCCGAAAGTCACGCTCTTCTTCGTCTTCTTGGTCATTGAGAAAGTCGAGGGGCAAAAATTCGAGGTCCGGAGCCTGGGTGTCGGCGAACTTGGCGATGGCTTCCTCTTCCTTCGCCTCCTCGCGGGCGATGATCTCGGGAGAAACATTCGGTTGCGCCGTCTCAGTGCCGCTGAGATCAAGGTCGATCTTGTCGAGATCCGGCGTGTACTTCTCGGGATTTTCCTGGGGATCCCTTGCCCCTTTGGGCTGCGGTTCGGCGCTCATGGGTTCTCTCCTCGTCTTTGTACGCACGGTAACCCCCCTGCCGCCTGGAGCGCCTCTACCCGGGGAAGGACAGGCCAATACACCACGTGTCTGCTGTGTGGGCGGCCGGCCCTTCTAGCGAGACGGGGGGCAAAGCTCACGGGCGACTTTGCGAATCGTCGGGGACAGCGTATACGTCGTAATTCTCGATACCGCCGCCGTGGAGAACCAGGTCGGCCCTCTGGATTTCTTCCTTGCGATTGCCCTCGACTATCACCAGATAGCCCCCCGCCTGGGCATGCATTCAGGCTCGCGCCCCATGGACCTGGAGGGTATCAATCCCAGGAAGTACAGTGTCCGATCGGACGCTCAGCCGTCCGGCACCTCGAGGCCGATGGTCTTTTGCAGCTGTTCGGTGAGCACCGCTGCCGCCCGGCGGTACTGCTCGTCGGCCTCGCTGCCCCACTGCCCGGAGGCGGTGAGCTTCTGGCGCACTCCCTCCGGGATGCTCACCAGGACATCCGGGGAGATCCCTTTTTTATGGATTTCCCGGCCGGAGGGGGTCCGGTAGCGGGCGATGGTGACGTTGAGACCCGAGCCGTCCGATAGGCCGTTGATCTGCTGGATGACCCCTTTGCCAAACGTCGGCATGCCCACCAGGGTGGCGCGGCGGTGATCTTGCAGCGCACCGGCGACGATTTCGCTGGCGGAGGCGGAGCCGCGGTCCACCATGACCACCAGCGGCAGGTCGGTGCGGGCACGGCCGGTGGCGCGGATCGTCTCGCGCTCACCGGTGCGATCGACCACCGAGACGATTGCGCCTTCGGCCAGCAGCAGACTGGTCACCTCGGTGGCGGCATCCACCCGGCCACCGGGGTTGTTGCGCAGATCCAAAATCCATCCCCGGGCACCCTCGCCCCCGAGGACGTCGAGGGCGGCGCGCACTTCCCGACCGGCCTTGGCGTTGAATTGCTGCAACTGGATGTAGCCCAGCTTGAAACCGCCCTCTTGCTTCAGCCGGGCCTTGATCGCCGGCAATTCGATGGCGGCGCGCGTCAGGGTGACGGTGAGCAGCTTGCCGCTCCCGCGCCGCAGCGTCAGGGTGAGCACGGCGCCCTTCTCGCCGCGGACGCGCCGGCTGACCGTGTCGAGGCTCAACCCCGCCACCGACTGGCGATCAACCGCAACGATCTGGTCTTTGACTTGGAGTCCTGCCCGGGCCGCGGGGCCGTCCGGAAAAATCCGGACGATCACCGGCACCCCGCTGCCTTCGACCGTGCCCAGGTTCATCCCCACCCCGATCGACTCGCCGCTGGTCTGCTCCAGCAGGTTTTGATACTCGCGGGGGGTCAAAAAGCGGGTGTAGGGATCACCGAGCTTTTTGAGCGCCGTGCGGACGGCCCGATAGGCATCGTCTTTGGAGGCGTACTCGCGGCCGAGCAGTTCGCTGCGCACCTGCAGCCAGTCGATTCGGTTGAAGGCCGGGTCATAAAATTCGCGCCCGACCGTCTGCCAAACTTCGTCTACCAGAGCCTTGGGCGAATCCGCCAGGCGCGACTTAATGGGTGCCTCAGCGGCAGCCTGTCGGGCAAGGATGGTCGGCACACCCGGCCCCCAAAGCACCCCGAGCCAGACCAAAAGCGGTAGCACCCGGCGAAGCCGCTGCGCCATGGTTTTTCCTCCCGTCTCAAAGACCGACAACCCATTCGAGCGGCTGCCGGCTCGGTTGCGAACGCGACGCAGTCATTATCGCCCGACCCGTTTGCGCGCTTTGAGATAGACCGAGCGAATCGCCGCCACGACCGCCTCGGGCCGCTCCAGCGAAACGTAGTTGCCGCAGTCGGGCAGAACGCTCTGGTGGCTATCGCTGGAGAGGGCGGCCAGTTCCGCCTGCAACTCCAACCAGATGCGCCGGCTCGCTTCGATCGGAAAATCTTGGCGGTAGTCGGCCGGATCGAGGTGATTGGCGGCAGTGAGCACCGCGAGAGGCAGATCCCTCAGGGAGCCCGCCGCCCGGACCTGATCGGCGCTCTCGTCGAAATGCCGGTACTCACTGTAGAGGGTGCTGCAGTAGAGCGAGCGGAAAATCCCGGCCCGGGCGGCATCCTGGCGCTGTGCGGGCAGCTTTTCGATCGTCCCCAGCTTGGGGAGAATTTCCCACCACCCGGCGAAACGGATGAGCCCGATCGGGGCGAGCAGCCGCAACCAGCCCAGCCGGTTTAAATTGCGCTCACCCGCGGCGCGCAACTGCGGCAGGATGCGGCGATTTTCGTCCTCGTGGCTGGCATCCACCAGCACGACCCCGGCCACCTCCTGTGGATACAGATGGGCGAACATGCGCATGTGCAGTCCGCCTAGAGAGCGGCCCACCAGGATATAGGGTCCGGCGATCTCCGCCTTTTCAAGCAGGGCGTGCAACTCCTCGCTTACCTGGCGGCTGGTCGGATTTTTGAGACCCGCATCGCTCCAGCCGTAACCGGCTCGGTCGTAACTGACGGTGCGGGTGAATTTGGCCACCTCCGCCTGTACCCGGCACCACTCCAGCGACCAGGCCCCACCGCCCGCCTCCAGGATCACCGTCGGCCCGCCCGTTCCCACCTCGAGCAAATGCAGCCGGTGGCCTCCCACGTCCACAAGCCGACCCGGCGGCGGCCATTTGCGGCGATCGGCGATCGAAGCGACGGCCTGGTAGATAGCCCCAACATCGATCGCCACAAAAATGAACAGGGCCAGATTGCCCAGCGCTTCGACAAACCCCATCAATCCCAGCACCGTTGCTGATCTCGATCGTAAAAGGCTTTTGCACCACTGACCAGGAACTGGTGTACCCGGGCGCAGGACTGTACTCTGGAGCCAGGAAGGGATGCACGATGAGCCACCGGCCTTTTTTCAACCGCCGCGACGCGGGCCGGCAACTGGCGGCACACCTGTGGGACTACCGCGAAGTGCCTGGCCTGCTCGTACTTGGGCTGGCCCGCGGCGGCGTACCGGTCGCCTACGAGGTGGCCGCCGCCCTGGGGGCCGACCTCGATGTGCTTGTTGTGCGCAAACTCGGCGTGCCGGGCCAGGATGAACTGGCCTTGGGGGCGATCGCTCCTGGCGGAGTGCGGGTGCTCAACGAGCCGATCGTCCGCTCCTGCGGTGTAAGCGAAGCGCAAATCGCCGCGGTGGTCGCAGTTGAGGAGCGCGAACTGCAAAGGCGCGAGGTGCTCTACCGCGGCGAGCGCCCTCGCACTCCTGTCTGCCGTCGGTCGGTGCTCCTCATCGATGACGGTTTGGCCACGGGTGCCACGATGCACGCCGCCGTCGAGTGGGTGCGCACCCAACAACCCGTCCGGTTGATCGCCGCGGTACCCGTGGCCGCTCCCTCTGCCTTGATTGCCCTACAACCTCTGGTCGACGAACTGGTCTGCCCCCTTGCACCGGGAAACTTTACTTCGGTCGGACTCTGGTACGCAGATTTTTCACAGACCTCCGACAGCGAAGTGCAGCAACTGCTCGCCACCGCCGTTCGACATCCCTCGGACTCCCCGGGAACGCCCCGGTGAACCGCGTGAATACGTAGATCTACTTAACCAATGCGGGGGATTTTGACCGATAAACATGCACCTGCTGCTGCGAGCCGCCAAAGCAGCGGTTCAAAGATCATTCTTTTCACGCAATTTCATTGGGGCTATTGGCAGATATTCTTATCAAAAAGGTGTACATGTCCTCTGTTGTCTTAGGGGTAGCAGGCGGAGCAGATTTTGCCGTTTGCCGTTTTCAGGAAAGTAAATGACCTGCAGGTGAATCCTAACAACGCTTTATGAACACTCAGACTTGGATGTCGTAATGCCATGGCACTGATAAGACGCACCCGCGACCTGATTATACGAGAAATAAATACTCTGCCGCCAGCCCGTCTATCCTCCCAGTTTGCCCAGGCCCTGGCGGCGGAGATCCACCGTCAGGAACTGCCGCAATTGTCTGAAAGGCAGCGCGACTGCGTCTACGCCCTGGAGCGCGAAGGTGTCTATGTGACCCACCTCGAAGACCTTGCACTCGCTTCGACGGCAGCCATGCTGCAAGCTGCCCGGCGATGGATTCCCACCCTCGACGACACCCAGCCCGAGATCACCGCAAAGCAGGATCTCAAGCTTGACGACGCATCGATCTTGCATTCACCGGTCCTCTATCGGTGGGGCCTGGAGGAATCTTTGCTCAATATTGTTGAAACTTATCTTGGCTTGCCTGCGCGGTATATGGGAACGGCCCTCAGGCGTTCGACCCTGCATAGTGCCCAGGTCAAAACGCGCGACTGGCATACCGACCACGAGGATCTGCGCATGGTCAAAGTGATCGTCTACTTGAGCGACGTGGACACCCACTCCGGACCTTTTCAGTACATCTCCAAACGCCTGAGCGCCTACCTGCGCGATAAACTCGGCTATCGGCACGGCAGGATCCCCTCCAAGACCGTGGCGTCGATTGTGCCTGAAAGCTTCTGGCAGAGGTGTCTGGGCCGCGCCGGCACCGTGATTCTCGCCGACACGGCAACGATCTTTCACCGGGGGGAGATGCCAACCCAGCGCGAGCGACTGGCGCTTTTTTATACCTACACCTCTTGCCAGCCGCTCAATTCCCATATCTGCAACGGCAGTTTCAAACCGTGGGAGCTTGAATATTTGACAGCGTCCCTCAACCATCGACAGCAGCAATGTTCGCTGCGGCGCTTCACCTTGCCGGAGTTGGTGGGCTGAGGGCAGGCTACCGCCCGGTCCACCGTTTTTTCCAGTGCGAACTCGGCGCGAGGTTGCTGCACTGCTGCTCCTCGCGCCGCCGCCGGTACAGAGTCGGGGCATCGTCTGTGAGGGTGGGATCGCGGTAGGGAATCGCGGCGCGTGTTTGAAGAACGCGGGCCGTAGGGCGGACCCGCCACAATGTATCGAGCAGCGCGGCACTGTTATAGCCGAGGCCGTAGCAGACATCGAGCACCCGAATGGGTTCGGGCCGGTACAATAGGCCGCTGGGGCGGACGAACTTGCCCAGCGCTTCGCGGTACGCTCCTGTGCGGCTGTGAAACGCCCGTCCAGTCTTCGTACAGGCGAAGGTGAACGAGCCGTCCGCCGTCGGTTGAACCGACCAGTCGCTCTCCATGGCCACCCTCGGGTGCACTCTTGCTGCTTGGCGCGAACAGACGTCGGATAATAGCACAAATGCAAATTGCCCTTACCCAATTTGTAATTGCACCAAAAACCCGTCGCCACCGCCGCTGCTAGCTGCTGCCGCTACCGCCGGCAAAGAACTCCAACCGGCCGAAGCCGAGAAAGTAGGTAAACGGGTTGGTGCCGGCGGGTTGGGCGTTGATTTCAAACAAGTACGTGCCGCCGCCGCGGGGGTTGCGCATCGTCGAAAGTTCGATAGTAACCGCCTGGCCCGGGCTGACCGGCTTTTGCAGGTTCAACCGCAGGCGCTGCCCGCTTAGGCTCTCGACTTGCAGCGGTACCGAAGTGCCCCCGCTCAACACCCGGATCTGGCCGGGGTCAGGAACGCGCACGCGCCGGGGAATGCCCACGATCAGGCCGCCGAGGGGTTCGCCGCTGTCGGAGGGGACAGCGACGTCGAAGGTGTAGGTCGCGGTGTTGTACGAGGCGCTGACGTTGGTCGTCATGGCGCGGGTGAGCTTGGGCACGACGCTGAAGAAAGTTTCCCCGTTGGCGACGATGGCGCTCAACGGAGCGGCAGACAACAGCACTAGGGCACACGCACTCAAGGCCAAAGACAGTTTCATGCAGAAAGCTCCCTGGATCCAGCAAACTTACTCGTATACCCAAAGCGCTCTGCTGTCCATCCCTGAGCATGATTTGTAACACTAGATACAATGCTCCGGCAGCCAAAATCCGGTTGGAGAGCGGATCTTGGCTAAATGTCCAGCCCATAGGCATTCTACACGGTGCATAAACAAGCATCTATGCCAAAAAGAGTATCTATAGATAGGCAATCAGGCGACCGCAGACGAGGACCGCACCCCAAAGGAGCAAAGAGAGTACGGCCATCGAGCGTGCCGCCGGAGGCACCTTGGTCCACTGCTCGACGGTGCGTAGCGGCCCGGCGTGCAGGAGCGCCGCGTTGGCGCCGGCCAGCGCAATCAAGGTGAGTTTGACCCGAAAGGCCGGATTGGCGGCGAGGGCCGCGGCGTCGGCGGCAAACAGCATCAAGCCGGAGAGGGCTGCGGCGGCAAAGCTGCTGTGGGCCACCGGCAGCAGGAAACGGGCGAGAGGAGCCACCGGCAGCGCCCGGGCCAGCCCCACCAGCCGCAGATCAAAAAGGGCGACAGCGCCCACTGCCAGCACAAAAGCGGCGATGTGGACGATCTCCACCGCCGGGTAGAGCCACACCCCCTGGCGCAGGGCGACGGCCGGGGCGGTCTGCTCCAGTTGCCGCAGCCAGTTTTCCGGGAGCATCAGCGTAGCTCGACGGTTTTCTCGCCCAGGACAATCCGCTCGGCGCGCAGTTCGTTCGGTTCGCTGCGGTGCGCGTAGCCTTCGACGCGCACGCCCATGCCCGGCTGCAGAGCCGTCTTCGGCAGTCCCCGGCTTTCCATGCGGGCGGGCGGAGCAAGGACGGCGAGCCAGACTTTGTCGGTGCTCTGCAGTTGGATGGTCACGTGGGGCGATTCGTAGCGCACCGATTGCACCTTGCCGCTGATATCGAGCGTCTCGGCATTGTTGTAGTTGCTCCAGCCGTGGTGGGCCAGGGCGCCGGGCGCTCCGGCCAGGGCCGCCAGGGCCGCCAATGTCACAACCGTTCGCCTGGTCATGGTTCTCTCCTGGATGGACCGACACCGCCATTGTGACGGTCCCCGGCTCCCGCAGGTGCCCGGGGGTGGACGGTAGGCGGCCTGGGCGTCGTACACTGAGAAGACCATGACTGCGTCCAGCTTTCAGATTGCCCTGCTCAAAGTGTTGGTTGCCGTCGGTTGGGCGGACGGTGTGTTGACCGACGCCGAGCGCCGGCTGATCGGCCGGTGGATGGGTGAATTTTATGTCAGCGAGCAGCAGCGCAATTATTTGCAGTACTACCTGGAGCAGCCCACCACCCGCCGGCAAGCGGAGGATTTCAGCAAGGGGCTCATCGAGGCGGCCCACAGTGGGCGCGAGCGCGAGGAAGCGCTTACCAAGCTTCAGCAACTCGCCGGTGCCGACGAGCACCTTGACGAGGCGGAGCGGTTGTTTCTGGAACGCGTGCGGGAGCTTTTCGAGAGCACCGGCGATCTGGGTTTATTTGCCAACCGTCTGCGCGGCTTTTTCTCGGCGCGGCCCTTCAGCGGCCGTTCGAGCGACGCGCTTCTGGCTGCGCTGGAGGCGGAACTGGTGAAACTTTGGCGCGAGCGCGACTACCCGGGCGACCCCTACGTCGCCGCCTTCAAAGCCGGCGAAGCGCCCACCCCCGAGCAGCGGGCGCTTTTGTTTGTCAGTGCTCTGGCCGGGTGTACCTGGGGGGAACTCAAACGCGAGATGCCCGACCCGCTCCCGTGCATCCGCCGCTGCCTGCGGCTCGACGAGGCGCAGACGCGCTTTGTCGCCCAGACGCTGGTGGACCCTTACGTGCGAAGCCTCGATCGCTCGCGGCTGGTGCGCGGGGTCGAAAATTACGCCGAGCGCCCGCTGGCGCTGGGATTGGTGGACATACTTTTTTGCCTGGCGGCGGCCGACGGGCTCATCAGCGACGCCGAGACAGAAACCATCCGGGGGGTGGCCCTCGGGCTCAAGGTCACCCACCGCCTGTTCATCGGCAGCAAATTGCGCTTCAGCGGCGAGCAATCTGGATAGGCCCAAGGTGCCAGGTGTCAGTCAGTGCGTCCTGGCACCCGAGACCTTGTTACACGGGACTGAGCGTCTTCTCGTAGACCACCTCGCCGGTGATCTTGTAGATACGGGCGGTCAAGGCGCCGCGCGCGTCGATATCGATGGCGCCGAAGTACTGGTTGTTCGGGGGCGGCAGGTTGGCCTCCGCCGGAAAGATATTGAACTCGTAGCGCGGGCCGAAGCTCCCATCGAGGGGAAAGTCGCTGGAAGGACCGAAGGCCCCGGCGTGGATGGGACCGATCACAAATTCCCAGAAGGGATTGAAGTCTTGGTAGACCGCCCGGGCGGGATCGTAGTGGATGGCGGCTGGAAAGTGCACATCGGCGGTGATCCACACGACGTTGCGGATGTCCTCGTCTTTGATGAACTTGAGCAAGTCGGCCAGTTCCTGTTCGCGGCCGAGCACTTGGCTGTTGTTTTGCGACCAGGCGTCGTAGTCGCCCTCGCCGCCGGTGACGATCGACAGCGGGTCGTGGGTGGCGATCACCTTCCAGGTAGAGCGCGAGGCTTTCAGGCGCTCCTTGAGCCACTGCAATTGCTCAGGACCCAACATTGCCAGCAACTCCGGCTGGGTGTTCCTGTCGTTGCCGCCCCGGAAGGAGCGTTCGTCGAGCAAGAACATCTCCATCAGCTTGCCCCAGCCGTAGGCGCGGTAGATGCGCTCGCCCCGGATCGGGTTGTACTCGAAGAACGCCTGGCGCGAACGCTCTGCCAACGCATCCGCGCCGATGCCGTTGTACGGCTCGGCGGTGAGCACCTCGCCCGGATACCAGTTGTTGGTGACTTCGTGGTCGTCCCACTGCACGTAGATGGGTGTCTGGGCCAAAAAGGCCCGAAACTTCTCATCGCCCAGGTTGTACTTCCAGTTCTCGCGGAACTCCTCGAGGCTGACCGCCACAAAGTCCTTGGGTGGGTCGTTGATCCAGGTGCCGCCCCCGACGACGGCGGGGATCTCCTGGGTGGGCGGGCAAGCGTTGTCGGAGTAGACCATGTCGCCGCAGAAGATGGCAAAGTCGGGCTTGAGGGGACGAATCACATCGAAGATCACGTAGCCGCCTTTGACCGTGCGACCGTCCACAGTCGCAATCTCCAGCTCAGGGTTGCGGCCCCAGCCCTGGCCACACATATCGGCCACCCAGACAAAGCGCAAAGGAGCGGCATTCTCGGCGCGCGGCGCAGTCCGGAAGCGACCCGTGGCCCGCGGCCGGGCAGGCGGCAGGACCGGTTTGCCCGTCGGCACGAAGCGCACCTGATAGTAGTACTCGGTCCCGGGCTGCAATCCCGCCAGATCGAGGCTGCCGGTATAGTCGGTGGCAGCATTCACCAGCGGGCCGCGGCGGGTCTGTACCCGCTCGAAGCGCGGCGAGGTTGAATAATCGACCACCAGACGCCCATCGCTCTGGCCGCGCGCCCAGACCACCGCGCGCGTCGGGGTGACATCGCCCACCTGGGCGCCATAGGAGGGCGCTTCCGCCGCCACCGTAGCGGTGCCGCGCCAGGAGCCCATCAGTACGGCCGATGCGCTCAAGGTGGTGCTGAGGGCCAAAAAGGTTCGTCTTGAAAATAGTTTTGCCATTCGCCACGTGCTCCGATCCACAGCGTGCCGAGTGTAAAGGTTCGACGTAAACCTTTTGCTAAGACCAGCTTGTCGGGACTTTAATCCGCACTGCCCGGCCGGTTTTATCGGGATCATTTTTGAAAGATCGCGCTGATCCGGTGCGGGGGGAGCCCCGCACCGGATCACTGGGCCGGGCCGAGGCCGGGATCCGACCGGTAGATTACGTTCGGCCGGAGGGCCGAGTAGTAGATATAGGGGCCGTTGGCGGTAAAGAAAACTTCCGGATCTTTGCGCACCTTCACAGACGGATCGCTGACTTGCTTATAAAACGGCGCTTCCGGGTCGATGCCCGCCATCCAGACGTCGGTCGGGACGGTCGTACTTTTTTGGTCGTCGCTGGTCGAGGTGGTCATAATCAGATAGGACTTGCCGTTATGCACAAAGGGTTCGGGCGACCAGAGGTAATTGCCCACCGAAGGCGGCTTGACGGTGTTGATCCGGGTCCAAGCTCCGTCGACTTTGCGGTATACGCCAATGCTTGTTTCGTCGATAAGGGCAAGAAAGATGTACTCATTGTTATACTCCGGAGCTTTCCACATAAAGACGTGGGCTTTGTCTCCGGCGTCAAAGGTCAGTTGCTCCAGTTCGCCAGTCTCGATGTTGTAGAAAAAGGCCTGCCGGTTGGTGCTTTTGGCGCGCTGGGGCAGGACGATGGCGGGCAATCCCTCCACCCAACGCCCCCCCGGCGGGATCGAACCGGGAATCTCCGCTTCGCTGTCCGGTTGATCGAGATAGCGCCATTCGACGACCTGCTTGCCCGCGGCGTCGCGACCGACGTAGGAAATGCGCGGCTTCGGGTCGAAGCGGTCGAGGCTGCCGTAGGGACCGTAGCGGGCACTCGCTTTTTGCAGCAGTGCCCCCCCCCAGGTATCGCCGGTTTGGCGGCCCCGGGCGATGGCAAAGCGCCCGTTGTTGTCATATTTGGTATAGACAATCTGGGGGCCGGAGCTGGTGTAGACCCACTCCGGGCCATTGCCCACTTCCAGGACGGAGACTGCACCAGTATCGACCAGGATGGCTTTGCCGTTGGGGGGCAAAAAGTCTCCAGTCTGCGGATCGACGTTTCCGAGCCAGACGTTGCCCTGGCCGTCGACCCAGGTAAAGCGTCCAAAGTACTGATCAAACTCCGGATCGGCTATCCCTTCGCTCGGATCGGAGACCAGGACATCCTCAGGTGCCGTCTGGGCGGAGGCCTGCGGTGGAAGCTGGGTGCTTCCGGCAATTGTCGTCGCAAATGCTAGCAACGTTGCAAATTTAATAGCGTTTTGCATCTTGAATACTCACCAATATGGAAGGGCTTTAAGGCATGGAATCGCAACGAAAGGTGCCCGTTCAGCGTACGCACGTTCTTTGTCTACACAGCCGACCCAAGGAACCTATCACAACCGCTATTCTTCTGACTAGACCGGCTGGACAGAGGCAACAGACTGGTGGCTGCATCTGCGCAAACACTTACACGATGCCTTGCGTGGCTTCAAAGCTGCTAGCGAGATTCGAACTCGCGACCTTCCCCTTACCAAGGGGATGCGCTACCACTGCGCCATAGCAGCATATACAAATGTGGGCCGGGTTGGATTTGAACCAACGTAGGCAGAGCCAACGGATTTACAGTCCGTCTCCTTTAACCACTCGGACACCGACCCAACTTTCGGCTTCAACAGGCTAACATACGCCCCCCGGTGGGTTGCCAGGGGGTAAGCCAAGAAAATTGCTCAAACGCCTTCGTTGCCTTGCCGTTGCTCAAGGCTGCGCATGAGATCTGCCATAAACTGCTCCTCTTCACCGTCACGGTACACCCGGCTCCAGGTCCGCTCTTTGCGGGAACGTTCCATGTAGGTGTGAAAAGCTTCGTCGTCAGCGCGATGGTCAAGGATGTAGCGTTTGAACTCATTGAGCGGCATATTCTGGAAGTCGGGTTTATCCATGGCTAGAAGCTCCAGGAACCGTCGGGGTACACTTCGATCTCGATATTCTTCGCCCGCGAGGATGACCACAAATCGGGTCCGCCTGTCCAATCTAACCAGGTCGATGGTGCGGTAAAACCGGGTGAGGTTGCAGGCGAGGATGTATGTCTTAACCAGTTGTGGCAGGGTGGGTTGCATAGTTTCAGTATCCGCCTGGCAGTTCAAACATCCGTGGAGATGTCGTCCCACTCCTGATCGAGGTGACAGGTGAGCCAGTTGAGGGCGTAGTGCCGCTCGTAGACGATGCTCGCATCGAGGTCGCCAGGTGGGTCTTCGCCCCTTAGACGCGCGTCGACGGCCGCCCAATGACAGCGGTAGGTCAGATCCGCCGCGTCGAGGATTTCTCCTGCCGAACGCAGCGCAGCCATTTCGACGAGCACTTCTACCGGAGTGCGCCAGGCGATCAAAGTGACGCGCTCGATGTCGCAGATGGATCCCGGCCAACCCAAATTTTCGAGGTGCCCAAGCGCCCAGAGCAGTACCCACAGGCTCTCGTAGCGCCAGACGAACTGGAGCCGGTCTTGCTCGTCGGGTTCAGGGTCCAACAAAAAAGTTTGCTCCTCGCGGGTGGTGGCCATCCAGAGCGCGCGCTCCTCGAGAAACCGGATGGCGGCTATCTGGTCGAGCCCCTCGGCGCGGGCGGCCACAGCAAACAGTGCCAGGGCGCGTTCGGCCACCTCCCGATCTAGGCGCAGACGCACCGTCCGCTCGTCGGGCAGGGGGGGCAACTCGGAATCGACGGCGATCCCCCGCCGATGGAGCAGCTGCTCCGAACGGGTTTTGCGGGCCTGGGCAGGCTGGAAGATCATCATGGCGGCTGGGCGCGACGGGCTGTACGGTTCCAGCCTCTGCGGTTAGCCTGAGAGAAGGCAAAAGGAGGCGGGCGATGGAGCGGTTTTTGGATATCGCCTGTGTGGCGGCGCGGGCGGCGGGGGCAGTGCTGTTGGGCTATCTGGGCAAGCTCGCGGATTTCGACGAGAAGACCCCCGGCAATCTGGTCACCGACGCCGATCGCGCCGCGGAGGCGGTGATCCTCGCTACCCTCAAGCGCCACTACCCCGACCACGGCATCCTCGCAGAGGAATCGGGGCTGGCCGGTATCGAGGAGAGCCCCTTTTTGTGGGCCGTGGATCCGCTGGATGGCACGACGAACTTTGCCCACCGCTACCCGGTTTTTTGCGTATCGATCGGCCTGCTCATCGACGGCACCCCGGTGGTGGGGGCGGTTTTTGACCCGGTGTCAGGTGAACTGTTCTCGGCCGCGCGGGGATTGGGGGCATTTTGCAACCACCGGCCGATTGCCGTCTCGACTACCGAAAAGCTGGGTCGCAGCCTGCTTGCCACCGGGTTCGCCTACGACCGGCGCGAGACGCCCGACAATAACTACGCCGAATTTTGCCAGTTCACCCACCTCACCCAGGGGGTGCGCCGGGGCGGCTCAGCGGCGCTGGATCTGGCCTACGTGGCGGCAGGACGCTTCGACGGCTTCTGGGAGCGGGGCCTCTCGCCCTGGGACATGGTGGCCGGGATCGTGCTGGTGAGGGAGGCGGGCGGCACGGTGAGCGCCTACGACGGCTCGCCGCTGGATCTGCGCTCGGGCCGGGTGCTCGCCACCAACGGCGCTGTGCACGCGGCGATGGTCGAGCAACTCGGCCGGGTCCAACCGCTGACTACCGCATTTCCGGTGTAAAGAGCGCCGCGACGTTGGCGATGAGTCGGTCGTTCTGCTCGGGGGTACCCACGGTGACGCGCAGACCACCGGCCGCGCCGCGCACCAGCGAGCCGCGCCCGGCCAGGGCAACCCGCACCGCCTCGGGATCGGCGATGCGGGGCCGGACAAACAAAAAATTGGCGTCACTCGGAAATAGCTCGAGCTGCTCGAAATCCGCCAGAAAGCGCTCGATGCGCCGTCGCTCCGCCAGGATCTCGGGGATGGCCGCAAGGAGGACATCGCGATGTTCGAGGGCAGCAAAAGCGGCCAGCTGCGACAGACCCGGCAGATTGTAGGGCAGGCGCACCTTTTCGAGTACTGCGGCAATCTCGGGGTTGGCGAGGGCGTAGCCCACCCGGAAATTGGCGAGGCGAAAGGCTTTGGAAAACGTGCGCAGGATGACCAGGTTCGGCCGCTCCCACAGCAAAGGTACGGCGCTGAAGCGGCTGAATTCGTAGTAGGCCTCGTCGAGAACCACCAACACCGGCAGGGATCCGAGGCGCTCGATGATCTCGTCAGAAAGCAGGTTGCCGGTCGGGCTGTTGGGATTGGCCAGAAACAGCACCCGCACGCCGTTCGCCCCGACGGCGGCCTCCAGGACGTCCGCATCGACGCCGTAATTGGCCGTACGCGCGACGCCGATGTAGGGCACCGCCAGGGTCTCAGCCAGGATGCGGTACATCGAGAAGGTGGGTTCGGCGCTTGCCACCGTCCCCCGCCCACCCAGGCAAGTCGCCGTGATCAGCGAGCGAATCAACTCGTCTGAGCCGTTGCCCACACAGACCATCTCCGAGGTGACCCCGCAGTACTCGGCGATTGCCGCCTTCAGGGCCAACGGATCGCCCTCGGGGTAGCGGTTCGTTCGCACGCCCTGCTCCAGCAAAAAGGCGAGCTTGTTCTTGAGCCACTCGGGCAGATCGTGGGGCAGTTCGTTGGCGTCGAGCTTGTCGGCCTCTGGAAAGTGCGGCGCGTGGTAAGCCTGCAAGCGGTCCAGATCGGGGCGTAGATAGGGTTGCATCACTCCTCCTGCTGCTGTTGAGTCGGGGAGTGGGGGTTTTCGTACTGCTGCAACCGCAGGCGCACCGAATCGCCGTGGGAAGGCAGTCCCTCGGCGGCAGTCAACGCATCGATCGCTTCTCCCACCTCGGCCAGGGCCTGGGGGGTGTACTGCACCAGGCTGGAGCACTTCTGGAATGTCTCGACCCCGACCCCCGAGGCGTAGCGCGCCGTGCCGGAGGTGGGCAGAATGTGGCTGGGTCCGGCCAGATAGTCGCCCACCGCTTCCGGGGTGGCGTGGCCCAAGAAGATTGCCCCGGCGTGACGTACCTTCTCGAGCAACTCCCAGGGATCTTCGACCTCCAGTTCGAGGTGTTCGGGGGCGAACAGGTTCGATAGGGCCGCCGCCTCGGCCAGATCGGCGGTGACGATCACCAGTCCGTAGTTGGCGAGGGATTTTTCGGTGAGCGTGCGGCGTGGGTGGTTTTCGAGTTGGCGGTCGACCGCTTCGATGGTGCGCTCGGCAAGGCGGCCGTCAGGGGTGATCAAGATGGCCGAGGCAAGCGAGTCGTGCTCGGCCTGGGCGAGCATATCCGCCGCCAGGAACACCGGATTGGCGGTGCTGTCGGCGATGATGAGCACCTCGGACGGACCGGCCAGCGAGTCGATGCCCACCTCGCCGTAAACCAGTTTTTTGGCCAGGGTGACGTAGATATTGCCGGGGCCGGCGATGACGCTCACCGGGGCGATCGTGCGTGTACCGTAGGTGAGGGCTCCGATCGCCTGGGCGCCGCCGATGCGGTAAATCTCGTGCACTCCCGATTCTTGGGCGGCCACCAGCACCGCCGGGTTGATCTTGCCCTCGGGATTGGGCGGGGTGACCAGCACGATGCGGGGAACTCCCGCCACCACAGCCGGGATAGCACTCATCAGCACCGAACTGGGGTAACTTGCCCGCCCGCCCGGAATGTAGAGCCCGGCCGCATCGACGGGCGTGTAGCGCCGACCCAGCACAATCCCGCGATCTTGAAACTGCACCCAGGATTTGCAGATGCGCTCGCGGTGAAATTGCTCGATGCGCTGCTTGGCGAGGCGAATCGCCTTGAGCAGACTGGTGGAGACCCGCTGATAGGCGGCGTCCAGTTCGGCGGCGCCCACCACCAGATCCCCTGGGGCAAGGCGCACCTGATCAAATTCGAGGGTGTAGCGCAACAGCGCTTCGTCCCCCTGGCGGCGAACGTTCTGCAGGATTTCGCGGACGGTCGCTTCTTGGTGTTGCACCTGCTCGGAGTGCGTTCGCGCGGCAATCCGCTTGATTTCGGTTTGCGCTTCGGACAACTGGGTGATCAGTCGCAACATACGCTTTGCTTCAGGGGTGCGCTGCCAACCAGTCTCGCTGATCTGTCCGGCATCATCAAGGCCAGATACCGGCAGGTCCCGGTTGCCGCGCCTGCTCCAGCCCTCGAGGGTCCGGATCTGGCACAATGGTCGCGTAGCCCTGGGGCCTGCCATGAAATTCGCCGTCATCGTCTTTCCCGGTTCCAACTGCGACCGCGACGTGGTCACTGTCACCCGCGGCCTGCTGGACCAGCCGACCCGCCTGGTCTGGCACACCGAGGACGACCTGGACGGCTGCGATGTGGCCGTGATCCCCGGCGGCTTCAGCTACGGCGACTACCTGCGCTGCGGCGCCATCGCCCGCTTCTCGCCCGTCATGCAGGCTGTGCGCCGCCACGCCGAGCGCGGCGGTCTGGTGATCGGCATCTGCAACGGTTTTCAGGTGCTCACCGAGGCGGGATTGCTTCCGGGTGCCCTGGTGCGCAACCGCGATCTGCAGTTCGTCTGCGATCGGGTGGCTCTCAAAGTCGAGCGCACCGATCTGCCATGGGTGCACTCCTACCGGCCGGGCGAGGTGATTACCCTGCCCATCGCCCACGGCGAGGGCTGCTACTACGCCGAGGAAGCGACCCTGGCCGAGCTGGAAGAAAACCGCCAAGTCGTCTTTCGTTACTGCCGTCCGGATGGCACCATCGACGCCGTCGGCAACCCGAACGGTTCGCTCCACAACATCGCCGGCCTCTGCAACCGGCACGGCAACGTGCTGGGCATGATGCCCCACCCCGAGCGGGCGAGCGACCCGATCCTCGGGGGCAGCGACGGGCGAAGGCTTTTCGAGAGCCTGGTGGCAAGCGCCCTGGCTGTCGTTTGAGCGGTGCCAGGCGTCAGGGGCTTACTGACGCCTGATCTATGGCACCTGCACTTCGAGGGTTTCCCCTTCGGGAATCGCCGCTTCAAAACGGCCGTCGCGGGCGAGCACGACGATAAATTGCGGCTGAACGCCCGAACTCATCTCCAGATCTTCCCAGGGCACGGCCAATTCCAGGCACTCCTGCACAGCGAAGCGGGTGGAGGTGGGCACATCGTGCCAATGGTCATACTCGCCTGCCGCCTTCAACTGGCAGTGGCGATGCTGCAGGTGCAACTCCAGGCCGTGGCGAAACTGGTAGCTGGCCGTTCCCTGCGCCGGGCGTTCCCTGAGCGGCAGGACACTGTTGTGGTGAACCTGGTGGGGGTAGTACCAGTAGAGGTGCACCGCCTGGGGCCGCTCGCCGCCGAAGTCAAGGCGCAGATAAAAATGGCGGTGATCGGTGCCGTACCAGACGCGCTGGACACTAGCCGCCCGGTGCATCGTGCCGCGCGCCCCGCCCACCTCGTAACAACCGGCCTCCCTCCACTCCTGCTCAAAGCCGTATCCGGTAATCTGCGGTTGGATGAAGGCCCTGGGCACCCGGCTTCCGGGCGCATCGTGGCGCTCCAGGGCCGAACGGAGGGCCTTGGGGATCGCTTCGCCGAGCGAGACGTACAGCGCCTGCAGATGCTCGCGAAAGAGTTGGTCGAATAAAGCGTCCTGGGCGGAGCTGTGGCCGTAGCCGAACCACCAGAACCAGTCGGACCCCTGCGCCGCCCAGAGCGCCTCCCAGGAGGCATCGGTGGCGCGCGGGTGGCCTTCGATCACCTGGCGGGCCTGGGCGAGCAGTTCCCAGGCGCGGTTTTTGACCGGATCGCCTATCCAGGTGGTGAAATCGGCGTTGATCCACGAGCCGCTGTGGAGGCGCTCGAGCGGGATCGAACGCTCGGCACCGAAGCGGTCGAGGTATTCGCTGACGGTGACGAGTTTGATCGAGCGGTGGCGCGAGAGGCGGGAGTAGAGCGCTTCGAGGAAGGGTTTGCCGTCCTGGTTGTAGTACTCCCAGCAGTTCTCGCCGTCGAGGGCCACCGTCACCAAATGCGGCCCGGGGGCTTTCTGGGCCTTGATGAGGCGGCCGATGGCCTCCAGTTGTTCGATAAAGTCGCGGGCGGCCTCCTCCGCCGGGCGACCGGCGTACTCGAAGCCGATCAAATCCGACAGGCGGGTGTCGCGAAAGACCACCGAGACCGGCCCGGCGGGCGTCTCCACCAGATAGGGCCGGTAGAGCAAGTCCGGCGCCTGGACATGGCCGTAGTCGTCGCGGTTGAAAAAGTGGTCGATCGAACAGCCGAGCACGCCCTCGTCGGAGACCAGCCACTTGAAACCCGCCTTCACCACCTCAGGCAAGACCGCCGGGCTCACCGACTCTTCCGAAGGCCACAGCCCGCGCGGATCGCAGTCGAAGCGGGTCTGATAATTTTCTTTGCCCTTGAGCAGTTGCGTGCGCACATCCTGGGGCCAGTGGAAGCGCGAGCGCGGCAGCGCCATCTGGGGCCGTGCCGCCCGGCCGCTGTCGGTGTTGGCGAGCAAAGGCAAAATCGGGTGGGTGTAGGGGGTGGTCGTCACCTCGATCTGCCCGCGCTCCTGCATGATTTTGTGCTGGCCGACGATGCGGCTCATGATCTCGCGCTGTTTGGCGTAGATGGCCTCGCGATCGGCGAGGGTGAAGCCGCTGTCTCGGGCGATCCAGGAGCGCACCTGCGGGTCTTCTTCCTGAAAAATGGGGTCGAACCAACAGAGGTTGTGCCAGGCGAGCAAATCTTCGTACTCCGCCGCCTGCCAGTGCTCCAGGCACCAGTTGGTGCCGTGCTGCTGGCGCATCTCCAATAGTTGGCTGTAGCGCGGGTAAGGATAGATGAGATTTTCCCAGTTGGCGTCGAAGAACCGCTCGATGATAAAGCGCCGGTCGCCGGCTGTGAGTTGCGCCACCGGTTTGAGCAGCACCTCCAGCCACGGGTCCATGGCCGTCCCGGCGATATAGTCTTCGATCTGCATCAACAGCGACGGCACCAGGTTAAAAGTCTGGTGCAGCTTCGGATAGCGCTCCAGAATCAAAGCCAGATCCAGATAATCCTTGGTGCCGTGCAGCCGCACCCAGGGCATCAGATAGCGGCCCGACAGGGCACTTCTGTAGAGCGGTTGGTGCTGGTGCCAGATAAAGGCCACGTAAAGCGGATGGCTTGTCACAAAGACCCCTGCCCAAAATTTCTTTCAGGGTATCAAGGGGATCACAAAAAAGGTGTCGGCGGACAAGCCGAAATGCCCTCAGGCTTCCTCCGCTTCAGGCGGCAGTTCCTCTTCGTATTGCTCTTCGGGCAGCGGCTCTTCGGCAGCTTCCATACCGGGCTCCGCCTGGGCTACTGCCTCCTCGGAGACCTCCGGCTCCACTTCGCTATCGGTGAGGTTGCCCCAGAGATCCTGCACCCCTTCCACCACGTTCGAGCCGACTTCGCCGAAGAAACCGGTGACCTCGTTTAAGGTTTCGCCGGGATTTTCGACCCACTCGGCGGCCCCTTCGCCGATGGCCGAGCCGACGGCGACGGTCGTATCGACGGCAAAATCGGCAGCGCGCGCCCAGGTTTCCCCGGTAAATAGCCCAGCGACATTGCCGCCGATGTTGTCGATGCCCTCGGACAGATCCGTCGTCACCTCGCCCCAACCCTCTGCCAGTTCTTCGCCGGCATTGCCCAGTCCTTCGCCGATATCTGCAAACCCACCGCCAAAATCGCCCTGCAAAAAGTTGTCCGCCGAAGCGAAGGCACCATCGGCCGCGTCGTAGGCACTCTCCAGCAGGCCGCCGCCGGTGTGCACCACCGCCTCGGTCAGTTCCCCTTCGGCAAAACCGTCCGCCACCGCGTAGGCGAGCATGGCGTTGGAGGCCAGACTGGCACCGCCCGAGGCCGTCTCGGCCGCCACCGCCCTACCTGCAAGATCGTCGGCCTGGGCAGTCATCGACGCGATTTTCTCCTGGGCAAAGGCAATCCCTTCGTCGTAGATCTGCGCGGTGGATTGTGCAGCTTCGTCGCTAAATTCGGCGGCCTTGTAGGCGACTTGCTGAGGGCCTTCGACATTCAGCCGATCGAGAAAGGCCTCTTGACTGCCTCTTTCCCACAAAATATCGTCCGCTTGATTTGCAAGATCTGCGCTGTAGGCTCCCAGTTTTTCCGAGGCGACGCCCAGTCTTTCGGATCCCGCCACCGCCGCAGGAACCGTTGCTCCTGCCAATACATTTTCGTCTTCGCGCTCCGTCTGCTGGCTTGTCATGGCCGGTCAATCTCCACGCTTCCACTCCTTCTGTAGGGACAAAGCCAAAGGCTCCCCTTCCTGGCCGAAGGGGAGCCCACCGGCAAATCGTCCTACGGCCGGTACGGAGTTCCCAGCGTTTCGCTAAACACGTTGTACTCGAAGGGCAGCCTGCCAGGATTCGGCCCGGGCTCGGCGGCGTAACCGATCGGCACCACCACGGCGATGGCGGTATTCGGCTCGTCCGCAGCACCGATTACCGCTTTGACAGCAGTCTGCATAGGCTGGCTCCTTGAGGTGTCACAGAATCCTGAATGGTCCCATGCCGGCATGTACAAGACTATTGATTAAAGTCAATTTCCAGCTCCGCCATGTTGCCGAGATGCCCCGACCGACAACCTGGATGCTGGTCTTGATTGCACTCTTGATGAATCTACTATGGGATATGGTCTACTGGCAGATCTCGCCAGATAAAGAGGCGCCATGACGAGCTTCAGGCCTTTTGTCGCATCACAGTCGGAGCCGCCGCTGCCGACAATGTACGATCTGCCGAGCGAAAATCCGGAGGAACCCGGTTTGCCGGATGAGTTTCACGATTGGCAGCCGCAGTTGCTGTCTCAGACCTTTCAGCCGCCGGCTTATCCCTGCGATCGGGTCTTCACCGCCTCGGATTTGAATCTATATTACGATTCGCTCAACACCGGTCTTTTCAAGCGTCCGGACTGGTTTGCCGTGGTGGGCGTGCCCCGCCTGGTGGGTTCCGGCCGCCTCAGCTACGTGGCCTGGAAGGAAGGACGATCGCCGATTGTGGTTGTCGAACTGCTTTCGCCCAGTACCCAGGAAGCAGATCAAGGCCAGACCCTGCGCGGTCAACAACCGCCATCCAAGTGGGAAGTGTACGAAAATATCCTTCGAGTACCATACTACGTGCTGTTCAATCGGGAGGCCAACATTTTCCGGATTTTTCAGTTGGAGGGTGCCAGCTACCAGGAGCTGTCCGAGCCAAATCTGTGGATCAAAGAGTTGCAAATTGGCCTGGGGCTGTGGCAGGGAAGGTTTTCCGGGGTGGAGCGGCAGTGGCTTCGCTGGCATGCAGCAAACGGCGAATGGATTATGACCGCCGAAGAGGATGCTTTGCAACTGGCCCAACGCGAGCGCAAGGCAAGGGAACAAGCCGAGCAACGGGCAGCGCAGGCGGAGCAAAAAGCTGCTGCTCTGGCGAAGCGCTTGCAGGCATTGGGCCTGGATCCAGACACAGAAATTTGAGTTTACAACCGCTCCCAGCCATGCGGCGCATAGCTGAAGGCGAACAAACCCGGGTGCAGAATCTCGGCCAGGATTTCGAGCGAATCGACCAATCGCGGTCCCGGCCGGTTGAAGTACTGGTTGCCGTCGACAATGAAAACTTCGCCCTTGCGCACGGCAGTGAGCGAAGTCCATTCGGGTTGACTTTCGGCCAGGGCAAGGGCCGCTTTGCGGGTGGCAGCCAGGTCGTAGCCGCAGGGCATAAAAATAATCACCTCCGGATCAGAGGCTGCCAGGGCCGTCCACTCCAGCCACGGGGAGTGCTTGCCGGTCACGCCGAAAAGGTTCACCCCGCCCGCCATCTCCACTAGTTCCGGTACCCAGTTGCCCGCCGCCATCAGCGGATCGGTCCACTCGATACAGGCCACCCGGCGACCGGTGCCTGCCGATTGCGCTTTTTCATAGCAAGCTTTTACCCGCGCCCGCAGCGACTGGACGACGTGTGCGGACGGTACACCCAGGGCCGTTCCCACCCGCGCGATGTCCTCCCAAAGGTCACCCAGCACATTCGGCTGCAGCGAGAGGATATGGGGCTGCCCACCCGTTAGGCCCGCCACCGCCGCCTCAACTTCAGACAGACTCACAGCACAGACTTCGCACTGGGCCTGGGTGAGGATGTGGGTAGGCGCCAGTTGCTCAAGCATGGCCAGATCCACTTCGTAAACACTCAGGGCGGTGGCGAGCAGCTTGCTCACCCGCTCGTGCACCTCGCGGCTGGTGCCTACCGGATCAAATTTGGGCCGCGTGCAGACGGGCAGTACGCGCACCGATTCGGGATAGTCGCACTCGTGGGAGCGGCCTACCAGCCGAGAAGCAAGCCCCAGCACCGCCACGATCTCAGTGGCGCTGGGTATCAATGTTACAATCCGTTGTTCAAGGTCAGGCGACAGAGAGCCCAGAGGCGATGCTGCAGTCATCGAAGCGCGCTCCTTCCTTTGCGGATGTTCTTACCAGCTTAGGTCTGATGGTCTACACCGCGCCGCTGCTGCTGCTGCACGCGGGCCGCCAGAGCCTGATCGGCACCGACGAGGGCTACTACGCCCAGATGGCGCGCGAAATGATCCGTGGCGGCCAGTGGCTCGCCCCGAGCTTTCTGGGAGAACCCTGGTTCGAGAAGCCCCCCCTCAACCCCTGGCTGATTGCCATCAGCTTTCAGACGTTCGGAATTAGCGAATGGAGCGCCAGGCTGCCGAGCGTGATTGCCGGGGTGGCGGGAGTCTTGCTCACCTACTGGATTGGCCGGACGCTGGTGGGGCCGCGCCGGGCGCTACTTGGGGCACTGGTGCTGCCCACGATGTACCTGTGGTTGTTCTACGGGCGTGTGGCCGTCACCGACGTCATCCTCACTACGCTCGAACTGGCGGGCCTGGGCTGTCTGCTGCTGGCCGTCCGGCCCGGCTGGAGAGCGCTCGCCGCCGGGTGGGGTATCGCCGTCGGGCTCGGATTGCTCCTCAAGACAACGATGATCCTGCTGCCGGCCGTCGCCACCTTGCCCTGGCTCATCTGGCGCAACCGCGAGCACCGTTTGCTCACCAACCCGTATCTTTATGCCGGACTCGCGGCCGGGGTGGGGCTGTTCGGCTCCTGGTACGCGACGGCCACGAACGTCTACGGCGCGCTCGTCTACGAACAGCTGTTCGGGCATCTGTTTAAGCTCGGCAACAAAGAATTTCATCCGGTGGGGCCGTTCTACTATTTCTGGAACTTACCGGCCAATACTTTCCCGTGGACCTTTCTGGCCCTGGGCGGAGTCTGGGCGCTCCAGCGCGAAAAAAAGGCGCCGTTGCTGCTCTGGAGCTATCCGCTGGTACTGCTGTCGCTGTTGCAGCTGTTTTCTACCAAAGAACCGTACTACTTGATCCAAGCTTGCCCGTTTATTGCCCTGCTGGCCGGGGTGTGGATCGACCATTGTTGGCAGCGCAGGCGCGGACGCTCCCTGGCCGCCACCAGCTTCCTGGTGGGAATGGTGGGTCTATTGCTGGTTGTTGCGGCCCCAGTGCTTGCCTTCAACCCCACCTGGATAGACGGGGTGCAGCTTTATTTGCCCCTGGGCCTGGCTCTGGGGATTCTCTGGCTGGGGGTGCCGGTCTTCTTCCGGGTTCGGCGCAGCCTGCCCTCCGCCCAGACGCTCTGGACGGTTTCGCTCATCGGCGGTCCGTACTTCGCCCTGCTGCTCGCGGTCCTCACCACCTTCCTGGGCGACTTCTATCCCGACTTCAAAGCCTTTTCCCAGCAGCGCCTCGCAGGCTACATCGATCCGGACGCTCCGATTGCCATGGTCTACGAAAAGAATGGCGAGCGGGTCTCAGAATTTATCGCCTTGACGTTCTACACTCCCAACCCGAGCGTGCAACTCGATGCGGCCGGGGTGCGCGCAGACGATACCCAGCGCCACTGGTGGCTCTCCCCCGAATCGCGCCAATTGCTCGACAAGTCGGGCTTTATCTACAAGCCGCTCGTCGAAGTCTTTGGCTGGACCCTTGCTCGGCGCGTCAATGCCGACAACTCCAGTTCCTCAGGTGTAAGTCTTCATGCAATGGCTGCAAAACGGGGGGAGCCGAACCGCGTCTCAATAAGTAATGGTCATGTTGTTGGTGTTGGCCGCCTCCAGGATGTGTGGGCGCAGCCTGGGATCGTTCAGGGCGAAGGAGCGCTCATGAACCAAAGCGTTCGCAGCCCGCTCGTATAACGCGATAGATTCCTCGTCGTTGTGCGCGTTGTAGCAAAGAAGGCCGTCGATGTTGGGGTATGCATCGTAAAAGTAGCGCGACCAGGACTGGCTTAACCCCCGATCGGGCACCTTCGCGAGGGCCGCCACTGAGCCTGCCTTCATGGCGCCGGGGCCACGCAGGTCCAATAACTGCAACGTCTTGCGCGACTGGATGAAGGCCAGCTGTTGTGATTCGATTTTGACCTTGCCGGTGTCTCCAAAAGTTTCGACCAGGCAACGCGAAAGGGTAAATGCGCAGTAGTAGATAGCGCGTTGCGAATCCTCCGCCTGCCCCGGACCCCGGTGGTGCTCGAAGCGATGGATAGGGCCGAAGGATCGAAACGTCAGTGCCTGACTATTAAATCGGGATGGATCGAAAATACGCCAAAGGGGCGTACCCGCCGGCAGAGCATAGAACAGGGGATCAACCGGCCGCCTGGGTGGGGGCGGATCAATTCTGACCACGCCCGACCGCTGCGGCTTCTTCCAGTACCCGGTCGAGCATACCCTTCTTGAGTGCGTCCGCGGGTGAGAGCCCATCGAGCACTGGGTTGGGGCGCACGAACCAGGAAGCTTTGGCAAAGTCAGCAACCTGCAAAGCCTTCAGCACCGCCGACAGACCCGCGAGCACCCCATCCAGTCCCTGCGGATCGAACTGCCACAGCGGAAAACGCAGGATGCCATTGTCCATGACTGCCAGGAGCGTACGGGCCTTCACCCGATCGTGCGGTGTCTGACGCGAAGTACCCAGCAGTTTGGCGACCTCCGGCGCGGAAATGGTCGCAGTCAGGATCTCACGGCGGTGTGCAAAGGCTCTTGCCAGAGACTCCAACTCCAGTTGCGCGCGATCCTGCAGACTATAGCGGCGTCCGAGCAACGCATCGATCTCCCCAGAGCCGTTCTCGAGTGAACGGTGCACCTGCTCTTTCAGGATTTGGGCAAAGGTCTGCACCTCTTGGACGCTGAGATCCTTCAACAGCTCCAGCTTCTGAGCTTCTTCCCGAGAGACGACAGCCATAGATGTCAGCAATGTCAAGTTGCACGCCAAGCATAACTTTTATGTAAGCGATGTCAAGGCTGTCGGAAGTCTGGGTGCGCCGAGCGATGAGAGATTGGGCTTATCAACTTAACTGACGTAGCAATTGCTGAGCACAGTAAAAACGCACACATTTGGAGAAGTAAATTACGTATTCTCGATGCCTTCGAGATACTCGCGCACGCGCTGGAGCCTTTGCGGGTGGCGCAGTTTGCGCAGCGCCCGCGCCTCGATCTGACGGATGCGCTCGCGGGTGAGCCCGAATTGCTGGCCAACTTCATCCAGGGTGCGCGAGCGGCCGTCGATGAGGCCGTAGCGCAACCGGAGCACGTCGCGCTCGCGGGGTGTCAGAGTCTGGAGCAGCGATTCGAGATCCTGGTTCATCAAATCGCGCACCACACCGTGCTCGGGCTCGTTGCCCTTCGCCTGGATGAGATCGCCCAGGGCGGTATCTTCCTCGCGCCCAACGGGGGTTTCCAGCGACACCGGCAACTGGATGGCCTTGCGCACAAAGCGCAGTTGATCCGCGTCCATCTCCACCGCCTGGGCAATCTCATCCTCCGAAGGCGAGCGGCCCAACTGCTGCGAGAGTTGGCGGGTAGCCTTTTTGATGCGGTTGACCTTCTCGACGATGTGGACCGGCAAGCGGATCGTGCGCGCCTGCATGGCGATGGCGCGGGTGATACCCTGGCGGATCCACCAGGTCGCGTAGGTCGAAAACTTGAAACCGCGGGTGTAATCGAACTTTTCGGCGGCGCGGATCAGGCCGAGGGTGCCTTCCTGGATGAGATCGAGCAGATGCAGGCCGCGCCCCTGGTATTTTTTGGCCACCGAGACCACCAGACGCAGGTTGGCCTTGACCAGATGGGCCTTGGCGCGCTCGCCCTCGCGGACGATGGTGGACCACTGCTGGGGCGTCAGATTCGCAGATTCGAGCCACGATTCGGCAGCGACGGCCTGAAATTTGCTGCGCTTTTCTTCGAGTGAAAGCCAGGTGGCAATGCGGCGGGCCAGTTCGATTTCTTCGGCAGGCTTCAATAGCGCCACCCGGCCGATTTCTTGTAGATACAGCCGCACCAGATCGTCGGTGCTACCGCGGACGACGGTAAATTCCTCGGGGGCGAGGACCTCGGTCTCCGCTTCCGCTTCTACCAGCACTTCGTCGGACCAGAGGTCGTCGCTCGGCATCGGCTGTCTCATCCCCTTTCACACTGCAAGAAGTGCGATTACACCCCAGTATGGGGTAGAGAGGATCCGCGCCAGGTTTGTTTAACGTTTTCTTTAGCTGATGACTCCACCGCCCGGTAGGCATCCGCGCAGCGGTGGAGTTGTCCTGACGGCGTAAACGACTTAGCTGAGCGGTGTCTGGCTCAATTCCACCGTGCGCACTTCAAAAGTCGAGAGCTTGCTGTTGCGTTGGACACTGACCGAGACGGTGTCGCCCACCTTGCGCGCTCCAATCAGTTCCTGCACCTGCCTGGCCTCAGAAACCGCTTTGCCGTCGACTTCGACAATAATGTCGTCGGCGCGCAACCCGGCTGTGGCGGCGGGGGAGCCTTTGATCACCTCGCGGATCCAGACGCCTTTTTCGGCCTGGGGCAGCTTGGCGACGTCGGGGTTCTCTTTGAGTTCGCGCAGCAGTTCGGGGGTAATGCTCACCATCGAGATGCCGATGTAGGGGCGAATCACCCGGCCGTCCCTCAATAAACTCGCCGTGATCTCTTTGACTTTGTTGATCGGGATGGCAAAGCCGATACCCTGGCCGTCGGCGCGAATGGCCGTGTTGATGCCCACCACCTGACCGTAGATGTTGACCAGCGGGCCGCCGGAATTGCCCGGATTGATGGCGGCGTCGGTCTGGATAAAGTCGAGCCGCCGGTCCTCGCGCACACCGACTTCGTTGCTGGAGCGCTTGAGGGCACTGATGATGCCGGCGGTGACGGTGTGATCGAGGCCCAGCGGATTACCCACGGCAATCACCCATTCACCGGCGCGCAACCTGTCCGAGTCGCCCAACGGGGCGGTCGGCAAGTCAATGCCCGCGTCGATTTTGATTACGGCAAT
The DNA here is from genome assembly GCF_000011385.1 of Gloeobacter violaceus PCC 7421. Taxonomy (NCBI): domain Bacteria; kingdom Bacillati; phylum Cyanobacteriota; class Cyanophyceae; order Gloeobacterales; family Gloeobacteraceae; genus Gloeobacter; species Gloeobacter violaceus. The sequence goes on from NC_005125.1 coordinate 1,428,725, forward strand.
GTCGGTGAGCGGGTCGGCGCCGATCACCTTGCCGGTGGTTTTGCGGCCGTCGCCCAGGGTGACGTAGACTTTGTCGGCCTTTTCGACGACATGGGCGTTGGTGACCACGGTGCCGTCACCGCTCAGGATAAAGCCTGAACCCGCCCCCTGCTCCAGGCGGGGCATGCCGCCCCGGCGCGGTGTGAATTCAGGAAAAAATTGCTCCAGCGGCGTGCGGCCACCCACCTCGCGCACCCGCTCGGTGTTGATGCGTACCACGGCTGGAGAAGCCTTTTCGGCCGCATCGGCGATGAAGTTGGGACCCAAGAAAGTCGTGGCCGCGGAGGCCCGCTGCGGACCTTCGGCACTCGATAGAGCCGGAAGCGGCACCGAATCGCTGCTGGTCAGGCTCGCCTGCGGGGCCGGAGCCGCCGCCAGGGGAACACCCGCAACCTGGCGCACCGCAAAGGTACCCAGTGAAAAGCTGCCGCCCGCCACCGCTCCGACAACAGCAAGCTGTACAAGTCTTTTTTTCCAATGGCTCAGCATACTTCCAGCAATCCTCGTAAGTTCGCGGACAAATCGCTCAACGGCTATCCTAGCACCGCGCCCGGGGGCCGCTCGCACTCGCAATTCTAGACGTCAACGGCGCGGGCGCTGTTCCAGCTGCAGATGCTGCACCACCCGCCGCAGGACGCCGTTGATGAAGCGGACGGCGGTGTCTGTGCTATATTTTTTGGCCAGTTCGACAGCCTCGTCGATGGCGACGCGAAAGGGGACACTCTTCAGTTCCACCATTTCCACCAGCGCCAGACGCAGAATGTCGCGGTCGATGCGTGTAAGCCGTTCGACTTGCCAACCTTCCATACAGGTGTCCAATAGCTTGTCGAGATTGTCCCCCTCGCGCACAAAGGCACCGAGCAGCTCGAAGGCATAGGCGCGCACCTGCAACTCGTCCGCCAGGCGCACGAACTCCGGCAACTCCAGCGAGGCGCCCACCCGGTTGATTGCCTGCTCGGCCAGGGCGATCGCCGCCGCCACCTCGCGGCGGGCCGCCTCGACGGTGGGTGCCGTCAGTTCGCTCGCCTCCAGGCGGTTGTGGCCCTGTCGCAGCTCGGTACAGGCTCTCTGGAGGCTCTCGTTGGCCTCCTCGCGCAGCGTGCGCACCGAGGCGAGCACCAGTTCTTCGAGGTTCTTTGCCTGCAGGCGCGAACGGTCGGCGGGCATCTGACCGATGCTCATCAAGGCGAGTTCGCGGGCGATGCGGCGGGCTTGCATGGCGACAGGGGTAACGGCCTATCTATCTTAGCCATGGTGGTAAGGGTGCCCGGCCAGGATGGTGACGGCGCGGTAGAGCTGCTCCAGCACAATCACCCGCGCCAGTTCGTGGGGAAAGGTCAGCTTCGAGAGCGACCAGACCATCTGTGCCCGCTCCCGAACCATTGGAGCGACGCCGTGGCTTGAGCCGACGATGAAGACCGGCTCCTGCACGGTATGGTTTTCGAGCCAATCGGCCAATTCGACGCTGGTAAATTGCTTGCCGCCGCTGTCGAGCAAGACTGCGTGCTCGCCGGGATGCAGCTGGTCCAGCAGAGCCTGGCCCTCTTTGAGCAGGCCCGCCCGGCTGTCGGCGATGCGGGCGTCGCGCACTTCCACCAATTCCAGGCGGGCATAGGCTGCCAGCCGCCGGGCGTACTCTGCACAGGCCCGCTCGTAAGCCTCCTCGCGCAGCCGTCCGACCGCGACCAGCTTGATCCTCACAGCGCGTAGCCCAGCCGCAATTCGCTGGGCATGACCAGCGCCTCACCGCCGTCTAAAAACAATACCCGCAACGCCCCACGCTCGTCGATGCCGATGATCCGACCCTGGCCGTCGTGGCCGGGCACCTCCACCGCCTGACCCAGGTTCACCAGATAGCGTTCGTAGCCGCTCACGATGCGCTCGATACCGCGCTGGTGCCAGAGCTGATAGCTCTGTTCCAGGCCCAGAAGCACCGCCGCCGCCACCGGCGCCAAGTCGAGATCCCGCCGCGAGAGCGGCTTGAGGCGGGCCGCCTCGGCGGGCACCGGGTTGTCCCAGTTGATGCCGATACCCACCACCGCCCCCGCGAGCCGGTCGCCCTGGATGCGGGTCTCGGTGAGGATGCCGCCGACTTTGGCAAGGCGCCTACCCTGCTCGATAACCAGGTCGTTAGGCCACTTGAGACGCACATCGGCCCCGGTAAGGCGGCCGAGGCTCTGGGCGACGCCAAAGGCTGCCACCAACGTCAATTGAAAGATATCGGCGAGCTTCAGTTGCGGCCTGAGGATCACCGACAGGTACAGCCCGCCGGGAAGCGATTCCCACTGGCGACCGTTGCTGCCGCGTCCGCCGGTCTGCTGCTCGGCGAGGATGGTCGTGCCCTCGGCAGCGCCCTCGCGCAAAAACTCCATCGCCAGGCGATTGGTCGAATCGATCCGCTCGTACAGATGAAACCCGTGGCCGAGGGTTTCTGTCTTTAAGTGCAGTTGAAATTTGCGCTTATCCAGGATCATTGAGATAGGGGTAAATCTTATTTTTGGGGCGTAGCCATGCTGTTTACCGAAGCAGCCAAGACAGGAATAGCGTTCATTTTAGCAGCGGCTTTGCTGGGCGGCGGTTTTGCCAACCCGGCCCGGGCGCAGGGCCTGGAGGGTCTGCTCAACGGCGCCTTTCAGTACTTTGCCCTCGACAACCTCTCCGATACCCAGGAGGCCGCCTACGGCCGGCGCATCCACGAACAGCTGGTGCGCCAGGGCAAAGTGCGCCTTTCGCGCGACCGGCGCCTGACTGCTCGGGTTGCCAACATCGGCCGCCGACTGGCCCGCACCAGCGGACGGCCAAATCTGCCCTATCGCTTTTTTGTGGTGAACGACCGCAGTGTCAACGCCTTCACAACCATGGGCGGCTACGTCTATGTCAATGCCGGTCTGGCAAAAGGTGTGCGCAGCGACGCCGAACTGGCCGGGGTGATGGCCCACGAAATTGGTCATCTGGTGGCCCGCCACGCCATCAACCAGATGCGTCAGGCGGCCGTCACCCAGGGCATCGCCGGCGCCCTGGGTCAAAACGACAACCTGCTGGTCGGTCTGGGTGTGAGCCTCTACCAGCGTGGCTACTCGCGCGACGACGAGTACGAAGCGGACGCCCTCGGCGTGCGCAACCTCGCCCGGGCAGGCTATCCCGCCAACGGACTGCCGGATTTTTTAAGGCGTCTGCAGGGCGGTGGCGGCAGTGCCGAGTTTTTGAGCACCCATCCTGCCTCGGCCAACCGCGTGCAGCGGCTTGAGGAGATCATCCGCACCGAGGGGCTGCCCACGCGCCGCCGTTGATCCCCGATTTCGAAGCGGCCGTAGCGACGGGGGCGGTTTCGCTGCACAATGAATGATGGCCTGGACAGCGGTTCATCCCTCGCGCTCATCCCCGCCGCCTGCCGTTCGACGTCCGATTTTTTTGTTTGATGAACAACTTCAGCCTGGACCAAATACGCATCTTCCGGGCAATAGCCCAGCACGGCAGCTTCAAAAGGGCGGCAGAATCGCTCTATATCTCCCAACCGGCGGTCTCGCTACAGGTCCAGAACCTCGAAGCCGCCCTCGGGATGCCGCTGTTCGACCGCTCCGGCCGCAAGGCGGAACTCACCGAGGCAGGGCGGATTTTTCTCGACTATGCCCACCGCATCCTGGCGCTGTGCGACGAATCGCGGCGGGCGATTACCGATTTGCAAAACCTCAAAGGCGGCACGCTGGTGATTGGGGCCTCGCAGACCACCGGCACCTACTTGATCCCGCGGCTTATCGGCGAATTCCACCGCCGCTATCCGGAAGTGGGCGTGCAGCTCCATGTGATGTCCACCCGGCGCACCGCCTACGGGGTTGCCGAGGGACGTCTCGATCTGGGGATCATCGGCGGCGAGGTGCCCTTGGAGTTGCAGGGCAGGCTCGCTGTCGAAGTGTACGCCGAGGACGAACTGGCCCTGGTGGTGCCGGGTTTTCACCCGCTCGCGGGTGCGGAGGTGATCTGTCGCGATGATCTCTACGGGCTCAAGTTCATCGCCCTCGATCCCGAATCGACGACCCGCAGGGTACTCGACGGCGTGCTGCGCCGCTTCGACATCGACGTCGAAAGCCTCAGCATTGAGATGGAACTGAGCAGCATCGAGGCCATCAAAGCGGCGGTCCAGGCGGGGTTGGGCGTGGCGTTCCTCTCGGCGACAGCGATCGAAAAAGAGCTGCAACTGGGAGTGTTGCATCGGCTGACCGTCGAAGGGCTGGTGTTGCGCCGCCCCCTGACACTGCTCACCCACCCGCAGCGCTACGAATCGCGCGCCAGCCGCGTCTTTCGCGAGCAGATCCTCACCAATTTTGCCCGTAGCGAGGCGCTTGCCCCGTCGTAAATTGCAAAAAAGAGGCGCGGTGCCCACAGCACCGCGCCTCTTTTAGATTCGGATTTGGAAAAGACTAACCCTTATTTGTGGCAGGCCTCGCTCGCCAGGATGGCGGGAGTGGCCGCGTAGGGTGTGGAATCGCTGTAGGACTCGCTGGCGCGCGGGCCGTTGCCGTCGTTGGCCGGGTGGAATTTGGGGTTGTCGATGCACTCCAGGCCCGCGGCAAAAACCACGCTGCCCGGAACCCGATTGGCCTGCGCCTGGCGCAGATCCTGCTCAATAGTCTTCACTTCGCCTTGGGCGGGGATGCCCTTTTCGACGGCAACGGCGGGAACCGCGAGGGCCACGAGGGCGAGGGCGGCGAGAACGGAGGTGGGACGAATCATGGCGGTCATCTCCTGTGCTGAAAGGCTGTTTGCGTTTGCGCTTTGGAGTGAGCACTCATTGCTCACACCTTCAGAATCCAGGAGGGCGATGAGGGACGTGTGAAGTTTTGATGAGATGATTCTCACAAGACTTTATATTGCGGGGGTCCGGTGGGTGGTGCTGCGAGTCTGTCGAACAGCACCTCCAGCGCTTTTTCTTTTTGGCCGTCTCGGCCCTGGGCGTAGGCGAGCGGTTGCTCAACTTCAATGTCGGGCATCACTCACTGCTTTGCCCTGCAGCCGTTCACCGTCGACCTCGACTCTCTCGCACGGGTGCGGATGGACAAGGCGAAAAGCCTGCTGGAGATGGATCTTGATTGATGGCGCGAGCCCGAGCTGTCGGCACTTCGCCAGCCCGCTTGTGGTGCTGGGCGGCTCCAGCCTGCTCGCCGTCCGCCCCAGTCGGATATCCGGGTGATTTGTGACGCTTTGTCGCGCTACGCTTGGGGGGCGTCCGGAGGCGGAATCGATCCCCATCGCAACCGCACGGCCGTACCCCAAAACCGGCCCAAGCGTGGGAGGCAGTTCCAATGGCCCGTACCCGTCGAGTGTTGATTCTATTTGCCCACCCGGCACTGGAAAAATCGCGGATGAATCGACAGCTCGTTCAAGCCGTTCAAGGCATGGACTTCGTCACCATTCACGATCTGTACGAGGCGTATCCCAATTTCTACATCGACGTCAAACACGAGCAGGAGTTGCTGCTCGCCCATGACATCATCGTCTTCCAGCATCCTTTTTACTGGTACAGCAGCCCGGCCATCCTCAAAGAATGGCAGGACCTGGTGCTGGAGTACGGCTTTGCCTACGGGTATGAGGGCACGGCTTTGCGGGGCAAGAAGTTTTTAAGTGCGATCACCACCGGCGGCGGCGAACAGGCCTATAGCCGTGAGGGGCACAACTACTTCACCATCCGCGAGTTGCTGGCTCCTTTTGAGCAGACGGCCCGCCTGTGCGGCATGGAGTATCTGCCCCCATTCGTCATCCAGGGCACGCACCAGTTGCGCGAGAAGCAGCAAATCGCCAATCACGTCGAGGACTACCGCAAGGCGATTGCAGCATTGCGCGACGATGCCGTCGACTGGGAGCGCCTCCGGCAAAGCCGCCACTTCAACCACGACCTCGCCCAGCTGCTCCCGGCCCAGGAGATCGTCCACCGTGTCTAACGAAAACTTATTCTTTCAGGCGTTTATTTATCTGGCCGCCGCGGTGGTCTCGGTGCCGATCGCCAAGCGCCTCGGGCTCGGCTCGGTGTTGGGCTATCTGCTCGCCGGGGTGGCCATCGGCCCGTTCGTGCTGGGCCTCGTCGGCAAAGAAGGAGAAGACGTCATGCACTTCGCCGAATTTGGCGTCGTCATGATGCTCTTTCTGGTGGGTCTTGAGTTGCAGCCCTCGCTGCTGTGGCGCCTGCGCGTGCCGATCCTGGGCATGGGCGGGCTGCAGGTGATCGGGACGGCTCTGGTGGCGGGAGCGATTGCCCTGGTGTTCGGCCTGTCCTGGCAGATGTCCCTGGCGGTCGGCCTCATCCTGGCGATGTCCTCGACGGCCATCGTGCTGCAGACGCTCAACGAAAAAGGGGTAATGAAGAGCGAGGCCGGACAATCGGCCTTTTCGGTGCTGCTGTTTCAAGACATTGCCGTGATCCCGATCCTGGCCCTGCTGCCGCTGCTGGCCACCGGCAAGGCTACCGAGGTGAGCCTGCAGGCCGCCGCGGGCGATCTTATTTTTGTCGCCGCCGGGGGAGCCTCCGGCCCTACGGCGGCTCTGCCCGCCTGGCAGCAGGCGCTGTTGGTGATTGCCCTGTTGGGCGGCATCGTGCTGGTGGGTAGATTTTTGATGCAACCGGTTTTTCGCTTCATCGCTTCGACCCGCCTGCGCGAAATTTTCACCGCCACGGCGCTCCTGCTGGTGGTGGGTGTGGCCCTCGCGGTGCAGGCGGTCGGTCTCTCGCCCGCCCTCGGTACCTTTGTGGCCGGGGTGGTGCTCGCCGAAAACGAGTACCGCCACGAACTGGAAACCGACATCGAACCATTTAAGGGTCTACTGCTCGGCCTGTTCTTTATTGCCGTGGGGGCGAGCATCAACTTCAATTTGCTCTTCGAGCAACCGCTGCTGATTCTTGGTCTAGTGATCGGCCTTGCGGTGGTGAAGTTTTCGGTGCTGCTGGCGCTCGGCCAATTTTTTCGTTTGCAGCTGAGCCAGAGCTTTTTGTTTGCCTTTGCCCTGGCGCAGGGGGGCGAATTTGCCTTCGTGCTCTTTTCTTTTGCCACCCAAAACCGGGTGCTCACCCCGGAGGTAGCCGAACCGCTCGTGGCGGTGGTGGCGCTGTCGATGGTGATGACGCCGCTGTTGATGATCCTGCACGACCGGTTGGTGCAGCCGCGCTTTGTCTTGACGGAGCCCGAGCGTGAACCGGACGCCATCGACGAGAACGAAAACCCGGTGATCATCGCCGGTTTCGGCCGCTTCGGACAGATTGTCGGCCGCATGTTGATGGCCAACGGCTGCAAAGTGACCATCCTCGAAGTCGATCCCAGCCAGATAGACATGCTGCGCCGCTTCGGCTTCAAGCTCTTTTACGGCGACGCCACCCGCATCGACCTGCTGCACGCGGCCGGGGCGCAGCAGGCGAAGCTGCTGGTGATCGCCATCGACGATCGCGAAAAATCGCTGGAGATGGTCGACCTGGTGCGCAAGCATTTTCCGCACCTGAAGATCCTCGCTCGGGCCATCGACCGCCGCCACGCCTACGAACTCATCCGGCGCAAAGTCGATGTGGTCGAACGCGAGACGTTCGGCTCCGCCGTGGAGATGGGCGTGGGGGCTTTGAAATTGTTGGGCGAGCGCTCCTACCGGGCGCAACGGATCGCGAGCACCTTCAAAGCCAACGACGAAAAGATGCTCTACGAGATGGCCGAACTGGAGGAAGAAGAAAGGCTCGTGGCGGTCCGCTCGCGCCGGCAGGCCGAGGAACTGGAGCGGGTGCTGCGGGCGGAGGATCGCGAACTGACCCGCGATGTCGAGCGCGCCTGGGATGTGTCGGACTTGCGCAAAGAAGCTTAGACCCAGCCGCGGATTTCCGGTTCGCTCAAGGGTTTTTCGAGCTTCGCACACTCGCGGCGGGCTCCTTGGAGCCATAAAGCTGCAGAAAGTTAAAACTTCCGCCATAACCTTGCCGAGAGTAGGCTCGGCCTGACGGCCTCATGGCAGGGGCGTCGGTTGTGACACCGACACAATAGCATCGGCATCTCGTGCAGCGGTTTGCTGCTAGAGCCTGTCTCGCCGGGACCACGCCCCACGATGCAAAAAGCCCCCGGCTTGGAGGAAGCCGGGGACCATCGAGTGTGCTGTGAGTGGACTGTTTGTCGCCTAGCGCCGCAAAGTCGCCAGGTCATGCACGATTGCCGCTTCGGTGATCGGAAAGCCCCCCGGCGGCAACTCGAACCGCGGCTCCACCTGCGCCGCCGCCTGCGGACCCGCCGCCCGCAATCCCGCCGTCTCCTTCGTCTCGAATCGCAGCAGCACGTCATACGCCACCCGGCCCACCGGCGCACCCGGCACGCTCTGCACCAAACCCCGGTACCGGAACTGGTTGCCGTACGCGTCCGTCCGCCGCGACTCGGCGTAGTTCAACCCCAGCCCCGCCACTCCCATTGCCCGGAGGGTACGCAGTTCGCCGGGAGCCGAGACGCCGTCGTGATTGGTGTCTTGCCACAGCCGCAATTGTGCGAACACCGCGTCTTTTGCATCGATGCGCCCGTCGCCGTTACCGCCGTCACCCGGCTTGTCGAACTTCGCCAGGGCCAAAAACCCGTTCGGTTCGCCCGTTCTTGGTTGGGGCGTGAAGTTGCCGAACAGTTCCTTGCCGTTGTCGATACGGCCATTGCCGTCGCGGTCGAGCACCAACCAGGCATCGTCGGTGTCCGCTTTAGTCCATGCCAGGTGCATCGGCACTCCCGTGGCGGTGATGTCGAAGTCCACCCCGCCGAACTCGTCGCTCAGATCAAAGCCGTCGCCAGCAATGTCGATAAGGATGGGGGTGGTGGGTTGCACGTAGCTGGGTGGGTAGAACTGGTAGGTCAGTTGGGTCCGTTGCTCCCGGAATAGGTAACCCTGGTCAAACTGCTGGCCGTTGTTGGTCATCAGAATGAACCAGTGGGCGAAGTCGGTGGTGCCGTTGTTGTACACCCCCAGGTCCACCCGCCCGTCGCAGTTGAAATCGTCCACAACGGGGGTGAACACCGGGCCGCCGTAGTAGCCGTAGTCGTAGATCTGGCGGTTGTAGTGGTCGCGCACCAGCCAGTGGCCGGTGAGGGTGTCGTACATCCCCTCGTCCACCGCACCATCGCCGTTGAAGTCATAGGCCTGCGGTAGCCAGTAGCCGTCCACTCCGGGGAAGGCGGCCACCAGGTTGTTGGTGCCGCTGCCGGTATAGGCGAAGTACCAGGTGGCGTTGCTGTAGCGGTAGACAATCCGGTCGGCGAGGCCGTCGGCGTTGGCGTCGCCGACGATGAACACGTCTTGGGGGGAATCGTCGCCGTAAGCCCCCAGATCAACGATGGCATTATCGGGTTTGGAGTAGTAGAGCCAGTGGTTGTCGTACCTGCGCCAGTAAGCGGCGTCGGTGAGTCCGTCGCCGTTGAAGTCACCCGCCAGGGGCACATCGCCGATGTAGCCGAGGCCTGAGGCCAGCAGTGGGGCGGTGGTGCCGGTGTTGGTGGGGTTGGCATACCACTGCCCGGTGGAGGGGCGAAAGACAGTGAGGTTGGCGAAGCCGGAGCCGAGGTAATTGCCGGGCATGGCGATGTCGCCGGTGATACCGAAATTGGAGAGGGTGGTTTGAGAGCCGGAGGCGTTGTAGGTGACGCGTTGGCTGCCGTTCAAGTAGGCAAGCAAGTCGGCGTTGCAGGTATTGTCGAAGCTGAGGGGCTTTTGTGCCGGCTTAGCGCACTTGCCAATTCCCGGTCCGCCAAAACCGAACTGGGACAGCGAACCGCTCGACTGGCCACCGAAGGTGTACTGACTTGACACGCTGGGTGGTTCAAAAATGTCGGGAGGATACGCTGCAGTACCACTACCAGTCTTCAGGTAAGCCAAGTTTGTAAACTTGGCTGGTGTGGCCGAAGTGGAATTACCAAGTACACCATTGCCCATATCCGTGCAGGTGCCTTTACCTCTCGGTGAAATGACTTCGCCCTGAGCACCTACTATCGCACCTTGAGTAAAGCTTCCAGACCACACAGTATCGGGGAAATAACCAAACTCTGTACCATTGTAAGAAAGTGCCCATCGAGCAGGCAAGCTCCCTGAAGCGGCTTTGTGAGCAATCGCAAAAGAAGCATTTCCCCCACCTGTGAGCTCTTGCGCAATGGTCACCGGTGCCCCCGAAATTGGCTTATAGCCAGAGCTGGTGTTAATAGCAGGAAGAAATGCCCCTTTTACGTAACGCGCTGCGTAGAGATAGATTTGCTTGTCCAAGTATACTTCTTCATCGACCTGCCAACCAATTTCAACTACGTTACCACCATCCGATGAAAGCGTTGCGAGTTGTGTAAGGGAGGCGTCTTTTTTGACTATATCAAAGTTTGCTTTTCCAACTGTGATGTTAGCCTGTACACCACTGTTAGGGACATTATTCGGGCTGGTTGCTGCTGCGTAATAGCGATATAGTTTATCACCAGGGTTATAAACAGGTGCGTTCGTCGTGGCATCGGAATTTTGGGACGGTTCTGGCCGGGGAACTTCCTCTTCCTTTTTGTTTTGTTCCGAATTCTGTTTCTTCAGTGGAATCAAGGGTGCCTTGAACGGGCGCTCGTAGATTAGCTTCTGGGGAAATTTGCCTGGAGGGCATTCCATCATGTCATCAGAAGTCGGTACCGCCTCCTGGTAGTCTGTAGGCACGTCGTAACACTCATAGTATCCACCGGTCGGTGCAAGCAGTATACTTGGAGGCTTCTTGCCGTTGATAGGCTCGGGTCTTTGGTAGGGATTTCTTGGCTTTTGTGGATCGAAGGGTTGGGCAAAGACGGCCGAACACCCGATAAACAATAGAAGCAGTACAGCTTTAAGAGTGATAAAGAACCTAGACTGCACGGATCTGTACTCCACTGAGGTTGAACAACAACAAACTTCAGCACTGCAACGCGACGCGACGCCACCGAAAGGAAAGCAGCGCCTTCAAGCATGTACATTGCGGAGCCCAAAGAGTGTATCAGGTTGACGGGAACGTTGGTACATTTTTCAGTCAATTAAAGAAATTCTTAATAACCACACAAGCGCAAAAAAAGAAGAAGTTGAGAGAGCAATAGTCAACCATATCGGCAAACGCCTTCTGGACATTTCTGCTTTCCCCGCAACCAAAAGGTCCCAAACCTTCAATGAAACTAAGCCCGGGACGTGTCACTAGAGACTGTTTGTAAATCTGATTCTAGGCTGGGGATATGCCTCAGCCTCAGTATCCATCGGACTTGACCGACAGCGAGTGGGCACTTCAAGTCACAGGAAGCGCTGCCCCGCCTGCGACAAACGCATGAACGTCATGCATTACATCCAAACACCCGGGCACTGCCAGAAATGCGGCACGGACCTTTCCAGCAATACCATTCGCCCGGCGGATCCGAACGATGTGTACCGCGCCGCCGAGAGTCGGAACAATACTGGCCCTCTCTTCTCTTAAAAGGCGAATACGACACTGCCAAGGGGCCGGAGGCGACGAAGCTCGAATTCAACCTGGAGACTGCCGGAATCATTTCCCTCAACGCCTACGCGGGCATCTCGAGCCTCGCCACCGCCGTCAACGAAAATTACCGGCGGCTGGTGAGATTTAGAATATTGATACCTACCGGGGAGCATGTCGGTTGTCTACGCCGGTATACAGCCCGCCGAAGCCCTCGCCCGCATCGAGGCGTGACCGGTGAAGTGGTGCGAAAGCCCACAAGCCGCGGTTGGACAAACCCTGGTAGTTATGTCATAGTTTGAGCGAAATTTCCCTGCCGACAGTGGCCAACTTCCAAGGACGGCGAGATCCTCTGTTGGGCCGCACGGTCGGCCGCTACCGCCTGGTGGAGAAGATCGGCGTCGGCGGGATGGGTTCGGTCTACAGAGCCGTTCACGTCGAGATCGACGATCTGACGGCGGCGGTGAAGCTGCTTTCCCAGAGCCTCAACACCAACGACCTGCACCAGCGCTTTCGCAACGAGGCGGCCATTTGCGCGCGTTTGAGCGAACGCAGCCCTTACATCGTGCAGATCTACGACTACGGCATCCTCGACGATCTCGATTTGCCGTACTTCACGATGGAGTTTCTCAAAGGCCACGCCCTCGACGACCTGGCCGGTTCGCCTTTGCCGGTCGAGCAGGTGGTGGCGATTGGGGTTCAGCTTTGCGAAGGGTTGCAGGTCGCCCACGATCTGGGAGTCGTCCACCGCGACCTCAAACCCGGCAATATCTATCTCTCCGGCGACCCCCAGTCGGGCTGGCGGGTGAAGATTCTCGATTTTGGGATTGCCAAACTGGTCAGCGACGCGATGGTCTACGGCGAGCGCAGGCAACTCACCCACGGCTATCTAGGTACACCGCGCTACTCAGCGCCGGAGCAGTTGCGCGGAGAGGCGGTGACAGTCCTGTCCGACGTCTACGGCCTCGGAATGATTCTGTACGAGCTATTTTCCGGCACCGACCCGTTCGCCCTTGTCGACCAGAGCTTCAACTCCTGGTATCACGCCCATACCGAACGGATGCCCCGCGCGATGGCCCAGGCCAATCCCTACCGGGCCGTACCGCCCGCTGTCGAGCGGGTCGTACTTGCCTGCCTGCAAAAAGATCCCCGCTCCCGTCCGGCAGGCATGCGCGAAATCGCCCAACTGTTGCGCAGCGCCGTCCACAGCGAGCCTTCCCGGCCCTTGCGCCGCGACGAGACGCGCATCGCATATCCGTTGGAGTTGAACGCAAACCAGCTCGACCGGTTGCAGAAGCACCTCGCCGCGCTGATTGGACCGATCGCCCCCATCCTGATGCGCCAGGCCCAGGCGCTGGCCCAGGATGCCCAGGATCTGGTGGAAAGGCTTTCGGAGCAATTGCCCGAAAAGCAGCGGCCGAGTTTTAGCCAAAAGGCGATGGATTTGCTGGGAGCCACACCTTCGCGTCCACCTTCCACCAATCCCGGTGCAGCTCCATCCCCGGCGCTCGATCCCAATTTTGTGCAGCGCTGCGAGCGGGAGTTGGCGCACTTTGTAGGACCGATTGCCGCGCGACTGGTGCAGGTGGCTTCCCAATCGAGCCACCTCACCCAGGCGGATCTGATCGACAGGCTGGCAGCCCAGATTGGCGATCCGACCAAAGCGGCCCAGTTCCGGCGGCGGTTGTCTTAATTTTTAACCTTTCTGGGTACTGGCGATACTTGGTTAGATCCCCCTTGGATGCACTAATAGACACATCTGCTTGGCTAGGTCAATTGTGTCTGCACTAACGTGTTCGTCGAATAGACAGATGTCGCTCGCGTCTCGCTGTCGGTGGCGTAGGTGGTGGATGGGTTTGGGCCTGGCGGCGACTATGGCGCTATTGCCGCTGCCTGCCCGGGCTCAAGTGAGTTTCGAAACGCCCCGGTTCTTTGCAGCGGGAGAACGGCCGTATTCGGTGGCGGTGGGCGACCTTGACGGCGACGGCGATCTGGACCTGGCGGTGGCCGATGAATACTCCGTCTCGGTGCTATTGGGCAATGGCGACGGAAGCTTCGGCAGTGCCGTCGCCTTTCCGGTAGAACCTAACTCCGGGGGGCCCCGCACGGTGGCAGCAGGGGATTTCGACGGGGACGGCGATCTGGACTTGGTCACTTCCAACGGCCTATTCTCTGCCGACGTCTCTGTAGTCAAGAACAATGGTGACGGTACATTTGCTGCGCCCATCCTGTTTGCTGCCGGACGCGGCCCTTTTGCGGTAGTGGTAGGCGATTTCGACGGCGACGGGGATCTCGACGTGGCCACAGCCGACAGTGGCGGTTATCCGTTTCCTTATTACTTCAGCAGCGTCTCGGTGCTCGACAACAACGGTAACGGCACTTTTGCCGCCGCGGACACGATTAGCTTGAGTGCACTGCCAGTTTTCACGGTCGCCTACGACATTGCCGCGGGCGATTTTGACGGCGACGGAGATCTCGACCTGGTGACGGCCAATGGTTCGGGCTACGCCGTCACGGTGCTCAAGAACAACGGCAACGGCCGCTTCAGGCTGCAGGAGAGTTTCGGGACAGCGGACAGCAGTTCGGCCTCCGTGGCCACGGGAGATCTAGATGGTGACGGCGATTTGGATCTGGCGGTGCTTGCTTACTACGGTGAAGTAGCGGTGGCGTTGAACACGGGCGACGGCAGTTTCGGAGCACCGCTCGGTTTGCCGGCAGGAACCGGTCTTCAAGACGTGGTGCTCGGGGATATCGACGGCGACGGCCAGCTGGACATCGTGGCGGCCTCCACCTCCAACACCGTCTCGGTACTGCTCAACGAAGGGAATGCCCTCTTCGCACCTGCCAGCTTCTTCCCAGCGGGCAATTTTCCGCAATCGGTGGCGACGGGCGACTTCGACGGCGACGGCGATTTGGACTTGACAACGGCCAACTTTTACAAAAGTGTTGCGGTGCTGCTGAACACCACGTCCAACGCCGCTCCGACCATAGCGGCCATCAGTCCCCGCTTCGGTGCAGTGGACAGCGAGGTCACCCTCACCGGCACCGGCCTGGGTGCCGCCACCGCCGTCAAATTCCGCAGCGAACAGTCCCGCCTGGTGGACGCCGAATTTGCGGTGGTTTCCGACAGCGAGATCCGGGCGGTGGTGCCGGCTGGAGCCGCCACGGGTCTGATTGGAATCACTTCCCCGACCGGCAAAGCGGCGAGCCCAACGCGCTTTCGCGTTCTGCCTTGAGCGCCCTCAACGGCTGTGCTCGCCCAGCATCTTGAAGGCGATCTCCAGACTCGCCTTCATGCGGTTGAAGGCTTTGCCGAGCATGCCAATCTCATCACCCGCATCTTCAGGAAAGTTGTCGCTCGATTGGCCTGTGCTCACCTGCTCGGCGGTCTGGGCCATGCGCACAATCGGGAGGGTGACCGTTTGCCTGAGCAGCACCGTGATCACCCCGGCAAAAATTACAAAAAAGCCCGCCAGGATGCTCACCACCAGCACCCAGGAGCGCACCGCACTCGCGTAGACCGCTTCGACCGGCACGGAGATGAGCTGGATGGCGATGATTTCGCCCAGTTTCCACCCGAAGCCGTTTTTGTCGCCGTAGACATTCAGCATGCTCTTGGGGGCTATCTCCGGGGTGCTGTGGCACTGCAGGCAACTGGGCTCGGACACCTTTAAAGGCCGGGCGACGTAGAACACTTCGCCGCCGGGCTGTTCACGAAAACCGCTGATTTCTTTGGTGGCGGTTTCGCTGCGAAAGCGCCCGACCAGGGCTTCTTCAAAAGCGTCCGCCTTGTCGCGCAGGTTGGTCGGGTTGGGGGCGGCCTCTTTATAGAAAAAACTCCGGTACTCCTCGTTGCCGCGCAGGTTCTCAAAGACGGTGGTGGCCGAAAAAGACGGAATGCGCTCCGGGTGAAAGTCGGTCTCGTCGCTCATCTGACCTGAAAGAATGGCAGGTTCGACGTTCAAGTCGGTGTACTGGCGAATGGCGAGCATCGTCTGCATGAGCATCCCCGCCTTCGAGGCGATTTCGCGCTCGGCGTTCTGCTGCAGGACAAACGAGAGCATCGCGCCGCTGCCCACGATCGTGCAGGCGGAAGCGAGCAACAGGATGAGGCCGAACTTGGCTCCGAGTCTGAGGTTCTTGAACATCGGCTCGTAAAAAGTAGAGTGTATTTCGGTGCTCACTTGGCTGCCTGCGGTGTGCTGGATATGCACCCCGAGTTTAAACCGCCTTGCGGGCGGGATTGCCGATTTGCGTTACCCGGCGCTGCCGGTCGCTATGCTCTAGGGCAAGTATCCGGTGAAAGTGCAGGGCCGAAAAGGCTGCCTCCTCGTGCAGGCGCTCCGAAGGGCACCCCAGAATTCCCCAGACGGGGCCGGCTCCACCGAAAAACGCCGCCGCAGTGGGGGCACTGGGTAGGGATGTGGGTGTGGCTCCGGCATTGAGCCCTGACGGGAGGACGCCGGTAAGCGGCGGCGACCACCAGGTGCGGCTGTGGACCTTTACCGCCGCCTACATGCGCGATCCGCCCTCGGTCGAATGCCGTAAACTCTACAGCCACGCCGCCACCCGTCGAGATCGTCCCTAGACCGAAACCGCCGGCCCCCGTGCTCAGGCCGCCGGAGATCGTTTTTTTGCGCATCGACGGCAAGCCAGCCCCGGCCGACCACCCAGTCGAGATCTACAACCCCAAAAAGCCCGCCAAGCATCTGACCATCGGCCGGCAGGTCAAAGGCGAGAAGCTCACCGTCGCATTGCTGCCGGCCCCGGGAACGGTGGGAGCCACCGGCTCACTTTCCTGTGTGCCCAGCAAAACCGAGGGCAGCAACATCCTCAGCCTCAAAGCCACCAACCCGGCCGGTGCGCTCGTCCGCTCGGTAACGATCGAGACCTACGGTGTGCCGAGCCGGCGGTCTCGCCACCCCCGCCGGGGCCTGTTCCACCGACTCCCTTCAAACCCCAGGAGATCAAGCTATGACGACCCTGTGCCCCGAATGCGGCACCCAGAACCCCGAAGGCACGCCCTACTGCATCGAGTGCGGCGCCGATCTCGCTCAGGCGGCGGCCCAACCGGCCGGCCCCGGCGAACCGTCTTCTTCCCCATCACCGGAGGTTTCCATGACGTCTTCTTCAGAACCGCTGCGTCCCGCCGCCGAGCTGAACGGTGCCGCCAACGCGCGCATCGCTTCTCCGGCAACCTATCTGCAGTTGGAGCGGGCCGTGCTCGTTCACCTTGCCACGGGCGAGCGCTTCGAAGTGCCGGTTACCCAGTCCTCGGTGGTGATCGGCAAGCCCAACGACGAGGTGAATGTCGATATCGACCTGTCCCACCTGGCGGGCGCCGACATCGTCTCGCGCATCCACGCGCTGGTGCGCGAGGAGGAGGGCGATTTTTATCTGGAAGATGCCGGCAGCAGTAACGGCACTTTCCTCAACGGCGAAGCGCTCAAACCCGGCGCCCGCTTCCGGCGCAAACTCCAACCGGGCGACACGCTGGCGCTGGGCAAAAACGAAAAGATCGCCTTTCGCTTCGAGATCACCGAGTAGCAAAAGCACGGCTCGAAGCCCGCAAAAATCCGAGCAGCGATTGTGGCCGCTGCCCTACGATGTTGCATCCACCGCGTCGAGTTTCCCGGCTTCACGGTGCTGGAGTTTCACTACCGGGTACTGCAACTGAATCGGCTCAACTGGCGCGACTATATGAGGCAGGAGAACCCGGTGGCCAGCGCCTTGATGGCCAAAATGCGCATTGCACCCGGCGAACGGCCCATCGAACAGGTGCGCACACTTTCAGTCGCCGAACTTGAAGCGCTCAGCGAAGCTTTGCTGGATTTCCATGAACTTGCAGATCTGATCACCTGGCTGGCTCAGAAATAATCCATCTCCAAAAGCCTGGCGAGCGAATTGATAGTGTCGGCACCGGCCGCTCCGGAGCGGTCGACTTTGAAGACTCGGATACCGGCTGCTTTGGCGCCGATCACATCCTCGGTCGAGTCGCCGACGTGGATGGCTTCGTCGACTGAACAACCCAGCCGCTGCAGAGCGTGGGTAAAAAGGCGCGGGTCGGGCTTGGCGTGGCCCACCTCGGTAGAGATGGCCACCACCTGAAAATAACCGCGTAGCCCAAGCGCTTCTAGAACCGGGTAAAGCCGCTCGTCGAAGTTGGAGACCACTGCGAGGACCAGACTGCGCGAACGCAGTTCGGCGAGCACACCGACGGTCTCCGGGTAGACAAACCAGGGCTCGGCAGTGGCGAAGTGACTCCAGACCCGCTCGAAGTAAGCCTCGAAATCGGGAAAATCGGTGTCGGTAAACGTCTGGGCCACCACGGAGCGCCACCAGGGCCGCGCATCGGCGTTCGGGGACCGACGGGCGGCGAAGGCCACGCAAAAGTGCTTTTCGATCGCTTCGGGATCGCTTTTGACCCCGAAAGTCCGGGCGATGGCGCTGTAAATTTCGCCCACCGAGCCGCGTACTCCGAACAGAGTACCGACGGCGTCAAAGAGCACCGCCTTCACTGACCGGCACCCAGGGTACCCCGCAGCCAGGTCGCCTCCAGGGGTGCCGAGCGCACTTCGAAGATCCAGCTTTCCTGGCCGTCGTCACCCCTCAAAAGTGCCCAGCCGCCCTGCCACTGGCTCTCGTCCTTCAAAGCCGACAGGCCGACTTCACCGGCCAACTGGGCCACCCGTGCCACCCGCGCGAGGGGGACGGCCTGGGAAACGGGATCTTGCACGACGACCTGGGCACTCCAGAGGCCCGCGTTGAGGCTGAGGCGCAACTGGGCGGGCCACTCGCAGCGCTCCAGAAAAGTCTGCAACAGGGCAGGCTCGATCTGGGGGACAGAGGCGGCGGGGCGAACCTGCACGATGCGCTGCCCGGCGCCCACCGGTCCGGCGGCGCGCACCGGCAGGTCCGGATAAGCCTGCGCGAGGGGAGGAACCGAGTTGATGAAATGGGTCTGCCAGAGGATGCGGGCCGCCTCGATCCAGGTCCAGAGCATCTGCCAGGTGGGCGTCCATGGGCCGCCGCGCGGCGGCCGAACCTTCCAGGCGCGCGGGCGCTTCTCGATGAGCGCCTGGATCTGGGCATTATCGAGATCGCCCAATCCGGCCGGAAGAAACTGGATCGCGCCTTGCGCGTCTACTTCAAAATGTTCCGCGCGCAAGTGCAACGCCTCAAGGCCCGCCTGCAAAAACGGCACGAACGCTTCTACCTCCTCGTCCTCGTCCCAGTGGCCGAGTTTTGGGAAGTCCTGAATGCAGGCAATCAACGGCGGGGTTTCGAGGCTAAATACCCGCCACTCCTCGCCACCGATGAGCGAGCGGATGGTCTCCGTGCCCTCGACCACCAGTTCACTGTCAGGCGGCTCCTTCCAGGATCGCACCGGCCCGGGGAGGTAGAGTTTCCATTGCTCCCCCTCGCCGCGCCAGACGTTGAACTGTTCCGAGATGGCCGCCCGCGCCCAGGGTTTGTCCAGTATTTCTGCCAGTGCGAACACCCGTCCACTCCAGGGGTCGTATCCGTAGGCTCAATTGTCCCACATTGTGACCAGCGCTCAAGGGACCGGCAGGCACTGGTAAAGGCTGTCACACGCTTCGAGCGACAAGCGCGATTGCACCGGCAGATCGAGAGATGAACGGAACCCCCTCTCGAAGCGGGCCACCCCGGCGCAGGCGATCATCGCCGCGTTGTCGGTACAAAAGTGCATCGGCGGGAAAACGGCCCGGTAGGGTCCGGCTTGCCCGAGGCGTTCGCGCAAGCCGCGGTTGGCGGAGACGCCCCCCGCCACCACCACCGTGTCATAGCCGGTGTGGGCCAGGGCCAACTCCACCCGCTCGGCCAGGGTCTCTACCACGGTGCGCTGGAAGCTCGCGGCCAGATCCGCCCGGTCGATGGGCAGACGCTGGAGCCGGTGTTTTTCGGCCAGGCGCAGCACGGCGGTCTTCAGGCCGCTGAAGCTGGTGTCGAAGGGCGATTCGACCCGCCCCCCCGGCAGCGCAAAGGCGCGCGGGTCTCCCCGCTGCGCCAATTTGTCGATCGCAGGACCGCCCGGGTAACCAAGTCCCAGTACCCGCGCCACCTTGTCGTAGGCTTCGCCCACGGCGTCGTCGCGGGTGCGCCCCAGGATGCGGTAGCGGCCATGATCCTCGACAGCCACCAAGCTGGTGTGTCCCCCCGAGACGAGCAGACACAAAAAGGGCGGCTCCAGGGCCGGGTCGCTCAAAAAAGCCGAGTAGATGTGACCTTCGAGGTGGTGGATGCCGACCAGCGGCCTGGCGTGAACGAGAGCCAGGGTCTTGGCTGCCATCGATCCCATCAGCAACGAGCCGACCAGGCCGGGAGCACAGGTAAAGGCGACAGCGTCGATGTCGGCCCACCCCAGGCCGCCCTCGGCAAAACACGCCGCGATCACCCCGCCCAACGCCTGCAGGTGCTCGCGCGAGGCGACCTCCGGCACAACACCGCCGGTCAGGCGGTGCACGTCGATTTGCGAAGCGATGATCGACGCGACGACGGTCCGACCGCGCACGATGGCGGCGGCGCTTTCGTCACAACTGGTCTCGATGGCAAAGATGGTTGTCACAGCAGCGATTCGAGGGCGCGCAGCATCCGGGTTTGATAGTCAAGGTGTCCCCTCGCTCGATCGTAATCCAAGCAATCGCGGTGCTGGGCTTCGACATTGAAGTAGCGCACACGGTTGCGGGCCGCCCACACCGAGAGCGACCCGTCATCGGCTATACGGGCGGGCTGCAGCACAACGTTGAATCCCAAGGTGCGCAGGGCGTCAAAATCGCCTGCCTCGGTGACTAGAAAAAAATCGTCCGGATCCGCGCCGGTGGCCCGGTAGACGGCCGGCTTTTCGGAGCGCTTGAAGACGCTGCGCACGTTCAGGCTGCCGTCGGTGTTGTTGTGCAGCCCCACCAGCGGCCCGTAGGAGCGCCCGAGCCATTCCCCAAGTGTGGCCAATACCTGTGCGCCGATGCGGGCGAAATGGGTACCCGCCAGATCTAGATCCGTAGGCCCAAAGCTCGCCGCAGCCGGAGGCACCACGGCGCACTTGGGCCGCAAGGCGGTAATCTGTGCAGCCACCACCCGCGGCTCGGAGTACATCCGGTTGGGATCGCACCAGAGGCGGCGACCGCCCAGGTGTTGATAGATGTAGCGCCGACCTGTCTGTTGAAGTTCGATGAGCACCCCGGAAGGACGGCTTTGCCACCACCGCTCCACCGCGCGCACCGCGATGTTTTCGTCGTCGTGGGGAACAAAGTAAAGCGGCCCCGGCTGCCCACTGTCGCGGACCACCAGCTTCAGCTTGTCCGCCGGATTGCCGAGCAGGACCGAGTGCTCTCCGGCTGCAGCCGACAATCCTCCCACCGGCAGCGCCCCCAGCAAATTCAACACTTCTCGCCGCCGCATCCGGCCTCCCGAGCTTCTACCATAGAATCAACCCGATCCCGGCCTTGGCTCGGCTACCCACCAAACTGGACGCCGCCTTCTCTGACCGGGCTGTCGATGCCGTATACTGCTGGTTGTGAAGTTTTGTTTCCGGCAAAGCCTTGTCGGTGCGCTTCACGCTGTGGCTCATCTTGGCTGTTCTCATACGAGTTATTCGATGAAATCATTAAACCTGGCCAGAAACGTTCTGACCTCGTTGCACATCGGATCGCTGCTTTTCGGGCTGTACGGGCTGGTGATTCTGCCGCGCTCGCCGGAATTTCTGGCAAACATGCCGCCCGAGGGCATGGCGATTATGGAATTCGGCATGGCCCACGGCGGTGCCGTTTACATCGTCTTCGGCGCCCTGGCCGTGGGGCTCTGGGGGGCGCAAATCCTGGGGATGCGCCAACTGCTGATGTTCCTGGTGCCGTCCTTCTTGCTCTCGCTGGCCAGCGAGTTGCTCGGCACAAGCACGGGCTTTCCGTTCGGCGCCTACTCCTACACCGAACTGTTGGGTCCGAAGATATTGGGATTGGTGCCCTTCGTCATCCCGCTGTCATGGTTTTACATGGGCCTGGTCTCCTACATGCTCGCGCGGGCGATCTTCGGCGAAGCGCGGGGTGTCCTGGGCGTGGTCGGCCCGCTGCTGTTGGGAGCCTGGTTTTTGACCGCCTGGGATCTGGTGCTCGACCCGGCGATGGCCGTGGCCGATCCGAAGTTCTGGGTCTGGTTGGAGACGGGGCCATTCTTCGGGATGCCGCTGCAGAACTTTGCCGGTTGGTTCGGTACGGGGCTGTTGTTCATGGCGGTGGCGCGCGGACTTTGGGGAACCAACCCGCCGGTACCCACCCGCGCCCAACTCACCTTCCCGCTGATTATCTATGTCGCGAATATTTTCTTCTCGGCGGTGATGAGTATCGGGGCGGGCCTCTACATCCCGGTATTGATGGGGTTGGTGCTCGGTTTGCTGCCGGTGGTCTGGGCCTGGTGGTGCGGGGCGACAAACCCCGAGCCGCAACTGACCGGCGGCCGGGCCGGCTAGGTGGACTGGACGGCACCGCTGCTTGCTTTGCAGGCGATTGCGCTATTGATCCTGATGGCGCGTCTGGCCGGGGGCCGGACGCGCACGCCGCCTTTAGAACCGATGATGCGTTCCAAGAAGGGTTCTGTACGGGTGAGCGCGGTGGTGCCCACCCTCAACGAGGAAGCTCGCCTCGGCCCCTGCCTGGAGGGCCTGCACCGCCAGGGACCGGAACTGGTGGAGGTGCTTGTTGTTGACAGCCGCTCCACCGACGGCACGGTGGCGCTTGTGGAGGCGATGGCCCGCCGCGATCCGCGCTTTCGGGTGGTCTACGACGATCCGCTGCCGACGGGGTGGATAGGCCGTCCCTGGGCGCTGCATTTTGGTTTTTTGCGCACCGACCCGGCCAGCGAATGGGTGCTCGACATCGACGCCGACACCGAGCCCCAACCCGGGTTGGTCAACGCCGTGGTGGAGGCCGCCCGCAAAGGCGGCTTCGACGCGCTGAGCCTCTCGCCCCAGTTTCGGTTGGTGAGCCTTGCGGAATTCTGGTTGCAACCGGCTTTGCTGCTCACCCTTATTTACCGCTTTGGTCCATCCGGGACCGCGAAGCCCCCGCGTCCCGGGCGGATCATGGCCAACGGCCAGTGCTTTTTGATGAAGCGGCAGTTGCTGGTGCGTGTGGGCGGTCACGCGGCGGCCCGGCGCTCGTTTTGCGATGACATCACCCAGGCGCGCGCCCTGGCGGCGGCAGGAGCACGGGTGGGATTTTTCGACGGAGCCCGGCTGATTAAAGTGCGCATGTACAGCTCGGCGCTGGAGACCTGGAACGAGTGGGGCCGCTCGCTCGATCTCAAAGATGCCTCTACTCCTCTCTGGCAAGCTTTCGACTGCGCATTTCTGCTGCTGGCCCAAGGGTTGCCAATCCCGGTGTTGCTGGCGCTCGCTCTCACCAGCCCGCCCGCCGGTTTCACACTGGCCGCTTTTGGGTGGGTGAACGGTTTGCTGCTTGCCATCCGCGTGTTGTTGCTTTTTGGGGTGCGGGGCTCCTACGAGCACTTGCGCTGGAGCTTTTGGCTCTCGCCCCTGGCCGATCCGCTTGCGGTTTTGCGCATCTGGATCTCGGCGCTCACGGTGCCCCGGCGTTGGCGCGGGCGCACTTACAGCGATCTCGAACATTCGACCGGCGCGAAGCAGTAGTCTTCTACTGGCTATCTGGATCGACTCCCATTTCTCGCAATCGCGCAGCAAGGACATCGGCCCGCTGCTTTTGCACTTGCGCCTGCTCCCAGCCGGTCGGAAGCAAGTTGCCGTTCTCGTCCCACCAGCGCAGCCAGGGCAAGTCCATGTCCATGTAGCGGCCCTGCCAAATCCCCAGTTCCACCCCCAGCGGGGAAATGGGGTAATGTCCGCGTTCGTTGGGAGGCAACCGGCGGTAGCGCCCGGCCACTAGTTCAAAAACCTCGACGCTCGCTTTTTGCACCTCATAGATGCCGTAGTACGCCGGACGGATCGCCCGCTCGTAGATCCAAAATTTGCCCCTTCTGGGTGTTCTGTCCCTTTCCTCGCTGCCGTCACCGCTTACGAATTCCAGTACCACCAGCGGCGGGATGAACTCTTTCCACAGCACGTAGGATCGGCGAATCCGGCCATCGAGCGTCGGGGGCACATCGGGTACATAGAACCAGTCAGGGGATTCGGCTCCGCGCTCGGGCGGCTCGGGTGGGTCCGGTAGTCGCCAATAGATGCCGCAGTCCTGACCGATGCAAAACTGGCCGTCCGGGTGAAGCGCCTGCAGGCGCGGCTCGATGGAATCGGTCAAAAGCAGGCTCTGGGGATGCTCTTGAAAGTTTTTCACAAAGGTGCCGTTCGACTCCGGCAATTGGGTGTGATCTGGTAGCGGGGTACTGGGCTCAGAGATCATCTGCAGGTTCTCCTGCGCTTTGTCTCCATCGTAGGGGTTCTATCCGAGCGTTTCAGCAGAGCCACCCTGGCTGGTTCTCTGTTGAATCCGTGGGCAAGAAGGCGAATTTGCCCTATTCTCGGGTCAACCATACTCGCCTTTCCAAGACATGCAACGGACGAGCCTGTCTGTGTTTTCTCTGTTTGTCCTTGCCCTGGCGACACTGTCGCTGGTGGCCTGTGGTGCACCGGCAGGTTCCGGGGACAGTTCAAAGGAACTGAATCTTTACGCCTGGTCGGAATACATTCCGCAAAAGATGCTCGACCAGTTCACCGAGAAGACAGGGATCCGGGTCAACTACGACACGTTTTCCTCCAACGAAGAGCTGCTCGCCAAATTGCAGGCCGGCAGTTCCGGCTATGACGTAATCATCGCCAGCGACTACACCGTCGATATCCTCAAAAAGCAAAACCGGCTCGAACCGCTTGAATTGGCGAAACTACCCAACTTCGCCAATATCGAAGCAACTTTGAAAAACCCGCCCTACGATCCGGATAATCGCTACACCGTGCCCTACCAGTGGGGCACCGTCGGCCTGGCGGTCGATACGGCCAAGGTGAAACGGCCGATTAGCCGTTGGGAGGATCTGTGGGATCCCGCCTTCAAGGGACGGGTGGTACTGCTCGACGACGAATTTGAAGTGCTGGGTATGGCGCTGCAAACTCTAGGCTTCGACAAAAACACCAAAGACCCTGCCCAACTGGCAAAAGCCCGAGCCAAACTCGCCCAACTGCGCCCGAATATCAAACTCTTCGACAGCGACAGCCCGAAGACGGCCCTGCTATCCGGCGAAGTCTGGCTTGGGCAGGTCTGGAACGGCGAAGCGGCCCTCGCCCAGCGCGAGAACCCGGCCATCCGCTACCTGTGCCCCGCCGAAGGTTGCGGCATCTGGCACGACAACTGGGCCGTCCCCAAAGGCGCTCCGCACAAAGACGCTGCCCTCGCCTTTATCGACTACACGATGAGCCCGGAGGCGGGCATTATGATCACCCAGGCCTTTCCATACTCCAACCCCAACCGGGCGGCCCTGGAACTGCTCAAAAAAGCAGATCCAAAACTCTACTCCACCTACATGGCCTCCCCCGCCACCAACCCCGGCCCCGCTTTTCTCAAAGCGGCCCAGCCGGTGGAGGACAAAGCCGAGAATACGCCGCTGTGGGATCGCACCTGGACCGAGGTCAAAAGCGGCACCTGAAACAGGGCTCAGGTGGCCCGACCGGTAAGACGCCTCAGCCAGCGCTTGAAGCGGCCCAGCAACGACGGCGGGTCACTCGCTTCGAGGGCGTGGCGCAGATCTTCTATCAATTGCGTCTCCTCAGGAACCACCCGCCCGTCGGCCGCCACCACGAGCTTGAGGGCAGCAGCCAATTCCCGGCGCAAAGCCGGCTCGGCCTGTGCAGCCTGGACTTCCTCAAGCCACACCCGGCTGGTATCGGCGGCCGGGCGGATCTGCAAATACTCCAGCAGCTTGCGCTTTTCCTCGACACTTAAATCCAACCGTTGCAGGTACTGGGCGAGGATCAAAGCCTCCGCCGGATGCAATTCGCCGTCCGACCAGGCGGCGGCAACCAACAGGTGAAAGGCGACGGCGGGATAGTTCACGTTCAGGTAGGGCAAACGGCCGATCGGCAGTCTAACGCACTCTGGGTGCACAATTGATCAGTCCCCCGACCCAGGAATCCCCCAGCGATGGATCCGCAGCGACTGCTCGAACTGGCTAGAAAAAACGGCGCCGAGGCCGCCGAGGTCTATCTCTCGCAGGGGTTGGGCCGCTCCGCCAATTTCGAGGCCAACCGCCTCAAGCAAGTGGAGACGGGCGATGAGGAAGGGGTGGCCCTACGCGTCTGGCGCGACGGCCGGCCGGGTCTGGCGGTGGCCCACGGTCCGGTCGACGACGCATTGCTGGTGGAAAAAGCAATCGCCCTCGCCCAATTCGGTCAGCCGGAGGAACCGGAGCTGGCCGGCGAACCCTTGCTCGTTGAAAGCCGTCCCCATACCCCAACCCCCATCGAACGACTGATCGCCTGGGGTGAACAGACGATTTCCCTGGTGCGCGAGCGCTACGCGGAGGTGCTCTGCGGCTGCACCTACAGCGAAGAGGTGGGCACCGTCCGCCTGATCAATTCCCGCGGCCTCGATGTGAGCTATGCCAGCCATCACCGCAGCGGCTACCTGGGGGCTGAGTGGGTGCGCGGCGAAGATTTTTTGCAGGTGTACGACGGTGAGACTGTGCTTGGGGATCCTTCCCCGGAGGCGGTCGCCGCCCCGGTGCTCGAACGGCTGGGCTGGTCGCAGGAGAACTGTCCTACCCGAGTTGGGACTGTGCCGGTCCTGTTCACGGCCAAGGCCACCACGGTGCTGTTGGGCACCGTGGGCGCCGCTCTGAACGGCCGTCAGGTACTGCAGGAGGCTTCACCCTGGAGCCAGAAGCGGGGCGAGATGGTCCTCTCGCCACTCCTCTCCTTGAGCCAGGATCCCCAGTTGGCTCCCTACATCACGCCTTTTGACGACGAGGGCACCCCGGCTATTGCCCTCGAATTCGTGCGGGCGGGTCGGCTTGAGACGTTTTATGCCGATCGGCGCATCGCCCGTCGCCTCGGGCTGCGTCCGGGAGGCAACGGCCTGCGATCCGACCTCGGCAGCTATCCGCAGCCGGGGCTGTTCAACCTGGTGGTGGCCGCCGGGGAGCATGCGTTTGCCGAACTGCTCAGCCGGATGGACGACGGCATCGTGGTCGACCAGGTACTCGGAGGCGGCGCCGGTCTGTCGGGGGAATTTTCCGTCAACATCGATCTGGGTTTTCGGGTCAAAGGAGGCGAGATTGTCGGGCGCATCAAGGACACGATGGTGGCCGGCAACGCCTACGATGCCCTGGGCCGGCTCGCCGCCCTCGGCAGCGAGCGGCTCTGGGAGGGCAACGTGTTCACTCCGGCACTGCTGGTCGAATCGCTCGCCGTCACCGGCCGGGCCGATTAGCCGTTTGCCGCAAGCGCAAACACATCGGCGAGCACGACGTCCCCGGACGGCTTGCGTTTTTGATCAGGAGTGTCGTAAACCACCAACAGTTCACCGTCTTCCGGTGATCCGATCCGGGTGATCCCTTCGGCGCGGTCCACTCCTTCGGTGTGGGGAATCTCGAAGAGGGCTTCAAGCCGGCCGGGTTTGCGTTCGATGAGCGTTTGCTTGGCGTTCGGACCGCCCGTCAGCCGGTAGAGGCGGATGGTACCGTCGAGGTCCATCGTCGGCCCAGCCAGGATGAGCAGGTCGTCACCGTCAAAACAGAGATCCCGTATCCCCAGCCCCGCCAGATCAAGAAAGTGCTTGCGGTAGGGTTTGCCCTCCGGATCGACCGGTTTGAGGCCCAGGCGGCCGGGACTCGCTTCGAACGGCTCCAACTCCAACAGCAGCGACCAGCCGCACAGCACCGGACCGCGCAAACCGAGAAACAGCCGCTTCTCTCTAAAGGCCAATCCTTCGATGTCAAAACCGTTGTCCTTGCCCGGAATATTGGCCAGCAAAAACGGTCCGAGGTGCGGATCGCCCCTCAAGGCTTCGGTAAGCAGGTTGCCGACGTCTGTTTGGGGCAGATGGGCGGCTCCTTCGGCAGTCGGCTCCAGAATTTGACCGCTTTCGTGCAGAGGAATGCGGGCCAGAAAATAGCGGCTGATCTCGGCGGTGTAACTGGCGAGGCGTTCGAGGTTTTCCGCTTCGCTGCGCTTGGATTTGACGCCTTTGCGTTTGATGCTGTGGGAGCCGGTCAACCAGAGGTAAGGAGCCGCATAGTCGAGCCCTTCGATGTCGATTTCTGCCGCCGGGTCTGCAAAGATATCGAAAATATCCTGAAGACGAAAAAGGCGGTGGGCGCCGTAGACGCCTTGGCCCACGGGCGAAAGGCGCTCCAGGGTGAGCGTTTCGTCGGAGGCCACCCAGAGGCAACCGTCGGGGGTCTGGCACACGGCAGAGAGGTCTTCGTGCACATCTTTTGGATTGCTGTCGAACTGCAAAGCGATCTGGCGCATGGTGCGGTTCCTTGAACGAGGGAATTTTAAATTTAGCGGGCGGCCTGCAAATCTTCGACCATCGCGGCGGCAATTGCCTCAGCAATCGCCCCGCGTACCTGGCGGGCCTGCGCATCGGTATTGAGCAACCGATCCACCCGGGGCACGTCGATAAATTCAATTTCCACCAGGCAGGCCCGGCAAGGATACTCCTGTGACGAGTTCCCCAACGCGCGATCGTCGAGGACACCCAAAACTCCGCCCCCCGACGCCGTGTCTTCTTTGACGCCACGATCGCGCGTGCCGGGGAGGTAGGTCCGCAAAGCCCCAAGCACGGCCCCCTGAATGCGCCACGCGAACGCTTCGTCTTCCTCGAAATTTACATTGCCGTTGGTACGGGCGCGAATGTAGGTTTCTACCCCGCTGGTCTGTTTGTTAAAGCCGTTGAAATGAATGCTCAAGAACAGATCCGCCCTCTCCACGCTTGCGAGGTTGGCCCGCTCGGCAATACCGACATTGACATCGGCGGTACGGGTTAGAACGACACGAAGGTCATAGCCGTTTTGGGCGGCGATTTGTTGCAGCGCGTCGCGGATGAGCAGAGCTATTTCCAGGGTCATAGTCTTTTCTTTGATGCCGCTTGCACTGATGGCATTGTTGGGAGAACTGCCCCCGATTTTGCGGGTACCCCCATGGCCAGGATCGAGAACTACCGTTCCCCGTAGCGACGGACTTTCTATCGGCGCGATCACCGGCTCAGCAGCGTTGTCAAGGAGGATCTGTGCTTCATCCACCAGCGCCAGCACCCGGTCTACGTAGCCTGGGGACGGGGAGTATACCGGGCCGACAAAGCGAATAAACTCTTCGCCACTATCGGTGCGCTCTTCCCAACCTGTGTAGGGTGAGCGATCGATAAATCGCCAGTATCCCCGAATGAAGCGCTCCAAGCCGGCGAACTGACAATAATAATCGGGTCCATCGTTCGCTTGATAAAGGATCCTGGTGGCGAAACCGGTCATTTCTGTGCGCCATTTGAGTCCACCGAAGTTATAGTGATTTTTGGCCAGATTCGATTCTCCCCAACCCGACTCCAAAATCCACTGCGCGAGCGTCACTGCTTTGAGTTGAGGATACTGAATCTCGGTGCGGGCATAGAGTAAAACAAGATCCTTGAAAAGGGCGCTCAAGTTGGTCGGAATTGCCAAGGTAATATCCTCTGGCTCGGGTTGCAAGAGAGTATCATTTTCGCCTGATCCCATATACAAATTCTGTGCCGGATTATGCAGTGCCGACCAACCTTGGGCAAGGAGATTGCGACTGGGATGGCACAATGGTCCCAGTCCCCAGCCGGCACCCGATGGCCCGCATCCCGACGCTTGAATACGACCGTGGCACGTTGATTTTGCACCCGCCTCCTCGGGGCAAGGGCTGGATCGACTATGCCACCTGGGACGACCGGGTCGAAAAATTCCGCATCCCGGCTTCGGATTACCGGGCACTGGTGCAGGCGCTGGAGGCGGAGGGGGCGCGCTTCGAGGACCGGGCGGGGGCGTTTGCGGCTGTCGAACTCACCCCCGGTTTTGAGATGACGCCCTACCCGCACCAGACAGAAGCCCTCGCCGCCTGGCAGGCCGCCGGTCGGCGGGGGGTGGTGGTTCTGCCCACCGCAAGCGGCAAGACCTATCTGGCCCAACTGGCCATGCAGTCGACCGGCCGCAGCACGCTGATTGCCGTGCCGACGCTGGATCTGATGCATCAGTGGTATGCCCATCTGCGGGCTGCCTTTCCGGATACGCCGGTGGGTTTGCTCGGGGGCGGCTCGCGCGACACCAGCCCGATCCTGGTGGCCACCTACGATAGCGCCGCCATCCACGCCGAAACGCTGGGGGGGCGCTACGGGCTGTTGGTTTTCGACGAGTGCCACCACCTGCCCGGTGATTTTTACCGCAAGGTGGCCGAGTACGCCGTCGCCCCATTTAGGCTCGGGCTTACGGCCACTCCCGAGCGCGCCGACGGTCGCCATAGCGAACTGACGGGCCTGGTGGGGCCGGAAGTCTACCGACGCACGCCCGCAGAGTTGGCGGGCACCGCCCTCGCCCCCCACCGGACGGTGCGCCTCAAAGTGCGTCTGTCGGCGGAGGAGCAAGCCCGCCACGACGAGTTGCTGGCTCTGCGCAACGCCTTTTTGCGTGAAGCGAAACTCTCGCTCGGCAGTGCCGAGGGCTGGCAGCGCTTCGTACAAACAAGTGCTCGCAGCTGCGAAGGGCGGCGGGCGATGAAGGCCCATACCGAGGCGCGCGCCATTGCCATGGGCACCGAGAGCAAACTGCGGGTGATGGCGGACCTGCTCGTCCGCCACTATCCGGAACCGGCGCTGATCTTTACCTACGACAACGCCACTGTCTACCGCATCGCCCGGGACTACCTGATCCCCGCCATCACCCACCAGACGCCGGTCAAGGAGCGCCATGCCATCCTCGCGGCCTTTCGCACCGGTGAGTACCGGGCGGTCGTCGCTTCCCAGGTACTCAACGAAGGGGTGGACGTGCCGGAGGCGAGTGTGGCGATTTTGCTTTCGGGCACCGCCTCGGCGCGCGAGTACATCCAGCGGCTCGGGCGGATTTTACGCAAAGGCCGCGACCCGAACAAACACGCAGTGCTCTACGAAGTCTACTCCGAGGACACCCTCGAGGAGCGCACCAGCGCCCGCCGCCACGCCCACACCCGTCCCCACCACCAGCCCCCAGGCAATGCTTCCCGGTGATCTGCTCATCCACACCTACCGCGGCGAGGCGATTGTGCCCCGCCGCCTTGGCCTGGAGCGCTACTACCTGCAAATGGCCGGGGAACTGATCGAAGCCTTTCGTGCTGCCCACGGTCAACCCCAGGCCGAACTCGACCGCTCGGTTGCGGAACTTGAAAGCGACCATCCCGACTACCGGGTGCGGCGCGGTCTGGTGCATCTGCTCAAGTCCCTGTGCACCTTCGAGGTGGTGAGCCCCATCGACCCGCAGTGCCTGCGCTCCCGGGTATACGCCCTGGCGGCCAAGCAGGCGCCGGGGGAGCACCACACCGCCCAATGCTTGGAGCAGATAGCCGAGATTTTGAGCGCCGAGCTAGGAAAACCGGTCTTCGCAGACCAGATCCGGCAGTCTCTCTTTGCCGACTTGCCCCAGAACCGGATTTTGACCCAATTCGAGGAACCTTCGCCCAAAGCGCTTTTACACCGCTTCAACCTTGCACAGGTGCAGGGCGTGTTCTACCGCGCCACCCACGTCCGCCTCAACGTCCACCGCAACGACCCCGGCGAGTACAAGTATCTGTTTCGCTTCTTGAAACTGTTCGGCCTGATGACCTATATCGAGGGGGATCCCGAGCACGGCTTCACCCTCACCATCGACGGCCCCACGAGTCTCTTCCAGGTGCACGCCCAGTACGGCCTGGCGCTCGCCAAGCTGCTGCCGGCGTTGCTGCACGTCAAGCGCTGGAATCTGATGGCCCAACTCAAAAACCGCGACCCGTACTCCAAGGCCGTGCGCACCGGCACCTTTCAACTGGACGCCGAGTGCGGTCTAGTGAGCCATTACCCGCCCGGCAAACCCTTCGACAGCATGATCGAGCAATCGTTTGCCGAGCAGTGGAGCGCCCTCGATACCGAATGGCAACTGGAGCGCGAGGTACACCTGCTGCCCATCCCCGGTAGCGTGATGATCCCTGACTTTCGGCTCGTTCATCCCGACGGCCGCACGGTCATCCTTGAAATCGTCGGTTACTGGCGGCCGGAGTATCTGCGCAAAAAATTCTCCCAGGTGCGCCGGGTCGATTGTGCCGATCTGCTTTTGGCGGTCTCTGAGCGGCTCAACCTCGAAAAAGCCGGGGTGAAACTTGACGATCTGCCTGCCAGAATTGTCTGGTATAAGGACAAACTCTCAGCCCGGGCGGTGCTGAAGGCGCTCGGCTAGCTGAATCCAGGAGGCCCGCGTTGAAAAATATCACCCTTGACATGCAATCTGTGGATTTGAGCGATGAGCAGTATTTCCAGCTTTGTCAGGCGAACCGCGACCTTCGTTTTGAGCGTTCTGCCAAGGGAGAGCTGATTATCATGCCTCCGGCTGGCAGCAACTCTTCACACCGCAACATCAAGCTTTCCCAGCAATTGGCCAACTGGTCGGACACCAATGGGCTGGGCATCGAATTTGATTCTTCCGGCGGCTTCAAGCTGCCCAACGGCGCCGACCGCTCCCCCGATGCCTCCTGGGTGCGACGGGAGCGCTGGGAGGCGCTCACCCCCGAGGAGCAGGACCGCTTCGCGCCCGTGTGCCCGGACTTTGTCGCGGAGTTGCGCTTCAAGACCGACTCGCTGAAGGAACTGCGGCTCAAGATGCAGGAATACATCGACAACGGCGCTCTGCTGGGCTGGCTCCTCGACCCCCAGACGCGCAAGGTCGAGATCTACCGGCCTGGCCTGCCCGTCGAAGTTCTGGACAATCCCGAACGACTGTCCGGCGAGCCGGTTCTACCGGGGTTCGTGCTGAATCTGGCTGCGATCTGGGCTTGAAGACTACAAGGTGTTCAGCCGGAACACCCGACGCTGTGAGGACTGCCCGTACAATACGGAACGGCCGGTTTCAACCTGCCTGCTGCCGTTGTTCGAGGATTCCATGCTTCGTCGCTCGCTCGTCCTTTCGCTGAGTCTGGTTGTTTCGTTGATCGTTCCCTTTACCCCCATCTCTGCCCAGACCCAACCCATGCTCGGTTTCGACGCGGCGGGCACCGAGCGCGAGCGCAAGCTCGAAGCCCAGTTCGACAGCCTCATCGACAAAAACAACCTTCAGAACTGGACCAGGAGGCTCGCGGCCAGACCTCATCACGTCGGCTCCCCAGTTCAAAAAGAACACGCCGAATTTCTGGTGGCCCAGTACCGCAGTTGGGGCTATCAGGCGGAGATCGAACGCTTCGATGTGCTCTTTCCAGTGCCTGTGACCCGCTCGCTCGAACTGGTGGCCCCGATGAAGTTCAAAGCCAAGCTTGCCGAACCGCCCCTTAAGGAGGACGCTGGTACGGCCCAGGCCGGGCAGTTGCCCGTCTACAACGCCTACTCCGCCGACGGCGATGTGACGGGCGAACTGGTTTACGTCAATTTTGGCGTGCCTAAGGACTACGAAGAACTGGAGAAGCGCGGCATCGACGTCAAAGGCAAAGTCGTCATCGCCCGCTACGGCGGCTCCTGGCGCGGGATCAAGCCGAAGGTGGCGGCCGAGCGCGGGGCAATCGGCTGCATCATCTACTCGGATCCTAAAGAGGACGGTTACTTCCAGGGTGAGACCTACCCCAAAGGCCCCTGGCGCAACGAATACGGCGCCCAGCGCGGCTCGGTGGCCGACATGCCCACCCACCCCGGCGACCCGCTCACCCCAGGCTCAGGCTCCGTGCCGGGCACCAAGCGCCTGGCACGCAAAGACGCCGCCACGATCGTCAAAATTCCGGTACTGCCCATTTCCTATGCCGATGCCCTGCCCTTACTCAAAGCGATGGGAGGGCCGCTCGCTCCCCCTGAGTGGCGCGGGGCACTGCCGGTGCCCTACCGGCTTGGAGCGGGACCGGCGAAGGTGCGCTTGAAGCTGGCTTTTGACTGGCAACAGGTGCCCGCCTACAACGTCATCGCCAGACTGCCGGGGGCAGAGCTTCCCGACGAGTGGATCATCCGCGGCAACCACTACGACGCCTGGGTACTCGGCGCCCACGATCCGATTAGCGGCACGGTGGCGCTTATGGAAGAAGCGCGGGCGATTGCAGCACTCACCAAAAGCGGTTGGAAGCCGAAGCGCACGATCGTGTACGCCCACTGGGACGGCGAGGAGCCGGGACTTTTGGGTTCTACCGAGTGGGTGGAAACCCACGCGGACGAACTGCGCAAAAAAGCGGCAATCTACATCAACACCGATTCCAACGGCCGGGGCTTTCTGGAGATGGGCGGCTCCCACACCCTGGAGCGCTACTTCAACGAGGTGACCCGCGATGTGATCGACCCTCAAAAGCAGATCCCCGTCAAGGAGCGGGTGCGGGCGGGGCGGATCGTAGGCGGCAGCGGTGAAGCGAGGCGCGAGGCGCGCGAGCGGCCGGATCTGAGGCTCGCGGCGCTTGGATCGGGATCCGACTTCACGCCTTTTTTGCAGCACCTGGGAATCGCCAGCCTCAACTTGGGCTACGGCGGCGAAGGCCGGGGCGGGTCGTACCACTCGAGCTACGACTCGGTGGCGTACTTCGAACGCTTTATCGACCCCGGCTACCGCTACGGCACCACCCTCGCCCAGACCACCGGCAGGCTCGTGCTGCGCGCCGCGAACGCCGAGGTGCTGCCCTTCGATTTTGTCGCCTTCGCCGACACGCTTGAAAAATACCTCAAAGAAGTGACCGCCCTCGAAGGTGAATTGCGCGAGGCCAGCCTCGAAAAGAATCGCCAGATCGAAGAGAAGACCCTCGAAGCGGCCTACGATCCGACCCAGCCCTACGTGCCGCCCAAGGCCGACGCGCCCGTTCCGGCCATGGATTTTGCCGCCCTCAAGACAGCCGCCGCCGCTTTGAGAGCCAGTTCTGAGCGCTATCGCACCGCCCTGGACAGCCTTGCCGCGCGGCCCCTGCCCCCCGCCGCCCAAAAAGAAGCGGGGGCAGCCCTGATCGCCACCGAACGGACGATGCTGCGTGTTGAGGGATTGCCCCGCAGGCCCTGGTTCCGTCACCAGATCTACGCGCCGGGGCTGTACACCGGCTACGGTGTCAAGACGCTGCCGGGGGTGCGCGAGGCGATGGAGGAGCGCCAGTGGAGCGAAGCGCACGAACAGTCCGCCATCCTTGCTGCCATCCTGGAGCGGGTAGCAGGTCAGATAGATAAGGCCACCGGAATTTTGCGCCCCAGTCAAACTACGTCTGCTGCACGGTAGATGCCGTCCTGCCGCCGGTTGTCTAGGATTGTGGACGGGGCGTTCCCTGCGCTCCAGGCCATTCGCAGGCGGGTGGACCATGGTGGAAGCCGCGGTATTGTTTCAGCCTCCGGGCTTCGTCCGCAAGAGCGCCTTCAGCTCCAGCGGCCGGATCAACTATTACGAGTCCTGTCCCGCAGCCAACCCCACCGCGAAGACGATGGTGTTCCTGCACGGCTTCGGGGGTGGGTCTTCTTCTTATGAATGGTCGAAGGTGTACCCGGCCTTTGCGGCCGACTACCGGGTGCTCGCCCCGGATTTGCCCGGTTGGGGCTTCTCCGAGCATCGCGACTCCGAGTACGGCAAAGAAGATTACCTGAGGGCGATTGGCGAATTTCTAGCCGACGTGGCGAGCGGCCGGGCGATTGTGATCGCCTCGAGTGTGGTTGCAGCTTTGACCTTGCGGCTTTCGACCGAACAGCCCGAGTACTTCGAGGCGATCGTCGCCATGAATCCGTCGGGACTTTCGGACTTCGGCAAGCCTTACGACGGCAGCTTCTTTGGTTTCGTGGGCAACCTGCCGGGGATCAACCAGTTTGTCTACTCGCAACTGATCACCACCACCGGCGGGATCCGCGATTTTTTGCGCCGCTCGCTGTTTGTGCGCGAAAACCGGATCAGCGAAGAGATCGTGGATGCCTACCACGCCTCGGCCTCGGAACCGAACGGCCAGTACGCCGCCTACTCGTTTCTCAAGGGCAACTTCAGCTTCGACCTGGCCGAATGGATGCCGCGGCTGACGGTGCCGGTGGCCATCCTCTGGGGTGCCCAATCGAAGTACGCCTCTCCCGATACGGGTGAGCGCCTCGCCGCCTTGAGCAACCAAGTCCGCTTTTTTAAAGCGATCGAAGACGTGGGCCTCACACCTCAACTGGAACTGCCGGCCACCACAGCATCCGCTATCCGCGAAGCCCTCGCCACCCTTGCCGCCGCCGCCTGAGCAACGGTTTTCCCTGGCACCTGGTGTTGCACGACAATCTGTGGGGCGAGAGGTGGAACCCCCTTCGGGTTCCCCTCTCGCGCTCTCCTCCTCCCCGCGTCGAGGGGCGTGCCACCCCCCCGACACCCCCCCGGACTTAGCGGCATGGTGGGCGGGAGAGTCGGTGGGTGGGATCGGTTTATTCTTCCAGGGCCTGCACGACGCGTGTCGACTGCGGCGATGGGGCTGGCTGGCCGTTGGGCTGCAGAAGTGTTGAGAAGTGAGGCGGTGAGGGCAAAGGCTATGGGAAACCTGATGGTCAACGGTTTCCCCCTAGCGCCTGATATATATCAATACTGCAATCTCCGCACCAGCAGCGAAAAGACTACCACGCCAAAAGCGGCGACGGCGAGGATGGCATAGTACAGCAGAAAGTACGCGCAGAGGGGCGCCCCCTCGAACGGGAGGCCCGACCAGAACAGATCGATCATGGTGATGCTCGCTGGTAAATGTGGCGATTACGGCTCTCTTGGCTGCCTTTGTCCGCAATTTACGGCTTGCAAATTCAGCAAATGCGGCCCGTTGTTCCACTTTCGCGGGCGGCACAGCTCGAAATAGCACTAAAATGGTCTTGTATGACGGCAGGTAACAGCCCATGATCCGCATCACCCGGCAGTCAGACTACGGCATCGTGCTGGTAAGCCATCTGGCGGCGCATCCTGAGCGCAGCTTCGGGGCGCCCGAGTTGGCGGCCCAGGTCAACCTGCCGCTGCCCATTGTGCGCAAGATCCTCAAGCTGCTGGCGCGTGAAGGGTTGTTAGTCTCGCAGCGCGGCGTCAAGGGCGGCTACTGCCTGGCGTTGCCGCCGGCGGTGATCTCGGTGGCCGATGTGGTCACGGCCCTCGAAGGGCCGATAGCACTCACCGAGTGCATCGAAGATGCGCCGGGGGGCGGTTGCGCCCACGAGGCGGTCTGCCCCCTGATGCCCAAGTGGCAGCGCATCAACGCCGTTATCCAGCAAGCCCTCTCAGGCATCAGTCTCAGCGAACTGATTGCTCCCTGGCCTCAGGAACTACCCGTCCTGTCCCACGCCGCACGCCCGGTGCCGGCGGCTGTCCAGACACCCCTACGCTGATCTTACGGAGCGACCATGACCACTTCGACCCAGACGATTGAACAACTGGCGGGCAAGGAGTACCAGTACGGATTTGTCACCGACATCGAGCAGGAAACCGTCCCGCCCGGATTGTCGGAGGAGGTGATCCGGCTGATTTCTGCTAAGAAGCAGGAGCCTGAGTTCATGCTCGAATGGCGGCTGAAGGCTTACCGCCACTGGCTTTCGATGACGACACCCGAGTGGGCCAACGTGCACTACCCGCCGATTGATTATCAAAATATCGTCTACTACGCCGCCCTCAAGCCCAAAACCGACGGTCCCAAGAGTCTGGACGAGGTGGACCCGGAGCTGTTGCGCACCTACGAAAAGCTGGGTATTCCTTTGCAGGAGCGCGCGGCCCTGGCCGGGGTGGCGGTCGACGCGGTTTTCGACAGCGTCTCGGTGGCCACAACCTTCAAAGACAAGCTCGGGGCGATGGGCATTATCTTCTGCTCGTTTTCTGAGGCGGTGCGCGAGCATCCCGAACTGGTGCGCAAGTACCTCGGATCGGTGGTGCCGACCGGCGACAATTTCTACGCCGCGCTCAACTCGGCAGTCTTCACCGACGGCTCGTTCGTCTACGTGCCCAAGGGGGTGCGCTGCCCGATGGAGTTGTCTACTTATTTTCGCATCAACGCCAAGAACACCGGCCAGTTCGAGCGCACGCTGATCATCGCCGACGCGGGCAGCTACGTGAGCTATCTCGAAGGCTGCACCGCCCCGATGCGCGACGAAAATCAGCTGCACGCGGCGGTGGTGGAGTTGATTGCCCACGACGATGCCACCATCAAGTACTCGACCGTCCAGAACTGGTACCCGGGCGACAAAGAGGGCAAAGGCGGCATCTACAACTTCGTTACCAAGCGGGGCCGCTGCGAGGGCCGCAACTCCAAGATTTCCTGGACGCAGGTGGAGACGGGTTCGGCCATCACCTGGAAGTACCCGAGCTGCATCCTCAAGGGCGACAACTCCGTGGGCGAGTTCTATTCGGTGGCGCTCACCAACAACTACCAGCAGGCCGATACCGGCACTAAGATGATCCACATCGGCAAGAACACCAAAAGCACGATCGTCTCCAAGGGCATCTCGGCGGGCCACGGCCAGAACACCTACCGCGGGGCGGTGAAGATCTTGAGCGGTGCCGATGGGGCGCGTAACTACTCGCAGTGCGACTCGCTGTTGATTGGCGAAGATTGTGGGGCGCACACGTTTCCGTATATCGACGTGCAGAACCCGACGGCGCGCATGGAGCACGAGGCGTCCACCTCCAAAATCGGCGAGGACCAGATTTTCTACTGCAACCAGCGGGGCATCGCCACCGAGGATGCCGTGTCGATGATCGTCAACGGCTTCTGCAAAGAAGTGTTCCGCGAGTTGCCGATGGAATTTGCGGTCGAAGCCCAGAAGCTGCTCGAAGTCAGCCTCGAAGGCAGCGTCGGCTAAATGGAGAACCACCCTATGCTCGAAATTACCAACCTGCAGGCGCGGGTCGAAGGCAAAGCGATCCTCAAAGGAATAGATCTGACCGTCCGCCCCGGCGAGGTGCACGCCATTATGGGTCCGAACGGCTCGGGCAAGAGTACCCTGGCCGGGGTGCTCGCCGGGCGCGAGGAGTACGAGGTGACCGGCGGCGCGGTGCGCTATCTGGACCAGGATTTGCTCGAACTCGCCCCGGAGGAGCGCGCCCGCGCGGGACTTTTGCTGGCCTTTCAGTACCCGGTGGAGATTCCTGGCGTGAGCAACGTCTATTTTCTAAAGGCGGCGCTCAACGCGCTGCGCAAACATCGGGGCGAAGGCGAACTGGACGCGGTCGAATTTTTGGCCCTGGTGCGGGGGAAGCTCAAGACCGTGCAGATGGCCGAGAGCTTTTTGCGCCGCTCGGTCAACGAGGGCTTCTCCGGGGGCGAGAAAAAGCGCAACGAAATTCTGCAGATGGCGCTGTTGGAACCGTGCCTCGCCATTCTTGACGAGACCGATTCGGGCCTCGATATCGACGCGCTCAAAATCGTGGCGGATGGTGTGAATGGCCTGCGCTCGCCCGAGCGCTCCTTTCTGGTCATCACCCACTACCAGAGGCTGCTCGATTACATCGTGCCCGACTTCGTGCACGTGCTGATGAACGGCCGCATCGTGCGCTCGGGTGGGCGTGAACTGGCCCTCGAACTCGAAGAAAAAGGCTACGGCTGGCTCGAAGCGGAGGTGACCGTCGGTGCCTAGGGAGTCTGCCATGCCCGCTGCAATCGAAAAAAACGTGTTCGTTCCCGACTTCGAGCCTTTTATTGCCGCTCGCCCGGGCGAGGCTGAAGCGGTGCTTGCCTCGCGGCGCGCGGCGATGGGACGCTTTGTACAGCTCGGAGTACCCCATCGGCGCCTGGAGAACTGGCGGCACACCGATCTTTCGGCCCTCACGAAAAACCGGTTTACCCTCGCAGCCGAACCGGTTTCCATCGATCCGGTTCAGTTGGTTCCCTACACTTTTTCCGGTGCGCGCGAACTGGTATTTGTGGACGGACTTTTCAGCGCGGAACTGTCAAACCCCGGCAAAGCGCAGTCTGGTCTGCTTCTGGGCAGTTATGCCGAGTGTCTGCCAGAGGATGCGCTGCGGTGGGCGGTTGCTCCCGAGGCCGCCGAAGCGCTCGAAGCGCTCAACGGGGCCTACTGGCAGGACGGGGCGTGCGTGGATCTGGCGGCCGATGCCCGCGTCGAAGAACCGATTCACCTGCTGTTCATCGCCACCGGGGCCGATTTGCCCCTCGCCCAGTTTGTGCGCAACCGGATCACAGCCGGGCCGGGCAGCCGGGCCACGATTATCGAGACCTACGCAAGCCTCGGGGCGGGTGTGCATTTCACCTGCCCCGTCGGCGCTGTCGATGTGGGAGCCGACGCCGACCTCGACCACTACCGCCTCGGGCAGGAGAACGCCGCCGCCTTTCACCTGGCGACCTCGCGGGTGCGCCTTGGGCGCGACGCCCGCTTCAAGTCTCTCGCGTTCGTGGCCGGTGGCGGCCTGGTGCGCCATGACTTGTTTGCCGAACTGGCCGGTCCCGG
Source organism: Gloeobacter violaceus PCC 7421 (assembly GCF_000011385.1). NCBI lineage: Bacteria > Bacillati > Cyanobacteriota > Cyanophyceae > Gloeobacterales > Gloeobacteraceae > Gloeobacter > Gloeobacter violaceus. The sequence continues at coordinate 1,468,736 of NC_005125.1, forward strand.
CAGCGAAGCGACCCTGCACGGACTCTATCTGGCAGGCGGCACCCGGCACGTCGATCATCATCTCTGGGTGCGCCACAGTGCCCCCCACGCGGCAAGCCGCCAGATCTACAAGGGTATCCTCGCCGGCCGGGCGCGCGCCGTCTTTAACGGCAACGTCTTTGTTGCCTCCGAAGCGGCCAAGACCGACGCAAAGCAGACCAACCGCAACCTGTTGCTCTCGGACGCAGCGCTGGTGCACTCCAACCCCCAACTGGAGATCTACGCAGGGGATGTGCGCTGCACCCACGGCTCCACCGTGGGACAACTCGATGAAGAAGCACTCTTCTACCTGCGCTCGCGCGGCCTGGATGAGGCGCAAGCCAAAAATCTGCTGACCCGCGCCTTTGCAGGCGACCTGTTCGAAGATATCCGGCTTGCCGCCCTGCGCGACCGGCTGGAGACCCTTTTGTACACCTGGCTCTCCTTTGAGGCCGGAATTGCCGGAACGCAACCATGACCTTCACCGCCCAAGCTCACCGGACCCTGACTCCCGCCGCCGTCGAACGCCTGCGCGCCGATTTTCCGATTTTGCGCCAGACCGTCTACGGCAAGCCGCTGGTTTACCTGGACAACGCCGCCACCACCCAGAAGCCCCAGGCGGTGCTCGACGCCATCGCCGCACTCTACACCGGCTATTACTCGAACATCCACCGCGGCGTGCACCACCTCAGTCAGCTTTCTACCGAAGCCCACGAACAGGCCCGCATCAAGGTGCAGCAATTTATAAACGCCCAGAGCGATCGCGAGATCGTCTTCGTGCGCGGCTGCACCGAGGGGATCAACCTGGTGGCCCAGACGTTTGGCCGCGAGCGCGTCGGTCCGGGCGACGAGATTGTCATTTCCGCCATGGAGCACCACTCCAACATCGTTCCCTGGCAGATGCTCTGCCAGGAAAAAGGAGCGATCCTCAAAGTGGCGCCCATCGACGATCGCGGCGAAATCATCCTTGAAGCCTTCGAGCAACTCCTGGGCGAGCGCACGAAGCTGGTGGCGGTGGTGCACCTGTCGAACGCTCTGGGTACGATTAACCCGGTGGCGCGCTTGATTGAACTGGCCCACACCCGCGGCATTCCGGTGCTGGTGGACGGCGCCCAGGCGGTGTCCCATATTGCCGTGGACGTGCAGGCGCTCGACTGCGACTTTTACGTTTTCTCGGGCCACAAGCTCTACGCGCCTACCGGCATCGGCGTGCTCTACGGCAAGGCGGAACTGCTGGAGGCGATGTCCCCCTGGCAGGGCGGCGGAGACATGATCCGCTCGGTCAGCTTCGAGAAGACGATCTACAGCGACTTGCCCTACAAATTCGAAGCGGGTACCCCGGACATCGCCGGGGCCATCGCCCTGGGTGTTGCCGTCGACTATGTGCAGCACATCGGCCTGGAGGCGATTGCAGGCTACGAGCAGGAACTGCTCGATTACGCCACCGAAGCGCTCAGCGCCATCGACGGCGTCAAGCTCATCGGTACCGCCCGCGATAAGGCGAGCGTGCTTTCTTTTGTGCTGGCCGGGGTCCATCCCCACGACATCGGCACGATTCTCGACCGCAAAGGCATCGCCGTACGGGCGGGCCACCACTGCGCCCAGCCGGTGATGCAGCGCTTCAAGGTGCCGGCCACCGCCCGCGCCTCGTTCGCCTTTTACAACACCCGCGCCGAGGTCGATGCGCTGGTGGCGGCAATCCAACAAGTGCAGGAGATGTTTAGCTGATGTTCTCGGATCTGCGCGATCTCTATCAAGAAGTGATCCTCGACCACTACAAGCGTCCGCGCAATTTCGGATTGCTGGAGGCGGCCAACCGCGAGGCGGAAGGCCACAATCCGCTCTGCGGCGACCAGGTGACCATTTATCTGCAGGTCGAAGACGGCATCGTCAAAGACATCCGCTTTCAGGGAGCCGGCTGCGCCATTTCGACCGCCTCCGCCTCGTTGATGACCGACGCGCTCAAGGGCAAGTCCGTGCAGGAAGTCGACACCCTGTTCGAGCGCTTCCACCGGCTGGTGACCGACAGCAGTGCCGAGGCCGGCCCGGAGTTGGGAAAACTCGCGATCCTAGCGGGGGTGCGCGAGTACCCCGTGCGCGTCAAGTGCGCCACCCTTGCCTGGCATACCCTACAGGCCGCCCTGCGCGGAAGCGGCGCGGTGACGACGGAGTAACCACCATGAACAAAGACAGTGAACTGCAATCGCAGGTGGTCGAAGCCCTCAAGGGGGTCTACGACCCGGAAATTCCGATCAACATCTACGACCTGGGCCTGGTCTACGACGTGAGCGTGGCCGCGGGCCACGTCGCGGTCCAGATGACCCTCACCGCTCCGAGTTGCCCGGTGGCGGGCTCGCTGCCCGGCGAAGTCGAAATGAAAATCCGCGAACTGCCGGGGGTGGTCTCTGCCCAGGTCGAACTGGTCTGGGAACCGGCCTGGACCATCGAACGCATGCCCGAGGAAGCCAAACTCCAACTAGGCCTTTTTTAACCCGGCCCGGCCATACGGCCAGTAAGACCGAACCCCCGGCTGGACGCTCGTCCAGCCGGGGGTTGGGTGTATTGCAGCAGAGATACAGGACTGACGTTGTAGCGGTATGGAAGGGGGGTATTCATCTGCGCAATGTGGTCCGGAAAGAGCGCCACTGCGAGCGCTATCGGGGATCCCCTGGCAGTGCCCTGAGCCAGGGCACTGCACTGATTCAACACACCCAAGCTGACTCTAGCCACGGTCAGCACCTGCGTCCTCAAGAGCGGGCCGGAGCGATAAGTCTGTTGTAAGGTTAACCAGCCAACGTCAGTAGAACGTCAAAACAGCGTGAAAGTCGCGTGAAACTACCGACCATTTGTCAGCGGGTTGACGTATCGTTGGAGCGACTATCCTCACTACACTACGAGCGGAAAATCTTGACACGGCTGGCGATCTCACTGCTCGGTCCGTTTGAAGCGACGCTGGATGGGCGGCTGTTGCCGCATTTTGCCTACGAGAAAGTGCGTCTTTTATTGGCATATCTGGTCGTCGAGGCGCGCTACGTCCACCACCGCGACACCCTCGCGGCATTGCTCTGGCCGGATCAATCAAGTGCCGTCGCCCGCGGTAATCTGCGCAAGGCCCTGCTGTCGCTGCGCCAGGTGTTGGGGGATCATCTGGCCCAGGTGCCGTTTTTGATCGCTACCCGCAACACCATCCAGTTCAACCGGGCCGGTGATTTCACCCTGGATATTACGGCGTTTATCGCACAGCTCGACGCTTATGCTCAACGACAGCCCAACGACGACTCTGCGGTCACCGGTCGTGTGTTGCTTTTGGAGCAGGCCGTCGCCCTCTACCGCGGTCCTTTTCTGGGCGAGGCGAATCTGCCGGGCTGTGAAGCGTTCGAAGACTGGGCCGTTCCGATTCGGGAACAGTTGCACTTGCAGGCGTTGGCGGCCTGCGCGGCGATCACCGCCTACTACGAACAACAGCGCTGCTGGGAACAGGTGCAGCGTTACGCCTGGCGGCAACTCACCCTCGAACCGTGGAACGAAAATGCCCACTGCGCATTGATGCGGGCCCTGGCCTATAGCGGGCAGCGTGGAGCAGCACTGCAACAATATGAGCGCTGCCGCAAGGTACTCGCCGAGGCGCTCGGCGTCTTGGAGGCGGAGCCTGCCACGACGGCGCTGTACGAACAGATCCGCAGCGGCGCCCTGGGGCCGCCGGAGCCTGCAGCCCTGGCTTCGAGCGCCCCAGGGCGCCGAGCAGTTCCGGGGCCGGGGAACTTGCCGGCACCGCTCACGGGACTGGTGGGGCGGCAGCAGGAGATCTTGGCGGCGGGGGAACTGTTGACGCGCGAAGAGGTGCGGCTGGTGTGCTTCACCGGCGTGGGCGGTACCGGTAAGACGCGACTGGCGTTGGCGGTAGCCCAGGCGCGTCGGCAGAACTTTGCAGAGGGCGTCTGGTTCGTAGGACTCGCGGCCCTGGACGATGCGGCACTGCTGCCGGTGGCAATCGCCCACGCTCTGGCGGTGCAGGAGTCCGGCGCGGGGACGCTCCTGCAGCGCCTGGTCGCTTTTTTGCGGGAGCGGCAGGCGCTGTTGGTGTTGGATAACTTTGAGCACATCACCCAGGCCGCTGGGATCGTCGCCGAGCTGCTTTCCGCTTGTCCGCTGCTCAAAATATTGATCACCAGCCGCACGCGATTGCGCCTGTACGGCGAGTGGGAGTTTGGCGTGCCCCCCCTCGCCTTGCCGACTTCTGAAGGGCCGCTCACTTACGAGCGAATCTGCGCGTCGGAGGCGGTACAACTTTTTGCCGCCCGCGCCGAGGCTGCTCGGCGCGACTTTGTGCTGACCCCGGCGGTGGCTCCGGCGGTGGCGGCCATCTGCACCCACCTCGACGGGCTACCCCTGGCCATCGAGTTGGCCGCAGCCCGCAATGCACGGCTTGACCCGCCGGCCCTGCTGGAGCAACTCGACAAACGCCTGCCGTTCCTGGTCGATGGTCCCGCCAATGTCCCCAACCGCCACCGGACCTTGCGCCAGGCGATCGCTTGGAGCTACAACCTGTTGCCGTGCAATGAGCGGCAATTGTTCCGGCGATTGGGGGTCTTTGCGGGCGGCTGGTCGGTGGAATCCGCGCTGGCCGTCTGCAGCGATCCGGACGACAGCGGGCGCGACCCGGCGGCAGAACTGCTCTCGCTTGCCAATCACCACCTGCTCAAGCAGGAGCCCGTCGCTGAAGCAGAAAGGCGCTTTGCCATGCTTGCGACCCTCCGCGAATACGCTCTGGCGGAGCTGGAGGCCGCAGACGAGCTAGAAGCGGTGCAACAACGGCACGGCGAGTATTTTCTGCAGTGGGCGACAGCTTCCGAGGCGCACCTGCGGGGCGCGCAGCAGGGGAGCTGGTACCGCCGGTTCGCAGTCGAGCACGAAAATTTGCGGGCCGCTTTGCACTGGACCTTTGCCCACGGGCGGGCGGAGGCAGCGGCCCGCCTGGCAACGGCGCTGTGCCGGTTCTGGTGGTTCTGCGGCCATTTGAGCGAGGGTCGGCGCTGGCACGAGGCGATCCTCGCCCGGCGAGAACATTTGTCCGGACCGATACTGGCCCGGTTGCTGGCTGGCGTCGGTATGCTGGCGCTGCGCCAGGGCGATGCGGCGCAGGCCGCAGTCTGGTACGGCCAAAGCGAACGGTTGTGTCTCGAACTGCGGGACACCGCCGGTCTGGCCGTGGCGGCGGCGGGCCTCGGGATGGCGGCCTACTACGGGCGGGAACACGCCGCGGCCCAGGAGCATTTCGAACAGAGCCTGATTCGCGAGCAGGAGTACGGCTTACCCCTGGCCGAGGTGGCGCTGGCCCGTTTTTTGCGCGCGGCCGTGCAGTTTCATACCGGCAACCCGGCCCGGGCGCACAACTTACTGTTGGAGGCTCTGGAGCATAGCCGCACCCTGGGCGAACCGTTCGTCACGGCACTCTGTCTGGCGGGCCTGGGGCAGATCGCTCTTGCGACGGGTGAGTACTCGCGTGCAGAGCAGCAGTATAGCGAGGCTCTCGCCCTGCTCGAAGATCTCGATGCGCGCGAAAGTTCAGTCAGTTGGGTGCTGGGCGGTCTGGCCGCTCTGGCCGCCGTCCATGGCCGGTCGATGCGTTCTGTGCGGCTCTATGCCGCAGCTGAAGCCCTGAGCGAGGCGTACGGATCGCCCTTGGGTCCGGAGGTACAGCACTTCCACGAGCCGTTTCTGGCTTCCGCCCGCACCCGGTTGGGCGAGGCGGCGTTCGCCTCGACCTGGCTTGTGGGGCGCGCGCTCACCCGCGAAGCCGCCTTTGCCCTGGCCCGACAGCACGCCGCCGGTGCAGAGGCCCAAGAAAACTGAACTCCATGCCCTGACCTCTTGTATGGCCGATGTAGTCATCGGCATTGGCAGGCAAAACTACACACCAAAAGTGGTCAAGAATGTACTACTGGCATTATTGGTGCTCAGCTGGTGACAGCTGGTGTTGTTGTTGCTATCCTTGAAACATGGGATGCGAGAGGGAGCAATCGATGGACGAAACAGCAACGCCCAAAAACACCCGCATCATTGTCTACCTAAGACCGCCGGAAGCCGAGCTACTAAAGGAGCTTCAGAAAAAGACGAAAGTCTCTCAGAGCAATCTGATGCGCATAGCATTACTGCTGTTTGCCAAACAATTTGCTGAGCAGGGTTCTGCCTTAGTCGAGAGCCTTGAACTAGACCCATAAAGCCCGGGCATAGTTACCCAGACATCTCATGTAAATGCTTGGGGAAGAGTTTTATATTCAAAAGAACCAACAGGAGACTCATAATGAATGTCCATGCTCCTAGGGGCGGAATTCACTTACCTGCAACGGTTCCGCTCACCTTTCAGATGACCGGTATTGATTTGAATGAATACTCACACAAGGCAGCTTTTCGCTTTACGGATGTATGCAAGCCAGTTGTATGATCTTCCAACAGAAGGGGAAGATTGTACATCAATGGGGATGGTCTTCAATACATTGCTGCGCACAATAAAGAGAGCGTTGATATCCTTTGCTCCGACGAGCAGATCATGAGTTGAGTACAAACAGTTCATCAACAATAACAGGAGTCAAGCAATGTTTATAATCGTCAACCTGCCGAATGAAAGATTTCTGATCTACAGGGCTCTTTCAGTGAGTCTGCGCGCATTCAAGACTATTGACGACATCGAAAAATACTGCAAGGGTTTTGCTGGTAACAGGCTGGATGTAGTGGGTTACTTGCTGGAGTTTACCCTTATCGGCTTTGTCGAACAAAGCCCCGAATTTGCCTACCGTCTGAAACTTGACTCAGACAGTCTGAAACTGCTCGATGTTTTAGAGGAATCCTTATATCTGAATCCGGATACTGGAGCCGAGGAGGTAGATAATGACATTGCAAAAATTCTGGAAAAGAATGGCATAGAGAACATTCCCAAAAACAGAGCAGAGTTTATCAGAGAGCATCTTCTCGATGGCTCTTTCAATGATTCTCTAGAGGTGGAGGAGGCTGCAAAACCTAGTAAGCTCGCTGAGTGTGAAACTTCTGAAGAGCGAGAAACGTTCATTGAGCGTGTGGAGCTAGCCGAAAAAAGCTCAGGAGTTTATGAGGCTGGATACAGAGCGCTCTCTGGGCTTCAAACGTTGTATGGAGCGGCAATTAAGAAAGGGGACCACCCCCTGGCTCTAGCTACGCACAAATCTATCTTCGACTTGGAGCATGAACTTCTGAGTAGGGGACTTTACTCGCACAGCTGACAATGGCAGCAGTAGGATAATCGGCCTCACGAGAGAATTGCTCAAAGGCGTGCTGAACCTGTCATATCGGCTCCGTTAGTGTGGCCATGTTTGGGTAAGGTGTCAGGAGACACCTCATTTCGCCCGAAACAGATGGTTGTGCTCAGGGTGGTACAGCCGGGAGCGGGACGGGGCGGCTTCCAGGGCAGGGCTGATCACGTACAGGGTCGTGCGGGTGAGCTTCTCCTCGCGCGTCGTGCGGGCAAGTTCACCCAGGCGGGTGCGCACGATGCGCTCGTCGGGCCAACCCAGGCGGTAGCAGACGGCCACCGGTGTTTCGGGTGGATAGTGGGCCAGCAGACGCTCCTCACACTCGGTGGCGTGGTGGGCGCTCAGATACAGGCACAGCGAGGCGCGGTGGGCCGCCAGGCCCGCCAGTTCTTCGGCGGCGGGAATGCCGGTACGGCCGCTCGCCCGCGTCAGGATAATCGTCTGCACCAGCCCCGGCACGGTCAGTTCGACTTTGAGAGTGGCGGCAGCGGCCTGAAAGGCACTGATCCCCGGCACGATTTCAAATTCGATCTCTGCTTCGACCAGGGCCACCATCTGCTCGTGCACCGCCCCGTAGAGGCACGGATCGCCCGAGTGCAGCCGCACCACCCGCCGACCGGTCTGCACCCGCGCGAGCAGATCCGGCAAAATCGCTTCGAGGGTGAGCGAGCGGGTGTCGATGCGTTCGGCCTCGGGCCGGCACCAATCGAGCAATCCCTCCGGCACCAGCGATCCGGCGTAGAAGACGGTGTCCGCGAGGGCGAGCAACCGCTGGCCGCGCACAGTAATGAGATCCGGATCGCCCGGACCGGCACCAATAATTTGAACAGGATGCAAAGTCGTCATGTAGGTTGCTGTCCTTCGATTTGCCGCTTTACCCAGGCCCGGAAATTGGCGATGGCCACTTCCTCCTCGGCCGCGCCGAGCACCGCCTGCAGATCGGCTGAGGTGACGAAAGGAAACAGGCCGCTGCGCACACTCGACTGATAACTCCCTTGCTGAAACCGGTGGATCTGCAGCCGACCTGCACGGTACAGCCAGACTTCGGGAACGCCCAGGGCAGCGTAGATGGCAAGCTTGTTGAGCGAAGAACTAGTCACATCGATCTCGATCACCAGATCCGGCGGTGGATCGACACCCAGGTTGATGGGTCTGCGGCGGACCAATGGAGCGTTGTAGATGTAATAAGACTTGTCGGGCTCGACGCCCGCTGCAAGGTCCGCCCGGCGAAAGGTGGTCGAGCCGACACTACGCACGGGCAGTTGCAACGCTTCAATCAGCACGTAGGCGCACCGCCCCAGCATTTCGGTCTGCGTTTCGTGTTCGTCTGAAGGTGTCACGACTTCAAGATCCCCGCGCCAATACTTTAAACGGACGCCGCGCGTCTCGGGCAGTTCGGCCAACAGCCGCTCAAAAGTCTCCCAACTAACGTTCCTGAGCAGGCTGCAGGAGGAGAAATCTTGTGCCAGGCTCTGCATTGTCAAAATCTCCCGATGTGGGACCGGCTAGGCTTCGATGTTATCAACCGTAACTCCCGTTCGCTCAGCTCCCGCCACCGGCCGGGGGCGAGATCGCCCAGGCTGAGCGCACCGATCGCCACCCTAACCAGCCTGAGGGTCGCATAGCCCACCGCCGCCGTCATCCGCCGCACCTGGCGGTTGCGGCCCTCGGTGAGGGTGAGCGCTATCCAACTGGTGGGAATGCTCTTGCGCACCCGGATGGGCACCGGGCGCTCCGGCAGGTCCGGCTCGGCAATCGCCACAGCTGTCGCCGGGCGGGTGCGTATCCCCTGGATCTCGACTCCCGCCGCGAGGCGCCCCAGCGCTTCGCCGTCCGGTGTGCCTTCCACCTGCACCCAGTAGGTGCGCGGGTGGGCGAAGCGCGGATCGGTCAGCCGATGGGCCAGGGCGCCGTCGTCGGTCAACAGCAGCAGCCCTTCGCTGTCGCGGTCGAGCCGCCCCACCGGGTAAACGCCGGGAATATCTATATAATCTTTGAGCGTATGCCGTCCTTCTCCACCGCTAAATTGGGTGAGCACGTCGTAGGGCTTATTGAAAAGCAGATAGCGCAGCGGAACCCCTCCTGTACAAGTGTTTTGACCTGCAAACCATTATCAATTCACCAAAACGTTACGGCCATTACAACGGCCTGCCAATCGGCTGCTACGCTATTGCCCATCTGCGGACAGCGTATACCCTGTTCTCCTGCAAATTGGGGAGTAAAGGGGCGCTTCGCTCAATCGAAGGAGTGGACGGTTCATGAACACATCATCTCGCTTGGGAGGCGCCCTTGCCTGGGCGGTTCTCCTGCCCGCATTCACCGCGGTGCCTGCGGCTTATGCCGGACCCGTCGCCACGGTAGCGGCCAACAGCCAGACGGTCTCCCTCGAAGGGGCCAAAGCACTGCTCGATCAAAGCCGGGGTCGGGCGGCGGACTTGCAGGCCCGACCGGCGTTGTGGGACTGGACGGCCCCGGTGACAGCCCAGGCACCGACGCCGCCTCCGGCACCGACCCCGGCCGAACCAGCCCCGGCCGACCAGCCTGCCGACGAAACGACCGACATTCTCGATGAAGTCTCGGTGACGGCCACCCGCCGCCTCACCCGCCAGCGGGACATCACCGCCACGACTTATTCCGTTAAGCGGGAGGACTTTGCAGCCCAGGGCGCCCAGACGGCGACCGACGCGCTGCAGATTATTCCTGGATTTATTGGTCAGCCGTCTTTGGGCGGCGTGCGCAACGCCGGCGGCAACTTCCTGCGCGGCTTCAACGATCAGCGCTTCTTGGTGTTGCGCGACGGGCTCGCCCAGACCTTCCCCCAGAACGGCCGCTCCGCCGTTGCCCAGTTTTTGCTGGATGATCTCGAGCGCATCGAGGTGGTGACCGGCGGTGCGACGCTTCGGTACGGCTCGGGCTCGGTAGGGGGTGTCATCAACTTGATCACCGAGACGCCCAAGGGGCTCCCTAAGCTGACGCTCGAATACCAGGCCGGTTCCTATGGATTTTCGCGCTACCTGGGCAAGTACGGTGGCGGCGACGACACCTTCAGCTACAACTTCGCCTTTTCGAGCCTGGTAGCCTTCAACAACTATCCCTTCAAATACACCATCCCGAGTTCAGCCCAGTACTACGGACCGACAGTCAACCAGAACTCCCAGGTCACCACCCCCAATATCGATCCGAGTATCTATCCCAACGGCACCAACTCCTTCGGCTATGGCGGCCCGGGCGACCCGGACAACAGCGGCGCCGTCGATCTGTTCGGCTTCATGAAACCCGAGCTTGGCCCACCCATCACCATCCAGGGCATTGCCGACTCCTCCTACAACGCTCAGGACAACTACACCGCCAAGCTGGTCTTCAAACCCGATCCCACCAACCGGTTGACCCTACGTGCCAACCAAGCCAACCGCAACTTTGACGATCAAGGTCCCGGCGCCAATTCTTTCAACAACTGCATCACCGGCTTTTCGGCCGACCCCAACGGCACCATCAGCGGCGACCGCTTCGTGCCGCTCGACCGCAACGGCAATGAAGTAGCCTGCACAGGAGGGCAGTTCGCGGTGGGAACAGCGACCACCCAGTTCCAGTTCGGCTTTCCCAATGCCTTTAATGCCAGCACCGACGGCAGGGTCACTTTTCCGACGGGTGTTCCTTACCCGGCTGCCGAGGCGGCCGTGGGCAACATTTTGTTCTTCCAAAAGCGCAACACCGCCAACACCGACATCTCGTTCAACTGGGATTATGAGCTGACGCCCACGACTTCGGTCAACAGCTACGTTTACTACTTGCGACAGTTGTTTACCACCTTCCGCCCCTCGCCCTACTTCATCAACACCAACATCTTCGGTATCGATCCGACCGGTGCCGGTAATCTCAACCGCATCGATTTTCAGGGGGCGACCCAGCCCTATTCCGACGGCCAGAAGTTCGAAGCACAGACGGCACTCAACTGGCAGCTTTCGCCCGGCCAGAATCTCCAGTTCGGCGTCAACTTTGTCGAAGACCGGGTCAACCAGCAGCAGAGTCGCGGCAGCAGCTTCTTCACTCGGGCCATCGCCCGCACGTCGATTTTTCTGATCGACGACATCAGCTTCAGCGAACAGCTTAAAGCCAATATCGGCTTGCGCTGGACGAGCAGCTCCCAGTTCGGCGAAGTGCTCTCCCCCGGCGTCGGCGTGCGCTACAGCCCGACCAACTGGATTTCGCTGCGCAGCAACTGGTCGCAGGTCTTCAACGCCCCCAACATCGCCGATCTGTACGTGATTTCGGGCCTCTTCATCGACAACCCGGATCTGCGGCCCGAGACCGGCATCACCTACGATGTGGGCATCGACCTTACCCCGGCACCGAACCTGGGTTTCCGGTTCACCTACTTCAGCACCTACCTCAACGACACCTTCACAGCGATCACCTTCGTCAACCCCGACGCGGACAATCCCGATTCGCCGACCTTTCAGTCGCCGATCGTCCAGCAGATCCAGAACATCGCCGGGCAGCGCGCCCGGGCATCGAGGCGGAGGCTAACTGGGCGATTACCAACGAATTGCGCCTGCGGGCGGCATGGACGAACACGGATGCGCGCAATTTCGGCCTGGTAGACTCCATCGTCAACGGAGCCTACTTCTACCAGTATCAAAATGGCAGTATTCCCTTCAACAACCTGGTGGCCACCCTCACCTATGCCAATAAAGGATTGCTAGTCGGTTTAACTGGGCGCTACGATTCGGGCAAGCGGCGTTTCGGGTCCAATGTCTTCGTTCCTTCCTGGGCGACTCTGGATCTGGCGGTCGAAATCCCGATCACCTCCTTTTTCACCCTCACCGGCAACGTCTTCAACCTGACCGATACCCAGTTCGAATTTCTTGACGGCAATCCGGCACCGGGAACCACCTTCCGCGTCGGAGGCCGCTTCGAAATCGGCGGGTAACCCGCACTCCAGCTCCAATCACGATTCGACCGCCCCGCCTGGGGCGGTTTTTGTCTACGCAGGGGCGTATATTGGGGACAAGCGTCCGTGGAGGAGCCCCAATGGTCTCCCTTTCTCCCTTTGCAACCGATATCCATTACCCCAGCGGCGACGGTGAACCTGTGGCGGAAACCTTCGTACACCTCTACGCCATCCTCGTCACCCTGGAGGTGCTCAGGCAGTACCTCGCGGGACGCCAGGCCACGGTGCTTGCCAACCAGTTTCTCTACTACGCCCAGGGTTACCCGAAATTGCGGGTGGCCCCCGACGTGATGGTCATCTTCGATGTCGCCCCGGGTGGGCGCGACAGCTTCAGAATCTGGGAGGAGGGTCAGGTACCGGCCGTTGTCTTTGAGATCACCTCCAAAAAGACCCAGGACAAAGACCTGGAGACTAAAAGGGATCTCTACGAAAGCCTGGGGGTCCGGGAGTACTGGTTGTTCGATCCACAAGGGGAGTGGATCGAAGAGAAGCTGCTGGGTTACCGCTTAGCCCGCATCGAGACGGAAGTGGAACCGACCGATCGCTACATCCGCATCCGCGACGGCCGCAGTGAACCGCTAGGGCTGCGCCTGCAGATCGAGGGTGAGCTGATCGGTTTTTACCGGGAAGATACCGGGCAGAAATTGCTTATCCCTTCAGAGCTGGCTGAGGAGTTGACGCGCGAAAGCCAAGCCCGTCGGCAGGCGGAGCAAAGGGCCGAGGTTCTTGCACAACGGCTGCGGGAATTGGGGGTCGATCCGGATACCCTTTGAACTATCCCCCCGCGCGGCGCCGGACGGCAGGGCGCTATGCCGTTACCGGTCGATTCCAACTTGATAGCATTCAGGGGTAAACCGCCATCTTCCTGTCATGAGTACCGAACAGCGTTTGGACCGTATCGAAAACATTCTCGAAGTGCTGGCCCGCGAAACGCTCTCCAATACCCGCGCCATCGCGGCGGGTGCCGGGGTGGCAGCGGCCAACGCCCAAGCGATTGGGGCCAACGCCCAAGCCATTGCCGCCAATGCCCAGGCGATCGCGCAAATGACCGAAGGTATCCAGCAACTCAAGCGGACCGTGGACTATCTGATGAGCCAGGACGGAGGTGCAGCTTGAAGCATCATCGATTTTCCCCATCTTCCAGGGCGGCGCGTAAAGGCCTGAGGTGCGCGGCATAGTGGCGGGCGCGCCCTACCGAACTGTCGTAGACAGGACGGCGCACCTGGTCGTAACTGGCGGTGTTGACGAAGCGCTCGGATTCCCAGAAGCGCAGGCAGCTTTCTTGCCACTCCAGGCCGCAGAAGGTCACCAGTGCGCGGCTGACGGCTTGCGGATCGGCCACGAGCGCTTCATAGCTCACCTCCAGCATGGGCAGGGGCAATACCGAGCGCCAGTGGGCCATCAGCCGCTCGTACTGCCGATAATAAAAACCCAGGTGCGCCAGATCGCCGCTGTAGGGATGCCTGAGGCCAAAATTTTGGAAATGGCACGATAGACAAGTGTCGAGCGGATCGCGAAGGCAGTGGATGATCCGCGCCCCCGGAAACAATCGCGCGATGAGCCCCAGGTGCAGGTAGTTCTGCGGCAACTTGTCGGTGACGCGCAGGGTGGAGGGCGAGAGTTGCTCCAGACGGTCCAGATAGCGCCGGGCCAGAGTATGCAAAGCTTCCGGCGCGAGTTCGAGGACACCGGCCGGGTAATTTTCAACTGCTGTGGCGAGCATAAACAGGTCGACCAACTCCCCGGCGGCGTGGATACCGCTGTGGCGGGAGAGAATTTGCTCCACCAGACTGGTGCCGGAGCGCGGCATGCCGACGATGAATATCGGCTTTTCGGTGGCCAGGCCCGAGCGGGGTAGTCGGGCCGGCCGCTCGGCGCTGAAAGTCTGAACGATCGCGTCGATCGTCCCGGCCCAGGCGGTCGGATCGAACGTGAGCGGTTCCAGCGCGTGGGCCTGCCGCAGGTGCTCAAAAGCCTCGTCATAGCGGCCGAGCGCATCGTACAGATTCGCCAGCCGAAACAACAGCAGCGCCCGATCTTGCGGGGGGCCGGTCCGCGCCAGCACGCCCGCGAGTACGTCGAGCGCCCGCTCGGATTGCCCCAACCGCTCGCAGACGATTCCCCAGACGATGGCGACGCGCAGGTTCGCGGTGCGGCCGTCGGCTAGAGGAACCAGCAGGTTGCCTGCCGCTTCGTATTCGCGGCGCTTTTCGTGGAGGGAGGCGAGCCCCGCCACCGCCTCCGGATCGCCCGGATTGAGGGTCAGTGCCCGCCGGTAGAGTGCTTCGGCCTCGCCGTGCACCCCTTGCTGCTCAAAAGCCATGGCCAGGTTGCAGAGGATCACCGGCTCGTCGGGGGTGACCGCCAGAGCCTCGCGGTACCAACCGACGGCCTCCTCTACCTGATCCTCGATTTTGCAGATGAGCCCCAGGTTGGCCCGGGCCGCTGCCGAGCCCGCGTCCAGTGCCGCTACCCGTAAGTAATGTTCGCGCGCTTCCGGCAGTCTGCCTTGTTGCTGCAGTATGTACCCCAATCGAAAATGCGCCGTCGCCAGATCGGGGTCAATGGCGAGGGCCTGGCGGTAGCAGCCTGCCGCCCGCTGCCAGTCGCCCTGGGCCATGAGCAAATGGCCTAGTTCCAGGTGCGCCCCGGTGTGGTCGTGGCGGATGGCCAGGGTCTGCTGAAAGGCCGCAGCCGCCCGGCCCGGCGCCCCCAGCCGGGCGTAGGCGACGGCCAACTGGAAGCTGGCCTCGGCAAAATCGGGCTGCAGCCGTAGGGCCTGCTCAAAGCTCGCAGCGGCTGCCTGCAACTGGCCCTGGGAGGCGAGGACAACCCCCAGGCCAAAGTGCGCTTCGACCAGTCCGGGTTCGAGGCGCACCGCCCGGCGAAAACAGCCGATCGCCTCGGTCAGTTGATTTTGCTTGCGCAGTTGCTCCCCGCGCCCGCAGGCGGTGCGGGCATCCTCGACAGTGGACCGGGTAGGGCCGGGTTTGGGACGTTTCGATTTGGCTGCCATCGCCGGGTTCTCGTAATTGGCCTTTGCCGACGGACTTTGCTGTCAGAATGATACGGACATATTGATTGTTAACCGACTTGTGCACTGTCCGACCACAATTTGTTCACGCTGATCGACAATTCAAGTCCCAATCTGGTATTAGACTAAAGAATCCCGCTTTCGCAAGGTGGGACTCATGGATTTCCACTGTGGTATGGAGTGAATGGAAATGAATAATACGATCCAACGCAAGTTGGGATCAGGTTTAGTCTGGGCGGCACTGCTGCCTGCTATGTCCACCGGTCTGTTGAACTCAGCAGCATTTGCTCAACCCGACCAGATTGCCGGTCTGCCCCAAAATGCCGTTGCTCGCGCCGCAGAAGCGAAAAGTCAAACCCTGAGCATCGAAGGGGCCAAGCAGCTTCTCGAAAAGTCCAGCGCTAAAGCTAACGATCTGACTTACCGCCCGGCGATGTGGGACTGGACAACACCCGCCACGGTCCAGAGCGGCGGGGAACCGCAGACCGCCCAGGCGACCCCGTCTACCCCGCCTGCCGCTGAACCGGCACCTGCCGATCCTGCTGCCGAACCCAATGAGCAGACCGATATTCTCGACGAAGTGTCGGTGACCGCCACCCGCAGGCTCACCCGGGCGCGCGACACCACCGCGACCACCTACACCATCAACCGGGAAGACTTCCAGAAGCAGGGGGCCACCACCGTCACCGACGCGCTGCTGTTGGTGCCCGGCTTCGTCGGACAGCCCTCCCTGGGCGGTGTTCGCAACGCTGCGGGCAACTTTTTGCGCGGTTTTGACGACCAACGCTTCCAGGTGCTCAAAGACGGCTTACCCTTGCAGCGTTCCTCCAACAACCGCACCGACGTCTCCCGCTTCCAGGTAGCCGACCTCGAACGCATTGAAGTGGTCACCGGCGGGGCGACGCTGCGCTACGGCTCCGGTGCGGTGGGCGGGGTGATCAACCTCATTACCGAGACGCCCAAGGGGCCGCCGAAGCTGACGCTCTCTTACGAAGCGGGCAGCTACGGATTTTCGCGCTATCTCGCCAAGTACGGCGGGGGCGACGACACCTTCAGCTACAACCTGGTCTTCACCAGCACCGTCGCTTTCAACAACTATCCCTTTTCTTACACCCTGCCCAACTCCGCCCAGTTCTATCCGCAGGGCACGCTCGTGCCGAACCCCAACTTCGCCTCCGACCCGGAGAACCAGCCGGAGACGGTCGACCTGTTCGGTTATCTGCAGCCCGAAGTGGGACCGCCCATCAAGGTACAGGGGACGGCCGATGTGGCCTTCAACGCCAGCGACACCTACTCGGGCAAGCTGACCTTCAAGCCCGATCCGAGCAACCGCCTGACTTTCCGGGTCAGCCAGCAGAATAGCCGCAACGCCCAGAACGGGCCGGGAACCTACAGCTTCAGCACCTGCTTCGGCGGGCCGAGCGCTTCACCCAACGGCACGTTGAACCTGGAGCGCTTCTTGCCCCTGGACGCCAACGGCAACGAGGTCGCCTGCAGCCCGCAGCGCTTTTTGGTCAACACCCGCTCCAACCTGCTGACCTTCGGCGGCTCTCCTTTTACTTATACCCAGTCGCTCTCGGGGGTGCCTCTGGCCCCCGGGCAGGCCTACCCGACGGCGGAAGGGGCGATTGGCACCATCGACTTTTTCGCGGTGACCAGCCAGTCACAGACGGAAGTGGCCCTGCAGTGGGACTACGACATCACCCCGACCACCAGCCTCAACAGCTACATCTACTACTTCAAGTTCTCCGGCAACGGCAGCCGCCCCCCCCAGTTCGGCGTCAATACCAATATTCTGGGCGGCGCTCCCGCTCTATCGCTCGGTCCGCTTTCCCAGCCCTTTTTCGAAGGCCAGCTCTTTGCCATCGAGTCGGTGCTCAACCACCGCTTCAGCCCCGGCGGCAACATCCAGTTTGGTGTGAACGTCCGCGAGGACCGTTCCTACCAGCAAAAAGCGGGCGGCAGCACCTTCTTCGACCGGGCCTTCACCCGCTCCTCGGTCTTCGCCATTGCCGACATCAGCTTCAGCGACCAGTTCAAGGCCAACCTGGGCGCCCGATTCACCTACTCGAACCAGTACGGCACGGTGGGCACCCCGGCGGTGGGTCTGCGCTACACGCCCGCCAACTTCATCTCGTTCCGCACCAACTACTCCTACGTTTTCAACTCGCCCAGCCTGTCGGACCTGTTCGTGGGCAGTCCGCAAGGACCGTTCTTTCAGAACCCGAATCTGCGGCCGGAGGCGGGCGTCACCTGGGACGCGGGCATCGACCTCACGCCGGCCCCCAACGTCGGCATCCGCGCCACCTACTTCAACACCTACCTCGACGGGGTGATCAGCACGGTCGTCTTCCCCAACCCGGACTTCATCAACTTCGCCCTCACCCCCGGATTTACGCCCTTTTTGCAGCAGCAGCGCAACCTGGCCAGCCGTTACGCCTCGGGCCTCGAGGTGGACGCCAGGTGGCAGGTGAATCCCGAGGTGTCGCTGCGGGCGGTGTGGACGAACCAGGACGCACGGGCCTACGGATTTACAGACAGCATCGACCAATCGACCTTCCCGTTCTTCTACGGATTCCAAGATCCCAACATTCCCTTCAACAACGTGGTCGTCTCGGCCACCTACGCCACCAAGGGGCTGACGGCGACACTGCTGGGCCGCTACGACAGCGGCAAGCGGCGCTTCGCTTCGACGGAATATATACCTGACTGGTTCACGCTGGACTTGAACGTGGAGGTGCCGATCACGTCGTTCTTTATCCTGACGGGCAGCGTCTTTAACATCACCGATACGCAGTACCAGTACCTCGACGGCATCCCGGCACCGGGGACAACCTTCCGGGTGGGCGGGCGCTTCGAGATTGGTGGCTGACGTTACCAGCAAGAGAAAACGATTCGTTCGTTGTTTGGGACATAGATTCTGAGCCAGAACAAAAACATCGGTCCATTTGGGCCGATGTTTTTGTTCTGGCATTGTTTCCAATACTGGAGCGATGGGAATGGAAAAACTTGTCTATCTCCTAGACAAGTCAAAGATCCCGAGTCGCAGCACTGGCGAACTCTATCGGTGTCATCCAAACTAGAGAACTATGCAGACGATACTGATTATAATCCGCACACCATTTCGCTAGTTTCTGTTAAGGGTCCGGCGAACTCAAGAACCAGTACTAATTTGATCACTCCTAACAAAACTAACCAATTACCTATTGAACAATCCGTAGTAGGCGCGGTCCAGGTTTACGGGTCTAGTCCAAGAAACTTCAAAAATATTTACAGATCGTCTCAAAAAAACTGTACATTCATTTGTTGAAATTTAAGTGGATATAGTATACCCTCTATTATAGTTTGACCATTCCAATATTTCTACTTGTCTCATTCGAATCTATTCTGGAGTGCAATATGCGGGTAATAGTTGCTGCTGTCTTGTCTTCCTTGATTGCTTTTCCTGCCTTCTCAGCTCCGCAGGAACTGAGCAAGGATTTCGCTACTCTCTCTGATCAGACTGCTTCAGCAATATCAAGAGTCAACTGTCTGGCAAGAAAGTCTGAATTCGGAACGCTCGCCGTGAAAGAGAGAGGCGCGATTGACAGTGCAATCATCGGCAATTCCGAGACATGCGTACCCCGGTGTAAAGCGACTTGTATCATATTCCCAATTGGCACCAATGAGTGGTCAGCTTGCTACGAAACGTGCATTTCTCTTTGTGCCGGCAGTTTATAAAATCGCTCAAGCGATGCAGCACATCAAATCAACTGAGCACTAGGGTGAACCCTGATCTGGTAGGCAATTCAGTCATGTCTGCCATCGGCGCGCCGATGGGCAGTGCTGTGTAACCCACACAGCGCAGCATTTCGGCGTGCTGCCATAGACGGCTTACCCGAGAACTCAGTGAATACTAGCTCTGCTGGCACAGCAGTCGCAGCTGTTGGTCATTTTTTGCGTCTACAAGCTTCAGCTGTACGCAATATGTTCATTCCGATCGATAACCTAAGGCAAAAGCTGATAAGAGAATTTAGAGTCCCATCTTTTTCTGGGGCTCATGGATTGCCACAGTGGTTCGGAGTGAATGGAAATGAACAATACGTTCCAACGCAAGTTGGGTTCAAGTTTTGTGTGGGCCGCGCTATTGCCCGCTCTGTCTACCGGTCTGATGGGTGCGGCGGTATACGCCCAAGCCGACCAGATCGCCGGTTTGCCCCAGGATGCAGTTGCCCGCGCCACCGAGGCGAAAAGTCAGACGCTCAGCATCGAGGATGCCAGGCAACTGCTCGATAAAACCAGTGCCAAGGCTGCGGATCTGGAGTACCGCCCGCCGCTGTGGGATTGGACAGCGCTGGCAGTGCAGGACAACGGACGACAGAGACAGACGGCTCAAGCGACTCCGGCCACCGCACCGACGGCCCAAGCGCCTGGTACCAGCGACGAGCCCGACGAACAGGGCGATGTGCTCGACGAGGTGTCGGTGACCGCCACTCGGCGCGCCACCCGGGCGCGCGACACACCGTCGGTGGTCTATGCCGTCAAAAAAGAAGACTTTCAGGCGGTTCGGGCGACAACGGCAACCGATGCCCTGACGCTGATCCCTGGCTTCACGACGCTCCCCTCGCTGGGCGGGGTGCGCGGTGCCGGTGGGATTTTCCTGCGCGGCTTCGACGATCAGCGCTTTCAGGTGCTCAGAGACGGCCTGTCGATCCAGCGCTCCTCGAACAACCGCTCGGACCTCTCTTCGTTCGTCGTCGACGATCTCGAGCGCATCGAAGTGGTGACCGGTGGTGCCACACTGCGCTACGGCTCAGGAGCGGTGGGCGGCGTCATCAACTTGATCACCGAGACGCCCAAGGGTCCTCCGAAGCTGACACTGCAGTATCTGGTCGGTAACTACGGCAACAGCCGCTATCTTGCCAAGTACGGCGGGGGCGACGACACCTTTAGCTACAACCTGGTCTACTCGGGGGTTGCTGCTTTTAACGACTATCCTTTCAGTGTCACGCTGCCAAACCAGGCCCAGTTCTACGGCCCCACGACTAACCCGAACTCCATCGATCCGTTTCTTGGTCCGGGCTTCAACTCCTCCGGTCTTCCCGGTGCCGACCCCGACAACAGCGGTGACCTCGATTTGTACGGTTTTATGAAACCGGAAGTCGGTCCACCGCTGACGGTAAGCGGCGTCAACAACTCCTCGATTAACGCCTCGGATACCTACACCGGTAAGATCACCTTCAAGCCAGACCCCGACAACAAGCTCACCTTGCGCGTTGGCCAGCTCAACAGCCAGTTCCGTTTCGCCAGTTCGGGCAATGCCTACGGTACCCTCTGCACCGGCAGCAACGGCCTTGGAACCCCAGGAGCCAACGGCACGCTGCTTGGCGAGCGCTACTTGCCCCTCAATCCCGATGGGACCGAAGCACCCTGCCCCCAACAGCGCTACTTCGTGAATACCCCTTCGAACTTTTATTCCTCGCCGTATTTTCGCTACAGCAACTCGCTGAGCGGTGTAACCGTCGCCCCGGGCCAGGCCTACCAGGTAGAACCGGTGATCACTGAGGGTTTTTTCTACCAGACCAACAATCAGAGCCAGACCGAAGCTGCCTTGCAGTGGGATCTCAATCTGTCGCCGACCACGACGCTCAACAGTTACGTTCAGTACTTTCAGTTTCTGGGGAACGCCTATAACCTTTCCCCGGTCTTCAACTTCAACACCAACATCGATCCGATTCTCTTCGGGCTCACCACTCCCGGTCAGGCCACCGTCAACCCACCGGCCCAGCCCTACTTTGAAGGCAGAAAATTTGAAGCCCAAACAGCCATCAACACCCAGATTTCCCCGGGACAGAACCTGCAGTTCGGCGTCAACTACAACGAAGACCGCAGCTACCAGCAGAAGCAGGGTGGCCGCCGGTTTTTCGATCAAACGATCTCCCGCACGTCTATCTTTTTGATTGACGACATTAGTTTCAGCGAGGAGCTGAAATTGAATGTGGGCTTCCGCTATACCTACAGCACACAGTTCGGCTCGGTGGGAACACCGGGGGCGGGTCTGCGCTACACCCCCAGCAATTTTATTTCCCTGCGCACCAACTGGAACTATATCTTCAATGCTCCGAGTATCTCGGATCTGAACGTTTCGGGCGGCATATTCGTCGCCAACCCCAACCTCAAACCGGAGTCGGGCGTGGCGTTCGACGCCGGTGTGGATGTCACGCCCCTGCCGAATGTCAGTTTGCAGGCCACCTACTTCAACATTTACCTGGACGGCGTCTTTGGCAATGCCATCCTTCCCAACCCCAACTTCCTCGTGCCGGGAGATCCCACTTCGAACTTTGCCTTTATCCAGCAGCGCGTCAACCGCGATACCCAGATATCGACCGGGTTCGAGCTTCTGGCCCGCTGGCAGGTCACCCCTGAGTTGACCTTTCAGGCCAACTACACCAACAGCGATTCGCGGCTGGTCGGCAGAACCGACTCCATCGACACCACGTTGTTCATCTACCAGCTCCAGAACGCGGGCATCCCCTTCAACAATGCGGGGGCACGGTTGACCTACGCGAATAAGGGCTGGCTCGCGGCTCTGGTTTTCCGCTACCAGGACGGCTTCACGCTGGACTACACGACGTTCACGCCCTCGTGGGCGACGCTGGATATCAACGTCGAAGTGCCGCTTACGCCCTTCTTTACCGTGCTGGGCAGCGTGCGCAATGTCACCAACACCACCTACGAGAATCCGGTCCTCGTCCCAGCCATCGGAACAAACTTCCTGATGGGCGGCCGCTTCGAGATAGGCGGCTAAGACAGGCAGTATGACGCCAGGTCACTCCAAAGCGGGGAGCGCCTCTCCCAGACTCCATTCTGGACAGCCGCTCTCCTCGGGGGCGGCCGTTTTATGGCAATTCACTAAGTGTTTACTATGGACATTGCACTTCGGCGGTATTGTGTTACCAAGGTATCTGCCTTGTGCTTTCCGACGTGTTGTGCGTTCGAGAGAGCCTGGCGTGCAAGCACAATTACGAGAGAGACCGGGAAGAAATGGCAGTAATAGACTGGTTTGTGCGGGGCGGCATCGTCATGTGGCCGATGCTGCTGTGCTCGATCATCGCCCTGGCCATCATCATCGAGCGCATCATCTACTACGTCCGCCTGCTGCCGCGCCAGAAGGCTTTCGTCGAACAGGCCTTCGCCACCGAGCGCTACCAGCCCGACCAGCTCAGGCGGCTGATTAACGAAAATGCGGACATTCCGCTGGGTCGGATCTTCGGTTCGGCGCTCTCGGTGCGCACCGACGACGAGACGGCCTTCCGCCTGGCGATCGAAGGGGCGGCCAAAACCGAGATCCCGAAGCTGAAGCGCTTCGTGTCGGTACTGGACACGATCGTGACCTTGTCGCCGTTGTTGGGTCTGTTGGGAACGGTGCTGGGTCTGATCAATTCCTTTGCGTCGCTGGGGTTGGGTACGGAGGCCTCCAGCAAGGGTCTGGAAGTGGCGGGTGGCATTTCCGAGGCGCTGATTGCGACGGCGACGGGGATGATGGTGGCGCTGTTTACGCTGATATTTGCGAGTTTGTTTCGGGCGTTGGCCCGCCGTCAGATTGTGCTGATGGAGACGGCGGGGACGCAGCTGGAGTTGCGCTGGCGGATGGCGGAGACCGAGGGAGTGAAGCGATGACGATCAAGCTCAGCGACAGCGACGGCGACGAGGGTGGAGCGGGCGAGATCAACATGGTGCCGCTCATCGACGTGCTGTTTTCGATTTTGACGTTTTTTGTGCTGGCGTCGATTTTCTTGACGCGTCAGCAGGGGCTCTCGCTGGATCTGCCGACCGCGAAGGCTGCCAAGACCACCCAGATGAGCGAGCAGGTGACCCTCTCGGTGACCAAAGAGGGCAAGTTCTTCCTCAATAAAGAATCCATCGATCTCAAGAGCATCGGTCCGGCGATCAAAGCGGTAGTGGAAAGAGATCCCGATCGCCTTATCGTCATCGCGGGCGACAAGTCAGTCCGCTACAAGCACATTGTCAACATCCTCGACGAACTCAGGCAGGTCAATGCAACCCGGATCGCTATGGCAACGGACACCAAATGACGACGACGGTGGCCTCAAACTCATCCTCGCCTGCGTGGTAGGCTCCGCCCTCCTCCACGCCGGACTGTTCGCCCTCAAACTGCCCGAACCGAAGCCTCCCGAAATCCCCAAGGCCCAAAAAATGGTCATGGTCGAGACGGCTCCCAAACTGCCGCCTCCCAAACCAAAAGTCGAACCGCCCAAACCGAAACCGCCCGAACCGAAGAGCTTCTCCAGAAAGCCCGTTCCCAAAAAGAGCGCCCCCCAAAAGGCCAAAGCCTCGCGGACGATCCTCTCTTCCAAGGCGGTGAGCGCCGATGCGGGCACAGTCAGCGAAAACCAACTGGCCGGTTCGCGCGGCACCGGCTACGGCACCGAAAAGGGCGACGATTTTGGCAGCATTGCGCCTCTGGGTGTCGATGGCGGCAGCGGCGGGACGGACGTGGTGGAGACGCCGCCGCCGCCCCCACCGCCGCCGCCGCCGTTGGTGAACGCCCGTCCGAAGGGGGCGGTGCAGCCGGAGTACCCGGAAATCGCCCAGCAGAACAACTGGGAAGGTCGGGTAATCGTCAAGGCTTACATCAACGCGGACGGTTCGGTGGGCGAGGTGCAGGTGGCCAAATCTTCCGGGCACAGCGAGTTGGACAATGCGGCGCTGGCGGCGGTGCGCAACACGAAGTTCGAGCCGGCGCGGCGGGGGGAGGAGTCGGTGGGGGCGTGGGTGCGCATCCCGGTCACCTTCTCCCTGCAGTAGCTTCCAGTTGTCTTGATCCCAGCCTGCGGGCGGCGGTATCGTACCGCCGCCCGCGTTGTTTTAGCCCGGCCACGCCGATGGACCCGGAGGCTATTACCATTGAGATTAAGGAATCTTAAAAGTGAGCAACCCGATGGCGACGCAGAGCGCAGCAGCAAGACGCCGGGACAAAATGCGCATTATCTTGATGACCGGCAAAGGTGGGGTAGGCAAGACCAGCATGGCCGCCGCCACCGGGCTGCGTTGCGCCGAGTTGGGCTATCGGACGCTGGTGCTCTCTACCGATCCTGCCCACTCCCTCGCCGACTCCCTCGATCAGCCTCTGGGGCACGAGCCGCGGCGGGTGAGCGAGAACCTCTGGGCCGCCGAACTGGACGCCCTCGTGGAACTGGAAGAGAACTGGGGCTCGGTCAAAAAATACATCACCACCGTCCTGCAGGCGCGCGGCCTCGATGGCATCCAGGCAGAAGAGTTGGCAGTGCTGCCGGGCATGGACGAGATCTTCTCCCTGGTGCGGGTCAAGCGACACTACGACGAGGCCGACTACGATGTGCTGATTATCGATTCGGCCCCCACCGGCACGGCTTTGCGCCTATTGAGTCTGCCGGAGGTCTCAGGCTGGTACGTGCGCAAGTTCTTCAAGCCGATGCAGGGAATCGCCAAGGCCCTCACGCCCATCTTCGACCCGGTGGCCCGGCGGGTGGTGGGCATCCCGCTGCCGAACGCCGAGGTGATCGACGCGCCCTACGAGTTCTACGAAAAAATCGAGGCGTTGGAGCGCATTCTCACCGACAACACCCTCACCACCGTCCGCCTAGTCACCAACCCCGAGAAGATGGTGATCAAAGAGTCGCTGCGCGCCCACGCCTATCTGAGCCTTTACAACGTGGCCACCGACCTGGTGATCGCCAACCGGATCATCCCCGACGGGGTCCAAGACCCGTACTTTCAGCGCTGGAAACAGGCCCAGCAGGTTTACCGCCGGCAAATCCATGAAAACTTTGCCCCCCTGCCGGTGCGGGAGATCCCGCTCTACCAGGAGGAAATGGTGGGTATCGCCGCTCTCGAACGCCTCAAAGACGATCTCTACGGTGAGGAGGATCCGGCGGCCGTGCTGTACGCCGAAACTACCCTTAAGGTCGTTCAAGAGGCGGGTGCCTACCGCCTCGACCTCTATTTGCCCGGCGTGCCGAAGTCGGAGGTGCAACTGGCCAAGACCGGCGATGAGTTGAACATTCGCATCGGCAACCACCGCCGCAACCTGGTGCTGCCGCAGTCGCTTGCTGCTCTGCAGCCGAGTGGAGCCCGGATGCACGAGGACTTCCTACAGATTCGCTTCGTCGCTGCCGGTCCGTAGATAACGGCAGAATGCAAAAACCCGGCGAGAGCAGTACGTCGCCGGGCTTGATATGGCTTATCGCTTAGTAGCGGCGGTCGCGGCCACCGCCGCCACCCGCACCGCCACCGCCACCACCGCTACCGCGGTAGCCACCGCCACCGCCGCCACTACGGTTGCCGCCACCGCCGCCGCCGCCGGCACGGCGGTCGGGGCGAGGCTCCGCCTTGTTGACGCGAATTTCACGGTTGTTCCAGGTGGCGCCGTCCAGATCGTCAATGGCTGCCTGCTCGGCCGTTTCCGATTCGAGGTCCACGAAGGCAAAGCCCCGGGGACGACCAGTCTCCCGGTCCATCGGAATCTTGACCGATTTCACTTCGCCGTACTCGGTGAAGGCTTCGACGATTTCCTGCTCGGTGGCAGAGAAGGGCAGGTTACCCACAAATAAAGTCACTGCTTGTCTCCAGAACGAGATGAACCAATCGACAAGGACAAAACAGCGACCCTACCGATGGCTTGCACGAAATGGACATCCGTCAATCCCGGGTGGGTATGACGGTTT
The DNA here is from genome assembly GCF_000011385.1 of Gloeobacter violaceus PCC 7421. Lineage (NCBI taxonomy): Bacteria > Bacillati > Cyanobacteriota > Cyanophyceae > Gloeobacterales > Gloeobacteraceae > Gloeobacter > Gloeobacter violaceus. The sequence goes on from NC_005125.1 coordinate 1,494,731, forward strand.
CTGGAACTATCAAGTGCACCTATTTCGAGGACCGAAAACATGCTCTAATCGTTGCCAGACTTTGGTTTCCGCGTGTCCGCGCGGTACTGGGTAGATACTAGCATAGACCCCGAAAGGGCGGGTACGTCAGCGATTAACCCAATAATTCCCGCAGTTCGCTGTATACCACTTCCGGCGACCGATCCCCATCGACACTCGTCAGTTTCTGCTGCTCCTGGTAGTACCGAATCAGCGGCTCGGTCGATTCGCGATAGACGTTCAGCCGTTTGCTGACCACCTCAAGGGTGTCGTCGGGGCGCTGCACCAGTTCGCTCGGGCAGTCGGTATGGTCGGTACAAAAAGGCGGCGCCGCGGGCGGCGGATTGAAGCGCACGTGAAAGATGCGCTTGCACAGCGGGCAAGTGCGCCGTCCGGTGAGCCGCTCGATGAGTTGCGCCTCGGGTACGTCGATGAGCACGACCGCCTCCAGGGACTGAGCCAGGTGGGCAAGCAGTCCGTCGAGCGCTTCCGCCTGGGCGGGGGTGCGGGGAAAGCCGTCGAGGATCCAGCCGCCGCCGGCGTCCGGCCGGGCCAGGCGGTCTTCGATCAAGCCGACGACCACCGCGTCAGGCACCAGCGCGCCGCGGTTCATATAGCTCTGGGCTTCGAGTCCCAGGGGGGTGCCTTCTTTGACCGCAGCGCGCAGAATATCGCCCGTTGAAACCTGTGGCAGTCCCAGCTCCTGCATGAGCAGTTGGGCCTGGGTACCCTTGCCCGCTCCCGGAGCGCCGAGCAACATCAGCCGTCGAGTGGCCACTAGCGTTTCACCATGCCTTCGTAGCGCTGGGAGATCACGTAGGTCTGGATCTGGCGCACGGTGTCGATGGCGACGCCCACCAGAATCAACAGCGAGGTGGCCCCCAGACCGTTAAAGGTGGTGATGCCGGTCCCCTGCTCGACAAAGGTCGGAATGATCGCCACCGCCGACAGGAAAATCGCCCCCAGAAAAGTCAGCCGGTTCATCACCTTGGCGATGTATTCGGAAGTGGCGGTGCCGGGGCGCACGCCCGGAATGCTCGAACCCATGCGCTTGAGGTTCTTGGAGACATCCTCGGGGTTGATGATGAGCGTCGCGTAGAAGAAGCTGAAAAACAGGATCAACACCAGATAGAGGATGTTGTGGATCCAGCCGCTGGAAATGGCGTTGACCACCTGATCGACGGTGGCGTTGCGGGCGAACTGGGCAAAGGTGAGAGGCAGGTACAGCAGCGAGGAGGCGAAGATGATCGGCATGACGCCGCCCTGGTTGACACGCAGAGGCAGGTAGCTCGTCTGCTGCTGCTGGTACTGTTGGCGGCGCGGTCCCACCTGACGGCGGGCCGAGATAATCGGGATGCGGCGGGTGCCCTCCTGCACAAAGACGATCCCCACGATCATGGCGAGGAAAACCAGCAGCAGCACGACCACCCCCGCCACCCGCGAGGAGTCGGCCTGCAACAGCTGGAAGGTCTGGCTGAAGGCGGTGGGCAAGCTGGAGACGATGCTCACAAAAATGAGCAGCGAGGCGCCGTTGCCGATTCCTTTTTCGGTGATCAGTTCTCCCAGCCACATTACGAAGATCGCCCCGGCGGTGAGTGCCAGGGTGGTCTGGATGACAAACAGCGGACTCCAGTCGGCAACAAAGGGCTTGATGTAAATGGCCACACCGATGCTCTGGATAATCGCCCAGCCAAGGGCCAGATAGCGCGTGTACTGGGCGATCTGGCGCCGTCCCTGCTCGCCTTCGTTCTTTTGAAGGTCTTCGAGTTTGGGGAAAACCGGCACCAGCAGCTGCATGATGATGCTGGCGTTGATGTAGGGCAAGATGCCCAGCATGAAGACGCCCAGAGTCGTGAAACCGCCGCCCGCAAAAATGTTCAAAAAGCCGATGATGGCGTTATTCTGAGTAGCCTGCTGGAAGGCGGCCTGGTTGATCTCCGGCAGTGGGATGTAGATACCGATGCGTGAGAGTACCAGTAGTCCCAGGGTGAACAGCAAGCGGCGGCGTAACCCGGAGGCTGACGCCATCTGGGCAAAGGTTTCCTGCGCCGACAGTTGCCTTTCGCGACCTCGTTCCATCGAACCGCACCCTCCCGCGCCTTTGCTACGGCTGAGTTGACTGCAAACTTATCCAATCATAGTAACCCGCAGCCCAGGTGCGCGGGTTGTTAGACAGCGACCGGAGCACTGAGGGCCTCGGCCAGTGCGGCTCGCCCCAGGCGGGTTTCGAGAATATCCATCACTGTGCGGCCAAAGTCGTTGGAATCGCGCCGCCAGGCTTCGAGGCAGACGCGGCCGAAGAAAGCTCCCAGCGGTTCCGGGTTCCACAGCATCTTGGAGGCCGTCCAGGGCATCATGCTCATCGGGTCGTAGCCCGGCTTGAGGATGCGGTTGTCGAGGGCGTATTCTTCAAGGCCCGTGTGCGGTTGCAGGCCGATGAAGAAAATCGCCGGTTCGACTTTATCGCGGCCAAAAATCGCCTCCAGTTCGCGGTGAAAGGCGATCGTCTCGCGGATGGTCTGGTGGGTCTCGCCGATGACGTTAAACGAATAGTTGACCGAGACCAGATCGTTGAAGCCGCTCGTTTTGAGGTGGCGGCAGTTTTCGAGCACCGTGCGCAGGTTGTAGCCCAAGCGCATCTTGCGCACCAGCGACTGGGAGCCGGAGGTGATGCCGATTTCGAAGTAGTTCATGCCGGTCTCGACCATCAGGCGGGTGAGTTCGGGGGGCAGATTGTCGGCGCGGATGTAGGCGGCCCAGTGGATATCCTGCATACCCGAGGCTTTGATCGCCCCGAGTAGTTCGATGCAGTCGGCAATATATTTCTTGGACGGCACAAACTGGGCATCGGTGAACCAGAAATTGCGGATGCCCCGGTCGTAGAGCTGGCGCATCTCCCGGACCACCTCATGGGCCGGGTTGACGCGCACCTGCTTGCCCTCGACGACGGTGTAGATGCAGTAGATGCAGTTGTGGGGACAGCCGCGCTTGGTCTGCACACCGATATAAAAGTCCCCGTCCAGGTAGTAGTCGAACTGCGGCCAGATTTGCCCGATGTAATCGTAATTGCAGGCGGTCTTGACCATCGGGGTGGGGGGCTCGGCCACCAGACCCGGCCGCGGCCGGGTGCGGCCGACCACGTAGCAGCGCTCGGAGGCGATATCCTCGCCGCGCAGGAGTTTCTCAAAAAGCGTTTCCCCCTCGCCCACCGAGACGATCGTGCCCTGGGGAAGCTGAGAAGCGAGTTGCTCGTAGAACACCGAGATGGCGCCGCCCCCCACCACCACCCGGGCCTCGCGGTTGTGGGCGCGGGCCATGGCGTAGCCGCGGCGGATCAGGCCCAGATTGCGCCACAGTTCGCCGTAATAATCGGTGGCCAGACGCAAACCGCCCAGGGCTCCCTGCACGCGCTCCAAAGGGTTCTCGGAATAAAAAAGCTGAAAGGCGTTCTGCAGGGGGTTGCCCGCCCGGCCGCCCACGGGCGCGTAGATCTGGATGTCGCGCCAGGAGTAGACCAGCAGGCTCGGCTTGAAGGTGATGATCTTGTCTTCGAGGGCTTTGTAAAAATCGAGCGGGGGCACCGCGCCCAGATCAAAGATCTCCTGCTCGATGGTCGGAAAAAGCTTGTGGACGTGATCGGCAAGATAGACGACGCCGATCGGAAAAATCGGGTTGCAGGGCAGGCGCACGTAGAGAATGCGCTCGGGCCGGGCGGCGGAGGACGGTGAGGGCATCGTTTTTGCGCTTTTTTGTGAAGAACTGTCACTTTCATCTTACTTGCGGGTGCCGGGGCAGGTGATATCGTCGGGAGAGCCACCCCACCGACGCCATGCAAGTCATCCTGCGCGAGATCAACTGGACCGACCTCTGGCTGTGGCTTCTCTTTGAGGAGGCGCCGGCGGAGCGCCAGCGCCTCTACCTGGAACAGGTGCTGGATGCCTGGTACTCGCTGGGTCTGTTGGGCGGCTTCAACGCCTCACGACTGCCGCTGCACGAGGCCGCCGAGGATCTGAGCCTTTCTTACGCGACCTACGACTTGGGCGCAGAAGATGTGATGCCCGCTTTGATGCACAACATGGGCGACATCGAGTACGACGGGCGCACGGCCAAGTGCTGGTTCGATCTGGGCACCGCCGACTCGCTTTCGCTCGATGTGCTCATCAATGCCGTGCAGACTCTAAATCAAGAGTATCTGCCCGTCGAGCGCTTGGTAATTGGCGGCTCGGGGGACGCTCCGCCCTGGGGCAACCTGGACGAGTGATCAAGGCAACGGCAGGCGGCCCAGGACGATGAAATCGATGAAGTAAAAAGCGACCGGGGCGGTGAAGATGTAGCTGTCGGCGCGGTCGAGAATGCCGCCGTGGCCGGGGATCAAGTTGCCCGCGTCCTTGAGGCCGACATCGCGCTTCATCAGCGACTCGGTCAGGTCGCCCAACAGCCCGCTCACGCCCACGAGCAACCCAAAGACGACGCCGGTGAGGGGCCAGAGCGACCAGCCCAGCAGGGCGGCCCCGGCCAGACCGACCAGAATGCTCGCCGTCGTGCCGAAGATTGCTCCTTCGACGGTCTTTTTGGGGCTGATGGGTGTGAGCGGTGTGCGGCCGAAAGCCTTGCCGAAGAAAAACGCGCCGATATCCGAGGCCCAGATGCAGGCAAAGGTAAGCAGCAGCAGATAGCCCAATCCATCGAGGGCTCGAAGCTGCACCAAGAAACTGGGCAAATAGCCGGTGTAGAAAAGCCCCAGAAGACTGGTGGCCATATCGGAGATCGTGGCCGGGGGCTGGCGGCGAAACAGCAGCGACACGCACACCAGCCCCCCGGCCAGCACAAAGGCACCATTGGCCAGTTGCGGATAGAGCTGCTGAATGGCAAGCAGCGTCAGGCTCAGACCCAGGCAGAGGTTCTCGGTGGGCCGGTAGCCCTTGCGGCGGACAATCTCAAAAAACTCGATCTGCCCCAGCACCACCAGTACCGCGAGCGCCAGGGTGAAAAACCAGCCCCCGAGGTAGATGGCCAGCAGGACCACGGGGATGAGAACACTCGCGCTGAGGATGCGGGCCGACATGCAACCACTATAGGCGCGCGCACCGGCCCGACCCTACGGCGAGCGGGGGATAATGCGATGGTACCGACAAAAGGTCATGGCTTTTTGGCATCGGGCGGCACTGCTGTTCGTCTACGGCACGCTCAGGCAAGGGGAGTGCAACCACGGCCTGCTGCGCGGGCGGGCGGATTGGGTGCGTGAAGCCACCTGCCGCGGGCATCTTTATTCGGTCGAGGATCACTACCCGGCGCTATCGCTTGACAAGGCCGCCCCGCCGGTGGTGGGGGAACTGTACACCCCACACCCGGCCGCCCGCGCAGCGCTGATGATCGATCTCGACCGGCTCGAAGGCATCGAAGAGCAGTACTATCGGCCAGTGGTGCTGGAGCGGCCCGACGGCACCTGGCTGGTCTATGCCGTCGGGTCGGGCCTCGAAAGTTACTGTCGCCCGGATCGGCGCATCGCCGGGGGGGACTGGTGCCGCTACCGCGCGGGGCGCGATAGGCTGGGTCCGAACGAATAGAGCAAGGCCGTGCGATCAAAGTTGCTTGGGGCGGCGATCTTGACACTAGCTCTAGTCTGGGGGGCGGTGGGCCTGCGGGCGGCCACCCGCTTCGAGACGGCCGCCGCCAAAGTCTACGAGCAGATGCCGAATCTCGAGCGCGGCGAGTTGCCCGGCAAGCCCGACAGTACCCTGGTGCGCCGCTTGATGCTTTATCACGCAAGTATCCGCGGCCGTCCGGAGACCTCGCGCCTCGACTGGAAGCTGACCCTATCTGACTATCTGGGCTACAACCTCAACATCGACCCGGCCACCTACCCCGAGTACAAAGCGGGCCAGGACACCCTCGCGCGCGACCGGGCCGCCGTCGACGCCCTCAGCCGCCGCGAGCGCAACCGCCTGGTTGACGTGCTCGTCTTTGCCCTGCAGCGCTGATGGGTTTCTGGCGAGAGACCGACAAGTGGATCGTCGCCTTTGATCCTGAGCGCGAACCCTACTGCGCGCTGGTGGGCGGCGCGGACTGGTCTTTTGAATTGACCCGGCCGGAGACGGTGCAGTTGCTCGCGGCCCTCGTCTCGCTCCTCCGGCAATGGCAGGTGAGCCTCGCGGAGTTGATGGACGGCGAGAGTGCGGAACTCGGCGTCGGGAATCTTTATGTGGAATTGAATCTATCTGGTACAGCCGCCGCCTTCGGGTTGCGGCTGCGCATGGTCGAGGGCCGGGCCGCCGAGGGAAGCTGGCCTGCTCCCATAGCCGCCCAGGTGATAGAAGCTCTGGAGCAGCTGGCGGGGGCAGGCTTGCTGTCCGGGCTCCAGCAGTAGACAATGGTTCAGGACGCCTCCTGAGAGTATCGAAGTGACCAGCAAACGCACTGTGTCCGATAGCAAGCGGGCCTTTTTCGCCGCCTACCCGCGGCCCGTCAACTCGATCTACCGCCGGGTAATCGACGAGTTGCTGGTGGAAGTGCACTTGCTCATCACCAACCAGGACTTTCGCCACGACCCGCTGTTTGCCACGGGTCTACTGACCGCTTACCAGGCTTTGATGGAGGGCTACACGCCCGTCGAACAGCGCGATGCCATCTTGCGCGCCTTGTGCACGGCCCTCGAATTGTCCTACGAGCAGTTGCATACGGACGCCGCCCAGTGGCGGGCGATTGCCGCCGAGCTGCCTGCGCAGGAGGTGCTCGAGGTGATGGCGGGCAAGCGCGAAGCGGGCGACGGCCGGCTCAAGGCCATGGGCGACACCCTGGCCGGGATCGCCAATGCCGAACGCTTCAAGTACAGCCGGTTGTTCTCGTTGGGGCTCGCCAATATTCTGGAGCAGGCGGGCCGCGCGGCGGCGATGTCCGAAAAAGATCGCCTCGAGCGGCTCCAGCAGATCTGCACCTACCTCAAACTCGACTACAACCGCGTCAAGCGCGATCTCGACTTTTTCCACTCGGTGCTCGAACGCATCAAGCGCTCCAAAGAAGTCGTCGACGAACTGAGCCAGACCGAGCGCCGCAAGCGCGAGGAACGGGCCGTTTCCCAGCCTGGTTGAGGCGAGGGTTGCTGCGCGTCGGCATTCTGGCCTCCGGTAGCGGCACCAACTTTCAGGTGCTCGCCGATGCGGCGCGCTCGGGCCGGTTGCCAGTCGAAATCGCCGTACTCGTCTACAACAACCCCGGCGCCTACGTCGCCGATCGCGCCCGCGCCGCGGGCATCGCGGCAGTCCTACTCGACCACCGCAAATTCGTCAGCCGCGAAGTACTCGATGAGGAGATTGTCGCCACCCTCGAAGCCCACGGCGTCGAACTGGTGGTGATGGCCGGTTGGATGCGCAAGGTGACGGAGGTGCTGATCGGCCGCTTTGCAGATCGCATCCTCAACATCCATCCGAGTTTGCTGCCTGCCTTTCGGGGCGCCAAAGCGATCGAGCAGGCCCTCGACTACGGCGTCAAAGTGGCGGGTTGCACAGTCCATATCGTGCGCCTCGAAGTCGACGCCGGTCCGATTATCCTGCAGGCGGCGGAGGCGGTGCGCGAGGACGACACCCCCGAAACCCTGGCTGTGCGCATCCACGCCCACGAATACCGGATCCTTCCCGAGGCGGTACGGCTTTTTGCCGAGGGCCGGGTGCGCGTCGAGGGCAACCGCGCCCGTATTGTTATCGATGAAGTCGAACCGACCGGTTTTGAAGAGCAACTCTAGCGAAGGGCGAAAGAGATGTACGCCATTAAATCTAATTGAATAGTCAGGCCGGCAAAAGGCGTTATCTCTGACCTGTCAGACGGCAGTAATTCAGTTAGTAACCGCAGGCCTCTGACATCGTTGCGGTGCTCTGGTATGGGGGTTGCATGTATCTCAGTTATATTAAACTCGTTTGACGTGATTCTGTAATCTGTAATTAATCTTTTGTGGCCACACCAATGGAGCGGCTGAACCGTTGAGCGACCAGCAGCACCAGGCTCACCCCCACAACCCATAGGGTCGAAAGGGCGTTGATCTCCGGGGTGATGCTGAAGCGCACCATCGAGAAGATGCGCAAGGGCAACGTCGTCGCCCCCGGCCCGGCGGTAAACAACGCCAGCACATAATCGTCGAGCGAGAGCGTAAAAGCCAGCAGTGCCCCCGAGAGCACGCCCGGCCAGATGGCGGGCATCGTCACCCGCCAGAAAGTGGTCCATTCGCGTGCCCCCAGATCCATCGCCGCCTCTTCGAGGGTGCGGTCGTAGCCCGAGAGGCGGGCACGCACGGTGAGGGCGACAAACGGTGTACACAGCACCACATGCCCGGTCGCCACCGTGACCAGGCCCGCGGCGATCCCCAGTTGCGAGAACCAGATAAGCAGGGCAATGCCGAGCACCACCTCCGGCACGATGATTGCGATGTAGAGCAGCAGTTCCGCCGGTTGGGCAAGCCGGTAGCGCGCCAGGGCGAGGGCGAGCAGCGTACCCAGGACGGTCGCTGTGGTGGTGGCCGCCCCCGCCACCACCAGCGAATTGATCGCCGCCTCCTGGATGCGCGTATCGGCCAGCAGCACTCGGTACCAGTCGAGGGTGAAGCCCTGCCAGCGCAGGTTGAGCTTCTGGCTGTTGAAGGAAAATACCACCAACACCAAGATGGGCAGGTATAGATAACCGAAGACCGCCACGGCCCACAGCCTGAGCCACAATGCCCGCCTGCCGCTCATACGAGTGTTTCCTTCTCGGCAAAGCGGGTGTAGAGGACCAGCAGCCCGAGGGTGAGGATCACCAGCACCATGGCCGCCGCCGCTCCAAAGGGCCAGTCGCGTGCGACTAGAAACTGGTTGCGGATCAAATTGCCCACCAGCAACGTGCGTGCCCCACCCATCAAATCGGGCACGGCGAACATGCCCATCGCCGGGACAAAAACCAGGGTGCTGCCCGCCACCAGGCCCGGTAGTCCCAGGGGCAGCACGACGCGCCAGAATACCTGGAACGGTCTGGCGCCAAGATCGGCGGCGGCGGCGAGCTGCGCTTCGTCGATCTTTTCGAGGCTGGCGTAGAGCGGCAGCACCATGAAGGGCAAAAACTCGTAGACCATACCGATGAGCACCGCCCAGGGAGTGTAGAGAATTTCGATCGAACCGCGCCAGAGCCCCAATCCCGCAAGCAGCCCTTCAAGCAGTCCCCCAGAACGCAGAATTAAGATCCAGGCGTAGATGCGGATCAAAAAATTTGTCCAGAACGGTACCAGAATGGCAAACAGCGCCACCGAGCGCACCCGTTGCGGGACGCGGGCCATCCACCAAGCGAGCGGATAGCCGATGAGCAACGTGATGGCCGTTGTCGCCCCGGCAATCGTCAGCGAATCGAGCAGGATGTTGAGATAGAGAGGATCGAACAGACGGGTGTAGTTGTCGGCGGTGAATTTGAAGACCACTTCGCCGTAGGGGCTACGGCTCAGCACACTCGTAGCGGCCACCAGGGCAAGGGGAGCCGCGAGGAAAGCCAGTAGATACATGACGGCTGGGGCGGTGAGCAGAATGCCCCGCAGGGGGGAGAAGGCAGAGGTTTTCAATTCCCCTCCGCAAGCACGATCGTGTCATGACAATCAGCGCTCAAAACACACGCCGCTCCCTCCGCCAATACTTCCCGGCCATTGCGATTGGTCAGCAACAGCCAGAAGCGCTCCCCCCCAGCCAGGAGCACCTCCTGACGGGTCAGGGCACCTTCGTAGCGGGTAGCTCCCAACGTCGCGGCGAACCGGTTCACCCCGGCACACGCCACAGCGTCCGCGCCCAACAGCACCAGCTTCTCGGGCCGAATCGCAACCGATACGCGCTCCCCCGATACCACGGCTGCGGTCGCCATTCCCCGCACCACCTGATCGATCCCCGGTACGAACACCGACACCACGCCCGCCTCGACCGATTCGACGCTCCCGGTAAGCCAGTTGGTCTCGCCCACGAACTCGGCCACGAAGCGGCTGGTCGGCCGCTCGTAAATTTCCGCAGCGGTCCCTACCTGCAAAAGCCTTCCCGCGCGCATCACCCCCACCCGATCAGACAGGCTCAAAGCCTCCTCCTGGTCGTGGGTGACAAAGATAAACGTAATTCCCGTCTGCCGCTGCAATGCCTTCAATTCCAACCGCAACTGCCGGCGCAACTGCAAATCCAGTGCACTTAAAGGTTCATCGAGCAGCAGCACCGCCGGGCGTTTGGCAAGCGCCCGGGCCAGGGCCACCCGCTGCTTCTGGCCGCCGGAAAGTTGCTGGGGTTTGCGAGCGGCCAGCTTCTCCAGGCGCACCAGGGCGAGCATCTCCTCGACGCGCAAACGCACCTCGCCGCGCCCCAACCGCTCCATCTCCAGGCCGAAGGCGACGTTCCGGTACACGTTCAGGTGCGGGAAAAGCGCGTAACTTTGAAAGACCGTGTTGACCGGCCGACGGTAGGGCGGTACCCCCGCCATCGGCTGACCGGCAATCGCGATCGTGCCGCCATCCGGTTGCTCGAAGCCGCCGATGAGCCTGAGTACCGTGGTTTTGCCGCAGCCGCTTTCGCCCAACAGCGAAAAAAATTCGCCCGCCCGCACCGCGAGACTCACCGCGTCCACGGCGCGCAGTGGCTTGCCGCCGGGCTCACTGAAGCACTTGACGACCTGGTCCAACTCGACGACGTTCAACGGCGGCAGCAAAATTAGGCGGCGTACTTCAAAAGAATAAACGTTATATTGTCGTGCCCCAGTTCCTGGAGAGCCAAATCGATCAACTGCCGCGCCCCGGCGGCGAGATCGCCGGTGAGCATGGGTAGGAGCACCGTCTGCCAGCAGCGCTCGACAAGCGACCCGTCGCACAGCCCATCGCTGCACAGCAGCACCAGACAGTCTTCAGGCAGCACAAAGGTCTGGACTGTGGGCTGCAAAGCCTCCATGGCGATCACCCCGAGCGCCTGGGTGAGATGGCCGCTGCCGTCCATGCGCAGCACAGCACTGCTGGTGGTGCGCGCCAGACTCACCTCCTGGTTGGCCACGTCGTCATCGACGGTGAGCTGCTGGCAGTGGTGCCGGTCGATGAGGTAGATGCGGCTGTCGCCGACGTGGGCAATGTGCAGCAGGCTGCCCGTCAGGCAGTAGGCGACGACGGTCGTACCCATCTGGTGCCGGCGCTGGCGTCCCTGGCGGCGGTTGGTCTCCAAGAGCAACTGGTTGGCGCGGTAGAGGGCCAACGCCATGCCCCGGCGCACCTGCAAAGGCGGCAGGGGCTGGGTCTGACGGCTGAGTTGCTGCAGTTCGCGATCGAGCAGATCCAGAGCCAGGCGGCTTGCCACCGCGCCGCCTTCGTGCCCGCCCATGCCGTCGCAGACGATGCCGTAGGTGCCGGGCGGATCGTGGATGAAGCAGTCCTCGTTGGCCTTGCGGCTGCCCGGGTGGGTCGCACCCAGCACGCCCGCCGGACCGCGGCCAGGGTTGGCGGCGGCGAGATTTTCGAGGGCGGCGGACAGCTCCTCGACGCGGGCGATTCGGCCCAGGCAGAGTGCCCCGACGATTGCGGCGAGCGGCGGGCTGAGGGGGATCAGGCTCTGCCAGCTTTGCCCCAAGGCCGCGAGCGGCGGCGGCGCCGGGTCGCCGCTCAAATAAAACAGGCAAGCCTGCCAGCCGAGTACGCCGATGTTGTCGGGGGCAAGCAGCGAAGAGGCTACCCCCTCCTGCACACAGGGTTCCCAGAGGCGGGCCAGTTGAACCAGCCAGCCAATCTGCTGCAACGGTGGGGCGGCGGGCCAGCCCTGGCGCAATGTCGGCCAGGGGGTGCCGTCGGCTGCGAGCGGCCCGCGCGCCAACAGCACGCACGGTTCGCCGCCATTTGGGGCCGCCATGCAGGTGTGAATCTCGGGGATCGCCCAGCGAAAGTGGTGCAGCCTCTGGTAAGGGCGGCAACCGGCAGGCAGGCCCGCGGGGGCGGCGGTGGGCTGGTCCGGCAGCAGATCCCGGGCGATTGCCGGGGACTGGCCGACCACCCGGTAGCGCCGGTCGAGGGCCTGGCGATTGCCGGTGACCAGATAGTGCATGGGCGGTTTACTCTTCGATTTCGAAGCGGAAGCTCATCTTGTTGGCTTTGCCGAGGGCGATGGTGTCGCCCGCTTTGAGCTTACGGCGAAAGCGCGTTCCCGGTTTGATCAGTTCGCCGTTCAAGAAGGTGCCGTTGCTGCTGCCGGCGTCCTCGAGGGCAAAATTTCCTTCGCTGCTGTGGATGGCGGCGTGGACGCGCGAGACCACTTCTGCGCCGGGCAGGTGGGAGACGTCGATATCGGGCGGTAGATCTTCGTTGGGTTTGCCGAGGTAGACCAGGGGCTGATCCGCCGGCAGTTCGAGCCGCTCGTCGCTGCCGATATGGACGAGGACGGCGGTGGCAATCTGCAGGCGCGTGCCGGGCGAGGCGAAGGGCGGCGGCGCACCGGCGTTGGGGCGCGGAGGCGGGCTTTCCATGGGGCGGGCAACCTGGGGTAGAGGTGGATCGACAGGGGCCGGGTCGGCCCGGCGGGCGGAACGCCGCTCGGGGGGCACGACAGGGGCGGATGCGGGGGGGGCCTCAGGAGCAGGCGATGGGGCAAGGACCGATGCAACGACTGGCGAAGCGGCAATAGCCACCGGCTGCGGTGGGGCGGAAACGACGTGGGGCAACTCGACGCCGCATTCGCCGCAATACTGGCAGGGTGTCGGGTTGATGCTGCCGCATTCAAGACACAGTACGGCGATCTCCCCCTGGCAGCGCCGGCAGTTCAGGGCGGTGTCGGGGTTGGCGTGCTGGCACTGGGAGCAGACGATAGCCATGGCGGTTAGGGAGCGGGAGCGGTGGGTTCGGGGGCGGTTTTAAGGGCCGGGGCGGCGGGTTTGCCGGGATTTTTGGGAGCGTCCTTGCCGGGGGGCGGTGGCGGCGGGGTCGGGTCGAAGGTCTCGATGACGAAGCCGCGGCGCACCTCACCCGCTTTGTTGGCCGCTTTGAGGGTGATTGGGATCTGCCGGCCCGCGCGCGTAAAAGGCGGCAAACTCAGCGATCCGTTGGGGCCGAAGGTACCGTAGGTCTCCAGTTCGACACTCACATCCTTGCCGGTGACCTGCCAGGAGAGCACCACCTTGTCGCCGGGATTGGTATCGGTCTTAATCTTAAGAGGAACATTGGCCGGGGCGGCGGTGCCGTTGAGGGTAAATTTGCCGATCACCGGCTTGGAGAGCGTTTCCGGCTTCGGTTTGGGCTTGGGGACGATCTCGATGAGATCGCTCTGGGTGGTGACCGCCGGGGCGTCGCGGTGGCGCTGGAGTACCTTCATCTCGAAGACATAGTAGCCGCCTTTGCGGGCGTCGGTCTTGACGTTTCGGCAGGCGAGCAGGTCCTCGGTGATCTGGCATTTGCCCTTGAGGGCGGCGGGCAGGTCGGCCACCTCTTTGAGCTGATCGCCGAAGGTCAGTTCCATCGGTTTGCTGACCGGCTGGCCGTTGCCCGCGCGGGCATTGACGGTGATCTTGCGGATCTGACCGGGGTTGCGCAGTTGCCAGTTGAGGGTGATCCGGTCGCCGTTGGTCTCCAGGTAGCGGATGCTGTCGGACTGGAAGCTCTCGACGCGCACGGGGTCGGGAGCGCGAAAGTACACCAGCCAGACTAGATAGAATATCCCCCCCAGCGCCGCGAGCACCAGCAAAGCGGCCAGCAGCAGCTGCCACCAGGGCCGGGCCAGCCATTCGAGCTTGGCCTTGGGCGGTGTCTTGGGCAGCGGCAGCGCCTTGGCGTCGGTAAGATCGATCTTGAAGGGAATCTCGAAGGGTTCGCCCCAGAAGGGCCGCTGCCACCAGTTCTTGGGTTTGATCGTGAGATCGATGCCGACACTTCTACCCGGCAGGAGGCGCACCTCCTCGGGTCTGCACTCGTAGGCGGCGTACTCGTCCTCCTCGCTGCTGCTGGCCCCGACCCCCAGTTCGCGGATGACGTTGCCTTCGTTGGCGATGTTCACCTTGAAGCGCCCCGGCTTGCGGGTGACTTTGCCGAGTAGCGTCTCGATTTCGACTTTGAGTCCGTAGGTGGTCGGAATTTGCAGATATACCAGATCGAGGAGCACCAGGTCTGGGGTGTTGGCGGAATAGACCCGCAAAGTCGGCGAATAGCTGCCCGACAGCGTGTCGGTGGGCGGCTGGAACAGCAGAACAATCTGGCCCCGGGTGTTGGGGTTGAGATCGAGGCCGTCGGGGCAGTCCACCAGGCCCGGGCCGCTCAGGCTCGGCACCTGGTAGCGCACCGAGTACCAGCTCTCTTCGAGGTCCGGGCAGGTGAGCCTGAAGCGGTCGACCCGGTCGGAGCGGTTGTGCACCTGGATCTGGACCACCTGGGGTTTGCCGGGTTGGACCACCAGCGGCTGCTGGGGGGTGGTCTGGGGTTTGAGCGCGAAGGTCGGATCGCTGACGCGCACCGCCTGCTGGTCGCGCGGCAACAGTTGCAGCTGGCGGGGCCGCTGCAGGGGGGTGTCCTCCGGGTAGTGCTCGGGAGCGTCCACGACGATGGCGTAGTCGTAGATGCCCGGAAAAGCCTGCGGCGGGATGGTGAAGCGAAAGGCCACCTCGCTGCTCTGCTTGGGATCGAGGGCGAGGCGCTGGCGCGGCGAATCGCACCACTTGCGCAAGTCGCGCTCGGAATCGTCGATAAAGACGTCGATCACCGCGCTCTGGTCGCCCTGGTTGCTCACGGTGACAAACAGCTCGACCTGCGAACCCGGCGTCGCCTGCTGGGGGCCGGGCGGGTTCATGATCAGCACAATCGGGCAGGAGCGAGTCTGGATCACGGCAGGGGCACCCGTCGCATCGACACTTGAAAATCGTCGCCGCCGCTTACACCGATGATCCCCTCGCGGTCGCGGCCGAGGTCAACGGCGTTCACCTTTTTGGGGCGCTCCTCCAGCAAGCGGCCGGTGACGGAGCGCGCCGCGCGCGTGCCTTTGGGGGTGAGCTGCCAGAGCATCACCCGGTGATCGTCCCCGCCGCTAATCAGCGACAGGCCGTCGCCGCCGAAGGCGAGCGAGCGGACCGCGAAACTGCCGTGGCCCAACCAGCGATCCAGCACCGGGCAGGTGACATCGACGGGCACGTTCGCAGGCACCGTTTCGGCGCTCTGGACGGGGACGGCCCGGTCCTGCGCCTTCGGGTCCGCTTTGACCAGGGAGCCGAGGGCGGTCGCCCCGCTAAACGGCGCCTTTGCGGCGTTCGGGTCGGCGCAGCGGGCGAGGTCGTAGGTGGTGATGTTGCCTTGGGAATCGGCGGTGGCGAGCAAATTCGGGTTTTTGGGCGAGAGGGCGACGCTCCAGATGACGTCGTTCTGGCCGCCGCGCGGCTGCAATCGGCGCGGTCTGGCGTCGGGTTTATCCAGATCCCAGAGCAACAGCCTGAAAAACCGGCCGGCGCTAATCAGCGTGCGCTCGTCGCCGCTCAGTTCGAGCGCCTGCACGGTGTAATCGAGTTTTTTATCCAGTTCGAGGACGCGCACCGGCTGGGTGGCCTCCGATTGCAGGTCCCACATCTGCACCATGCCGCTGCCGTGGGCGCTAAATAGATGGCGCGAGTTGGCGGTGAAGACAAGGTCGAAGACCCGGTCGTCCACCTCCGGCTGGTAGTCGAGCTGGCGCAGCTTCTCGCCGGTGGCGACGTTCCAGATTTGCACCGCTCCGTTTTCGAGCCCGGCGGCCAGCTGGCTGTTGTTCTTGGGCATAAAGCGCAGCGCGCGCACGGGCCGGCCGGTATCGACCAGAATGCCCTCGTAGCTGAGATCGCCGCCTTCTTTGCCGATGCGCCAGCTGCGGATGGTGCGGTCGTCGCTGGCGCTGTAGACCATGCGCGCGTCGCCGCTGACGCGCACCGAATTGACCAGGTCGGTGTGGGCGCGGGGATTGAAATGCTCGTGGACCGTGACCGCCCCCCAACTGCCCGAGATAAACGTGAGTGCAAAGGACAATACCTGCATCCAGACGGGCAACTTCGGCAACACGCGCAGTTCGAGTTTTTGCGAGGGCGGATCGGCACCTCCCAGCCGCTCGTCGGACAGGACCGCCACCGCCTCCAATTGCAGTGTCTTGGGTAGGCCGAACAGCGAGCGCTTGCGGGTGATTTCGAGTTTGAGTTCGGTGGTGGTGGAGACCCCCAGCACCCCCTGGGGCGGTTCGGTGCGGGCGGTGCACCTGCCGCTGTCGCGGCCTTCGACGGCGACGCTCACCTCCTGGCGCAGGTTGCTCGCGTTTTTAAACAGCAACGGAAAGGTGGCGGCAAGCTCGCTCCAGTCGGGCCACCAGGCGCCGCCTTTTTCCGGCAGACGTTGCCGCGGTTCGCTGCAATTGAACTGCACGAAGCCTACCGGCAACACCTCCAGCGACCCTTCCGCGCGCGCGGCGCTCCCGCTCTGGGGGAGCGCTTCGACCGCAAAGGGATACTCCTGGCCGAGGGCCTGGTTCGGCCCCGGCGGCAGGCACTGAAAGGCGACATCCACCAGGGCGCCCGCTTCGACGACGAAGCGCCGCTCGGTGCCGGTGGCCATCCAGACCGGGTCGATTCCCAAAAAGCGCAAAACGATATCCACCGGCCGCTGGCTGAGGTTGCGCACCCGCACCGGAATATCCACGGGATTGCGCGGATAGGTCTGAAACTGGCGCACCGGCAGGTCGACCAATAGTTGCGACGGTCCCGAACCCGCTTCGACAATCAGCCGCAGCAGGTACTTGCGCTCCTCCTTGAGCTGCGGGGAGGTGATCAAGATCGTGACGTTGATCGCCCCTACAAAACCGGGAATGGGCGAATCGACGATCGTCACCTGAAACTGGGTGCGGCTGCCGGGGGGCTTGGCGGTGGAGACTTCCGGAAAGAGCTGGTACCAGTTGGGATTGCGCCCCGTCCCCGCCGCCAGTAACTCCAGTTTGAATCCCGCGAACTGGTTGCTGTCGTTGCTGACGGTCACCTCAAAAGTGACCGGCGGACCACCGGGGCGGTAGGTGACCGCCTGCTCCGAGAGCACAGCGCTGATGACGCGTTTTTCCATACGGGTGCGGGTTGGCTAGGCGGGCCGGGGGTGGCCGCGCGGGTGTTCACGCCCTTCTTTCGAAGAAGCTTCGCAAGTTGGTGTACATCTGGCTGAAGGAGCGGTGGACGCCCTGGGAAACAAAGTTCATGCCGCGCGCCTTGAGCAAATAAATTTCTTGCTCGGCGCGGGTTTGCACAGCGTTGCCCTTGCCGCTGGGCGGTGCGTTGAGACCGGGGATCTGGGGCAGATTGTTGATGTTCATGCCGAACAACTGTGCTCCCTGGGCGGATTTGTCCAACTGCCGGTTCGGGTTGGGGGCGGGCATGCCGGGGGGCATCCCCGGGCGCTGGGGAGCAGCGGGCGGGCGCGGGCCGGGGGCACCCGCCGCGGGGCGTTGGGGAGCAGGGGCACCGGGCCGCTGCGGCGCGGCTCCCTGGGCGGGCGGGGCGCCGGGGCGCTGGGGAGCGGGGGCACCGGGCCGCTGCGGCGGGCGCATACCGGGGCGCAGGGGGGCCGCTACGCCGGGCACCACCGAACTGGCACCGGACTGGGGACGGGTCAGCCGGGAAAACGCCCCGCCGAACAGGTTCATCCACGTGCTGTAGATGAAACTCTCCACGTTCATGAAGTCTTTAAAGAAGTTGGACATCGCTCGCTCCCTCATGCTTGCGGGCTGACTGCTATTACTACTCCGGCCGCCGGGACGATGGATCGCCCTGCCCCCTTGCTGTGGGGCGGTCGGTCCGGGGTAGGGGCTCCTAGGGACAACTCCCGGCAGGCCATAGCGCCGTCTTCTTTCAGGTGCCGCCCATCCAGGCTGTGTCCTTGCCCTGCAGGGCAAACAGCTGCCGCCGGCGCCAGGCGTAGGCCAGGATATTGATGCCCAGTTCGTGGGCGGTGCGGATGGCCAGGCGCGAGAGGGCAAAGTTGTCGTCGATGCCCCAGGCGGCGGCCAGTTCGCCGATCGTCAGCACGATGCCGCCGCCGGTGAGCAGCCGCAAAGGTTGCTGGTTGATCGCGGGCAGCGCCGAGAACAAGAACGGGTGGGTGCGCAGCGGGTGATCCCGGCGCAGGCGCTCAAGGTACTCCAGGGGGGTCTCCAGTTGCTGGGCGAGGGCGAGCACGCTCTCGACCAGGGGAGCGGCGTCGGCAGGGGCGTCCACCATCAGTACCCCGCCGCGGTCGAGGTAGCCTTTGAGCGCTTCGAATTCGCGGCTGTTGAGCACCAGCGGCTGGCGGCCGGTCAGGTACAGCAGGTCATGGGCTTCCAGGCCCTCCGCTTCATCGAAGCTCACCTGGCCCACCTCGCCCACCCCCTGCAGGGCCGGGTAGAGCGCGCCGGTGGCCCGGAGCAAGTGGGGCAGGTTGAAGAAGTGGCGGGTGCCGTCGGGGTCGGGGTGGTTGACCACCGCCATGCTGATCAGTGCCTGGGGGCGCGGCTGCGCCTGCAGCCGGAAGCGCAGGTCGACGTTGCTGTAGCCCGGAAAGAAGACTTCGCGCGGGTTCTCGAGCTGCACGGTCCCAGGCTGCAGCAGCACCCGGCAGACTTCGACTTCCAGTTCTTCGGGGGGGCTGCTTTTTTCATCGACACGGAACGTCTCCTGGACAATGTCGCGGCGCTCCTCGCGGCGCAAGTCGTCGGGATCGACGTACTTGACCACCAGATAGACCATCGCGGGCTCGTTGTCGGCAAGTTCGACGGCGACGCGAAAGTCGATGGGCTGGGGGACGACGATCGGATTACCCACCAGGTCGATAGCGATCCCCGGCTGAATGCGCACCCAGCGCCCGTCGCGATATTCGGCCTTGACCTCGCTCGGGGCGGGGATCGCCTGCACCCCCAGGCCGCAGACGATCCCCGGCTGGTTGAGCGCCTGGTAGTGCATGCCCTGGCGCAGCCGGTGGTACTCGTGGGCGCGCCGCCAGCGCTCGGCGTTGATGAGCAGACCGTCGGCGGCCTGCAGGCGTTCGAAAGGACGGATGGGCGGGGCGGGGAACAGTTGGCTCATGGGTCTTTATGGCGAAGAGGATTCGAGTGGCGCAGACGGGGGTTCGGGGCGTTTCGGGTCGGGTTGGCCCGGAGCGGGCGGCTTGGGGGGCAGGGGCTTCGGGGTGCCCTGGGCGGATTTGGGAGGCGGCGCACCGGGGCGGCCGTTGGGGGTAGCAGGAGCCGGACGGCGGCTCGGAGCGGGAGGCGACGGGGCGGCCTGGCCGGCCTGGCCCGGCGGGGTGGCCGGGGGTGGGGGTGGGCTTTCGATGTAGAGGTCGTAAGTGCAAAAAGCGGGGCGCTCCTGCTCGATGATCAGCCGCACCAGCCGCTCGTCGATCTGCCCGGGGCGCTCCTCGCGCAGGCGCACCACAAAGTGAAACGGCCGCCCGCCCCCCAGCACCGTGCCCTGGCCGAGGCGTTCGCCCCCCAGCACAAAGCCGCGCCCGAAGTGGTCGGTGATCGCGATGTGCTTGGCTGCTTCCTCGGGAAGCTGGTCGTCGAGGGGCAGCCCCGTGTACAGGTGCAGGTAGAGCCTGAGGCCCTTGCGGGTGCCGCGCCAGCGGTAAATTTCGACCGCCCGCTTGATGAGGCGGCGCTGCTGCGGCAGTTCCCAGCGCGCGTCCATCGGCCAGGACACCCAGTAGGCCAGAAAAGGCAATAGCGCCCTGGGGGCAGTCAGCGGGTCGAGGTTGGCCCACATGCCCTCCAGCCCATGGAAAGCGGGCTCGAAGGTCTCCTCAAAAATTTTGAGAAACCGGCCGATAAAGTCGACTTCGCGGTAGAGGGCCGGCAGGTAGTTGAGATAAAGACTGTGGGCACGCACATGGACGCTGAACTCCTCCAATTCGACCTGGTCGAGTTCGAGGGCGTTGATGCCGTAGAAAAAATAGATGCGGCCCTGAAAATCGAGGTCGAGGTGGCGCTTCTTTTTGGGGGTGAGCGCTTTTTGATCTTCAAAATAGGACGCAGGCACCTGGAAGTAGATGACTGCCTCCATCTGATGACCGGGGGCGATCTGGTTGCCCTCCATGCCGATGCGGTACCAGTCGACCGGAAAGTCGCCCTCGACGCGCAAATTGAGCCAGATGGGGCGCTTGCCCAGGTTTTTGATCTGCACCACCATCTCGCTGGGTTCACCCGGATGGAGCAACAGACCGTTGCTGCGGGCGCTCACCGCCACACTTTCATCGGGGCCGTTGACCATCAGCCCGGCCAGGGGCACCGCCTCGGGCACCCGCATCGGGGTGATCTGGACGGTCAGGAGTTTGCGGTCGTGGGCCTGGGTCACCGTGCGCCTCCTAGCGGGCAATCAGGTTGATGACGTGGCTGGAGCGCAGGCGGTTGTCGGCCCACGAACAGATGAGCCCCAGGGGACCAGGATCGACCACCGGGTCGGGGGCGGGTTTGCGCGTCCAGTTCGGGCCGCGCTTGCGCACCGAAAAGAGCAGCACCGCCCCCAGATAGCGCACCCCCGCCGTTTGCTGCAACAGCGCCACGATATCCGAGGGGTAGACCGGCCTCCCGAAGGGCCAGCCTTTGCTGTCCGGACCGCCGGTGACCGGGTTGAGAAACCGGTAGAGCGCCACGCGCAGGTTGAACAAAATTTCCTGCTGGGCGCGGGGGTTGTTGTACTCGGGCTCCAGGGCCACTTCGGTCTGCACCGCCACCCCGACGTACTCGGGTTCGGCCAGTTGCACCTGCACCCCCATCAGCCGCCGCTGCTCCAAATAGCCCAGAATCTGCTGCTGCAGCTGGGGCCTGAGGGTGAAGCGATCGGGGTTGAGGCCCTCCCCGCGCCCGACCGCATCCACGTTCGCCTGGGGAACGACCATCAGCCGCACGGTACCCGCCGCCCCCTCGGGGGTGGGCAGGCACTTGACCCGGGCTACCGCCCCACCCGCTCCGCGCTCGGTGAGAATCTCAAAGTCCTCGGCGGTCACCGCCCGGTCGCGGGTGCGCAGCATCTGCGGGGCGCGCAGCACGGCCTGATCGAGCGATTCGGCGTCCGCACCGTTGCGGGCGGGCTGGTGGTTGGTCACCCGGGCGATGTAGGGAACGGCCGATTTGAGCACTTTGAGCGTCCCTGCCTGGACGTTGCCCGTCCGGCCGCCCCCCACCCGGTAGGCCACCATGCGGATCACCGAGCCGCGGGGGGGGATGGCGCCGTACTGCCGCTCTTCCTGGGCGTTCGCCTCGGCGACGGCGGCCAGTTGCGGGGTGAGCCCCTGCTGCTGGATGCGCGAACGGATGGCGGTCTGGTGTTGGAGCTGGGCCGGTTCGCGGATGAGCGGCCCGAACTGCACCGTGCCGGTGAGCGAATCGACGGTGTAGTGCAGATCCTCCGGGCCGGAGTCGGCAAAGTCGGCCACTTCCTTCCAGATCTGCGGCAGGCCGCTCGGAGGGGAGACGAGAACGTGTTCGGCGGCGCTGCGCGCCAGCACCGGCGAACCTTGCAGTTGAAATTTCTGACCCGGGGTGCCGTCGCTCATGCCGAGGCGCTCCTCGCGCACCGTCGTGCTGTTGCTCGCCCCGACGGTGCCGCCGATCGAACGCACGGCAAGGCCGACGATGCGCGGCGAAGCGCTGTAGGCGGGCTGGTTGGGGGCGGCGGGCAGGCAGATGCAGCGCAGCCAGCGGCCCTGATAGCTGGTGAAGCGCGCCGGGGGCCAGCGCTGCGGCAGGTGCAAAATCACATCGACGCCCTGCAGCGGGTTTTTGCCCTGCTGGGCCATTTCGCTAAAACTAAATCCGCGCGTAGCGTCGTCGACCTCGCGCAACAGCACCGGCTGCCAGCGCTGGCCGTCCCAGGCTTCCCAGCGACGCGGGGGCAGGTTGGGGTTGATGCCGGTGGGAGTAGCGGCGGCTCCCTTGAGGGTGATGGCGAGCACGTTGCCGTCGAGGGGCTGTTCCGGGTCGACCACCAGATAAAAACAATTGCCCGCCTGGGGCTGCTCGTCGAATATCGGCTGCTCGCTGCCGCCCCACTGGCCGCCCGGCTGGCGGGTCCAGAGGTCCGTGACCCGGTCGCGCAGCGCCTGGGGGGTTTCGTCGGTGGTCTGGGCGGTCAAAAAGTGCAGCAGACTGGGCTTACCCACCAACAGCGGCCGGTCGGTGCTGAAGACGATCGCCTCCTGGGTCTGGGTGCGCTCGGTGGCCACCTCGGTGCCGGCCGGTACCCGGTAGACATCCGGCAGGGCGTTGGTCAGATAAAACGTCACGTCCGTTCCCGCCGGGGCCGGGGGCTGCAGACGGATGCCAAGCAGTTCCAGAAACGCCACGTAGTTGCGGCGGGGCACCTGGTTGAAGCGCAGCAGCATCTGGTCGGTCAGCCAGGCGAACAGCTCAATGAGCGTGATGCCCGGGTCGCTCAGGTTGTAGTCGGTCCACTCCGGGCAGTAGCGGGGGATGCGCAGCAGACACTCGGCCACCAGATCGTCGAAGGTGCGATCGTCGAGGTCGGACTTGGGCAACTTGGGCAAAAAATCGAATTCCACAGGCCTACTCCGCCGCTGCTTGCGGATTCAAATAAAAGGGGTACACCAGGCTGCGCGGGTCGGGACTGCCCTTGAGGCGATAGTCGATGACTATATCAATACGCCCGGCCACCGGATCGGGATCGGCGCGCACCTCGGTGAGATCAATGCGCGGCTCCCAAATTTCGAGCGCCTCGCGCACATAGGAGCGGATGCGCAACAGGGTCGAGGTGTTGAGGGGCGCAAAGGCCAGATCCGCAAGGCGCGAGCCGAAGTTCGGGCGGTAGACCCGCTCGCCGATGCCCGTGCGCAGGATAATCCAGATGGCCTCCTCGACATCCTGGGCGGCGGAACTGAGCTGGATACCACCCTGCAGATTGAGCCTGAGCGGAAAGGCGAGACCCGTCCCCAGATATGCCCGCTGCCTGTCGTTCAACGCTTCTTCCATCGCCGCCACGGCACACCCTCCAGACCCCGTCAGACTAGCTATGGCTAGGGGTGAGCAACCATTCGCCAAAGGTCGAGGGCGCTTTGCCTGATGAACGGTTAGGGAAGCGGCGTCCTACGGCAGAAACAGCGCAGACAGAGAAACAACCAGGTCGGGAAAGGCCATCGGGAACAAAGCATCCGAGGCAGACAGGTTCATCTCGAAAGCGTAGCCCTCACTACCAGGGTCGCGAAAAATGATCGCCTGGCCTTTGAAGGCCGTCAGCACGGCTTTCTTGGAGTCTGGCTGGAAAGTTCGCCATTGTCCGGGTCGATCCCCAGTTGGCGCAACCGCTCGGCCAGACGCTCGGCGCGTTGCTCGGCCGATTGTGCCCGCAAACTCTCTTGCTCGGCACGTTGCTCGGCCGATTGTGCCCGCAAACTCTCCTGCTCGGCACGTTGCTCGGCCGATTGTGCCCGCAAACTCTCCTGCGCCGCGCGCTGCTTTTCTTGCGCTGCCCGGGCGGCAATTTCCACGTAGCTCTCGAAGGGCGTGCCGTCCGGCCGCCACAACTGCAGATCTCCTTGCGGCGTGATTCCGAAGCGCGTGCCCAGCCGTGGGCTCACCCAGCCTTCCATCCGCTCGATACCCACCAACGCTCCTTCTTCGCGCACAAACCCATCCAATGTCCCTTCGTCCGGGTCATAAAGGTAATACTCTTCGACGCCGTGGCGATGGTAGAACTGGAATTTGCGGGTCATCTCCGAAATGGTATTGCCGGGCGAAAGGACCTCGAAGACCACCTGGGGTGGAATGTTGTCCTCTTCCCACTGGCGGTAGCTGCCCCGGTCCCCTTTAGGGCGGCCGAAGGCGACCATCGCGTCGGGAGCCTGGCGGATCTTATTGTCTCCCTCGACCGGGTACCACAGCAGATCGCCTGCGACAAAGACGTTCGGATCGTCCGCGAACAGCCACTCCAAGCCTTCTTTGATGTAGACGATCCAGCGAAACTGCCGGGTGTTGTCGGACATGGGCTTGCCGTCCGATTCCGGATAGATCACTGCTTGAGTGTAAAGGACCAATGGGTAAGTTTGAGCCGTTGCCTGCCATAGTAATCCACCCACTGCGGCGCCCGCGACTGAGTGCCTCTCCAAATGCCGTGGTTTTGTCAGGTTCGACTACAGGCTTTCAGCCGTTACACACTCACCCGCTCACACAGCCTCAAAATGGTCAAAGTACGATGATGAAGGTCACTCTGCGCCCCGGCTTTGCTTGAGACGCTTCGCTCAAGTATGGATTATTGAAGAAATTTTCTCGGGTTCGGCGATGGAAGACGAACTGAACCATACATTTTCCGGTTGCGAAGACTGTTAGTCCGGTGACCACGAAACCCTACTTAGCGATTTTGCCCTCTCAAGCAGTGGCGATAGCCGGCAAATCGCCGATGATTTGTACCTGGGATTTGGAGGAGTACGCGCTCCTGCCTGAACTCGAGTTAGGTCCATCAAGCCACGGCTACGAAAAGACCACAGTCCTGCAACTGGAAGATTTTGTTTATCCGATAGCCTTTCCATCATTGGCCATTTCTGTCGCAGAGCTGTTCACCCGCAGGAGCAGGCTTTGATCGATTCGCAAGGATAAATCCAGGGACTACCCGATCGGTTGAATACCCAAGTCCGACCGCCACTGGGACAGGGGCTTTTCCCAGGCTGCTTCCCATTTTTGGGCGAACAGCGATTTCGCATTGCTACCCATCCTCCAGCCCCGGCAGAGCGCCTCCAGAAGAGCCGGCAGCGCTTCGGGAGCAAGAAGCGTGCCGGACATCAACCCGGTGGCGATCAACATCGTCGCGAGCGGATAAGGAAACTGGGCCAGATGCAGCGCCTGCAAACCCAGTTCACCGGCGGGCGAGGTATCAAAACCGGTGACGATGTGCCAGATGTCATGGGTCTGACCGAGACGGGCCTCGACATAACTGGCGTCCGAATCGATCTCAAGGTAAGAATACAAATCCGGATCGAAGCCTTGGGCTTTGATGCTAGAGGCATAGGCGTAGCCCAGGGAATCTTGAGGACATTGCAACAGCTGTTCCAGGTCGTGGGGGGGAGCCATGTGCCTTTGCTCGATGAGCGAGGCGCAGGCCGGATCGCCCTTCAAATGCTCTACCGCCAGATCGAACGCCTGGGTTTCCACCAGAGCCGACGACAGTTCACCCACCGGTTGCAGCCCTTCGTCTCCTGCCAGAATTGCGCAGTGCGCCTTCAAGATGATCAAAAGCTGGTGATGGAGCCGGCGTTGAAGCTCGGGCTGGGATATCTCTTTGGACATACGTATGGAATTGATCGATTGCATGGATAGCCCCCAAAGACTTGTTGAATTTCAAAACCCGGGTATTCAAGCGGTTGGGCTTCGACAGACCCGACAGGCACACTCAAAAAAGCGAGCGCTCGCTCACTATTATTTCGCCCAAGCGGCCGGTTCGTCAACTGCACAACGGAGCGCTCGCTTTTTTTGACAGCCCTACGTGTGCCCTGCGCGGGCTCTGGGATAATGAACAGGCTTCGACGTACCGGACTGGGCACCAGCCGGCCGGCCGATCGCTGAACACACCTCCCCCTGCTGCCCTCCGGGTCATGCCGAAAGTCGATCCAAAGTTCAAGGAGCTTCGCCGCGAGCAAATCCTGCAGGCGGCCGTCACCTGTTTCGCCCGCAAGGGTTTCCACGCCGCGACCACCGACGACATCTGTGCTGAGGCCCGGTTGAGCCCTGGGAGCATCTACCGGTACTTCCACAACAAAGAAGCGATCATGCTTGCGATCGCCCAGTCCCACCAGCAGGTGGTCGTCGGTTGGATGCAGGAGGCGGCGCAGCGCACCGATGTCATCGAAGCGTTGGCGATGTTCGCGGCCCGGTTTGTGGGCGAACTCGACGCCCCCAACGCCCGCATCGCCCTGGAGATTGTGGTGGAGGCCGGACGCAACCCGACGCTGGCCGCCCAGGTCAGCCGCTACGACGAGGAGGTGAACGACGGCATCGTCGATTTGTTGCTCAGCGGCAAGCAACGGGGCCAGATCGCCGCGGATATTGACTTTGTGGCGACGGCTTTTCTGTTGCGTGCCGCCATCGAAGGTCTGGGAATCGCGATGACCCTCGAGCGGCGCGTCGAACCCGAAGCAGCCCTTGCCGAGTTCCGGGGGTGGCTGGTGCGTCTTTTCGGCCCGCCCTAGCCCCTGGTCATCGCCCTTGACAGACCGACGGGACAGCGCTATTTTATCCACATCAGATACATCCATAGTGGATAAATCAATGTTGTGCTTAGGCGACTCTCGCCCTGGCTGCGGGCCACAGGCGGGGGCTTGCAGCCAGGCCGACCGGCAGCCTGCCGCAACGCCCCTCGACAGAAACTGACGATGCCCCAGCCTGCTGCCTTGTCTGAGCGCCTTTACCGGTGGCTGCTGCTGGCCTACCCGACGGAGTTTCGTACCGAGTACGGCGAGGAGCTGGTGCAGGTTTTCCTTGACAACCTGCACGAAGAAAGTGTGGCGTACGGCCGTCGAGGTGTTCTTCGACTCTGGTGGGAAACGATGACGGATCTCTCGAGCACGGCCTTTGCCGAACACCTGGCCATCTTCTGGCAGGATCTGCGCTACGGCGCCCGCATGCTTCTCAAAAGCGCCGGTTTTTCACTGGTGGCCATCTTCGTGCTCGCCCTCGGCATCGGCGCCACCAGCGCCATGTTCAGCGTCGTCAACGGCGTGCTCCTCAGGCCCCTGTCTTTTCCTGAGCCTGAGCAGGTGGTGATGCTCTGGCAGACGAATCAGCGCGAGAACGATGAAAAAGTACGCACCTCGGTGGCCAACTTTGTCGACTGGCGCGAGCGCAACCGGGTCTTCTCGCATCTATCGCTGCTGCGCAGCTACCCGCAAAATTACGTGAGCGACCGGGTGCCGGAGCGGCTGAGTGCTGCCCTGGTCTCGCCGGCTCTGCTGGAACTGGCGGGAATCCAGCCGCTCATCGGTCGGCCCTTCACCCAGGATGAGGAGATTGAAGGCAAAAACCAGGTGGTCATTCTGAGCGAGAGCTACTGGCGGCGCCGCTTCGATGCGAGCCCGGCGGTATTGGGCAAGCAGATGAAACTCGACGGCAAAAACCACACGGTCGTAGGAGTTGTACCTAACAATTTCGAATTTACCAACACGGTCGCCCGGCCGGTGGACATCTGGATTCCCTCGTCGATCAACCCGCCGAAGCGCGAGGAAAACCGCGGTGCCTTTGCCCATACCGTTGTCGGCCGCCTGAAGCCGGGCATATCAGTAGCACAAGCGCAATCGGAGATGGACGCCATCGCCGCGCAACTGGCCCGGCAGCACCCGGAGGAGAACACCGGCTTCGGCATCCGGGTGGTGCCTTACTACGAGCAACTGGTAGGGGAGATCCGCCCGGCGCTGTTGGTGCTGCTCGGGGCGGTGGGCTGTGTGCTGCTCATCTGCTGCGCGAACGTTGCCAACTTGCTGCTGGTGCGCGCGGCGGTCCGTCAGCGTGAGATTGCCATCCGCACGGCCCTGGGGGCGAGCCGCTCCCGATTGTTCCGCCAGCTGCTTACCGAGAATATTTTGCTTACGGTGCTGGGAGGCGCTCTGGGTCTCGGTTTCGCCTGGGGAGCGGTGCAGTTGCTGGTGGCTCTCAATCCCGGCTCGCTGCCGCGCCTCGCCGAAATCCGCCTGGACGGGACGGTGCTCGCCTTTACTGCAGCCATCGTGCTGGTCACCGGCACCGTCTTCAGCGTCGCTCCCGCCCTCCAGATTTCCCAGATTGATCTTGCCGATAACCTCAAAGACGGCGGCCGGGGCTCCACCGCCGGAGCGGCCCGCAACCGGGTGCGCAGCGGCCTGGTCATTTCCGAGGTGGCACTGGCGCTGGTGCTGCTCAGTTGCGCGGGGCTATTGGCCAGGAGCTATCTGCTGTTGCAGGGAGTTGATCCGGGCTTTAACCCCAAAAACCTGATCTCCGCCCCCGTCATGCTCCCGGAGGCCAACTACGCCAAACCCCAGACGCAGGCAGCTTTTTTCGAACGGCTCGTTGAGCGGGTGCGCACCCTGCCGGGGGTCACTTCCGCAAGTGCGGTCAGCACCCTGCCGATGAGCGGCTCCAGCATGGTGATCGGCTTCACCGTGCGCGAGCAGCCCCCCAAGCCTCCCGGCCAGGGCAATGCGGCGGGTTACAACAGCGTCGATCCGGCCTATTTTCGAACGATGGGCATCCCGCTCATCCGGGGCCGGGCCTTTACCGACGCCGACAACGCAAAAGCCCCAAAAGTCGCCCTGATCAGCCAGGCCACCGCCCGACGCTTCTTCAAGAACGAAGATCCGATCGGCAAACACCTACGTCTTGATATTTCCAGAGGCGAAGGTGACTGCGAAATCATCGGCATCGTGGGCGATGTGCACCACGACGATCTTGCAAGCGAATCGCGCGCCGACATCTACGCGCCCTACCAGCAGGCCCCTTTGCCCTTCATGACCGTGGTAGCGCGCACGGCAGGCGAGCCGGCCGCCCTGGGCGATTCGCTGCGCCGGGTGGTAGCTGAAATCGACCCGGCCCAACCGGTCGGGACCATCCAGAGCGCCGAACAATATCTGGCGGATTCCACCGCCCAACCGCGCTTCAACACGGTGCTTCTGGGCGCCTTCGCTGCGGCTGCCCTGGTGCTCGCCGCCGTGGGCCTCTACGGGGTGATGGCCTACTCGGTCACCCAGCGCACCCACGAAATCGGCGTGCGGCTCGCCCTGGGCGCCCGGCCCCGCGACATCCTGCAGATGGTCGTGGGCCAGGGCATGGGACTGGCCCTTTTGGGAGTCGGTCTCGGCCTCGCGGTCACCTTCGCCCTTGCCCGGCTCCTGTCGAGTCTGCTCTTCGGCGTCGAGGCCATCGACCCACTCACCTTCCTGGCGGTAGCCGCCTTGCTCGCGTCGGTGGCGCTGCTGGCCAGTTACGTGCCCGCCCGCCGCGCCACCCGCGTCGATCCGATGGTCGCTTTGCGCTATGAGTGAAGCGCCGCAATCCGGCTGCCGGCTCAACCCGCCTGTTTGTCCGAGTGGTAATGCACGTCTAATCTGGAACTGTTCAAAACGATATTTCCCAGATATGCGTCGTCGTAGCTTGCTTTCCCTTCTGCCTATCCCTGTTGTTGTGCAAGTGCTGCCGCTGTACGCATCCGAGGTTTTACTCGATGCGAATCGCCGGCAGTTATTGTACGAGTTCCACAGCGGTCTCTGGATGAACCTGCATCACTTGTTGTACGAGCAGGCAGAGGCGCGGCGGGCGCGGGCCGGCGGCGGCTTGCCAACCCAGGTGAAGGCCCGGCTGGACGCCCTGCTCTCGCAGATCGATACCCTGCCCGCTGCGCCGAGGCGGATCTGGAACGATGCCCTGGAAGCCTACGAGCGAGTCTGGGTTCGTCGGGATCTGCTGTTCGACGACGGGATGACCCGGATCAAACTGCGCCTGGCCGAGCGGGAAGCGAGCCTCTCCCTGGTGGGGGCCAGTCTGCCGGATGACCTGCGGCGAGCCCTCCAGCTGGCGGCGCCGGTCTATCGGAAGCATTGGTGGCCCGAGCACGACCGGAACAACCGCCAGAAGGCCGACGATCTCGCGCGGCGGGTGCAGGAGCTGGGTCTCGCCCTCACCGGACAGCTGGCCGCTCTGTATCGCTCCCCCTGGCCATCGAAGGGAAGACTGCGGGTCGAAATGGCTCCCTACGCAGGGTTCGGGGGCGCGTACACCTCCTTGGACCCGACTTTCACCGTCTACCAGAACACCGACCCACGCAAGCGGGACTGGTTGGGTCTTGAGATCCTCTTTCACGAAACCAGCCACGCCATGATCGCCCCGGTGGAGACAGCGATCACTCGCTCCTGCCAAAAGCGGGGGCGGGCGGTGCCAGAGGACCTTTGGCATGTCCTGCTCTTCTACACGACTGGGGAGGCGGTTCGGCAGGCTCTAGCCAGACGCGGCATCGAAGGGTACGTTCAGTACGCCGATGCCAACGGGGTGTACGGACGGGCCGGTTGGTTGCCGTACCGACAAGCACTCGCCCTCCACTGGCAGCCCTACATCGACGGGCAGGCTGATTTCGACGGGGCTATCGCGGGCATCGTTGACGCCTTGCCACCGAAGCCGACAATGGATAACGGGCGAAGCACTCCTTCTTAATCCGACCACTGGAAAAAGTTGAGGGCGATAAATTGTCTCTGAAGCGGCAGCTTGCAGCTTTCCAGGTTGGTTATCGATTGAACGATATAGCTGTCGCCACTTAGGCTAGGACTTTTTGACCATGTCCGAGTTCATAGGCACTTGATCCATGTGTCCTAAGGATCTAGGCGACAGCTATATCAACGTAAATCATCCGCTTATTTCTATTGGCGTCAGTATAGATCCCACATTCCGCATGTGTATTTATACTCAGTCAAAAATTCTCCGGGGGTGGAGCGGCAGTTGTAGGAATTTGTGAGAAACCTTGAAAGCTTTGCAGGGCAAGAACTTTGGCCTTCAATGCCCGAATGGGTGCTTCAGGCCGAGGCAGGGGAGTGAGCGTCAAGCAGTGCTCAAATTGCCCAAAACGACAGAAATTGAGGGGATTCGGCTTGCTTTCTGATGT
Source organism: Gloeobacter violaceus PCC 7421 (assembly GCF_000011385.1). Taxonomy (NCBI): domain Bacteria; kingdom Bacillati; phylum Cyanobacteriota; class Cyanophyceae; order Gloeobacterales; family Gloeobacteraceae; genus Gloeobacter; species Gloeobacter violaceus. The sequence goes on from NC_005125.1 coordinate 1,525,331, forward strand.
TTCAGACTGGATCTTGACGTGAACTACTCAATTCATTGAAAATCCAGGATCCCTACGCAGAGGCTGTTTCGATAATTCATTGAGAAATTAGATTAACCTGCGGAAAGTGGGATAGATCCTACATTCCGCACTTCCAACTGGCACATTGAGAATTAACGACGAAGCAATCGAGTTTACAGCAATCGTACCCTGTGCGATTCGCAACTGTACCAGCTTATTGAGAGTGAAGAACGCATAGTTCGTCTGAACTAAATATCTTGAAACGCTTGCTGTGAAAGAGTTTTGAGCTTAATAGTTTGGTGTGACACTTAAAGGGCGGAAAGTGGGTTTCTAGTATCGTCTGTGGGATTTTCCTTTCAAGGATTAGTTGCACATCGCGTTATTTACCTAATCTAATATTGGGCAGGCTTGCAATGCCGTCTGAACAACTTGTAGGAGTTCCGTGCGACTGGCTCCACCTGCTGCTTGCACGGACAGTCCAGCGTTGACCGTGAGTACAAAGCGGGCAAGGGCAGCAGGGTCAGCATCAGGCGGCAAGTCCCCCTCAGATAACGCCCGCTCGAAGCGAGCGCGGATAGCAATCTCGCCTGCCGCTCGGCGTTCTGCCAATTCTTGATGAAGCGGATCCTCTGGCTCTGCACAGGCGAGCAGACTCTGTGTAACCAGACATCTAGACGGATTGCCTGGATTGGTCACTAAATCCACAACGCCCTGCATCATCCGCTCGATCACTCTCCGAGCCGTTGGTTCCTCAAGGGCATCCCGATAGTTGTGCTGATCGCGATAGCGGTCGAGTGCCTTGCGGAATAAAGTCTCCTTGTTGCCAAAGGCGGCGTAAAGGCTGGGACGGTTAATACCCATCGCCTCAGTCAGATCGGTGAGCGATGTCCCCAAATAGCCCTTGCGCCAGAACAGCAGCAAAGCCTGATCTAAAGCTGTGTCGATATTAAAAGCGCGAGGACGACCCTGCACACCCTGAGACTTTCTCGTTTCCATACCGTTCAGTATAAAACTTCCTTGACAGCTTGAGAAGTCCTGCGCTAATCTGTACCAATCGGTAAATAAATACTGATTTGGCAGTGACACACCCAAAGGAGTCCATCATGACGACAACACTGGCAGGCAAAGTTGCACTGGTTACGGGTGGTTCTCGCGGTCTAGGAGCGGCGATCGCCTCAGCACTAGCCGCCCAAGGTGCTGACGTTGCAATCAGCTATGTCGTGTCAGCAGAAAAAGCGGAGGCGGTCGTTCAGGAGTTGAAAAAGACAGGCGTGCGCGCCATCGCGATCAAGAGCGACCAGTCCGACCCGTCTTCCGCTAAGTCCTTGATCGATGCCGTCGTCTCACATTTCGGTAAGCTCCACATCCTCGTGAACAATGCGGCGATCGTGGTTCAGGGCAAGAAGGTTGACGATCCTGAACTCAATGCCGATGAATACGACCGTCAGTGGTACATCAATGTGCTCGGTGCTGTTGCAACAACGCGAGCCGCAGCACAGAAACTCTCGGACTGTGGGCGGATCATTTTCATCGGTTCTGGCCTTGGCAGCCGTGTCCCATTCCCAGGCGTGGCGGACTACGCGGGCACTAAGGCGGCGATCGTAGGGTATGCGAAAGGTGTCCAGCGTGATCTTGGTCCGCGCAACATCACCGTAAACGTCGTGCAGCCAGGCATCATGCCGACGGACATGGCGGCAGCCGTAGCCGACAAACTGCCGGAAGCGATCATGGATCTTCACGCAATCCGCCGGATCGCAACCTTGGAGGAGGTGGCGGCGACCGTTTGCTTCCTTGCAGGTTCAGACGCTGGCTACATCAGCGGCGGCGTAGTGGATGTGTCCGGCGGATTCCAAATCTGAGCGCCGAAGCAGCTCAAAACTTTTACACGTGCAATCAAAGGAAAAGATATGAAAATACGCTACGGGTTTCGACAGGTCGGCGATGTCGAAGTGTTCTACCGCGAGGCTGGGTCAAGCGATGCGCCAGTGATACTGCTGTTGCACGGCTTTCCAACCGCTAGCCACATGTTCCGCGACCTGATCCCTCTCCTTGCCGATCGCTTTCGGCTCGTCGCGCCGGATCTGCCTGGTTTCGGACAGACCAAGGCACCGCCGCGCGGGACGTTCGACTACACGTTCGACCGCCTTGCCGACGTGATCGAGGGCTTCGTCGATGCTTTGTCGCTCGATCAATACGTGCTCTACATCTTCGACTACGGTGCGCCGATAGGACTGCGTCTGGCGATGCGCCATTCTGAACGGATATCTGCGATCGTCTCGCAGAACGGCAACGCCTACATTGAGGGTTTCAGTGACGAATGGGGCACGTGGGAGTCCTATTGGCGCGAACCGAGCGCAGCGAACCGGGAAGCCTGCCGACCCTCGCTCGCGCCGGACATAATCCGGAACTGGCAGTATGGTACCGGAGCCGATCCAAACCTTTTGTCGCCCGACGGCTACGAACTTGACATCGCCTACATGGGGCGACCGGGCGCGGAGGAGATCCAGCTCGACCTAATCCTCGACTACCGCAGCAACGTCGCGCTCTATCCGGTCTTCCAGTCCTACTTTCGCGAGCACCGTCCGCCGCTTCTCGCCGTTTGGGGCCGTCATGATCCGGCGTTTCTGCCCGCTGGTGCCGCCGCTTATCAGCGAGATCTCCCGGATGCAAAGATTCATCTGCTCGATGCCGGACATTTCGCGCTGGAGACACATGCGGAGGAGGTGGCAATTTTGATCCGCACGTTCCTCGATAGCGCGATCGGTTCCACCACAGTGAAAATCTAACTCAGTAAAGGATGAAGTCATGACCCAAAAATATGGACCCAAGACAACAACCGACGAAGTGCTTTCCGGCATTGAACTCAAGGGAAAGCGATTTCTGATTACGGGTGCATCGTCGGGCATTGGGCTTGAAACCGCCCGCTCACTGGTCTCTCACGGCGCTAGCGTCGTCGGCGCGGTCAGAAACCTCGCTAAAGCTGAGCCAGCCACTGCATCGGTTCGTGATGCCGCGTCGCAGGGCGGCAGCTTGGAGTTGATCAATCTCGATCTGGCATCCTTGCAAAGCGTTCGCGCCTGTGCGGATAAACTGTTGGCTGACGGTCAACCGTTCGATGCCATCATCGCTAACGCTGGTGTTATGGCAACTCCGTTCGGTCGGACGATCGACGGCTTTGAAGTCCAGTTCGGGACGAACCATCTTGGCCATTTTGCCCTGATCAATCAGATCGAGCCGCTGCTCGCCAATGATGGACGGCTGGTGGTCCTATCATCGCTCGCGCATCGCGGTGCCGATATCGACTTGGACGATCCGAATTTCGAGCAGCAGGCATACGATCCATGGGTCGCTTATAGCCGATCGAAAACCGCCAATTCACTATTCGCTGTGGAGTTTGACAGGCGGTATCGCGATCGCGGCATTCGGGCTGCTTCGGTGATGCCCGGAAACAGTCTGACGGATCTACCCCGCCATCTCTCGCCAGAGGACTTGCAGGGACTTTTGCAGACTGTTGACGCAGCGCGCACGGAAGCGGGTCTGCCGCCGAAAGAGTTGAAAGAAATTTCGCAGGCAGCCGCGACATCGGTCTGGGCAGCAGTCGTGGCGAATAAAGACGAGATCGGTGGACATTATCTTGAGGATTGTGCGGTCGTGCCGATCGATGATACGCCCAACCCGTTTGCCGACGGCGTCAGGTCGTATGCGCTCGACGCTAACAGGGCTAAGCAACTGTGGGCGAAAAGCGAGGAATTGATCAGCGCTGCGTCTTGAAGGTTATCGCGCAAGAATCTGAAAGAAACCGAGCATTAGAATTCATTACAATTCGGTTAAATCAGACAAGAATCCAATGCGGTATTCATAGGAGATTGCAATGCCTTACGCTACTGTTGGTCAACCCACTTTCCGCAGGTTAATCTAATTTCTCAATGAATTATCGAAACAGCCTCTGCGTAGGGAGCCTGGATTTTCAATGAATTGAGTAGTTCACGTCAAGATCCAGTCTGAAACATCAGAAAGCAAGCCGAATCCCCTCAATTTCTGTCGTTTTGGGCAATTTGAGCACTGCTTGACGCTCACTCCCCTGCCTCGGCCTGAAGCACCCATTCGGGCATTGAAGGCCAAAGTTCTTGCCCTGCAAAGCTTTCAAGGTTTCTCACAAATTCCTACAACTGCCGCTCCACCCCCGGAGAATTTTTGACTGAGTATAAATACACATGCGGAATGTGGGCTTCATCAGCGAGCGAGGGCAATGAAAGCCATGACTGCGAAGCCGATGCCCTTTTAAAGAGCATTCGTGGGGCATTGTTCAAGCGCGCACGGCGGTTTCACTCTGCACCAGTCGGCCGTCCTCCATGTGCGCGGTGCGGGTGGCGACATCAGCGATGTTGCTCATGTGTTTGGCCACGGTACCGGTGTTCGCGTTTGTTGCTGCAGGGTAGGATCGTGGGCATGGCAGGCCCCTTTACGGCGGATTTTGCGGTTGAACCTTTGAGTAGCAAGCAGCTCGGACGGCTACTCGCCGATTTGCGTTCGGAACTCGAAATACTGTACGGTCCGCGTCTGGTGCGGTCGGTCCTGTTCGGCTCCTACGCGCGAGGTGCCGCTGGTTCCGAATCGGATGTGGACGTGCTCACGGTGCTGACAGATCCGGTCGATCCGATGTTGGAGATCGAGCGCACCGGTGCGCTGGTGGGGCGGCTACTAAGCGAGCATGGTAAGCTCGTCGGGCTGTTGGCCGTCGGGAAATTGTTATACGACACGGGCGGGTGGAGCCTTGTCGAGAACGTGCGTGAGGAGGGGATCGAATTTTGAGCCCCGAACAAACTCGGCTGCTGGCGCGGGCGGGCGAAGCGGTCGCTGCGGCGCGTCTGCTGCTGGAGGCCGGCTTGTTCAACGACAGCGCCTCGCGCTCCTACTACGCGATGTTTTACTGCGCTTCGGCGATGCTGCTGCAACTGGGTGCTCGTCCCAAAAGCCATGCGGGCACAATCTCGGAGTTCGGCCGCCGTTGTGTCATGGCCGGCATCGCGAGTATCGAAGAGCGCGACGAGCTGATCTTGGCGGAACGCAGGCGCAATGCGGCCGACTACGGCACCCCTCAGGCAGAGATCGACGCGCACATAGCAGAACGGTTGCTGGAGACCGCCGGGCGGTGGGTGGAGCGCACCCCGAGGCAAATCACTGAATACGCCCGACAAAGCGAGCCAGGCGGCGGGAAGGAACGCTCCAACGGGCCGGATGTTGAACGTTGATATCGCAGGTCGATCGACCATTGGGTAGTATGCAACAGCAGCAGGCAGTCGCTTCCCTTTGACATACAATTACCGCTTCTGCGGATGGGGCCTGCTTTCCAAAGATTGCCACTCGGTCTGAGGGGAGTGCACTTCCATTGCAACTGCTACCACGTTCTTGGTTGTACAAATTGTAGTACTTCTCAGCGAGCGAGGGCAATGAAAGCCATGACTGCGAAGCCGATGCCCCTTCAAAGAGCATTCGTGGGGCATTGTTCAAGCGCGCACGGCGGTTTCACTCTGCACCAGCCGTCCGTCTTCCATGTGTACGGTGCGGGTGGCGACATCGAGGATGCGGCTGTCGTGGGTGACCATCAAGATGGCGCAGCCTTGATCGGCGGCCAACTGCTGCATCAACTCCACTACCTCGCGGCCGGATTTGCTGTCGAGGGCGGCGGTCGGTTCGTCGGCCAATACCAGGGAAGGTCGGTTCACCAGGGCGCGGGCGATGGCGACGCGCTGCTTCTGACCGCCGGAAAGATTCTCCGGGTAGTAATCGAGCCGATCGCCCAGACCCACCGCCACCAGCATCGCTTCGGAGAGGGAGCGCGCCTCGGCAGGACTCGCAGCGCTCAGCTCCGCCGCCATCTGCACGTTCTGGCGGGCAGTTAGAAAGCCGAGCAAATTGTGGGACTGGAAGATATAGCCGATGTTGCGGCGGATGGCCACCAGAGCTGCTTCGTCCGCTCCGCACAGCTCCTGGCCGAGTACTTGAAGGCTGCCGCTCTGGGGGGAGCGCAGCGCGCCAATCAGCGTGAGCAGCGTCGTTTTGCCGGAACCGGAAGGGCCGGTGAGGATCACCAGCTCCCCCCCGGCGATGGTGAGATCGATGTCCGAGAGTACCCGGCGTTCGAGGGCGCCGTGGCCGAAGGTGTGGTCGAGCCGGCGGATGGCAATCACAGGCGTCTGGGACATGGTTCGGTGCTCCGGTAGGTTTAGGCGAAGATTTCGGCCGGATCGGCGGCGCGCAAGCGGCGCACGGCGATGGCGCCGGAAATGGCGCACATCAGTACCGTGAGGGCGAAGATAATGGCCGCGCGCAGCGGATCCATCGCCAGCGGCAACAGCGTCGCCCCCCGCGTCAGGTCGTACAGACCCAGGGAGATGGCAAAACCGGGAACAAAGCCCAACAGCGACAGCAAGAAGGCTTCCTGGAAGACCACACCGAGCAGGTAGCCGTTGGTGTAGCCGATCGCCTTGAGCGTCGCGTACTCGGCCAGGTGATCGCTCACATCGGTATAGAGAATCTGGTAGACGATGATCGTACCCACGATGAAACCCATGGCCGCACCGAGGGCAAAGATATAACCGATGGGCGTGCTGCGGTTCCAGTAATCTTTTTCGAAGTCCATGTACTCCTGGCGCGACAACACGCGCACATCCGCGGGCAGTGCAGCGCGCAAATCGGCTTTCACCCGCTCCGGGTCGGCGCCGGGAGTGAGGCGCACCAGGCCCAGATCTACCAGGCCCTTGCTGCGCTCGCCAAAGAGGCGCAAGAAATTGAGGTCGCTGGTGATGAGGGTACCGTTGATGGCAAAGGAAGTGCCCATCTGAAAGAGGCCCCCCACCCGCACCCGCCGGTCGTTGACCTCGGTGACGATGGACTGGCCGCCGGTGTAGCGGGAGGCAATCGGTCCATATTCGCTGCGCGAGGCCCGATCAAAAAGCACCGTGTCGGATTTGCGGATGGAGGCCAGTTTGCGGTTCACCTCGCCCAGGCGAAAGACCGGCTCGCCCGGGTTAAAACCCACCACAAAAATGCCGCGCGTCTCGTTGCTCTCGGGGTTGCGAAAGCGGCCAAAGTCCAGATAGACGGGACTCGCCCCCGCCACCCCCGGTACGGCCATCGCCTGGTAGAGCCGCCGCTGCGAGAAACTCTGCATACTCACCAGCGCGCTCGATTTGGGACCGATAAGAAAGATGTCCGCTTCGAAACTCGCGTGCAACCGAACGGCGCCATCGAACAGGGCGGCACGAAAGCCGAGCTGCAAAAACATCAAGATTACCGCAAAGCCGATGCCGGCCACGGCGACCAGCAGCCGCACCCGCTCGCGGGTCAGTTGCAACCAGGCGAGGGGCATCTTCATGGTTTGGCACTCCGATTCGGCTCAATGGCCACATCCACCTGCAGGTTGGTGAGGCCGCTCACCCGGCGACCGTCCGCCGGGTCCAGACGAATTTTGACCTCGACCACCCGCGCGTCGATGTCGGCGGCGGGGTCGGTGTTGAGCACATCCTTCTTGGCAATGATCCGACCCACCTGATCCACCGCGCCGCCCAGGGGACCAGCGAAGGCGCCGTTGGCACTGGTGATCCGCGCCCGCTGCCCCGGGCGCACCCGGCCTATCTCCGTCTCGTACACCTCGGCCACCGCGTACATCCGGTCGGTGCGGCCCACCTCGGCGATGCCTTCAGGACCAATCACCTCGCCCGGCCAGGCGTGGATCTTGAGCACCTGGCCATCCGCCAGGGCGCGCACGTAGGCCACTTCGAGATCCGCCTCGGCCCGCGCCTGCGCCGAGCGGGCCTGCTCCACCTGCGCCTGGGCTTCGAGCACATCGGTGGGACGCACCTCGGCGGTGGCGACCAGGGCGTTGCGGGCCTGGGCCAACTGCCCCTCGAGGGTGCGCATCGCCAGGCGCTTGCTGTCGAGGGCAGATGCCGAAATCGCCCCATCGCGCTCCAGTGCCGCGTAGCGCTCCCACTCGGTGCGGGCAATCTCCAGTTCACCCGCCAGCCGGTCGATCCCGGCGCGCTGGGCTGCCAGTTCACCGCCTTTTGCCCCGGCGCGCACCTGCGCCAGCCGCGCCTGGGCGACTTTGACCTGGGAGCGGGCCTGGACGACCGTCGCCGCGTAGCGGCCCCGCCGATCGAGCACCGCTACCGCCTGCCCGGCTTTGACCCGGTCTCCCTCGCGCACCAACAGCTTCTCCAGCCGCGTCGCCTCGAAGGCCGTGGGCGCCGCCAGGCGGACCACCTCGCCCTCCGGTTCGAGCCGCCCCGAAGCGACCACCGCCCGCACTACCGGCGCAGAAGGCGCCCGCACTACCGGTGCCGCCCCCGGCTGCCGCGCCGAAAGACCATAGAACAACACCGCCCCGCCGCCCACCGCGGCAGCGATCGCCAAGAACACCCGCCACCGGCTCGCCGTCTGGCCTGGAAACCGACTGAGAGTTGCCATAAACTCCGCTCCGCCACGCTAGAATCGAATTTGTCAAATGCAATTTGCTGCACTGCAACTCATTGCATATTGGCAGTTTAGATGCAACAATTTGCATAAGTCAAGCCCCCGGATCAAAATCACATGGCACTGGCGCACGCGATACTGGCACTGCTGGCGGACCGCTCCTTCAGCGGTTACGAGTTGACTAAAGAATTCGAAGGCTCGGTGGGGTGTTTCTGGAAAGCGACCCACCAGCAGATTTACCGGGAGTTGGCGGCGCTTGAGGAGCGCGCTTTCGTGCACGCGGATCTGGTCACCCAGGAAGGACGGCCCAACAAGAAGCTCTACGAATTGACGGAGGCGGGCAAGCGCTGGCTTTCCGAGTGGCTGGCCGAGCCGAGCGAACCGTGCGTGATCCGCGAGGACATGCTAGTCAAAATGTTCGCGGGTTATCTCACCTCCCCGGAGGTGCTCATCGCCGAAATCGAAAGGCGCAAGGCCTTGCACGCCGAGAAGCTCGAGTACTACCGACAGGTCGAGCGGGAGCACTTCGGCGATCTGAGCACCATACCGATCGAGAAGCGCTTCGGGTACCTTTCGCTCAAGCGCGGGCTGCGCTATGAAGCGGACTGGGTGGCGTGGTGCGACGAAGCGGCGGCCCTGCTGCACTCCCCCACCTTCGCACCGCCCGGGTAAACCCCGATACAATCGGGTCCGGTGTTCGCTGTCCTGCACTATGGCCCTGACGGTCGTCTTCAACGGAAATTATCTGTCGCTGCGGCCTACCGGCATCGGCCAGTACGTCCTCAACCTCTGGCGCTGCTGGCGGCACGCGCAGAAGCCTCTGCGCGCCTTTATGCCTGCGGAGTACCTGCAAGAACCGCTCAGAGGCCACCGCACGGTCAAAACACCCGGCCACCTGGCCCGTCTCATCTGGAATCAGACGATCCTGCCCACCCGCCTGCGGCCGGGCGAGGTGCTGTTCAATCCGGTACCGGAGGGGCCGCTGGTGGGTGGACTGCCCCAGGTCACCGCCGCCCACGACACCATTCCGCTCATCTTCCCGGAACTTTTCCCGCGCAAACAGGCGTACTTTCGCTATCTGGTGCCCGCCTGTCTGCGCCGGGCGGCACGGATCTTGTGCAATTCCGAGCAGACCCGCGCCGATCTGGTGCGCTTCTACGGCCTCGACCCAGCCGGGATGACCGTGATCCCCCTTGCCTGCGACCGGGAGCGTTTTTTCCCGCGCCCGGCCGATCCCAGGCAACTGGCCTTCTACGGCCTGGAGGCCGACCAGTACCTGCTCTACGTCGGCTCCCACGAGCCCCACAAAAACCTGGCTCGGCTCATCGAAGCCTTCGCCCGGGTGGCTGGCGATTGGCCGGGCAAGCTCGCTATCGCCGGAGCCTGCGATCCCCGGTATACTCCCCCGCTGATGCGTCTGGCGGAGCAACGGGGGATCGCTGCCCGGGTGCGCTGGCTCGATTATCCGGCCGACGCGGATCTGCCCTTGCTCTACAGGGGCGCGCACCTGTTCGCCTTTCCCAGCCTGTACGAAGGATTCGGCCTGCCGGTGCTGGAGGCGATGGCTTGTGGCGCGGCAGTGCTCACCTCCACCCGCGGAGCGCTCGCGGAGGTGGCAGGGCAAGCGGCGGTACTGGTCGAACCGGAGTCCGCCGAGGGGATCGCCGCCGGTTTGGAGCAGCTGTTTGACCCTCGGGTACGGGCGAAGTACCGCACCCTTGCCCTGCAAAGGGCCGCCGAATTCAGCTGGGAGCGCACCGCCGAGGCGACCTGGCAGGTGATTGAGGGGGTGGGATCCCCCCCTGCCCCCCCTTGAGAAGGGGGGTGGTGAGGCGTCGGGGGTTTGTGGGGGTCAGCCGCCGTTGCGGAAGACATGCACGTCCCAATCGCTCAAGTGCACGTTGAGGATGCCGCCTTCGACGTCGACTTCGTAGAGGCGGGTCTTCTCGAACCAGTGGCCGTCCTCGGGGAAGCAGGGCACCTGGTAATCGCCCAGGTTGCCGTCGCCCAGGTGGGCGACGACCGCCACCCGCGAGCCCTCGGCGTTGAAGCGCACGTAGGCGATCACCCGCGCTTCTTGGTCGATGTGGAAAAAATCGATCTCGTTGGTCCAGAGCGCCTGGGTCTCGCGCCGCAGGTCGATGAGACCTTTGTAGCGCTCCAGAAGCGCCACGTGCCGGTCGTGATCGAGCAGTGTCCACTCCACCGCGTGCACTTCCTCGTCCTGGGGATAGGCCTGGCCCATCGCCTGGCCCTGGTAGAGCATCGGCAGACCCACCGAGGTCATCAGCAAGGCCGCCGCGCACTCCAGGCGCTTGAAGCTGCCCTCTTCGTTGATGCCCGCGTCGCGCAGCCGCTGCAGCAGGCGGGGCTTGTCGTGGTTTTCGTAGAAGTTGACGGCGTTGCTCGGCCCCGGATAGCCGTGGTGCAGGGGGTTGATCGAGTCGACAATCTGGTCGGTGTCGAACATGTTGCGCACCATCAGATCATCGATCATCCAGTAGTAAGTCTCGTGGTAGGCGCCGTCCATCGGGCCGTCCGCACCGGTAATCGCCGGGTTTTCGGGGATATGCTCGCCGACGAGGTAGAAGGGTTTGCCCCCCGAATTGGCCTTCGAACGCCTGGCCACTTCGCCCAGAAAATCGAAGTATTTAATTTGGGCGGCGGCGTCGATGCGGTAGCCGTCGATGTGGTACTCGCGCACCCAGTAATCGACCAGATCGTAGAGGTATTCGCGGGCCGGGTTGCGCTTGTAGTGCTCGTCGTAAAATTCGAGGTTGAACTTGGGTCCCCAGACATTGCCCGGTTCGTCCGGCTCGGTGCCCGGCGCATAGAACCAGTAGGTAAAGTCGATGCGCGTGAGCGGGCTTTCCGATTCGGAGTGGTTGAGGACAATGTCCAGGATGACCCGAAAACCGCGCTCGTGACAGGCGTCCACGAAGGCTTTGAGATCTTCGGGCTTGCCGTAGGAGGATTCGGGGGCAAAGGGATGGCGGGGGTTGTAACCCCAGTAGTGCTCGCCCGGGTACTCGGTGACGGGCATCAACTGCACGCAGTTGACCCCCAGATCCACCAGGTAGTCGAGCTGTTGGATCGCATCGATGAACGTGTCGCCGCCAAAGGCGCTCACGTGCAGTTCATAGATGATCAAATGGTCGTCCGGGGAAAGGGGCACATCGTCGTGCTCCCAGACATACTCGTCGGTGATTTGCTTGCCGTCTTTGATGCGGATGACGGTATTTTCGCGGTTTTTCTCATCGACTTGGCGGGCATACGGGTCGGCGATCGCCACCGTCTCGCCCTCGCAGAAGAAACTCTTGGAAACGAGCTTGAACTTGTACTGATGTTCACCATCCGGTAAATCGATCTCGACGAAAAAGCAGCCCTTGTCGTCCTTCTCCATTGGGATCTCTTCCCAGTTCGAGAATGAGCCTACGAGTGCCGCTTTTTCGTTGTAGGGGGCCAGCAGTTGAAAGCGAATCATGCCGGTCTTCGCATCGGCTTTTGCTTCGGACTGCGGCTGCACCTTGCTCTCGGACGGATCTTTGGTCGTCGTCATAATCTCCCCATTGCAGACCGATGACATTTCCAAGGCCGGTTTCTGCTATATGCAATGTAGGACAGCTCCCAAATCCCGGTATCTACCCGCCGGTAGAACCGATAGCTCCCTCCCAGCCTCTCACCCCCCCTTTTCAAAGGGGGGGCAGGGGGGGGATCCCCACCTCCCAGGCCAGCCGGGGCGAGACATAACCCAACAGCTGAGTGCGCAAAGCCTCCAAGGGCGCCAGCCGCTCCACCCGGCCCGCCGCCCAGGCGAGTTGCTGCAAATAATCGACCAGGGGAATTTGTTGTTCGAGATTCAGTTCGGCGTCGATGCGGCGGGCGAGGGTGAGGGCACTGCGCAGGTCGAGGGGCCGGTAAGCCCACTTTTCGGCCTCCGCCAGCAGTTCGGGCGGGATGCCGAAAAGCCAAGTCTGCAATTCGAGGGCACGGCCGGGACTGCCCTGGGCCATGGCGAGCAGCCGTTCGTCCACCGACTTGCCCAAGGCCGCCAGGATTTGCGCTACCAGTTCGTGGGGCAGGCAACAAAAGGGCACCTTCTGGCAGCGCGAGCGCACGGTGGCAAGCAAGCCGCCCGCAGAAGGAGCGATCAGCACGAAGACCGCCCCCCCCGGTTCTTCGAGAATCTTGAGCAGGGCGTTGGCCGCCCCGTCGCCCATCGCCTCGGCACCTTCGATCACAATCACCTGGCGAGCGGCTTCCAGCGGCGGGCGGCTCAAAAACTGGTTGATCCCCCGCACCTGCTCAAGGCGCACCTGCGGAAGCGCCCGGGGCAGATTGCCCCCTTCTGCCAGGGCCTCGGCGCGGCTGAGCAGCTTGTCGCCTTTTTTGTAGGTCGGCTCGACCCAGAGCAGATCCGGGTGGTTGCCCCGCTCGATGCGGCCAAGGGCGCTTTCGAGCAGCCGGGCCGCGAAGTGGCGGGCGGCCATCGCCTTGCCCACCCCCTGCGGTCCGCAAAACAGGTACGCCGGGGCGATGCGGCCGGTGACAATCGCCCGTTCGAGCAAGGCCATCGCCAGGGGTTGGCCCTTGACGGAGCTTTGGGCAGTGCAGTTCATGCCGCCATTTCACGCAGGCTCAAAGCAGCCAATTCCCGGATCTGCGCCCAGTCTTGATGGTGGTGCAGGGCTTCCTCCGTCCAGAGTGTCTGCTGTTCGCTCATTTGGGTCAATCGTCGATCGACGGCATACACCAGTTCCGCCTGCCGCGGGGTCAACAACCGCTTCTCGACGAGCACCGGCAAACCGGCCAACGAATCGTCAAACTCCAGGGCCAGTTCGTCTGCCGAGGGACTGACGCCCAGTTTTTCCAGGTAAGCCGCCTGCTCGTCCGCCGGGGCCGCCAATCGCAAAAGGCACAATTCCAGTGCGTGAAGCCGTTGCTCTAACTGCTTGTCCATGGACCGGACCCCATGCGTACTCTTTAAGATCAGCAAATGATGTCTGATTTTCCGTTGAATGTGTTGACCCGCCAGTACGGCTGTGGTCCGTGGCGCCCACCCCCAGGATGCCAACGGATCATGCGACCCGTTGGCTGCCCTTCAAGGTTGTACTCGCGCAGAACCCACCCCTGCCCTTTTTTGCTGCCTTTGCGCAGCGTCTCTGTCTGCCAGCCGACAGGCAACTCGCCGATCATTCTAGCGATCTCGTCCGGGGTCTTGCCAGCCAGTTGTTCCGGGAATTCCAGGATGTACTCCAGCATTTTCCCGGACTTCGCAAGGTTGGCGGTCTACAAAGCCACGAAGCGGTCGGTGGCTTCGATAAGGGCGGAGCGGATACCCGGCTCGCTCATCGAGTGACCCGCGTCGGCAACTATAATCAGCTCCGCTTCCGGCCAGGCGCGGTGCAGTTCCCAGGCCGACTCCATCGGGCAGACCACGTCGTAGCGCCCCTGGACGATCACCGCCGGCAGGTGGCGGAGGCGGCCGACGTTTTCGAGCAGTTGCTCTTCGCGATCCAGAAAACCCTTGTTGACAAAGTAGTGGCACTCGATGCGGGCAAACGCGGTCGAAAATTTGACCTCGCCGAAGCGCTCCACCAGGCGGGGGTCGGCGATCAATTTGCTGGTGGACGCTTCCCAGATCGACCAGGCGCGGGCGGCGGCGGAGCGCACCTCCGGGTTGTCGCCGGTGAGCCGCCGGTAGTAGGCGCCCATCAGATCGCCGCGCTCCTCGGTCGGGATCACTGCCACAAAGCGCTCCCAGGCGTCCGCAAAGATGCGGCCGGCCCCTTCTTGGTAAAACCAGAGCAGTTCCTTGCGCCTGAGCAGAAAGATGCCCCGCAAAATCAGCCCCTTGCAGGCTTCGGGGTGGGTCTGGGCGTAGGCGAGCGCCAGGGTGCTCCCCCAACTGCCGCCGAAGACGACCCAGCGGTCGATGCCCAGATGAACCCGCAGTTTCTCGATATCTTCGACTAGATCCCAAGTGGTGTTTTCGGCCAGTTCGGCGTTGGGAGTGCTCCGGCCGCAGCCGCGCTGGTCGAACAGCACCAGCCGCCATTTGTCGGGGTCGAAGTATTGGCGGTAGGTCGGGTCGATCCCGCCGCCCGGCCCGCCGTGCAGGAAGACCGCCGGTTTGCCCCGGGGATTGCCCACCTGTTGGTAGTGAATGGTGTGCAGGGCCGAAACGGCGAGAAATCCTTGATCGTAAGGCTCGATGGGGGCAAACAGTTCGCGCATGGACATCCGGGCGGGGGCAACCCGCAAATCCTAGCGCGCTCCCTCCGGGTCTGGGTAGGCGGCAAGGTCGCACTCAACTGCGAACGCAAAAAGCTGCAAAGGCCGGATCTACCAGCCAACATCCTGCGTCGCCTGGAGGCGTTCAGGCCCCATCTCGGTGCCCTTGCACAGCCGACATCGTTGTCAGCAGTTCGTCAAGCCGGTCGTAGCTCTCGGCCAGACCGCTTTCCATCGGAGAGGCGAGGACAGCGTCACGCGCCTCGCGCGTTTCGTAGAGCACCGTGCTTGTGAGCGTGGTCCTGCCGTTTTGTTCGGTGAGGACCGACGTCACCAGGGCATTACCCGGATACCAGGAAACATCGAATGTTTCGGTGGCCACGACCCGTTCGCACGGCACGATCTCGCGATAAACGCCGCCCCATCCCATTTCGGCTCCGTCGGGGCCGCGCATCACATAGCGGTAGGTGCCGCCCACTTGCAGTTCGATTTCGCAGACCACCAATTGCCAGTCGCGCGGTCCAAGCCAGCGCTTGAGCAACTCGGGCCTGGTCAAGGCATCGAAGACCAGGCGGGGCGGCGCGTTAAAGACGCGCACCATCGCGATCTCACGATCGCTGGGCGTGGTGATTTTCAGGCTGTTGGCATCGTGCATCATCATTTCTCCTTAAGTTCCTGGGTTCTTCTCGCTGGCCTTCAGCTCATCAAGCAGGGCGTCGAGGCGCTCGAAGCTGCCTTCCCAAAACTGCCGGTACTGCTCCAGCCAACCGGTGGCCTCGGCGAGCGGCTTGCCCTCAAGCCGGCACGGCCGCCGCTGCGCCTCACGGCCGCGCGAGATGAGCCCGGCACCCTCCAGCACCTTGAGGTGCTTCGAGATCGCAGGCTGGCTCATCGCGAACGGCTCGGCCAGCTCCATCACCGACGCCTCGCCCAAGGCGAGCCGGGCGAGGATCGCCCGCCGCGTCGGATCGGCGAGCGCGGCAAACGTTGCATCGAGACGATCGGCAGAGGGCATTTTATAACCAGCAATTTATATAAAAAAACAGTTATATGACTTCCGGGCGCCGCCGTCAAGTCCCCCGAACGCTCGGACCTGAAATATCCGCTCTTCGCCCTCCTCGATCTGCAAAACCCCATCCCGCGCGAAGCAAGGCAAGCACACCAACAGCCGGTTGCCCGATGGTCGGTTGGTCCGATTCGCACTGTGCCATCGAACCGGCGAAGCGGGAAAGATGCGAACTCTGTACGGCGTCGCCGCCACGACGGTCTTCGAGGCGGCAAGCAATTCCATCGAACAATGCTTTTCGGCGTTTCACCCGTCTTCTGGGCGCAGTTGAAGGATGTCGAGGATGCGCCGGTTCTCCAGTTGCGAGTCTCTTCGAGCGCAACCCTTCCCCACCAGAAATCCTTGTCGAGTGCGTCGGCTTGCTGCGCTTCGCAGAAACCGAAAATCGATTTGATTCGACGCTGGCCGCGCTGAACGAGCCGGCCCCGCCCGCAAGCAAGGCTCAGCATTGAGGTGAGGCGGCGAAGGGGCCTGCGCGTCTTCCGGATTCTTGCCGTCTATTCCTTAAGCTGGCGCCTTGCGCTCATCGGCGACGATATCACTCACCGCAAGCATCATTTCGGTCAGATAGGCCACCTCGGCCTCAAGCCTATATTCCGTGTGACGGAGCGCCCAGCGCTTGGCCTGACCGACCTTCGGTCGTGCCCATTCGTTGATCCGTTTGGTCTCTGCCAATAACGCTTTAACCGCCTCCAAACGGTTGGCCAGTATGGTTGGTAGCTCGCCCAGCAAGTCCGGCTTTGCCCGCGTCAGCGCCAGGTCGAAGGGATCATATTTGAACCAGACCTCGCTCAGGCCGGAGCGGCGCAGTGCGGCCAAGTGGCGGCGGCCTTCGTCGGTGATCTCATAGACCTGTCGGGTCGGCCGATTGCCTTCCTGCTCGCGCGCGGTTTCTCGCAAAAGCCCCTCGGCAACGAGCCGCTTCATCGCGCCGTAAACGGCACCAACAGAGATATCGGTCCAAAGATGGACATGATTGTGCTCGGCTTCCAGGCGGAGCCGATGGCCGTGCATGGGGCCATGCTCAGCGAATGATGACAGGATGAAAAGCCGGATTGATGACATATTGCTCTCGCGCGAGTAATCTCGTATGGTATGTCCAACCTGTAACATTCATCGCCAAAATTGGAGGAGTTATCGCCATGCGAATTTTCGTCACCGGAGCCACCGGCTTTGTCGGCTCTGCCGTCGTCCAGGAACTGGTCAACGCCGGTCATCAGGTGCTCGGGCTAGCGCGCTCAGATGCGGGAGCGGCAGCGCTCACGAACATGGGTGCGGAAGTCCATCGTGGTTCTCTCGAAGACCTTGCCAGCCTGCGCAGCGGCGCTACGGCTGCGGACGGCGTGATCCACACGGGCTTCAACCACGATTTCTCGAAGTTTGCCGAGAACTGCGAACTCGACAAGCAGGTGATTGAGGCCCTCGGCGATGCGCTCGAAGGCTCCGACCGGCCACTGCTTGTCACCTCCGGCCTGTCGCTCGTAACGGCGGGCGGCGTCGGGACCGAGGCGGATGCGCCCATCCCCGCCTCCAGCGCCTATCCTCGCGCTTCGGAAGCAACTGCCGCCGCGCTGGCAGCGCGCGGCGTGCGCGCATCTGCTGTGCGGCTTCCCCCGTCAGTCCACGGTGATGGCGATCATGGCTTTGTGCCGACGCTGATCGCCATTGCGCGTGAAAAAGGGGTATCTGCCTATACGGGCGAAGGGCGCAATCACTGGCCCGCTGTGCATCGGTTAGATGCGGCCCGCGTGTTCAGGCTTGCGATAGAGCATGGGGTCGAGAGCGGTCCCTATCATGCCGTCGCCGAAGAAGGCGTGGCGTTCAAAGACATCGCCAGTGTGGTCGCGCGCCGCCTGAACGTGCCGCTCGTCGCCAAATCATCCGAGGAAGCGACGGAGCATTTTGGCTGGTTCGCCTTGTTCGCAGCGATGGACGTGCCCACGTCAAGCGAGCGAACCCGCGCTCTGCTGGGCTGGAAACCCGAGCAACCCGAGCTGATTGCTGATATAGATCGACCAAGCTACTTCGCAGCTTAAACGACAAGGTAATGGCGGAGAGGGGGAGATTCGAACTCCCGGAGGCTTTCGCCTCAACGGTTTTCGAGACCGTCACAATCAACCGCTCTGTCACCTCTCCAGAGCCTACCTAAGCTATCACAGGGCTTATCCGGCCCTCAACTGATCGTAAAGGAGTTGACGATCTGGTAAATTTTTTCGCGCCGCTCGCCCCAGGCAATGGCGGCGGAGCCGGTGACCAGGGTGAAGACTTTGCCGCCGCTCACTGCCACGCAGTAGACCTGGTGGACAGCCCGGCCCCCCGAGGCGATCACCACCTCGAAGGAGTAGTAGGGCACCCCTTTGCTGTCGGTGCGCTGGGCGGCGTTGGAGACTTCGATCACCGCGCCGGGGGGCGATTTTTTCTTGAGCACGTCGTTGGCAAAGCGGTCGGCCACCTGCTGGGGGGTGCCGAAGGCGCGGATATCTTTGATGTCCTTGCGCGGGGCGTCGCTCACCACCACCGACACCTGATAGGTGGCATCCGCCGGGTCCGACAGCCGCACCGCCCCCTTCGGATCCGGATTGAAGGTCCAGGTATCGGGGTAGACCAGCGTAAAGGTGGAATTGGGCTCAGAAAAACGCTGAAATCCTTTGGGCGCGTCGATACCCGAGCGGCTGCAGCCGACGAGTGCTGCGCTGAGCACGGCGGCGACACCGGCTTGGACCAACTGCTTGCGACCGATGCGGATCATGCTTTTGCCCACTGGACCCTTCCCAATCTATCAGCAATCGAGCGTACCAGAACGCCGTGCAGAGCGCCCCAGGAGGCTACAGTGGAGGGCGTCGGCAGGAGGTGCCTACCTGTGAAGTTTCTGCCCAAATCCCCCGGCGAATGGTGGCAACTCGCCCGCCGCATGGGACGTTTTTACAGCAGCGCCCGGGTGCCGCGGGGGCTCAAGATCGCCGTTGTGGCGCTGTGCGCCCTCTACTTTTTGCTGCCGACCGACTTGCTGTTGGATCGCTTTCCCCTGCTGGGGCGCCTCGACGACCTGACGGCCATCGCGCTCATCCACCTCGGTGCTGTGGTCTGGGCTCAGCACCAGTACCGCCTCGACGAGCCGGAGCGGTCCCCTGCTTCGCTGCAGGCAGACCCGGCGGTTACGACGACCGTCGATGTGCCTGGTCGATCAACGTAAGCAGCAGTTCCGCAGCCCGCTCGGGCTCGATTCCCGCCAACCACAAAAGCGTGTCGTCGGTGCGGTGACGATAGAGCCAGCCGCTCACCATCTGCACTTCGTCGAGATCCTGTTGGGGCAGGGCAAATAGCGGGGCTGGCGGCAACCCTTCACTGTAGTGGCCGGCAAGGGTGTGGGCCAGTTCGGCGCGCAGCCGCTCCTGCGGCAGATCGCCTGCGAAACTCTGCTGCAAAGTAAGTTTGCCCTGGCGGATCCAAAAAAGCTGCACGCTGGTCGGGGAGCGGGGCGCCCCCGGGTAGACCGCCACCGCATCGAGGCTGACCCGCTCGCGCAAGTGGCCCTGGTGGGTCACAAAGTTTGCGAGCGCCTGCCGGCGATCCCGCCAGCGCGCCGCCTGCTCAAAATCCTCGCGCTGGGCGGCGTTCAGCATCTGCCGCTCGAAATCCACGATAATCCCGCTGCCAGTGTCTTCGCCGCGCAACAGCGCCCGCAGCCGCTCGACGCGCTCGCGGTACTGCGCTACCAGCGCCCCGGTGCGGCACGGTCCCAGGCATTTGCCGAGCTGGTCGAGCAGACAGCCGTGATAGATGGCCGAAAAGTCGCGGCAGGTGCGCAGACCCAGGCTCGCCGAGAGCAAATCCGCCATCCAGCTCACAAAGCGCGCCTGGCTGTAGGGGCCGTAGTACTCGGCGCCGTCGCCTGCAAGCACCCGGGTCAGATGCAGCCGCGGATAGTCCTCCTGGACCGACAAACGCAAAAACGGATACTGGCGGTAGCGCTTTTGGGCCTGGTTAAAAGGCGGCAGATACTCGCGGATCAGCCGGCCCTCCAGCAGGAGTGCGGCCAGTTCCGAGCCGGTGCACAGCACCTCCACCGCCTGCGCCTCGAACTTGAGCCGCTCGGTCTGGCGGGAGTGGCCGCCGTCGCGGCGCAGGTAGGAGCGCACCCGCGTGCGCAGGTGCACGGACTTGCCGATATAGAGCAAACGGCCGTCGCAGTCGACAAACCGGTAAACCCCCGGCGCGTCGGGCAAGTCCTCCAGACGGTCGAGCGAAACACGAAACCACGGTTGCATGTTTTTGATGTAGCACAGGCGGCCCAAAAAACACGGGAGCCCCAATCGGGCTCCCGTGCAACACTCAAAAAGGCCGATTTCCTGGCTTAGATCAGGCCCAGAAAGCTCAGCACACCCTTGCCGGTGGCCAGCTCGACGACGAGCGCAGCCGCAAAACCGATCATCGCAAGGCGGCCGTTCAACAGCTCGGCGTAAGGGTTGAAGCCAAACTTGGGCTCCGAAGCAGTGGAGTTGGGGTTGTTCATGGTCGGACTCCCGTGTTAGACAGTGTATAAAGAAACATTGCAAACAAATTCATTGTAGTACACAAAAATTTATCTACGGGGAGAGGCGTAGTTCCAAGCGCCGTACAATGGGGTCTGTCGTCGCTGGCCAATTCGATGCAAGACAGACTCCTCGCGGCCCTGGCTCCCTATCGCTCGGCGGTCGATTATTTGGAGATTCGCCTGGAGCGCGGTGAATCGAGTTCGGTGTCCTTTCGCGGGCCGCGCCTGGAGGCGATCGACCGCAGCTTCGATCTGGCGGGCGGCATCCGCGCCTGCCACCGCGGCGGCTGGAGCTTTGTGACCTTCAGCGACCTGGGCGAACTCGAAAGCCGGGTGGCCGAGGCGGTGAGCCAGGCGAAGCTGGTGGGCCGCGAGACGACCCAACTGGCGGCGGTCGAAGCGGTCGAAGCGACCGTGCGCGCCGAGCTGGGGCGCGACCCGCGCGGGGTGTCTTTGGGGGAGAAGCGCGATTTGCTGGCCCATTACAACCAATTGCTCCTAGAAGCCGACCCCCGCATCCAGACGACCACCGCCGGGCTCACCGACCGTTTTCGGACGGTCTGGTTCGTCAACACCACCGGTACGGTCCTGGAGCAGGAGCGCCTCGATGTGACGGGCCGCTTCGGGGTGGTCGCCCGCGACGGCGGCACGATCCGCCAGGGCTTCGAATCGGTCCATTCGCGCAGCGACTTTGGCGCCCTGGTCGGCATCGAAGCGCGGGTGCTCTCCGCCGTCGAGCGCGCCCTGCGCCAGCTTGAAGCCACGCCCATCAAGGCGGGCCGCTACACCGCCGTGCTCGATCCGTATCTGGCCGGGGTGTTCATCCATGAAGCCTTCGGCCACCTTTCGGAGGCCGATTTTATCTACGAGAACCCGCGCATGCAGCAGTTGCTGCAACTGGGTAAACCGATCGCCGCCCCCCAGCTCAATGTCGTCGACGACGGCACCGTCGCCGGTCAGCCGGGCACCCTCGCCTACGACGATGAGGGGGTACCCACGCGGCGCAAGTACCTGATCAAAGACGGCATACTCACCGAACGGCTGCACAACCGCGAGACCGCCGGCAAGCTGGGGGAGGCACCCACCGGCAACGCCCGCGCCCTGGGGGGCACCTATCCTCCCATTGTGCGGATGACCAACACCGGCATCCTGGCGGGCGACACGCCCTTCGAGGAAATGATCGCGGGCATCGACGAAGGGGTCTACGCCGTGCGCATGCTGGGCGGTCAGACCAACGGCGAGATGTTCACCTTCGCCGCCGCCGAGGGCTTCATGATCCGCGGCGGCCAAATCGCCGAACCGGTGAGCGACATCACCCTCACCGGCAATGTCTTCGAGACGCTCAAGGACATCGAAGCGATCGGCTGCGATCAAGTCTGGCTGAGCGGCGGCTGCGGCAAGGGCGGGCAATCGCCCCTGGCGGTGGCGGTGGGCGGACCGCACCTGCGCATCGGCAAGGTCGTGGTGGGCGGCCGCTAAACGCCCGGACGGCCGGAGCCGGACCCCGACGGCGCGAAGGTGGCCTTGGCCCCGGGCAGTTCGTAGTATGCGGGCAGCGTCCCCTCCGGCAAGACCGTCAAACCAAAGGCGTAAAGGCCTGGTTTAGGAGGCTCGCTGACGCCCTGAATTTCAAGGGTCAACTCGGAGCCGGGCGGCACCGCCGAGCGCATCGAGACGCTGTACTGCCGGCCGGTCAGTTCGACTTTGCGGGCCACCACCGGTCTGTCGGCGACCAGCAGCCGCACACTTTCGCGGCCGGAAGGCGGCAGGTTGGCCGGAAAGTCCACCAGCAACTGGGCAATCCCCCGCCCGGCTCCCACCGGCAACAGCACGCTGCAGCGATAGGTCACGCCGGCCATCGGCAACGTCGCTTTGGTGGAAGGCGTTTGTCCCGGCACTTCCTGCCGCTCGCGCTCGCGGGTAAGGAAGGCCAGTTCCGATTCGAAATCGACCTGCAGCTGACGCAAAGCCGCCAGATCCGAGCGATCCACCGCCAGATCGCCCGGCTGGGGGTCGAGCAGTTTCAACAAAGCCGCGTTCAGGCGCTCGGCGAAGGCCCCACGGCTGAAGGAGCGCTCGATGCTGAGGGGCTGTTCGCCCTCCAGGCCGTAGCGCTCCTCGATAAAGCGCAACGAACGATACGCCCAACTGCGCGAGCCCACCTCCTGCGCCCGCGCCAGGGTGGCGCGCTGCAGTTGGGGGATGGCCTGGCGGTTGAAGAAACTCGGCACCCGCAAAGCCTTCAGCCGCTCGAAGCTCAACTCGGGGTGCAGCAGCAGTGGGCCGCGGTTACTCGCCTGGAGTTCGCGAACGGGCAGAGCACGGGGATTCTGGCCGCGGGCGGCATCGATCAGTTGCGGGGCGGAGATGCTTGCCCGCCAGGAACCCGATTCGACCAGAATCAGGCCTCCCCAACGCGGGCGATGGCGCACCAGCAGCAGCGAGCTTTGCAGCGCCGCTTTCTCAAAAAGGGTTTTGTCCTTGAGCGGCGGTCCTTTGGCAATCAAGCGCCATGGACCCTTCTCACCGGCAAGCAGCGTGTAGGGGCCGTAGCCTGCCAGATCCCTATCTTCGTTGAGCGATTGCACGACCTGCTCGGGGCTGAGGGCAGCTGCCGCTCCCACCCCGATTAGAAAAGCAAAGATGGCAAGCAGCCAGTTTTCCGGCCTTTCCAAACGCACCATCGTCCTCTGCGATCGGCTACCAGTAATTGTGCCCGACCTCCTTCCCGGCCGCTGAGTCCCGGCAACCCACTGGCGGGAGAATCCTTATCATAATCACTCAAAAAGCGCGAAGGGCGACGCAATACGGGTAGGGGAGGAACGGATACTTGCGTTTATCCTAATCGCAACGGGCCTACCGGACGAACAGGCGTCCCTGCAAATCAAGAATGGCGACGCAACCCCATCGGGCCATCCTGCCTGAGAGCCTTCCAGCGAGCCCCTCACCGGCTTGTTAATTTTCTAGAAGCGATCCCGGCGATGGTGTAATGCGATACATCCATGCGCTAACCTTGTACAAAGAACGTTTCGGGCTACGCCTTGCGATATGAACTTTCAGGACATGACCTTGTCGCTTCATCGGTTTTGGGAGGAGCAGGGATGTCTGATTGTTCAACCGTACGACGTAGAAAAAGGCGCAGGCACGATGAATCCGCATACTTTTTTGCGGGCTATCGGACCTGAGCCCTGGAATGTTGCTTATATCGAGCCGTGTCGGCGGCCCACCGATGGTCGCTACGCACAAAATCCCAATCGTCTTCAGCATTACTACCAGTATCAGGTGCTGATGAAGCCCTCCCCCGGCGACATTCAGGAGCGTTACCTGCGCTCGCTGGAGGTGCTGGGGATTCACCCCGAAAAACACGACGTCCGGTTTGTCGAAGACAACTGGGAATCGCCGACCCTCGGGGCCTGGGGGGTGGGCTGGGAAGTCTGGCTCGACGGCATGGAGGTGACGCAATTTACGTATTTCCAGCAGTGTGGAGGCATCGACTGCCGCCCGGTTTCCATCGAAATCACCTACGGCATTGAGCGACTGGCCATGTATCTGCAGGGTGTAGATTCGATTTTCGACATCGAATGGGGAGCTGGCCTCACCTACGGCCAGGTCCACCGCGAAGGGGAAATCGAAAATTGCATCTATAATTTTGAACAGGCGAATCCGGAATTGCTGTTTACCCTTTTCAAGCTCTACGAGCAGGAGGCTACGGCGCTTAGCGAGCGCCGACTGGTGCTTCCGGCGCTCGATTATGTCCTCAAGTGTTCCCACACATTCAACTTGTTGGATGCGCGCGGTGTGATCGCCGTCACCGAGCGGACCGGCTATATCGGCCGGATACGCCACCTGGCCAGGCGAATTGCGCAAGCCTACGCAAAGCAAAGAGAATCTCTGGGGTTTCCTCTGCTAAGCAAAACCTGACTTATACCTGCTTTTAGGAGTTTCCATGGTCGCTCAATACCGGCAAGATCGCGTGTCGATTTTCATCGACGGCAACAACATGTTTTACGCCCAGCGGTCGAATGGCTGGTTTTTCGATCCGCGCAAGGTGCTCGAATATTTTAATCGTCACGAAGCGCTCGTGAACGCTTTTTGGTACACGGGCATCCGCGATCCCCAGGACCAGCGGGGCTTTCGCGACGCGCTGATCGCGATGGGCTTTACCGTGCGCGAAAAATTTCTCAAAGAGTACTACGATCGCCTCTCCGGGGAGATGACCCAGAAGGCCAATCTCGATATCGAAATTGTCGTCGATATGTTCAACACCGTCGCCCAGTACAACCATGCGGTGCTCTTCAGCGGCGACGGCGACTTTGAGCGGGCGGTCGAACTGTTGCGCTCCAAGGATACGCGCATCACCGTCGTTTCCACCGAGGGCATGATTGCCCGCGAGTTGCGCAACGCTGCCGATCGCTACATCGACCTCAACGATCTGAGGCCCTTCATCGAAAAGACGATCGAAAGCCGGGTGCTTTCTTCCAGTTCGATCAGCGCCGCCTCGCTGCCCAACGGCGGCTGAGGGGCAACGCCGCCGTTCACGCTTCCGGTGCGGCAAGCAGCGGCGCTTCGGTACCCTCCTCCGTGGGTGGTTCCGACTCGTCGCGCACCACCATCAAGTCCACTTGTTGGCGGTAGTAGTCTATCCCCTTGACTTTGACGGTGACCGTGTCGCCAATTTGAAAGCGGCGGCGGCTGCGTCTGCCGATCAAGGCGGGTTCGCGCGCCTGGAAGGTGTACCAGTCGTCTTTGAGACCGCTGACGTGCACCAGGCCCTCGACGAAGGGTTCTTCGACGGCGACGAAAAATCCGTAGGATTGCACACCGGTAATCAGCCCCCTGAGGGGTTCGGTCTGGGTGCCGAGCCGGCCGATGCGCTCGAAGCCCTCCAGGTCCGCCTGGGCCTGGTGCACCTGCTGCAGCCGCGCGCTGAGGTGGCTTACCGAGCCTGGCAGCGCCTCCTCCCAGTCTTTTTGGACTTTGGGTTTGAGCACCGGCCAGTCGATGAGCCCATGGCAGTTCGAAGAGTGCAGATCGACGCTCACCTTGCTGCGCGGCGTCTTGCGATCGCGGCCGTCGGTGTGCACCTGCTGGAGTAAGCGCTGCACCAACAGGTCGCCGTAGTGTTCGAGCGGACGGCCAAAAGGGGCGACCGCCATGCTGTCGCGCCCGAAGTGGTGCCGGGGCTCCGCCGCGAATTGTTCCACCGGCAGGGTGGTCAGCAGCAGCTCGCGCAGGGCGCGGTTGGCCCCCTCGGGCTGCTCCAGAAGCCAGGTGCGGTACTGCCGCACGGTGAGTTCCACCGAAGCGTCCGCCTCGGGCACCTCCAGGCCGCAGGCGCGCGCCAGGCGCAGCCAGTCGACCACCTCGCCGCCCTGCGGCCCCGGCTCGAACAAAAAGGGTGCCCCCAGGTGCAGGTGGGCCAGATGCTGCCCGATGAGCGATTCGAGCAGTTCGATAAAAATGCGCGGATCCGAAGCGCCGAGCAGCGGGCCTGTCCCCTGGGCGGCCAGGGCGGCGGCGACGGCGGCGTAGGGTTCACTCAGGCTCTCCAGGCGGCCGCGGGCGCGCACCAGCGAGGGTGTCCAGCGAAAGGCGCGCACCTGGCCCGTGGTGTCGAGGTTTACCAGCACCGACCAGGCGGAACGGCCGGTGTCGGGCAGCAGAGCGCAACGCTCCAGCAGCGCGTCGGGCCACAGTCTGAGGCTGCGATCGCGCAGGCGCGCCGCCAGGCCGCGCCGGTAGGCCTCGGCGTCGAGGGTCGAACCCGCCTCCACCAGCACCGCCACATCGCTCACGTGCAAACCCAGTTCCCAACCGCCCTCCGTCGGTACCAACGAGAGGGCCGTCTGGAGCAATTCCCCCGGCAGCGCCCACACTTCGAGCGCCTGCAGATCCTCGCGCCCCTCCGGCGCCGCGGATGCGGCAAGCTGTGCAGCCGCATCGAGCACCGCCTGGGGAAACTCGAGCGGCAACTGATAGCGGCTGGCCACCAGGTCGAGATCCACCAGCGGATCGTTGGCGTGGCCGAGCACGCGCAGCAATCGGCATTTGGCCGGCCGCCGCCCTAGAGGATAGCGGGTGATCTCCACCTCGACAATCAAGTCGGCCGCCACGTCCGGAATTTCGGCATCGACCAACTCCAGAACGCTGCCCAGCCGGTCGTCCAGGGGAGCGACCTGCAGGAGTTTGGGCTTGTCTTCGCCCGCGTCCGCTTCGGCGAGGCGGCCCACCAGGGCGGTGTGCGCCCGCTCGGTCACCAGCACCACTTCTCCTTCGGGTTTGCGGCGGCGCGAAGCTTTTTTGAGCAGGCGCACCAGCACCCGATCGCCATTCCAGGCATTTTTGAGGCTACCTTCGACGACAAAAATTTCCTCCGCCTCCGGCTGCTCGGGGGTCACAAAGCAGAAGCCTTTTGAGCTGCAGCGCAGGCGTCCGCCGACGATTTCTTCGTTGGCAACCAGGCGGTAGCGGCCCTGCATTTTCTCGATCAGGCCGACTTTCTCGAGGGCGTCGAGCACCAGTTGCAGCTGGGCAAGCGCCGCGCCGTCATCGAGGGAAAGCTTTTGCTGAAGCACCTTCGGCGCCACCGAGCGTTCCGGTGAGAGTAGACCCAGCAAGTCGTGTACAGAAAATTGCATGCCCATACCCCGCTTCCATAGATCTTGTTTAGTGAGCTTGCCCGATTAGCGTTCATGGTAACGTTTAGGCCCTGTTGTTCGCACGGGGAGTCTTACACTGGGTGCCATGGGCATTGAGGTTCAGGTCCATCGCCAGCTGTTGCAGTTGCTGCGCTCGGAGCAACTGCCCACCGTCTGGCCCCACCAGTTGACGATGGGGCGGCTGGTGGCCCGCGCCCTTTCCCAGGGCCGATCGACCCTGGTGCAGGTGAGCGGTTCGGGAGAGCACCGCCTCAGCTACCTGTTGCCGGCCCTGAGCGCCCCGGAGCCGGTGATCCTCTGCGCGAGTGAAACCATCCAGCAGCAATTGCTCGATGTCGATTTGCCGCTGTTGCGCCGCAACCTGGCTACCGAAAAACCGATCGGTTTGGGCGATCGCTGGCCCGGTACCGGGTGGCAGGGGGTGCTCATCACCGACCCGCTCACTTTTTTGCGCGACCGTCTGCGGGGAGGGAGTCACTTTCCCGAGGGCGTCGCTGTGATCTTCGACGGTGCCCACGGCCTGGAGCAGTGGGCCATCCAGGCGCTCTGCGAGCGCATCGAGCCGGCCGACTGGGACGATCTGCGCGAGGGCGACTTTGAGCGGGCCGAATTCTGGCTCGACTGGCAGGTCGGACTCAGCCGCGCCCTCTCCAGCCAGCCCCATCACCGCGCGGCCCTGAGTCCCGGCCGCCAGGCCGAACTGGCGAGCGCTCTGGGTGAATCTCCCCCCAGCGAGGCCTGGCGGCGCTTTCGCGCCGCCCTGGGCGCACCCGAGCGCGCCCACTGGGTGCAGTACTACCGCCAGAGCAACCAGTTCAGCCTGGTCAGTTCCCCGATCGCCGTGGCGGGCGATTTGGCGCGCGCGCTCTGGCCCCGCCAGCCCGCCGTCGTCATCGGCGAAGCGCTCGACCCGGCGCGCGAAGCGCGCACTTTCCGGTCCTGGGTGGGCCTGGAGGAGGTGACCTGTCTGCGCTTTCCCGCCGACCCGCGCGAGCAGGAGGTGCAGCTCTACCTGCCTACGCAACTGAGCGATCCCACGTCTTCTCAGTACCGGCAGCAGATTGAACCGGTGCTGGTGGAACTGGCGGCCCTTGCCGCCGGGCCGCTGGTGATCTTGTTGCCCGAAGGTCCGTTGCGCTCCCACCTGGGCACCTTTCTCGCCTCGCAGTTCGGCTCGCGCGTCGGCATTCATCGCCTGCAGCCGCCCCCCAACGGCATCACCCTGGCCAGTTGGGAATTTTGGGAAGCCAACCACCATCACCTGGGGGCTCCCACGACCCTGGCAGTCTGCGCGCTGCCTTTTCCGCGCCTCGACGACCCGCTCGTGGCTGCGCGGGTGCAGTGGCTCAAAGACCGCCGCCGCGATTGGTTTCGCGAGTACCTGCTGCCCGTCGCCATTGGCCGGCTGCAGCGGGGCATCAGTCCTCTGCGCCAGACCCAAGGTCTGGTGGCACTGCTCGATAACCGCATCAACCACCGCAGTTACGGCGGCCAACTGCTGGATGCCCTCACCCCCGCCCGTCGGCTGCGCTACCTGGAGTAACTTATTGGCATCCCAGGTTCAGCAAACTTTCTGGAGATGCACAGTACAACCCAATCGATTCGCATAAAACAAGGCCGTTCCTCGTTCGCCTTTACGGAGTGGGAGAGGGCCGCGCTGGCTGGGAGGGAGAGCTTGGCGTGATGTTGCGCAGTACCGTGACGGTGGCGGCTGAGTAGATGGCGGTGGTGAGGTCGTTGTCGAGGTCGCCGTCAAGGTCCGCCAATGCCACCGAAAAGGGAGGACCCCCAACCTTGAACGCTTGGGCGGGGGCGAAGCTGCCGCCGCCGGTGTTCAACAACACATATACACTGCCATAAGAATAGTTACCACTGACAGCGGCAATATCGAGGTCACCGTCGCCGTCCAGGTCCCCCAACGCCACCGAGATGGGAGAGCCTCCGGCAAAAAACGACTGGGGGGGGCCAAAGCTGCCGCCGCCGGTGTTTTGAAGCACCGTCACATTGTTGGGGCGTGCTGTGGCGGTGGCGAGGTCGAGGTCGCCGTCGCCATCGAGATCCCCCAACGCCACCGACTCAGGTGAGTCCCCGACCGCAAACGATTGGGCAGGGGCGAAGCTGCCGCCGCCGCTGTTCGACAACACAGACACGTCGTCGGATGCGCCGTTGGCGGTGACGAGGTCGAGGTCGCCGTCGCCATCGAGATCCCCCAACGCCACCGATTGGGGATCATCCCCAACCTTGAACGCTTGGGCGGGGGCAAAGCTGCCACCGCCGGTATTCAGCAACACAGACGCGTCGTCGGATTCTCTGTTGGCGGTAGCGAGATCCAGATCGCCGTCGCCATCGAGATCCCCCGACGCCACCGAGTAGGGGCGGAACCCGGCCGCGAAGTTGCGGGCGGGGGCGAAGTTGCCGCTGCCGGTGTTCAACAAAACCGTTACGCTGCCGGGGTAGTCGGGAAATGAGCCGCCATTGGCGGTGGCGATGTCGAGGTCGCCGTCGCCGTCTACGTCCCCCAACGCCACAGACTTGGGATTGAACCCGACCGCGAAGGAGCGGAAGCGGACGAAGTTGCCACCTCCAGTGTTCTGAAGCACCGTCACATTGCTAGAGGCTGAATTGGCGGTGGTGAGGTCGAGGTCGCCGTCGCCGTCGAAATCTCCCAGCGCCACAGTTTCGCCGCCAGCCGCAAAGGAGCGGGCGGCCGCAAAGCTGCCGCCGCCGGTGTTCGACAACACAGACACGTCATTGGATTGGCCATTGGCGGTGGCGAGGTCGAAGTCGCCGTCGCCATCGAGATCTCCCAGCGCCACCGAGTAGGGGCGGAACCCGGCCACGAAGTTGCGGGCGGGGGCGAAGTTGCCGCCGCCGGTGTTCAACAAAACCGTTACGCTGCCGGTGACTTGGTAAACCGAGCCGCTGTTGGCGGTGGCGATGTCGAGGTCCCCGTCGCCGTCTACGTCCCCCAACACCGCCGAACTGGGAGAGTCCCCGTTCCTGAAGAAACGGGTGTTGGCGAGGGTGCCGTTGCCGGTGTTCAGCAGCACCAAGACCCTTTGGCCAGAGGCGGTGACGAGATCGAGGTCGCCGTCGCCGTCTACGTCCCCCAACGCTACTGTGGTGGGACGGTCCCCGGCCACGAAGTTGCGGGCGGGGGCGAAGCTGCCGCTGCCGCTGTTCGACAACACAGACACGTCGTCGGAGTAATTATTGGCAGTGGCCAGATCCAGATCGCCGTCGCCATCGAGATCCCCCAACGCCACCGAAAGGGGAGAGTTCCCGGCTGCAAAGGAGCGGGGGGGGGCAAAGCTGCCACCGCCGGTGTTCAGCAGCACCGACACGTCGTCGGATTCTCTGTTGGCGGGACGATGTCGAGGTCGCCGTCGCCATCGAGATCTCCCAACGCCACCGAGTAGGGGCGGGACCCGACCGCGAACGCTTGGGCGGGGGCAAAGCTGCCACCGCCGGTGTTCAGCAGCACCGACACGTCGTTGGATTCCCTGTTAGCGGTGGCGATGTCGAGGTCGCCGTCGCCGTCGATATCCCCCAGCGCCACCGACTTAGGTAAGTCCCCGACTGCAAAGGAGCGGGGGGGGGCAAACCCGCCACCACCGGCGTTCAGCAGCACCGACACATTGCCGGGGTCGGCATAGTCGCCGCTGGCAGTGGCAATGTCGAGGTCGCCGTCGCCGTCGATATCCCCCAACGCCACCGAGGTGGGACGCTCCCCGGCCGCAAAGGAGCGGGCGACCCGGAAGTTTACCTGTGCCCCCGCAGCCGACGGCCACGCCCCTAACACCGCCGCTAGCGCCAGACCCCACCACCACGGCGGGCGGCGGCGGCGGTCTCTTTCACTTCCCTGTCCCATGTTTTACCTAGAACTTTTCTTATAAAGGATCGTCCCCACGATACCAGTAGCGTTCACTAATCACTGGTGCTTAGTCCGACGGCGTTGCACACAAAAATGATGATATCGGATCGGGTTTATTTGCAAAAGCGGTGCACTTCATTCTTGAAGTGGCGTAGTAGATAGGCTCAAAAGGCGGCCTTGAGCCCCAGGCGAAAGTTAACGGGCGGCGCGCCGTTGCCGTAGTTGCGCTCGTAGCGGGTGTTGGTAAGGTTGTCGAGGTAGCCCAGCACCGAGAGGTTTTCGGTGACGGGCACCCGGAAGGAAAAGTCTAGCGTCGTGTAACCGGGCAACAGCGCCCCCGGCGGCAGGGCAAAGGCGTTGGCGATGGGCAGCCCCGCCGGGCTGTTCAGTTCGGCGAAGCCCGGGCCGATGTGCAGCGGGTCGCTGGAGCGTAGGCCCTGGAAATTGACAAACAGCGCCCCGCGAAAACCGCCGGGGCTGTCGTAGGAAAAACCGGCCCGACCGCTGTGGAAGGGTACCAGCGGGTACTGGGTCTGGGTGTAGGCGGGTTTAAAAGCTTGCTCCACCCGCGAGTCGGTGTAGGTCTCGGTCGCAAACAGCGTCCAGTACGGGGCAAACTGCCAGCTTGCCGCCAACTCGAAGCCGCTGGAGCGCACCCTCGGGAAATTGACTCGCACGCGCTCATTCAGTTCGTAGCCGAACTTGTCGATGAGCAACTGATCTTCCGGCGAATTTTCTTCGATCAGGTTGTAGCCCTGGAGGTTGTCGATGTCGTTGAGAAAGTAGCTGAAGCGGATAAGGCTGGTCGGGCTGGGCTGCCAGTCAATGCCTGCATCGAAAGTCGAACCGCTCTCCGCCAAGAGATCCGGGTTGCCCAGGATCTCGCCGCGGCCGAACAGGTCGTTAAAATTGGGAGTCTTGTAGACGCGGCTGAAGGTGCTGCGCAGGGCCAGTTGGGGGATCACCTGCCAGCGCACTCCGACGCTCGGGGTGAGGGCGCCGTTAAAGTCGCGGTTAAATTCGCGGCTGGTGGCGCGGGTGCCGAAGATACCACGCAAACCGAGCGTCACCGTCACGTCGTCGGCGGGTTTGTAGCTTGCCAGGGCAAACAGCGACGGCTGCGAGATGGCCGCCTCGTAAATGAGCGGGTTTTCGCTGCCGAAGGAGTTGCCGCCCTCGCGCAAAAAGTCGAAGCCGTAGCTCAAGTTGAGGGCCGGGGCCACCTGCCAGGTATGCAGCACGCGGGTGCCGAAGATGCCGATGTCGTTGGTGGCAAATTCGGTCTCCCCTTCTTCGACTTCCTGCTCGGTGGTGCGGCCCCGGTCGTAAGAAAGCCGCACCTGCAAATTCGAGTCGTCGGCTTCCCCCAGGCGGGTATTGGAAGTGACGGCAAAGCCGTAGTAGTCGATCAATATGCGAGGAAAGAGCGCCCCGTTAAGGCCCAGTTCGTCGGCGGAAAGGTTGACGACGTTGCCTGCTTCGTCCCTGGCCGGGATTGACGTGCGCGGATCGCGAATGGCGAAAAGCGAAATGCCCCGGCTGCCCTGGCGGTAGTAACTGGTGAAATTGAGCGTCGTGCGCGGCATGATCTCCCAGTCAAGGTCGAAGCCGTAGTTGGTGCTGGTAAACGCCCCGTTGATGCGCTTGTCTTCGAAGACCGGCACCGGCCCGCCCGGCCGCTCCACCCGGTAGAAAAAGTCGTTGTTGGTGTTGAAGTAGGTGGCGTAGAGGTTGAAGCGCACACTCTCACCCAACGGCCCGCCCACGTAGGCGCGGTAGTCGCTGTAGCCGTAGCTGCCGTAGGTCACCTCGACGTTGCCCTCGAAAACCTTGGGGGGACGCTTCGTGATCACGTTGATCACCCCGCCCACCGCTGTCGAACCGTAGAGGGTGGTTGCCCCGCCGGTGAGCACCTCGATGCGGTCGATCCCCGCCACCGGCAACTCGTTGAGATCGACGTGCTCCTGGTTGAGGTTGTTGAGCGAGCGGCCGTCGATGAGCAAGGCGGTGCTGGTGGTGGGCAGCCCCCGGATGAAGTAGGTGCTGTGCACATCTGCCCCCGCCCCGGACAGATTGCTCACTACCCCCGGCACGCCCCGCAGGGCGTCGCCCACCGTGCGCGCCCCTTTTTGTTCGATTTCTTTTTGATCGATGACGTAGACGCTCCCCGGAATGTCGCGCACCCGCTGGCGACGGAAGCTGCCGGTCACCGTCACATCGTCCAGTTCAAAGGTCTCGGAGCCAACCGCTGCAGGCGGCACTGGGTCTGAAGCGACAGGCTCAACGGGAACGGCGGGTTCTGGGGCGGGGGACGCGGCCGGGGAGGGCTCCTGGACCAACAAATCCGCAGCCCGACCGCCCGTGGCGGCCAGATCGCTCACCGTCGGCACCGCGCCTGCATCTTGAACAACCGCAAGCGTCCCGGCAAACCCGCAACCGAGTGCCAGAAGCAAGCGGCTTGCCCGATGCAGCCCATAAAAATTCCAGATCGGCACCACCGCTCACTCCTCGCTCAACCATCGTGGCGATGATAGCAGGAGCGATTATCATTATCAATTAATTCTCGTAGGCGCGATTTCCCGGTTGGGCGCGGTCTTGCAGCCAGGCAAGCGCTCCTTCGCGGTCGACGAGCTTGCCGGCAAGTTGGGCCGTTGTGGCGTCATCGAGAATTTTGCGAAAGTCCGGACCGGGCTTGAGACCCAGGGCTTTCAGGTCGTCGCCGCCCACCAGCGGCGGTTCCCGGCGGCGCTGCAGATAATCAGCGATCGACTGGCGCCGTTCGGTCTGCCCGATCGCACTTGCCAGCAGCAGACTCTCCTCCGGCCCAAGGCCCGCCAGGTGCCGGTGGAGCGCGGCGGCGGACCAATCGGTCTGTTTGGCGAGGACGAGGAGCGCGGCGCGCACTTTGCGCTGCCGGGTACGGGCGTGGCCGTCGAGGGGGAGGCTCTCGGCCGCCTGCGGCCCCACGGCGAGCAGCAGCCGATCCAGCCGCAACTGAGGGAGGGTCGCCCGCAAAGGCGCAAACGCTCCATACCCACCCTCCAGCCACACCAACGCCGCTGCCAAGGCCTCCGTCAGTCGCAGATCCGGGTGCACGCAGCGCAGCGCCCCGAGCCGGTCGAGCAGTTGCAGCCCTTCCAACCAAAAAGGGGCCGCAAGCAAGTAGCCGAGTTCCGTCTTCAGGCGTTCCCCGCCGTAAAGATCGTGCAGACCGCCCGAAACGCTGCGCACAATAAACGCCTCGGTCTGGGGGGCGATCGCGAAGCCGAGCCGTAGCGCAAAGCGCACCGCCCGAAAGATCCGGGTCGGGTCTTCGATGAAGCTGTTGGGGTGCAGCACCCGCACGATGCGCTCGCGCAGATCGACAAATCCGCCGAAAAAGTCAATCAGTTGCCAGGCGCGTGGGCCGTTGAGGCAGACGGCCATCGCGTTGATCGTAAAATCCCGACGGTACAGATCGAGGCGGATCGAGGCGCTCTCGACTTCGGGGTTGGCCCCCGGTCTGGGATAGAACTCGGTCCTGGCGGTGGCCAGATCCAGCACGAAGCCATCGGGCCAGATCAGCGCGGCGGTCTGGTACTTCTCGAAGCACTCCAGGCGCAAAGTTGCGTCCTCTGCGGCGATGGCGCGCGCCAGGGCCGGGGCGGCCCCGGCTTCGCCCCCGCGGCCTTCGACCACGACATCGAGATCGCTGCTGGTTTCACCCAGCAGCAAGTCGCGCACCGCACCGCCCACCAGATATGCCACCTGATCGAGCGCCTCGGCGGTGGCGGCCACCCGGGCGAGGCGCTCGATGGCCACCGCTTCGAGTTTGGCTTCAAGACGCTCCTGCAAAGGCAGGAACAGCGGCAGCCCGCCGGTGCGCTGCTGGTGGTGCTGGCGCAGCAGGTCGGTGCGGGTGATGATGCCCACCAGTTGCCCCGCCTCCAGTACCGGCACCCGGCCGATGTCGTAGGTGACCATCAGCGCTTCGATCTCATCGAGCGGGGCGTCCGAGGGCACCGTGAGCACCGTCGCGGTCATGAACCGCTCCACCGGATCCTCGGCGAATCCGTGATAAAGAGCAATATCGAGATCGCGACGCGAGATGATTCCCATCAGACCGCCCTGCGCGTTCACCACCGGCATCGCCCCGTGCCCGTAGCGGGTCAGGCGCTGCCGGGCCGCCATCAAAGCGATCTCCGGGCGCAGTGTGCGCACGGGCGCGGACATCACGTCGCGGGCCAGCACCACCGCGCTCACCGCCGTTTTTCTTTCGGGGAATCGCCCGAGCGGGGGGTGCGGTCGAGTTCGGCGTCCGCCCACGAGAGCGGATCTTCAAGCGGTTCGAGGTGGGTGGTGACATAACTCTGGGGCAAGGCCGCCTCGACGGCGCGCTCGATTTCCTCGCACAGATCGTGGCCGCGCTGGACGGTCCAGGCGCCCGGCACCAGTACGTGCAGCGAAATGAACCGGCGCGAGGCGGCCTGGCGGGTGCGCAGGGCATGAAACTGCAGGCCGCCCTCTGCGTAACCGGCCAGAATCCGCTCGATGCTGCGGGTGTCTTCGTCGCTGAGGGCGCTGTCCATCAGCCCGTCCGCCGACTCGCGCAACAGCCTGAGGGCGGCCCAGACGATGTTGACGGCCACCGCCAGGGCAATCAGCGGGTCGAGGATGAGCCAACCGGTCAGTTGCACCAGTACCAGCCCAACCACCACCCCGGCGGAGGTCCAGACGTCGGTGAGCAGATGCTGGGCGTCGGCCTGCAGGGCGAGGGAGCGCAGGCGCTTGCCCGCCGCCGTCAGCACCGCCGCCACCCCGCCGTTGAGGGCGGTGGCGACCAGCGAGAGCACCATGCCCAAGCCCAACTGCTCCAGCGGCTGCGGATCGAAAAGCCGCCCCACGGCGGTCACGGCGATCCCCACCGCCGCGAGCAGAATCAGCGCCCCCTCCAGGCCGCTGGAGAAGTATTCCGCCTTCGAGTGGCCGAACGGGTGGGTCTGGTCGGGAGCTCTTGCCGCCACCGTCAGCGCCCAAAAAGTGACCAGGGCGGTCACCAGGTTGATTCCCGATTCGGCCGCGTCGGAGAGCAGCCCGACCGAACCGGTCAGGACGTAGGCACCGAATTTGATGGCGATCGTGCCCACCGCCGCCGCGATCGAAAGCAGCGCATAAGGCCGCGTGGCGTGCGCAGATGAAACGTTCATAGCTGCCACCACAGTAGCAGGCCGCCCTCCGGGCTCCCGTCAGGGCACCACCAGCACCGGGCAGGGGGAGAGGTTGATCACCCGGCTGCTGGTGCTGTGGTGTTTGCCTTCTTCGATAAGACCGAGTCCGCGGCTGCCCATGACGATCAGCCCCGCCCCGACTTCATCGGCCACATCGCAGATCACAAAGGCGGCTTTGCCCGCGTCGATGCGCGCGTCGGTCGGATACCCTTCGCCCTGCAGCCGGTCGCGCACGGTCTGGGCAAGGGCCTGGGCCTTGGCGCGCACTTCGGCCAGGTGGGCTTCGCGCTCGGGCATCTCCTCGGGTAAATCGACCACCGACAGCAACAGCAGTTTGCTGCTGTACTGGCGGGCGAGGCTCAAAGCCACCTGCAGCGCCCTTTCGCTTTCCGGCGAACTGTCCAGGGGCAACAGAATCAGTTCAAACATCGCCATCCTCCGCTCCACCCATCAGCTTAGACGAGCGGCGCGCGGCCGGGCGCTCTCGCGCAGCACCCGCGCCAACTGCTCGGGTTCGACGGCAAAAGGCAAGTAATGGATGTCGGATTGCGGCTGGCAGCACAGCCGGGCAACCGCCAGCAACTGCTCGTCGTCCAGCGCAGCGAGGTGCAGATCCTCAAGGCTCAAAGGCAGACCCACACGGCGGTAGAACTGTTCGAGCTGCTCGCGGGCGATGCTTGCCAGGCGCTGGCGGCCGACGGTTTCTTCGAGCCTAAGTTGAACCAGAACACCCAGGGCGACTTTTTCGCCGTGCAACGAGCGGCGGGTGGCACCCAGGCTGGTGAGGCCGTTGTGGACGGCGTGGGCGGCGACGGTGCGGCAGCGCGCCCCCCCAAGGCCCCCCACCATCCCCGCCAGGCAAATGCTTGCATCGACCATCTGCTCCCAGGCCCGGCCGCCGGGTTCGCCCACGGCCGCTTCTCCCAACTGCAAAATCAAGTCGCGCAGCACCCGGGCCTGCTGCACGGCGCTAATCACCAGCACATCGTCCGAGTCGCCGGAGCTGATGGACGCTTCGTACCACTTGGCGAGGGCGTCCCCCATGCCGCTCACCAGCGTGCGCACCGGGGCGGTGGCAATCAAGTCGTAATCGACGATGAGCCCTTCAGGTGCGTGGTCGAGTTCGACGCCGTAGAGCCACTGGCCCGCTTCGGAGTAAATATTCGACAAAGCCGCCCAAGCCGCACAGGTGGCCGCCGAGGTGGGCAGCGCGATCATCGGCAGGCCGCGGCGCGCCGCGACCAGTTTGGCCATGTCGAGGGCTTTACCGCCCCCGACGCCGATCACCACGTCGTGCCCGGACGCCTTGTCCACCAGTCGCGCCAAGTTCGCTTCGGTACAGTCGATACCGTAATCGGCAAAGACTGCTTCAAGCCCCGCTTCCTGTAAAATCTTCTCCAGCGTCGGTCGCCAGCGCGCCAGGGTATTTTGGCCACCGACGATCAGCGGTCGGCTTCCGAGCCGCCGGGTCCATTCCCCCAAGATTTCGATAGTGCCGTGACCGCGCCGTACTTGCTGCGGGGCCACCAGAGTTTGCAGCGCTATAGTTTCGTTCAACGCTCGGCTCGCTCAAAGGTCCATCTCTCATTAGTAACTTTTTTATGCCCATCCGCAAAGACGGGTCGGACAGGTTCCGATTCGTGGCACGATCGGCAAGTCTTCCTGCTCACTGACCGCCATGCAACCAAGAACCGAGCGCGACTCGATGGGCGAGCGCACCCTGGAGGCCGGAGCCTATTACGGCATCCAGACCCTGCGCGCCGTCGAGAATTTCCCGATTAGCGGCATCGGCCCGCTGCCCGACTTCGTGCGCGCCTGCACCCTCATCAAACGGGCCGCCGCCCGGGTGAACGCCGAGCTTGAATGCATCCCCAAAGACGTGGCCCAGGCGATCATTGGCGCCTCGGACGAGGTGCTGGCGGGCCAGTGGAGCGATCAGTTCGTGGTCGATATCTTTCAGGCGGGCGCCGGCACCTCCCACCACATGAATATCAACGAGGTGCTCGCCAACCGCGCCCTCGAGCTGCTGGGTTACGCGCGGGGCGACTACAAGCAGGTCAACCCCAACGATCACGTCAACTACGGCCAGTCCACCAACGACGTGATCCCCACTGCCATCCGTCTGGGAGCGCTCTTTGCAAGCGCGCCGCTGTTGGAGGCGCTAAGCACCCTGCAACAAAGTTTCGAGGCCAAGGGCAACGAGTTTTTGCCCATCGTCAAATCCGGGCGCACCCACCTGCAGGACGCGGTGCCCATAAGGCTTGGGGATGAATTTCTGGCCTATGCCCAGATCGTCGGCGAGCACCGCGCCCGCATCGAAACCGCCTGCCGCGAGCTATTGGTGCTGGGCCTGGGGGGCAGCGCCGCCGGTACCGGCCTCAACACCCATCCCCAGTACCGGGTGCGCGTCGTCGCCGAACTGGCCCGGCTGACAGGGCACCCCCTCACCCCCGCCCCCCGACCGATGGCGGCAATGCAGAGCATGGCGCCCTTCGTGGCCGTCTCCGGCAGCCTGCGCAATCTGGCCCAGGATCTGGTCAAGATCGCGGGCGATCTGCGCCTGATGGATTCCGGCCCCAAGACGGGCCTGCGTGAGATCGAACTGCCGCCGGTGCAGCCGGGTTCGTCGATCATGCCCGGCAAGTACAACCCGGTGCTGTGCGAGATGCTCACGATGGTCGCCTTTCAGGTGATGGGCTACGACCAGGCGATTGCCTTGGCCGCCCAGGCGGGCCAACTGGAATTGAACGTGATGATGCCGCTGATCGCCTACGACTTGCTCCACAGCTTCACGATCCTCACCAACGCCCTCACGGTCTTTCGAGCGCGCTGCATCGACGGCATCCAGGCCCAACCCGAGCGCTGCCTGGCCTACGCCGAGGGCTCGATCGCCCTGGTGACCGCTCTCAATCCCCACATCGGCTATCTCAACGCCGCCGCCGTCGCCAAAGAATCGCTCGCGACCGGCCGCTCCCTGCGCGAGATCGTTCTCGAGCGGGGGCTACTGACCGAAGCGCAACTCGCCGAGATCCTCGACCTTGAAGCGATGAGCCGGTTGCCGGAGACGCAGGCCGCCTCAGACCGGTAGGCGGATGCGCTGCAATGCCTCGGAAGCCGCAACCGCCTTGTTGATTTCGAGGTTCAGCATGACGACGTGGACGACAGCCCGGGCACAAAGTTCTCCTTTGGCGTTCGCGAGCGTCTGATCGAAAATAAGCCGTGCCAGTTTCAGCTCCGTCAAGCGGGTGCGCACGGTGGCCATGGCCGGGTCGCGGCCCCGGATAAAGGCCCGCAGATAGTCGAGTTCGAGGCGCACCACCGCCGGGGCAAAGGTGGACTGAAACAAATCGAGGCGGTTGCGCTCCGCCCAGTCCATCCGCCCCGCCTCTAAAAATTCAACATAAACGGCGTTGTTGAGGTAGGCCGCGTAGTCATAATCATTGGGCCGAATCGGTAGGACAATCTCGCTCTCGGCGTAGGCACTGGCGTCGGACACGCAACACTCTCCTGGGCGGCGCAAAGCCGGTCGGCAGGTCCAATTTTGCACCGTGGGTGCTAATTTTGCACCATGACAATCATCGTGGCCCTTAAAGTATCCTCCGGCGTCGTGCTCGCAGCCGATTCACGCCTGACTATTCAGGAGAACGGCCAGTTGGTGTTCTTGTCCGACAGCAACCTGAAACTGTTCGGCGTCCAGGGTCACGCCCTCGGCATCCTCACCTGCGGCAGCAGCTTTCTGGAGGGACGGGCAGTCGCAAGCTGGCTGGAGGACTTTGCCACGCGGGTGGCCCCGACCCTCGCGGACATGCCGACCGTAATCAGTGCCCTCACCGAGAACCTGCCTCCTCCCGATCAGGGCTCGATCACCTATCTGCTCGCCGGATTTGCCCGCCCGAGCGGCGGGCACCGGGCAACCTTTGGCGATACCCTCCAGACTCCGGATATCCTTGCCAGCCGGGGGGCCGACGCCCAGATTTTCAAGGTCAACCACTTCAGTTCCGGCGAGACCCAGCGCTTCGACCTGAGCAGCTCGGCCATTTTCTGGGATGGCGAGTTCGAGGCGCTCACGCGGCTGGTGCTTGGGTTTGCCCCGGCCTACGCCGGACTGGTGACCGAGAGCCTCATCGACGGCCAAGGCCAAGCCCGGGTGCCTTACTACGCCTTCAGCCTGCAGGAAGGCGTCGAGTACGTCGAGTTTCTAGCCACCACCCAAGTGCATTTTCAGCGCTTCGCAAGCGGCCCCCAGACTTGTGGCGGCCCCATCGATATTGCAGTAGTAACCCCGGAAAGTGGGTTTCAGTGGGTGCGCCGAAAAGACATCCCCCCCTACAACTATTTGGGCTAGCATTTCGGTAATTCTTCCGGTTCTGACCAGCGGAAGGGCGACAAAGGGGCGCAGTATGTTCTTGGTCACAGGAGCCACGGGCGATCTCGGTCGGCGAATTGTCCGGTCTTTGCGCGGGCGCGGCCAACCGGTCAGGGCCTTCGTGCGCTTGGAAGCCCGCTACGCCGACCTCGAACAGATGGGTGCAGAAATCTTCATCGGCGATCTTCGCCGCCGCGATCTGATCGAGCGGGCCGTCCGCGGCGCGCGCTACGTCATCAGCGCCCACGGCACCCGGCCCGGCCAGAGCATCGCCGAGGTCGAATACCAGGCCAACATCGACCTCATCGAAGCGGCCCAAACACAAGGAGTCGAACGCTTCGTCTACATTTCGGTCCTCGGGGCCGATCGCCACTACGACGACGCCCCTGTCTTCAAGGCCAAGCGCGAAGTCGAGAAATACCTGACCCGTACCCCGATCCCGTACACCGTTTTGCGACCGGCAGGTTTTGCCTCCAACTTGCTCACACTTGCACGCAATTTTGAGCGCACCGGGTTCTATTTTTTGATCGGTCGGCGCGAAAACCGTACATCGCTGGTCAGTACCGACGACCTGAGCGAGATCGCTATCCAGGCAGCGAGCCTGCCGGAAGCCCGCAATCGAACTTTTGCCATCGGCGGCCCCGAATCGCTCCGCCGCGACGAGATCCCCAAAATCTTCGAAAAGCTATTCAACCGCGCCGGCCAGATTCTGCAACTTCCTATCGAAGCCTTCGATGCGGCCCGCACGTTGATCGGTCTGGTCAATCCGGTCATCAGCCGGGATCTCGGCACCTTGCGGGTGTTGCTGGCCAACGAATACACTTGCGACCCCCACGAGGTCCAGCAGGTCTTCCAGATCGAACTGGAGTCTTTGCACCACTTTTTGCGCCGCAACCTCCTGTACTCCACCTAAATGGCCAATTCGCCCGTCTACGAACGCATCTACGCTGTAGTCCGCCGTATCCCCGCGGGCAAAGTGGCCACCTACGGCCAGGTGGCACTTTGGGCAGGCTTGCCCGGTCGGGCCAGGCAGGTGGGTTATGCCCTGTTTCGGGTCGCCCCGGACGCAGACGTCCCCTGGCAGCGCGTGATCAACGCAAAAGGCGAAATTTCCGCATCTCCCCACCGCCTCGGTAACGACGATTACCAACAGGTTCTGCTGAAGGCGGAGGGGGTCACTTTTGATTGCTCTGGGCGGATCGATCTGGGGGAGTTTGGCTGGCAGCCAGGTGCTTGCGCTCAGCCACCCGCAGAATTTGAGCCGCCAGCATCGCCGCCCCAAAACCGTTGTCAATGTTGACCACCCCGATACCGGGAGCACAACTATTGAGCATCGCCAATAAAGCTGCCAGCCCGCCAAAGTGGGCACCGTAACCGACGCTGGTTGGAACGGCAATCACCGGAACTCGTGCCAGTCCGCCGACCACGCTGGCGAGCGCCCCTTCCATCCCCGCGACCACAACGAGCACATCCGCCTGTTCCAGAGCCGACAGATTGCTTAGCAGCCGGTGAATACCCGCCACCCCTACATCCCAAAGCCGCAGCACTTCAGCGCCGCACAGCTCGGCTGTCACCGCCGCCTCATCCGCCACAGGCAAATCGGCAGTACCGGCGCTCACTACCCCTACACATCCGGCTATTTGGTTGGGCGGCAACCGAGGGTTGAATACTGCACAAATGCGCGCCTGCGAGTAATACCGGACCTCGGGCAGCCGCCCGCGCACCTGCTCAAAAGTCGCCGGGTCGATCCGCGTCGCCATCGCCACCGAGTTGTGTTCCGACAGAC
Source organism: Gloeobacter violaceus PCC 7421 (assembly GCF_000011385.1). Classification (NCBI taxonomy): domain Bacteria; kingdom Bacillati; phylum Cyanobacteriota; class Cyanophyceae; order Gloeobacterales; family Gloeobacteraceae; genus Gloeobacter; species Gloeobacter violaceus. The sequence continues at coordinate 1,567,535 of NC_005125.1, forward strand.
GCGCCAGGATAGCGGCAATTTGCTCAAAAGTCTTGCCCGGTCCCCAGACCACCTCTGGAAAGCCCGTGCGCAGGGCGCGGTGGTGGTCGAGCTTTGCAAAATCGAGGGACTCTACTTGAAATGTACGCAGTTTCTCTAAAGCCTCGGTTACTTGCAGATTTCCATCCGCCACGCTTTGCAACAGTTGTTTGAGCAGTTCGGCGTTCATAATTTCAACCCAAAACAAAAGCCCCAATCTCTAGACTGGGGCCTCTTTGATTATTTCCCTGGCACCGGGCTATTTTCCCAGGAAGCTGCCCTCCAAGTATCTTCGCTGCTGCAGCGTTTAACGTCCGAGTTCGGGATGGATCGGCGTGGTTCCACTGCGCCTGAGCACCAGGAAAACTTACAGCGTTGCATAAAAGCAACACCTTGAAAACTGCACAGTGACGTATTTCAACAAGTAACACCAACAAGTAAGTCAAGCCCTCGACCTATTAGTACTCCTCGGCTGCACACATTGCTGCGCTTCCACCTAGAGCCTATTAACGGGTAATCTTCCCGTGGTCTTACCCTTGCGGAGAGAGTGCTCATCTTGAGGTGGGCTTCCCACTTAGATGCTTTCAGCGGTTATCCACTCCCGACATAGCTACCCTGCGTTTACCGTTGGCACGATAACAGGTACACCAGCGGTCAGTCCCTCCCGGTCCTCTCGTACTAGGGAGAGCTCCTCTCAACACTCTTGCGCTTGTACCGGATATGGACCGAACTGTCTCACGACGTTCTGAACCCAGCTCACGTGCCGCTTTAATGGGCGAACAGCCCAACCCTTGGGACGTACTACCGCCCCAGGTTGCGACGAGCCGACATCGAGGTGCCAAACCTCCCCGTCGATGTGGACTCTTGGGGGAGATCAGCCTGTTATCCCTAGAGTAACTTTTATCCGTTGAGCGACGGCCCTTCCATGCAGAACCGTCGGATCACTAAGGCCGACTTTCGTCTCTGCTCGACTTGTAGGTCTCGCAGTCAAGCTCCCTTATGCCTTTACACTCTGCGGCTGATTTCCGACCAGCCTGAGGGAACCTTTGCGCGCCTCCGTTACCGTTTAGGAGGCGACCGCCCCAGTCAAACTCCCCACCTGAAACTGTCCCCGTAGGTTAGAATCCAGACCCTGTCAGAGCGGTATCTCACCGTTGCCTCCACACCCCCCGCAAGAGATGTATCACCGGCTCCCGCCTATCCTGCGCAGACAAAGCCCGAACCCAATTTCAAGCTAGAGTAAAGCTTCATAGGGTCTTTCTGTCCGGGTACAAGTAGTCCGTATCTTCACAGACAATCCTATTTCGCCGAGTCCCTCTTCGAGACAGCGCTCTGATCGTTACTCCTTTCGTGCAGGTCGGAACTTACCCGACAAGGAATTTCGCTACCTTAGGACCGTTATAGTTACGGCCGCCGTTCACCGGGGCTTAGGTCGCCAGCTTCGCTTTCGCTAACCGACTTCCGTAACCTTCCGGCACTGGGCAGGAGTCAGCCCCTATACGTCGCCTTGCGGCTTTGCAGAGACCTGTGTTTTTGGTAAACAGTCGCCAGAGCCATTTCACTGCGACCCCCTCGCGGGGGCACCCCTTCTTCCGAAGTTACGGGGCTATTTTGCCGAGTTCCTTAAAGAGGGTTATCTCGCGCTCCTTGGTATTCTCTACCTGCACACCTGTGTCGGTTTCGGGTACGGGTGCGTGCTTTCAATGTGGCAAAGCTTTTCTCGGCACTACTTTCGGCCAAACTGCTCCCGTAGGAGCTCCCCAATCCAGTAAGGGTATGGCCTATCCTCATGCGTCCCTTTGACACTCCAGCGACACAGCACAGGAATATACACCTGTTATCCATCGACTACGCCCTTCGGCTTCGCCTTAGGTCCCGGCTAACCCTCCGCGGACGAACCTTCCGGAGGAAACCTTGTGCTTTCGGAGCATTGGATTCTCACCAATGTTTGCGCTACTCAAGCCGACATTCTCACTTCCGCCTCGTCCACGCCTGCTTGTCGCTGACGCTTCATCCTACTGCGGAACGCTCCCCTACCATAAATCCACAACTTCGGTATGTAGCTTAGCCCCGTTCATTTTCGGCGCAGGATCGCTTGACCAGTGAGCTATTACGCACTCTTTCAAGGGTGGCTGCTTCTAGGCCAACCTCCTGGTTGTCTGTGCAATCCCACCTCCTTAATCACTGAGCTACAATTTGGGGACCTTAGTTGGTGGTCTGGGCTGTTTCCCTCTCGACCATGGAGCTTATCCCCCACAGTCTCACTGCCAGGCTATGTTGGACGGTATTCGGAGTTTGGCTCGATTTGGTACCGCTCTCGCAGCCCGCACCGAATCAGTGCTCTACCCCCGCCCATAAACACCTAACGCTGTGCCTAAACACATTTCGGGGAGAACCAGCTATCGCCTAGTTCGATTGGCATTTCACCCCTAACCACAGCTCATCCGCTGATTTTTCAACATCAGTCGGTTCGGACCTCCACTTGGTGTTACCCAAGCTTCATCCTGGCCATGGTTAGATCACCAGGCTTCGGGTCTACGACCAGTGACTAGCGCCCTATTCAGACTCGGTTTCCCTTTGGCTCCGCCATTTTCGGCTTAACCTGCCACTGACCGTAACTCGCCGGCTCATTCTTCAACAGGCACGCGGTCACACGTTAAATCGTGCTCCCACTGCTTGTAGGCATACGGTTTCATGTTCTATTTCACTCCCCTCCCGGGGTTCTTTTCACCTTTCCCTCGCGGTACTAATCGCTATCGGTCACAGACAGTATTTAGCCTTACGAGATGGTCCTCGCAGATTCACACGGGATTTCACGTGCCCCGTGCTACTCAGGATTCAGCCAGGGTTTGTTTGCTTTCGAGTACAGGACTATCACCTTCTTTGGTCGGGTTTTCCAACCCATTCGCCTAGCAAACGCACTCCAGATAGCTGTCCTACAACCCCGACAGGTCGTAACCCATCGGTTTGGGCTCTTCCCCGTTCGCTCGCCGCTACTGAGGGAATCGTTTTTACTTTATTTTCCTCAGGCTACTAAGATGTTTCAATTCGCCTGGTTCCCGTCCTTGCGGACGACACCCTGTTAAGGATGCCGGGTTTCCCCATTCGGACACCGACGGATCAAAGCATGCTTCCTGCTCCCCGTCGCGTTTCGCCGGTAGCCGCGTCCTTCATCGGCTGACTGTGCCTAGGTATCCACCGTACGCCCTGTGTAGCTTGACTTACACTTGGTCGATTACGTTGCATTCGTAGTCGACCCATTGGTGGTCTACTCGTTGTTACGTCACTATGCAGTTTTCAAGGTGCTGATTTCTCGCAGAGTCTCAACGTAGCACAATGCCATTTTGAGACGCAAGAGTTAGACATCGGCTCGGGTGGTGGAGGCAAGCGGGTTCGAACCGCTGACCTCCTGCGTGCAAAGCAGGCGCTCTACCAGCTGAGCTATGCCCCCAGAATTTGGATGTGGGCCATCCTGGACTCGAACCAGGGACCTCACCCTTATCAGGGGTGCGCTCTAACCACCTGAGCTAATAGCCCAAAATCCGCAGCCAACCGGCTGCTAAAACCCGAACCAGTGAATAGTTTGAAAGCCACAAACTCGTCGACCTAGGATACCGGACAACCTCGACCACATACACATCCGTAAGGTGGTTCAGGAGGTGCCGGGGGTCTCCCTAGAAAGGAGGTGATCCAGCCGCACCTTCCGGTACGGCTACCTTGTTACGACTTCACCCCAGTCACCGGCCCCGCCTTCGGCGGCTCCCTCCTTGCGGTTAGAATACCGACTTCGGGCATGACCAGCTTCCATGGTGTGACGGGCGGTGTGTACAAGGCCCGGGAACGTATTCACCGCAGTATGCTGACCTGCGATTACTAGCGATTCCGACTTCATGCAGGCGAGTTGCAGCCTGCAATCCGAACTGAGATTCGGTTTATGGGATTGGCTCCCCCTCGCGAGATTGCGACCCTTTATCCGAACCATTGTAGCACGTGTGTAGCCCAGGACGTAAGAGCCATGCTGACTTGACGTCATCCCCACCTTCCTCCGGTTTGTCACCGGCAGTCTCGCCAGAGTGCCCAACTGAATGATGGCAACTGACGACGAGGGTTGCGCTCGTTGCGGGACTTAACCCAACATCTCACGACACGAGCTGACGACAGCCATGCAGCACCTGTGTTCGCGTTCCCGAAGGCACTCCCACGTTTCCGCGAGATTCGCGACATGTCAAGCCCTGGTAAGGTTCTTCGCGTTGCATCGAATTAAACCACATGCTCCACCGCTTGTGCGGGCCCCCGTCAATTCCTTTGAGTTTCACACTTGCGTGCGTACTCCCCAGGCGGGACACTTAACGCGTTAGCTACGGCACTGCACGGGTCGATACGCGCAACACCTAGTGTCCATCGTTTACGGCCAGGACTACTGGGGTATCTAATCCCATTTGCTCCCCTGGCTTTCGTACCTCAGCGTCAGTTGCGGTCCAGCAAGGCGCTTTCGCCGCTGGTGTTCTTCCCGATATCTCCACATTTCACCGCTACACCGGGAATTCCCCTTGCCCCTACCGCACTCTAGCCAACCAGTTTCCAGGGCCTTTCCGCAGTTAGGCTGCGGGCTTTGACCCCAGACTTGGCTGGCCGCCTACGTACGCTTTACGCCCAATAATTCCGGATAACGCTTGCATCCTCCGTATTACCGCGGCTGCTGGCACGGAGTTAGCCGATGCTTATTCGTCAGGTACCGTCAGGTTTCGTCCCTGACAAAAGGGCTTTACGACCCACGGGCCTTCATCACCCACGCGGCGTTGCTCCGTCAGGCTTTCGCCCATTGCGGAAAATTCCCCACTGCTGCCTCCCGTAGGAGTCTGGGCCGTGTCTCAGTCCCAGTGTGGCTGATCATCCTCTCAGACCAGCTACTGATCGTAGCCTTGGTAGGCCATTACCCCACCAACTAGCTAATCAGACGCGGGCTCATCCTCAGGCGAAATTCATTTCACCTTGCGGCATATGGGGTATTAGCGGCCGTTTCCGGCCGTTATCCCCCTCCTGAGGGCAGATTCCCACGTGTTACTCACCCGTCCGCCACTCGATCCGAAGATCTCGTTCGACTTGCATGTGTTAAGCACGCCGCCAGCGTTCATCCTGAGCCAGGATCAAACTCTCCATTTTGGTTTGTTTGAGTTGGCTCCGGAGCATTGCTCCGGAAAAATGGTCCGTTCCGAAGAACTGACCGAGTTGTTCTACGAGCTTGCTTGCTTGGCTTCCAAACTATTCAGCTTTCAAGGTTCGGCGTCTTGCGGCTCGCTTGGGAGCGCGTTTCGACAATCACGACTATACCCAGGTTTATCCCGAGACGTCAACCCTTCTAGCAAAGTTTTTCTAGAAACCCATCGCCTTTGCTACCGCCGAAGCAGTGGGATCTGCTCCAGGAGCGATTTCCACGGCTGAGACGGCGATGGCCCGGTCCGGATCTTTGAGGCCATTGCCCGTGAGCACGCAGACCACCTGCCCACCGGCAGGCGCTTCGTGGCCGTACTTGAGCAGTCCTGCCACCGCGGCGGCACTAGCAGGTTCGCAGAAGATCCCTTCCTCGCAGGCGAGTATCCGGTACGCTTCGAGAATCTCCGGATCGCTCACCACCCGGATGGCCCCTGCGCTCGCGCGCACCGCGGCAAGGGCGCGCACGCCACTTGCCGGGTTGCCGATGCGGATGGCGGTGGCTACTGTCTCCGGATGGGCCACCGGTTCGACTTTGCCCCCCACCAGTGCTGCTGCACCGCTCGCCTCAAAACCCTGCAAAATCGGGCGCCCGGCAATCCGGCCGCGCTGGGCGTACTCGCAAAAACCCATCCAGTAGGCCGTAATATTGCCGGCGTTGCCGACTGGAATGCAAAGCCAGTCGGGGGCGGTGCCAAGTTGATCGCACACTTCGAAAGCGGCCGTTTTCTGGCCCTGCAATCGAAACGGATTGACCGAATTAACCAGGGTGATGGGGTAGTGTTCGGCTATCGTGCGCACAATCGCCAGCGCTTGGTCGAAGTTGCCGCGAATGGCGATCACTTCGGCACCGTAGACCAACGCCTGGGCGAGTTTACCCAGGGCGACGTAGCCTTCGGGAATGAGCACGTAGGCGCGCAGGCCTGCCCGGGCCGCGTAGGCGGCAGCGGCAGCGGAAGTATTGCCGGTACTCGCGCACAGCACCGCCTGCGCCCCGGCTTCTTTGGCCTTGGACACAGCTATCGTCATCCCACGATCTTTGAAGCTGCCGGTCGGGTTGAGGCCGTCGAATTTTGCCCAAACTCGCAAGCCGCGGCCAAGCCGACGGCCAATCGATTCGAGGGGAATCAAAGGCGTGTTGCCCTCCCGGAGCGTCACCACCGGCGTACGCTCGTCCACGGGCAAATATTCGCGGTAGTGCTCGATGAGTCCGGGCCAGTTTGCCCCGCTGCGCGGGAGGATAGCAGTCATAGCGTTTCAGCGAAAGACGCCCTTATTGTGCCCAATTTCAATGGGCCTGGGCTAGTGAATCGCCGGAGGCTCCCAGAGCACTGCGGGCATTGCGGCGCAAACCGCTTGCCTTGACGCGCCGGATGGCGCTCCCTTCGCTCCAGCGCTCGAATTCGGCGTCGCTAAGGTCGGCGAGTTGATCGAGAGTGATCTCATTCCAGGGATCACGCGGTGCAAAGTCGGCCACCTCGCTGTATCGGCCCCACCGCTCAGCGCGCAGGTTGAACGGACAGCAAGTCTGGCACAGGTCGCAACCCACCACCCAGCCGTGTTGGTGCTCGGCGATCGCTTCCGGTAACTCCGGAGCGCGATTCTCGATGGTGTGATAGGCCAGGCACTTGCGGGCGTCGACCACGGCGGGTTCGACAAGGGCCGCGGTCGGGCAGGCCGAAAGACAGCGCGTACAAGTGCCGCAGTAATTGGGGTGGGGATCGTTCGCTTCGAGGTCGAGGGTGGTGAGGATCTCGCCCAGGAAAACCCAGGAGCCGTACTCAAGGGTAATCAAACAGGCGTTCTTGCCGATCCAGCCGAGCCCGGCCGCCTCGGCCCAGGCTTTTTCCTGGACGGGGCCGGTGTCGACATAGGCGACGGCTCGGCAGCCGGGATCGCTTGCTTCTATCCAGCGGGCAAGCTCCTTGAGCGGCTTGCCGAGCACCTTGTGGTAATCGCGCCCGAGGGCGTAGCGCGAGATGCGCGCCTGGCCGGGAGCGGGCTCGCCCTGGGCAGTGTTGTAGCTGAGGGCCACGCAAATCACCGAGCGCACCCCAGGCAATACTTGCTGGATGTCTCGGCGGCGCGGGTCGTGCATCCAGCGCATCTCGCCGGCGTATCCGGCGGCGAGCCACCCGCCAAGCCGCTCCGCCGCTTCGCCGTCGAGCGCGTCGGCACGAGCAATTCCAACTTTGTGAAAGCCGAGAGCCCTGGCTCTCGATTTGATTTGCGCCGCCGTCGGTGCCATTGTGTGGGAGATCCGTTTGCCGCTATTTCTATTGTCGATGGACCCGGTCCGTGTTGCCATCCAGCGCCTTGCTCACTGCTTTGCGCTTCCTACCTGCGCCCATCCCGGCGACGCCGGGCTCGACCTGTTCGCCGCCCATGCAGTCCCCTTGAGTATCGCTCCCGGCCGCTTCACGCGCGTGCCCACGGGGATCGCTCTCGGTCTACCTGCAGGGTACATGGCCTTTGTCCAACCGCGCTCGGGCCTCGCGGCGCGCCACGGCATCAGCGTGCTCAATACCCCGGGCCTTATCGACTGCGGCTACCGCGGCGAGATTCAGGTATTGCTCATCAACCACGGCGAGGTTCCCGTCGTCGTCTCGCGTGGGGATCGCATCGCCCAACTGGTCGTGCTGCCGGTGCCGCAGGTGCAGTTTGTCGAAGTCAGCACACTCGAAAGCTCCGAACGTCAGACCGGGAGCTTCGGCAGCAGCGGCTACTAAGAGGCCACCCAAATAGAACGGCCTCTACGATGGTTGTAGAACGTTAAATATTGTGTGGTTTCGAAACAGATGTAAACCGATATTTTCATTAGGTATTACACCTTAACGTATAACCACGATTCCTGCAGAAAGGGGAGGCCGGAAATGGTGATGTCCCTGGTTAGAAACTCGAGTATTCGATTGGGCAGGCATGTGCAATGTCCGCGCTGCGGCTCGCTCGGTTGGTGGATGTTCGCAGGCGACATTTTACGGGGTGAGTGTACTGCCTGTGCCCGGCGCGTGTACGGCTCCAGCCGGGTACGCGGGCGGCTTTGGGAAATTTATGTTCCGGAGGAAGATTATTTTTTGTGCGCGCGCGGTTGCTGATCTAGAACGTTGCGGCGAAGCCTGCTATTCTCGTTGTGCCCGCGGGGCCTGGCTGGTGGAAATTTTTGAGCTGTTTCCACCGACGATTGGTGCCCTCTACACAGGCGAACAGCAGAGGTGCAGGGGTTTATGGGAATTTTCAACCGCATTCGGCGCGACATCGGCATCGACCTGGGGACGGCAAATACGTGCGTCTATATCGCTGGCCAGGGAGTGGTGCTCTCGGAGCCCTCGGTGGTCGCCTTCGACCGCGACAGCAAGAAGCTGCTCGCGGTCGGTGAAGAAGCGCGGCAGATGCTTGGGCGCACCCCCGGCAACATCACCGCCTCCAGACCTTTGCGCGATGGGGTGATCGCCGATTTTGACGCCACCGAGCTGATGCTGCAGCACTTTATTCGCAAAGTCGTGGGCAAGTCGCTGCTCGCCCCCCGCATGGTGATCGGCATCCCGAGCGGTGTGACCGGGGTCGAGCGCCGGGCGGTCATGGAAGCGGCCGTGCAGGCCGGGGCCAAAGAAGTCTTTCTGGTCGAGGAGCCGATCGCCGCCGCCATCGGGGCGGGGCTGCCGATCTCGGAGCCGGTGGGCAGCATGATCGTCGATATCGGCGGCGGCACCACCGAGGTGGCAATTATCTCGCTGCAGGGCAGCGTCATCTCCGAATCGGTGCGCGTGGCGGGCGACGAGATGAACGAGGCGATCGCCACCTATCTTAAAAAGCTCCACAACCTGGTGATCGGCGAGCGCACCGCCGAGATGATCAAGATACAAATCGGCTCTGCTTTCCCCCACAAGGGCGATGACGAGCAGAAACTGGAGGTGCGTGGGCTGCACATGCTCTCGGGTCTGCCGCGCACGATCTCGATTCATGCCACCGAGGTGCGCGAGAGCATGAGCGAGCCGCTCTCGGCCATCGTCGAGGCGGTCAAGCGCACCCTGGAGCAGGCGCCGCCGGAACTGGCCGCCGACATCTACGACCGGGGGATTGTGCTGGCCGGAGGCGGGGCGTTGCTCAAGGGCCTCGACGGCCTGATCAGCCACGAGACCGGGATCGCCGTGCACGTCGCCGAGGAACCGCTCAACTGCGTGGTGCTGGGAACCGGCAAGATCCTGGAGACCAATACCCTCAACCGCGTCTTCAGCGGCACCTTCTCGGGCAGCTAGCGCGCTTCTACGCCCGGCGTCCGAAGACCAACCCGAAGCCCAATAAACCGCCCAGCACCAGCAGGATGCTGCCGAGCCAAACCGCATGGCCGGTGGTATCCAGGGTGAAGGCAAGCGTTCCCGACAGCACCAGCGAGGCGGAGAGCAGCCCCGTCGAGATCCGCCTGCCGGCCTCCTGGAGACTCGATTGCACGGGTTCCCAGCCGTTCAGCTGGACGCGCAGCTGGAGAGTTTCTCCGGTCAAGCCCTGCAGCAGCAGGTCAAGACGGCGCGGGAACTTCAGGAGCAATTCGCGCAAATCGAGGGCGGAGCGCAGCGCCTCCTGCAGCGGTGCCGTGCCGAACAGCCGGCGGCGAAACAGCTCGGTAATCAAAGGCTTGACGGTCTCGACCATGTTGAAATCGGGATCGAGGGAGCGGGCCACCCCTTCGAGGTTGGCCAGGGCCTTGACGTAGAGCCCGATATTGCCCGGCAGGCGAATGCCGTTTTCGCGCAATACCCGCAGCATGTCGTAGAGCAGGGCGCCGAAGTTGATCTCCGCCAACGAACGGTTGTAGTACTGGCGCAGCAGGCGGTCGAATTCGCCCTGGAGCCGGGCGAAATTGACGTTGTCGACCGCCTGGCCCAGGTCCAGGGTGAGCTGGGCGAAGCGCTGGGGGTCTTCCTGAACGATGGCGAGCAATTGCTCGGTAAGCAGTTGCTGCGTGCGCGGATCGAGGGTGCCGACCATGCCGCAGTCGAGCAAGGCGAGACGCAGGGGCGCTCCGTCCGGCGGCTGCAGGCGAAAGAGGTTGCCGGGGTGCGGATCGGCGTGAAAAAAGCCGTCGACGTAAATCTGCTGAAAGAAAGTCCGCACCGTCAGATCCGCCAGTTCCGGGGCTTTTTCAGGTAGAGGCAGTCCCAGGATGGGCTTGCCTTCTATCCACTCGAGTACCAGAACCCGCTGGGTGGTGTGTTCCCAGTAGACGCTAGGCACAACCACCCGGTTGGAATCGAACCAGGGGCTGCCCTTCAGGCTCGCGCGCAGCGAATCGGTATTTTTGCCCTCGCGGGTAAAGTCGAGTTCTCCAAGAAGGCTGGCGGCGAATTCTTCGGCGAGGGCCTTCGCGTCGTAGTACTTGCCCCAGCTCGACTGGGAGGAGAACCAATCGGCCAGTCCTTTAAGTATGCGGATGTCGCTCTCGACGGTGCGTTCGATGCCGGGGCGCTGAACTTTGACTGCCACCACATCGCCGCTCATCAGACGCGCCCGGTAGGTCATGGCGAGAGAACCGGCGGCCACCGGTACCGGATTGAACTCCCGAAACACGCTCTCCATCGGGGTGGTTAACTCGGAACGCAATACCTGCTGTACCGCCTCCCAGGGTGCAGGGGGCACATCCGCCTGCAACTCGGACAGCTCTTTGATGTACTCGGGCGGCAGCAGGTCGGGTCGGGTGCTGAGCAGTTGGCCCAGCTTGATGAAGGTCGGCCCAAGGTCAATCAGGATCTCTTTGAAAACTTTGGGAAGGGGCAGGCGGGGTTCTTCGCCGGAACCGTCTTCTTTGTTTTGCAGGGCATTGGTCATGTAGCCCCAGCCATAGCGGGAAAAAATGCCCAAAATCTCGCGCTGGCGTGTCCAATCGGGTGCGAAGTTGGCAAGCATGGGCAAATAGCTTTGGGTGGGGACGCCTTCTATTGTCGATCGGGGCACGGTTAGATGGGTCCGCCTTTGAGCGGGAATATTGCTTTTCCAATCACAAAGGGCATCCTTTTGGATGCCCTTGTAAAGATGATCAGGTTTTAACTCAAGCTACCACCAGATGCGGTTGCCATTCTCGTCGCAGCGGGCCGCCCGGATCATATTGCTGATCTTGCTCGCATCGTGCACGTGGTGCAGAGCTATCTTGCGGCCGTCGGGCAGCGTCCAGTGAAAGTATTTGGGATGCACTTCCTTGTAGACCACTTTTTGGTCGACGTTGCCAGTCTTCTCAAGCAACGTCTGATCGTCGTGGTTGAAGTTTGCGTAGCCCTCATCCGGATCGCTCACTCCATCCCTACGCGACTGGCCGAGAGGACCAAAACGTTCCGACTTAACCATTGGAAAACCTCAGCTACTAAATGGACAAAACGTTTGCAAAAGAACTACGTCCTGTTGTTTTCATCATAGGTCCATAAACCCTCAGCGCTCTCCCCCCGGCGACCGAATTGAGATCGACAGCAGGGTATAGTTTTATGTTCTTCCGGGTATAGAGAAAAGCTAATCCCGATTCCTGCGACTGGCTCCAGACGGGCGTTCAGCCTTGAAGATTGTCGATGGGTACCGGTTCGATGCCATCGGCCGGCTCAAATCCGAAGATGTGGGCAAAAAAGTAGAATTCGGCTTCTAGAGCCCGCTTGATGTTCTCGGCGCGGCGAAAACCGTGCTGTTCGCCCTCGAAGGCTAGATAGGCAACCGGCAAACCCTTGACGCGCAAAGCTTCGACCATCGCTTCGGCCTGGTTCGGCGGTACGACCTTGTCTTCGAGTCCCTGCAGAAATATGACTGGGCAGGCAAGCTGGTCCAGGGAGTGAATCGGAGAGCGGGCGATATAGAGAGCCCGGCATTCGGGGTAGGGACCGATCAGTCCGTCAAAGTAGCGCGCCTCGAATTTGTGGGTGTCGCGGGCCAGGGATTCCAGGTCGCTGACGCCGTAGTAGCTCGCTCCCGCTTTGAAGACATTCCGAAACGCGAGGGCACACAGGGTGGTGTAGCCCCCGGCCGAACCCCCATCGATGGCCAGCCGCCAGCCGTCGACATCGCCCCGAGCCACCAGAAACAAAGCCCCCTGCACGCAGTCGTCCACATCGACAATTCCCCAGCGGCCCTTGAGTTGCTCGCGGTAGGCGCGGCCGTAGCCAGTGCTGCCCCGGTAGTTGACATCGAGCACGGCAAAACCCCGGCTGGTCCAGTACTGAATTTTCAGATTCAAAGCGCTGGAGGTGGCGGCAGTGGGACCGCCGTGGCTTTTGACCAGCAAAGGCGGCTTTTCCCCCGGCAGACCGATAAAATCTTGGTTGCAGGGAGGGTAGTAGTAGCCGTAGGCTTTCTGGCTGTCGGTTGTCGTGAAAGTGAGTGGTTCGGGCCGGGAAAGATACCCCGCATCCACCGGCAAATGGCTCGAAGTGCGCAGCACCCTGTGTTCGCCGCTTTCGAGATCAAGCTTGATAACCGCCGCAGACTGCGTGGGTGAAGCAGCGACCAGGACGGCACCGCCGGGTACAATCGCCGGGCCGGACAATTCGGTGTAGGGCAGCTCGATTGTTCGAAATGCGGTGCTGTGTTTATCGAGTACCCCCAGCCGGGTCAGACCATTTTCTCTGTAAGTACAGAGAATTTGCCGCTCCGAGATAAAAGCGTAGGTGGACATGCCGAAAACCCACTGGGGCAAGCCGAACTCCGCCTCCCGCGGGTAGAGTGCCTGAACCTCGTTGTCCTCCCAGGCATAAAGATTCCACCAACCGCTGCGGTCGGAGATAAAGTGTAGCGTCCCGCCTGGGGACCACTCAGGTTGGAAGATCGATTCTTGCGCACCTCCGGCGACAAGCATTGGCTGACCCACGCCGCCATCGGCAAGAACCTCGGCAACCCACAGTTCAGTGCCGTCCCAGGGCATATTCGGATGATTCCAGCTCAGCCAGGCAAGGCAGTTGCCGCCCGGACTGAAACGAGGCGAGGCATAGAAATCGGCACCGCTCACCAGTACGGTTGCATTGTCCAGTTCAATGCGGACCAAGGCATTGATGACCTCGTCCTCTCGGTGTTCTTCGCGCACACAAATCAAATAGCGTTGCCGGGGATCGATGGCCAAGTCGGCATAGGAGGAGCCGGAGACCATCGCGACGCTTTGTTCTGCCTGCTCAAGCCGGTAGAGAACTTGATCTGAAAAGTTCACAAAATAGACAACCCCGTCTTTGACCGCGTAGGCTCCGCCGCCGTACTCGTGCACGCGGCTGCGGACGTTCGACCCGGACGGAGAGATGTCCTCAATCGCCCCCCGAGCACCCATGCGGACCAACACGGTGCGGCCACCCTCGGTGGGCCGCGACTCCAGCCAGTAGACGTCGCTACCATCGGCCCTCACCATACCCAGGCCGATGGTGCCCGAAACGATCAGATCCGCAGTGATGGGTGACTTCCAGGAGCCGTAGGGGGCGCGTTGCACATTATTCATTCGGTTTGCCTCGTGGGTAAATTCAGGAGCGACGGCGCAGTCGGCGGGTCAAAGGTCCAAGCAGCGTCATCACTTCCGGGATACGCCACAGCCGCAGCCAGAGGACCTGGATGAGCACTCCGGCAGCCCCGGCGACCGTGAGGCGAACCAATTGTTCAACAATCCCTCCGGCCGTCCATAGCCCCGCCAGGACCGTGTTCACTCCCCAGGCGGCGGCCCCGGCGAGGAGCGCTCCGGCCAGCAGGTTGGTGGCCGTCCAGCCCAATCCCCCCCAACCGAGTCCGCCCATCTGGGTGCGTAGGGCGAAGACGAGCAGAATGCAGGCGAAGGCGCTTACAAAGCTGGTCGAAAGGGCCAGCCCCAAAGCCCCCAGAGTAGCGCTGAGCAGCCAGGCGGCGAGCAGATTGACGACGATGCCGACGGCACTGATGCGCAGGGGCACGCGCGCCTCGCCCAGGGCGTAGAAGACGCGGATGAGCAGGTCGCGCACCAGGTAAAAAGCCATGCCCACCGCCTGGCCCGCAAAGACCGTCGCCACCAGCAGGGTCGCTCGATTGTCGAACTGGCCGCGCTCGTAGACGACACTTACCAGCGGACCGGCCAGTACAGTAGCAAGCACGCTCATCGGCAGCACGACGATGAGCACCGACACCACCGCCTGGCGCACCCGCAAACGCAACTCGGGCCGATCCGCCTCGGCGCTCAGCCGCGCAAACAGCGGCAGCGTCGGCACCAACAAGATATTGGAGAAGATGCCCAAGGGCGTCTGCACGAGCAAATTGGCGTAGTTGAGGGCGCTTGGCACCCCCACCGGCAACTGGGAGGCGAAGAACAAATTGGTGTAGACGTTGAGATTCGACAGCAGCGAACTGCCGGTCGCCGGACCCATAATGTCGATCACTTCGCGCACCTCGGGGCGGTTCCACTGAAAGCGCGGGCGCAGGCCCCCCAGACCCAATTGCCACTGCAGGGGGATCTGCACCAGCCACTGCAAAATTGCCCCCGCCAGGCTCCCCCAGGCGAGTACCTCCGGGCCAAGCCCAAACACCCAGTAGCCCGCCCCAATCGCCGCGATCACCGCACCGCTGGAGAGGATCGGGCTCAAGGACGGAAAGGCGAAGCGGTCCGCCGCCGTGAGCACCCCGAAACCCAGTCCGATAAGCCCCGCAAACAGCGCCATCGGCGCCATGATCCGCAGTTGCTCGACGGCCATCTGCTTGAGCGGTTCCGCCGCACCCGCCGCCACCAGGCCGATAAACCAGGGCGCTCCCAGCCACAGCAGCGCCGTGGCTCCACCCAGGGCGATGGCCACCAGCGTCTGAACATTCTCAATCAACGGCGCCACCTTCGAGCGGTCCTGCTTCGAGACGACGCTCAGCACGGCGCTGTAGAACGGCCCGTTGACCCCCCCGAGCAAGGTGAGCAGGAACCCCGGCAGCTTGTAGGCGTAGTTGTAGGCGTCCACCCCGGCGGACACCCCGAAGCTCGCGGCGATAAATTGCTCGCGAAACAGGGCGATGAACTTGCTGAGGACCGTTGCCGCACCGACGAGCCCCGCCACTCCCAGCAACGATCGTCGAGTCGTACCCACCGCGCCCCAAATCGCAACCAGCCAATTTTACGGTCTGCCGTGCCGGGGCAAGCGCTGCTAGCCTGAAAGAAAACCAGGCCGTAACGCAATGTCTCTCGAAGGCTATTTTCTAAGTGATCGTGAGCTACTGAGCGTCCGGGGCAAGGACGCCGCCGACTACCTGCAGCGGGTGCTCACCTGCAACCTTAAGACCCTGCAGCCGGGAAAATTCATCCCCGGGGCACTACTGACTGGACAGGGCAAACTCGTCGCCTTTTTTGATCTGTATCAGCAAGCGGACGGCGGTTACACCCTCGCGGTGCCGTCGGGCTGCGCCGAGGCGCTCGCGGCGCGCCTGGAGCGCTATGTCTTCAGCGAGGATGTGGTATTAGAGCCGCGCGAAGCGATCGTCCTCGAATTGCTCAGCTCGGCACCACCGTTCGAGCCGATCCCTGAACCCGGCCGATACCGCGACTTTGCACTGGACGGGCTGCCCGCCCGCCTGAGCACCCTGGCACCGGGTCACTACCGGCTGGAACTCGTGCGGATGCCCTCCGAGTTTGCGCCGGCACCCCTGGAGGCGGAGCGCTTCGAGGCCTGGCGCATCGAGCAGGGCCTTCCCGCCTGGGACAAAGAACTCAACGACAATCTGATCCCGCTCAATCTGGGCATCGACGGCGCCATCTCCCACGACAAAGGCTGCTACACAGGCCAGGAAGTGATCTCACGGGCCACCTTCGTGGGCCACCCCGCCCAGGAGCTGGTCGGACTGCTGGCCGAAGAACCGCTGGAAGCTGGAACCGAGCTGACCCTGGAGGGCGATTACGTGGGCGTGGTGACCAGCACCGGTTATAGCGAGACAAAAAAGGCGCACATTGCCCTCGCCCGAACCCGCTGGCAGAAAGCCAAACCGAGCGGGCGTGTGCAGGCGGGGGAGCGGGAAGTTGCCGTCGTCGCTTTGCCGTTTGCACCGTAGCTAGTGGCGGGCGTCCGCCTCCAGGCGGTTGCCCAGCCTCTGCAGGAGGCGCTGCACCTCGGGGTCGCGGATCTTCGATTGCTCAATTTTGTCGATGGCGTACAGAACGGTGGTATGGTCCTTGCCGCCCAGGGCCTGGCCGATCTTGGGCAGGCTCAAATCGGTGTACTTTCTGAGCAGATACATGCACAGCTGCCGCGCCTGGGAAATATCCCGGCGGCGGGAGTCGCTGCGCATGTCCTCGGCGCTCACCTTCAGTTCGTCGCAGACCAGTTCGAGGATCGCTTCGTCGGTGATTTCGCCGCGGGTGCGCGGTGGCGAGAGAATTGGACTAATCGTCTCGACGGTCATCGGCAGCCCCGAAATCGACACGTAGGCAACCGCCCGGATGAGCGCCCCCTCCAGTTCGCGAATGTTGGTGGTGTAGGCGGAGGCGATGTGGTGGATGACATCCTGCGGAACGAACATGTTCTCGTACTCGGCCTTTTTTTGAAGGATCGCCATGCGCGTCTCGATATCGGGCTGCTGAATGTCCGTAATCAGTCCCATCGAAAAGCGAGAAGACAAACGCTCCTGCAGACGCGGGATCAGCTGGGGAGGGCGATCGGAGGCGATCACTATCTGCTTGCCCGACTCGTAGAGGGCGTTGAAGGTGTGGAAAAACTCTTCCTGGGTGTACTCTTTGCCTTCGATGAACTGAATATCGTCGATCATCAACAGATCGACGCGGCGATAATGCTCGCGAAAGGTTTGCATTGCATCGCGCCGGATAGCTTCGATAAGTTCATTGGCGAATCTTTCGGTACTGACATAAGCAATTTTGGTCCTTGTATCGATATCGAGCCGATAATGACCAATTGCCTGCATCAAGTGGGTTTTCCCCAATCCAACGCCACCGCACAAAAACAGGGGGTTATAGTTGCAACCCGGCATCTCCGCCACGGCAAGAGCCGCCACGTGGGCCATGCGATTGTTCGCCCCAACCACGAAGCGCGAAAAAGTGTATTTGGAATTGAGCGAAGCGACATTGGCAGGCGGAGCAGCCGGGGCAGGCTCTCGCTCTATGACAGGCTTTAACGCCTCCTCGGACTGCTCGGAAACGATGAAATCAACTTGAATGGGTCGGCCGATTACCTGTTCACCTGCCTGGGCAATCGCGCCGGCGTAATGCTGTTGTAACCAACTGCGTGCAAAAGGGTTCGGCGTGCGAATGATCAGACAGTCTTGCTCGAATTGTTGGGCCGTTGCCGGCTTTATCCATGTTTCAAAGGTGGGACGGCTGAGCCGGCCCTTCAGGTGACTTAGGATACCATCCCAGAGCGTTTCCACCAATGTTTACACCTAAATATATCTATGCCGGACGCCGACGCTTTAGTGTGCAATCTTATCCAAAGATCCGCCATCCGTCCATCCTCAATTTGCGATTTGCACGCGTGTCCGCCCATCGGCAAAACGTGGTCAAGCGGCCACGTCGCTGCGATGTTTTGTCCTGTTCGATACGGACCCGGCGCAGGCGAAAACTTGGTCAAGGCGCTTTGCCAGCGCGGCACCACTCAGTTATAATGCGAAACGCTGCGTTTATAGATATCGATGAAAAGAACGCTGGGTGGCACCACCCGCAAGCGCCAGAAGACTTCCGGCTTCCGGGCGCGCATGCGGACGGCAAGCGGACGGCGCGTGCTGTCGGCCCGTCGCCGCAGAGGTCGCCATCGCCTGGCCGTCTAGTCTTTGCTGCCCGGCGAGCACCGCCTGCGCGCCCGGCGCGACTTCGAATTGGTGCATCGTCGCGCCAAACGCTATACGAGTAGCCATCTGCAATTGCTGGTGCTGAAGGCCGCTCCTGCCCCAACCCGGATTGGCATTACCACCAGCCGCAAAGTCGGCAACGCCGTGCGCCGCAACCGCTACCGGCGACTGATTCGCGAATCTTTGCGCCGGGTGCTTCTGAAACTGGCGTCTGGATACAAAATTGTAATAGTGGTCCGCCCCCAGCCGGAGGGTGCCTTCGTGCCGTCCTACGGGGAGATATGCGAGCAGGTCAATCGTCTGCTTGTCCTTGCAGGGCTACTGCCGAGCGGAACCAATACGCGGGATGCCGATTAGGAGAAGGTGCATGGCGATTCAAGAAGAGGTGCAGTTCGAGGGGCGGCCCCACATCGTGGACTTTATCGTCAATACGCTGCTTCTGGTCACGATTATCTGGCTGCCCCTCTGGGTTGGAAGTCTGGTGCGCCAACTGTTCGTGCGCTACCGGATTACCAACCGCCGGATCACCATCGAAAGCGGCTGGATGGGCCAGAAGCGCTACGACATTGTTTACCGCGAGATTCGATCAGTACGGGTGATCCCCAACTCGATCGTGGGCGGTCTGTTTAACTACGGCGTGGTGCTCGTGAACACCAAAGACGGCACCCAGATCGAAATGAAAGCTTTGCCCCGTTTTCGTGAACTGGCGGACTACATCGAAGAGCGCCTCGATCGCCGCCAACCGAGCCCCGCCACCCGCAGCTAGCTTCAAAACGGCTGCACTTCGAGCGTCTGCACCTGCACCATCGGCGTGGGCACCGGGTAGCCGAAGTAGTAGTTGTGGATGTGGTCGCCGATCAAGTTCAGTTCGCTCTCTTTTTGGAGAAGATAGGGCACCACTGCAGCGCGCTCGATCTCTTCAAGGGTGCTGTAGACCAGTTCGTTGGCCAACCGGCCGCTCAGCCGCTCGGCTTCGCTGGTGTAGGAGCCGGGCTGGCTTGCAGCAAGCAGGCCGAGGATGTTGCTCACCTGGGAAGTGGCAAAGCGCAACGAGCGCGGGAAGCGCGGGTTGAGCACCAGCAGTTCGGCCACCGAGCGCGGAGCGACCGTGGCCCGGTAGAGCTTGCTGTAAATTTCCGATCCGCTCACCGAGCGCAGCAGCGACAGCCACTGCTGTACCTCGATGGGCCGCTCCGCCAGGGCCGACTGGGGATTGATGAGGCGGTAGCGCACCTGCAAAATCCGCGCGGTCTGCAAAGCCCGCTCGAAGAAGCGGCCCAGCCGCAAAAACCGCCAGCCCGTGTCGTGGAGAATCGTGCTGTCGATCAGGCTGTCGATCAGTCCTGACTGCTCTTTGACCTTTTCGTAGAACCCGAGTGCCTCGGCGTCGACATCTCCTTCCCAGCGCGCACCGCGCAATTCAAGGTAGAGCCGGTTGAGCGCCAGCCACAGTTCCGATGAAATTTGATCGCGGATGCCGCGGGCGTTCTCGCGCGCCTGGGTGACACAGCTGAGGATCGAACTGGGATTGGTGCGGACGAAGGTGACGAACTGCTCGACCTGGGCGGGCTGCACGGCCGGGTAACGCCCCTGGTAAGCGTCCATCTCACCCACCACTTCGAGGACCATCTCCCAGCGCTGGCTCGCATGGTTGGCCTGCTCGCCGATATCGAGCAAGGTCTGGTAGTAATCGGCGACGACGCGGGCAGTGTTCTCGGCGCGCTCGATGTAGCGCCCCAACCAGTAGTGGTACTCGGCGATACGGCTCAACATGGGGACAGATTAACCCATAGGCCGCCTGGAGCACAGCGTCCTCCTGCCGACAAAGCTGAGCGCACGAGCAACCTTGACAGACCGATTGGCCAATCGCTAACATATGCACGTCGCATATATCCATAACAGACATATGCGACGTGCATATAAGCGTGACAAGCGAGCGATGTTCTTTCCACCCAAAGATTCAGATTCCCTGGCGCTCACTGCGGCGATGTTTCACATTTTGTTGTCGCTGGCGGACGGCGATAGCCATGGTTACGCCATCTCAAAAGACATCGAGCGGCGCACAGACGGCCATCTGCGCCTGGGTACCGGGGCATTCTACCGGATCGTCAAGCAGATGTTGGCGGCAGGGTGGGTGGAGGAGGCAGGTGAGCAGGAGGCGCTCCAGACCGACGGGTTGCGCCGTCGCTTCTACCGCTTGACGCCGCTTGGACGGGAGGTCGGCCGGGCCGAGGCGGGGCGTCTTGCGGCCCTGGTGGAACTGGCCCGTCAGAAGCATTTTCTGCCCGGTCTGGAGGGCTCGTGATGCGTTCTCATTCCGGGCATCTGGCTCCTTACCAACGAATTTACGCGCAGATGTTGATGGTGCTGCCGGGGGATTTTCGCCGGGAGTACGGCGAGCCGATGTTGCAGATGTTTAGTGAGCGTTATGTCGAGGAGTGCAGGGTTCGGGGGCAACCGGGCGCCACCTGGTTCTGGGTGGAGGCATTGTTTGATCTGGTGCGCGTCGCCGTATTCGAGCACTTCGGTATGCTTTTGCAGGATCTGACCTATGCCGTCCGGATGCTGCGGTCCAACCCGCTGGTAACTGGGATCATGCTGCTGGTGCTGGCGTTGGGCATCGGCGCCAACACGGCGATATTCAGCGTGATCAACGCCGTGCTGCTCAGGCCCTTTCCCTACGCGCAGCCGGAGCGGCTAGTGTTCGTCTGGGAGAAGTCCGCCGACTGGGAGAAAACGACCGGAATGGCCAGGATGAAATCTACGGTCGTCTCAGTGGCCAATTACCTTGATTGGCGCGCTCAAAACCAGGTGTTTACCGACATGGCCATTTTCAACATCTGGTCCGGTAGTCTCACGGGAGCAGGTGAGCCGGAAGTCATCGACGGAGCGATCGTATCGGCCAACTTCTTTTCGGTTCTGGGTATCCAGCCACAGCTGGGTCGCTCGTTCCTGCCGGAGGAGGACTCCCCCGAAGCCGACGGCCAGGTGATTGTGATCAGCGATGGCCTCTGGAAGCGGCGCTTCGCCGCCGATCTGGGGATCATCGGCCGCAAAGTCGCGATCGACGCAAGAAGCTATACCGTTGTCGGGGTGATGCCCTCTCAGTTTCAGCAGCCCGAATCGGGCTTTTCCCGCTTCCAGAGAGCCCAGATCTGGCGTCCGCTGGCGAACCGGCGCAAATATTTCACAGACGCGCAACAGTGCAATCGCGCCTGCCGCAATTTTCGGGTGATTGCCAGACTCAAAAGCGGTGGCTCGCTTGCCGAAGCGCAAACCCAGATGGACACCATCGCCCGCAGGCTTGAACGCACCTATCCCGAGACCAATACGGGTTACGGCGTTACTGTCATTGCGCTAGCCGAGCAATTCGTGGGCAACCTTCGCCCCATCCTGCTGCTGCTCACCGCGGCAGTCGGCTGTGTACTGCTGATTGCCTGCGCCAACGTTGCCAACCTGCTGCTGGTTCGGGCTTCGGCGCGCCGAAAGGAGATTGCCCTGCGCCTGGCTCTGGGGGCCAACCGCGCCCGCCTGCTGCGCCAGTTGCTTACCGAGAGCCTGCTGCTGTCGCTGTTGGGTGGAGTATTCGGGGTAGGTTTGGCCTGGTGGAGCGTACCTGTCCTGTTGGCCCTACGACCGGAGAACCTGCCCCGCTTCGATCGCATCGAAATCGACGGAACGGTCCTTGCCTTTGGCCTTGGGCTGTCGCTGCTCACCGGACTCATTTTCGGCCTGCTACCCGCTTTGCAGGCCACCCGAACCACCCCCAACGCGGTCCTTAAAGAAGGCAGCACCACCTCTGCCCCCCGCTCGCAAGCGCGATGGCTGGGAGCCCTGGTCATCGTCGAAATAGCTCTGTCGCTGGCGTTGCTTGCCGGGGCGGGGCTGTTGGTGCAGAATCTGCTGCGTTTGCAAAGCATCGATCCTGGATTTACGACCCGCAATGTCGTGAGCTTCTGGCTTGCGCTCCCCAAACTGCGTTATTCCACCGACGAGCGTATTGTCGCCTTTGAAGAGCAACTGCTCAGCCGCTTGCAAACCCTTCCGGGTGTCGAAGCAGCCGGGCGAGTATCGAGTCTGCCGCTAACGGGTTTGAACAACTGGGGTATAGAAGTAACCATCGCGGGACGCCCTCGCCCGGCCCCCGGTCAGGAACTGAACGCCGACAACCGCATCGTCAGCTCGGGCTACTTCGAAACGCTGGGAATCGCCCTGGTGCGAGGCCGATTGTTGAACGACCGTGACCGCAGCAACACACCTAAAGTGGTGCTCATCAACGAAACCATGGCAAAGCGTTACTGGCCCGGGCAAGATCCGATCGGGCAGCGCATCAGCCTCGGAGACGAACGGCTCTGGCAGATTGTTGGGATTGTCAAAGATATCTACCACTTCGACTTGTTTCAGCTGCCTTACCCTGAGGTGTACACGTCGTATCGGCAGTACATCTTCGGCGGTCCCGGGCTGGTGGTGCGAGGGCAAGTTGACCCGGCCTCGCTCGTCCAGACCATACAACAGACCGTTCACTCCCTCGATAAGAACTTGCCGCTTAACGACGTGCAAACCCTCGACGAACGGCTTGCCCGCTCTCTGGCTGCCCAGCGGTTTTACACATTGCTGCTGGTGCTGATGGCGGTGATCGCAGCGGTGTTGGCCGGATCCGGCCTCTACGGAGTCATGTCCTACTCGGTCACCCGACGCACCCGCGAGTTGGGCATCCGCGTAGCACTCGGGGCAAGACCGGCCGACGTGCTTCGGCTGGTGGTCGGACAGGGGATCGCCTTGGTGCTTGCGGGGATCGGCTGCGGGTTAATCCTGGTCCTTGGAGCTGCAAATATGCTTACAGGAATCCTTTACGAGCCTCGACCGCAGGACTGGTTGGCGCTGCTGCCAGTGACCCTGGGTCTTTTTGTCGTTGGGCTTTTGGCTTGCTACGTCCCTGCGCGACGGGCCACCAGGGTCGATTCTGCGATTGCCCTGCGCTGCGAATAAGCAGGCTTCGGGAGCGGGAGGCCGCCTGTACTATGCTGAAGGGGAACTACGCCGGTGGGCTTTTGCCCTGGCTCTTTACCCATGATGGGCACCATGCAGCGCATTATCCAGCAAGAAGAAATTCTGAATGTCCTCAAGCCTGTGCAGGATCCGGAACTGCGCCGCTCGCTGGTCGAACTGGGCATGATCCGCAACGTCGACATTCAAGGGGGCAACGTCAGCTTCACGCTGGTGCTCACCACCCCCGCCTGTCCGCTGCGCGAGATGATCGTGGGCGACTGCAAGAAGGCTGTCTTTGCCATCGACGGCGTCCAGAGCGTCGAAGTGGAAGTGACCGCCGAGACGCCCAAGGCCAAGGCTTTGCCCGACCGGCAGGGTATCCCGGGGGTCAAGAACATCATTGCTGTCTCCAGCGGCAAGGGCGGTGTGGGCAAGACGACCGTTTCGGTCAACGTCGCCGTGTCGCTGGCCCAATCCGGCGCCCAGGTGGGCATTCTCGACGCCGATATCTACGGGCCGAACGTGCCTTTGATGCTCGGTTTGCAAGGCCAGAAGATGCCCGTGCGCCACAACGAGAACGGCGGTGAAATATTCGAGCCGCTGTTTAATTACGGCGTCAAAGTGGTCTCGATGGGCTTCTGGGTCGGTGAGGATCAGCCGCTCATCTGGCGCGGGCCGATGCTCAACTCCGCTATTCGCCAGTTTCTCTACCAGGTGGACTGGGGCGAACTCGATTATCTGATCATCGACCTGCCGCCGGGTACCGGGGACGCCCAGCTTACCCTCTGCCAGTCGGTGCCCCTGGCGGGGGCGGTGATCGTCACCACTCCCCAGACCGTGGCCCTGCTCGACTCGCGCAAGGGTCTGCGCATGTTCCAGCAACTCGGGGTGCCGGTGCTCGGGATCGTCGAGAACATGAGCTACTTTATTCCGCCCGACGCTCCTGAAAAAAAATACGACATCTTCAGCAGCGGCGGCGGCGAGCGCACCGCCCGCGAGCTGGGTCTGCCGCTGTTGGGCATGCTGCCTTTGGAGATGCCCGTGCGCGAAGGGGGCGACCGGGGGGTGCCCATCGCCATGGCCCGGCCCGATTCAGCCTCCGCCCAGGCCTTTCGCAAGCTCGCCCAGGTGATCGCGGGCAAAGTCTCGGTGGCGGCCCTGACCTAGGCGACGTGGCGGGTACACTGAACCCATGGACGCCCGGACGCTCTATACGCAAGACTTTTACCGCTGGACCTTCGAGCAGGCGCAGCTGGTGCGCGAGCGCCGCTGGGATGCGCTGGATGTCGAGCATGTGGCAGAGGAGTTGGAAGCTTTGGGACGCTCGGAACGGCGCGAGCTGCGTAGCCGCCTGGAGATTTTGACGGGGCATCTGCTCAAGTGGCAATTTCAGCCCGATGAGCGCTCCGACAGCTGGCTCGACACTATCCGAGAGCAACGATCCCGTATCCGCCTGCTCCTGGAAGATAGCCCCAGCTTGAAGCCGGAGCTGGACAACCTGCTGGAGCGGGCCTATTTGGACGGCTTGCGCCTGGCGCTCAAGGAGACGGGACTGGAACCCGCGCTGTTGCCGCCCGACTGCCCATACACCCTCGATCAGCTTTTTGACAGCGGCTATTTGCCCTCCGCGCGCTGACCACGACTGCGGTGCGCTTGCAGGCAGATCCAATCCACTCCAGGGAGATTGCCCCTTAATATGGGCAAGAAACATCTGGCGGTTGTACAAGCGCGATGAGTTCGAGCGATCTGTCCCAACTGGCCGGCGGAATCCCTGCAGAGCACACCCTGCCGAAGGTGGGACTGCTCACGATGTTCCGGCTCGGTTTATTTCAGATGGGTCTGGGGATCATGTCGATCCTCACCCTCGGGGTGCTCAACCGCATCTTGATCGACGTCAATCTACTCGCCATCCCGGCAACCCTCGCGGGCGGGGTGCTCGCCATGTACCAGTTCGTCGCCCCGGCGCGCGTCTGGTTCGGCCAGCGCTCGGACGCCAGACCGCTCTTCGGATACCACCGCACCGGTTATGTATGGCTTGGGGCGGCGCTGTTTTGCCTCACTTCGTATCTAGCGGTGCAGGTGATCTGGGAACTCTCAGACAGCCTGCGTGCCACGGGTTGGTCGGGGGCGACCTACGGCTGGGTGGCGCTGCTGGCGCTCGCCTTTGCCGGGTACGGGCTTTGCATCAGTTGCAGTTCGACGCCCTTCGCCGCACTGTTGGTCGATGTCTCCGACGAGGACGATCGCTCCAAGCTGGTGGGGATAGTCTGGACGATGCTGATGGTCGGGATCGTGACGGGGGCCATCACCAGCGCCAGTTTGCTTAAGGGTCTCACCGCGGAGACGCTGCGCGAGTCGATCAATTATTTGTTTACCGTCGTGCCCGCCGCCGTCTTCGGCCTGGCCCTGATGGCCCTGACCGGAGTGGAAGCCCGCTATTCGCGCTTCAGCCGCCGGACGGTAACCGTCCTGCGTGAGGACCGCATCACCCTCACTTCCGCCCTGCGCATCCTGACGGCAAGCCGCCAGACCGGGGTGTTCTTTGCCTTCTTGCTTGCCATGACCGTGAGCCTCTTTATGCAGCAGCCGATACTCGAACCCTACGGCGGCGAGGTCTTCGGCATGAGCGTCGCCGAGAGCACCCGGCTCAATGCCTTCTGGGGAACCGGCACCCTGGTGGGCATTCCACTTGCAGGATTTTTGATTGTGCCGCGGCTGGGCAAAAAGCGCACCGCCCGCCTCGGCTGCCTGCTGGTGGGAGCCTGCTTCGGGCTGGTCATCCTCGCAGGCTTTACCGCAATGCCGGCAGTCCTGCAGGGGGCGGTCACCGTCCTGGGACTCGGCTTCGGGATCACCACCAACGCCGCGGTGAGCCTGATGCTGGATCTCACCGCCGCCGAGACGGCAGGCACGTTCATCGGCGCCTGGGGTCTCGCCCAAGCCATGTCCCAGGCGTTTGCCACCGTGGCGGGAGGCATTGTGCTCGATATTGCCCGGGGTGTGTTCGGGGTGCCGGTGCTCGCCTACGGCGCGGTATTCGCCCTCGAAAGCC
Source organism: Gloeobacter violaceus PCC 7421 (assembly GCF_000011385.1). Lineage (NCBI taxonomy): Bacteria > Bacillati > Cyanobacteriota > Cyanophyceae > Gloeobacterales > Gloeobacteraceae > Gloeobacter > Gloeobacter violaceus. The sequence continues at coordinate 1,593,546 of NC_005125.1, forward strand.
TCGGGATGCTGGTGGCAGTCTGGTTGCTGTCGCGGGTGGATGTCGAGGAATTTCGCTCGGACACCGGTCGGGCAGTCGCTAAGGTGCTCGCAAGCGAAATGGACTCCTGAGCAATCTGGCTAGCCCGGCTCCTTCCATAACTCACGGTTTGCGGGCCTGCACCGTCTGCAGACTGCCTCCGGCCAATAGTTGCTGCTCGAGGGTGCTAAAGCCGCACTCGGCCAGCAGTCCCGGCAAGTCTGTGGCGAGCAGTTCCCAGGCGGTGTGGGTTTCGAACACCCATAAAAACAGCGCCAGCCCCGGCCAGTAGAGCGGGTTGGTCGGCCGGTGATAGTCGATCAGCGCAAAGGTGCCGCCGGGTTTGAGCACCCGCAGTACCTCGCGAATAATCGTCCGCCGCTGGGTAGGCTCCATCTCGTGCAGGGCGACGCTCGTATGCACCAGATCGAAGCTTGCCCCGGCAAAGGGCATCGCCTCGGCGCGGCCCTGCACGAAATGCGCCCCAGGTACACGCGCTCGGGCGTGGCGCAGGCTGCCCTCGGACCGATCGAGCCCTGTCACCCGCGCGCCGGTGGCCGCCAGATAGCGCGTGGCTCCGCCCGGCCCGCAACAGAGATCCAGCACGCTGCTGGCGGCGCTCAGAGAAACGTTTTGCCAGGCAGCCTGCCGGAAGTGGCGCTCGCCCCCGGCAAGCACCGCCGCCCCCGAGGTAATCGCCTCGTACAGCGGCGCGCAGGCAAAACTCCAATCGCGCAAGATCGTCGCCAGGGCGTTATTCCATGCGGGTGCCTCCATTATTGACCGGGATCGAGGCCGATCGACATTGCCCAGGTGACGGCGTACAATACGCAAGCATCTTTCACCGACGCGGATTCCATGAAGCTCAACATCAAGCGCAACGTGACCATCAAGGCAATCGTGACTCCCCGGCTGAAGGAGGAGATGATGGCCCAGTTGCAGGGTTTTCTTTCCCAGGCGGACCGCCAGCTTGAACAACTCGAGTTCCAGGGCAAGCGCGCTATTGCCGAAATCGAGCGCACCAACATCAAGCCCCTCGGTCCAGAGGCCAAAAACCAGATCGAAAACATTCGTACCCAGGTCAACGAGCAGAAAAACCAGCTGTTGCAGCAAAAAAACCAGTTTCTCCAGCAACTGTCGCAGGTGACCGGCTGGGAACTCGCCCAGGAAGTCGTTCAAGGTCAGGTCGAGAGCTACTGCGACATCCAGGCCGGGGACAACCTGGTCGAAAAAATGAACGTCGAAGTGCTCATCGAAGACGGCATCGTCAAGGAAATCCGGGGGGAGCCCTGAAGCCCACCTATACTGAATTGAGCGAGAGCGAGAGAGGAACTGTCATGCCGCACACGATTGTCACCGACGTATGCGAGGGCATCGCCGATTGCGTCGATGCCTGTCCGGTTTCCTGTATCGATCAGGGTCCCGGCAAAAATGCCAAGGGAACCAACTGGTACTGGATTGATTTTGCTACCTGTATCGATTGCGGTATTTGTCTGCAGGTTTGCCCGGTCAATGGTGCGATCCTGCCCGAAGAAAAACCGGAGCTTCAGAAGACGCCCACCTGATTTGTCGCTGCTTGAGGTGCTATGGAGCTGGCCAAACTTTCCTGGAACAGCTGGCTGAATTCGCTCTACAAGTTGTTTCGCGGCTTCGACGGCTGGCTGCTGCTCTTTGCGGTGCTGTTGTTGTCGACGGGGGTGCTGACCATCTTCAGCACCCGCCCGGAAGGCATCGAATGGAAAGCCCAGTTGGGCACGGGCCTGGTGGGCATCGCCTGGGCGCTGTTTTTGTCGCGGCTTACCTACGGCTGGCTGCAGCGCTGGAGCTGGCTGATTTATAGCTCCGCCTGCGCAATGCTTTTAGGGGTGCTCTTCACCGGAAACTCGGTCAAGGGCGCCCAGCGCTGGATCGAATTTGGGGGCATCCAGCTGCAGCCGAGCGAATTTGCCAAATTGGGGGTGATCATCGCCCTCGCCGCCCTCATCCAGCGCTATCCCATCCGCAGCTTCGGCCAGATCTGGGTGGTGCTTGGGGTGCTGGCGGTGCCCTTTTTGCTGGTCTTCAAACAACCCGACCTGGGGACCGCCCTCGTCTTCGGCGCCATCAGCCTCGGCATGCTCTACTGGGGCGGGGCGCGGCTGGGCTGGCTGGCATTGGTCGTCTCGCCGCTCATGGCCGCGATTCTATACGCCATCTGGATCCCGGCCTGGATTGTCTGGGTAGCGGCCATGGCGGTGGTCGCCTGGCGGGAGTTGGACTGGCGGTGGTGGGGGGCGATCGGCGCCGGGGCGATCAACCTGGTGGCGGGGGGACTGGGGCAGGTCTTCTGGCATCTGCTCAAGCCTTATCAGCAGCAGCGCCTCGTCGTCTTTCTCGATCCGAGCGGCGACCCGCTGGGCTCCGGTTACCACATTCTGCAATCGGAAATTGCCATCGGAGCGGGGGGGCTCTGGGGGCGCGGCATATTCCAGGGCACCCAGACCCAGCTCAACTTCATCCCCGAGCAACATACCGACTTTATCTTCTCGGCCCTGGGCGAAGAGTGGGGATTTCTGGGGGCGGTGGTGCTGTTGGGTTTGTTCTTTTGTTTGTTTGCCCGCCTGCTGCTCATCGCCCAGAACTCCGCCGACGACTTCGGTTCGCTTTTGACTATCGGCGTGTTCACGATGCTGCTGTTCCAGACGGTGGTCAACATCGGCATGACGATCGGCCTGGCGCCGGTGACGGGCATTCCGCTGCCGTTTGTCACCTTCGGGCGCTCGTTTTTGATTACTTGCTTTACGGCGATCGGATTGGTGGAGTCGGTGGCGCTGCACCGCACCAAGATGGTCTTTCCGAACTAATTCCCATGGCTGATTGCATCCGTTTGCGGGAGATCGTCTGCTACGGCTACAGCGGTGTGTATGCCGAGGAGCGCCGCCTCGGCCAGCGCTTCATCGTCGACGCCGATCTGCACATCGATCTGCGTACCGCCGGTGGCAGCGATCGCCTCGAAGACAGCCTCGACTACGGCGCTCTGGTGACGGCGGTGCGGCAGATCGTCGAAGAGCGCCAGTTTTCGCTCCTCGAAGCACTGGCCGAGGCGATTGCCCGGCGCCTGCGCCAGGATGCGCGCGTGCAGCAGGTACGCGTCGTCGTCGCCAAACCCCAGCCGCCCATCCCCGGCTTTACCGGCAGCGTCGCCGTCGAGATCTGGCGCTGAGGGTCCGCTGCACCTGCCGCTCAAGCCACAATGGTCGGGGCGTCGCGGAGCAACACCTGTGCGCTGGATCTGTTTTTCGTTATCTCTGAGCGCCGCCTGGGGACTCACCGCTGCCCCAACCCTCGCCCACACCGCCCAGGATTTGCGCGAAACGGCCAGCCTGAGTGCTATGGACCTGGCCGCTCCACTCCCGGAGGCCGCCCTCGCCCAGGCCGGTGAACCGCAAAGCGCCCCCCCCGAGGCGGACTTGCTCGATGAGGTGACGGTGAGCGCCACCCGCCGCCCGACCCGCGAGCGCGACACCACCGCCACCACCTACACCGTCAAGCGTGAGGACTTCCAGGCCCTGGGGGCCAGGACGGTCCCGGACGCCCTGGCCCTCATTCCCGCCTTCGAGACCCAACCGGCCCTGGGCGGGGTGCGCAACGCCCGGGGTCTGTTTTTGCGCGGTTTCGACGACGCCCGCTTCCAGGTGCTCAAGGACGGCCTGTCGCTCACCCGGCCCTCCAACGGCCGCAACGATCTTTCGCGCCTCCCGCTGGCGGACATCGAGCGCATCGAAGTCCTCACCGGCGGCGCCACGCTGCGCTACGGCGCCGGGGCGGTGGGAGGGGTGATTAATCTGATCACCGAGACGCCCGCAGGAGCGCCCAAGCTTACCCTGGCCTACGAAGCGGGCTCCTACGGCAACAGCACCGCCACCGCCAAATACGGCGGCGGCGACAGCACCTTCAATTACCTGTTCACTTACACCGGCCTGGTCGCCTTCAACAACTACCCGTTTCGCTTCACCCTGCCCAACACGGCCCTGTTCTATGGTCCCGAAGCGATCACCCCCGACGGCACCAGCCTCTTTGGCTTTTTGCGCCCCGAAGTCGGTCCGCCGCTCACGCTCACCGGTGTGGCCGATTCGGCCTTTAACGCGAGCGACACCTACACCGGCAAACTGGTCTGGCGGCCCTCCGCCGAACATCGCCTCACCCTGCGCGCCAGCCACCAGAACAGCAAAAACGCCGGCAACGGCCCCGGTCTCTACGCCGCAGGCGCCTGCTTCGGCGGACCCGGCAGCGGCAACGCCACCCTCGAAAGTCAAACCCGCTTCCTTCCCCTCGATGCGGCTGGCCGGGAGTTGTCCTGCGACACCCAGCGCTATCTGGTGAGTACCCCGAGTGCCGCCGTCGCCATCCCCTACGCCTTCAAGCGCTCTGCGGACGGCACGGTCACCTTTGCACCCGGCCAATCCTACCCGGCCGCCGAGAGCGCCATCGGCACCATCGACTTTTACATCACCACCTTCCAGTCGCAGACTGAGACGGCCTTTTTCTGGGACTACGACTTGAGCCCAACCGCATCGATCAACAGCTACGCCGCCTACTACCGTTTCACTAGCCCCCGCACCCGCCCCGCCCGCTTCGCGGTGAACACCGACGTGCTCGGGGGCGAGACGGCCTTTGCCCTGGGCCAGTTGGGATCGCCCTTTACCGAGGACAGCAAACTGGAACTACAAAGCGCCCTCAACACCCAAATTTCCCCCGGCCAGACCCTTTCTTTTGGGGTGAATTTCATCGAGGACCGCTCGTTTCAGCAGCAACAGCGCGGCAGCACCTTTGTGGACCGGGCGATTGCGCGCACATCGCTGTTTTTGATCGACGACATCCGCTTTGGCGACCAGCTCGCGGCCAATCTGGGAGTGCGCTACACCGATTCGACCCAGTTCGGCGCGGTGCTCACCCCGGCAGCGGGCATCCGCTTCAGCCCCAGCCGCGCCTTTTCGCTCAGGGCCAACTGGTCGCAGGTCTTCAACGCCCCGAACATCTCGGATCTCTACACCGCCGGGGGCGTCTTTGTTCCCAACCCGGACCTCAGGCCCGAGACCGGCATCACCTACGATCTGGGCTTCGACTTCACGCCCGCGTCCAACCTGGGCTTGCGCTTCACCTACTTCAACACCACCCTGGACGGGGCAATCGCCACGGTCTTTTTTCGCAACCCCGACTCCGGCGATCCCAATCTGTTTTTGCAGCAGCAGCGCAACCTCGACACCCGCTACGCCTCGGGTCTCGAAGTGGTGGGCGACTGGCAAGTTGCCGACCAGTGGCGTCTGCGTCTCACCTGGACCAATACCGACGCGCGCTTCGTCGGAGCAGTCGATTCGAACGACACGCGCCTGTTTTTTGCCCAGTATCAAGATCCGAACATCCCCTTCAACCGGGTGGCCCTCGCCGCCACCTACGCCCACCGCGGCTGGAGCGCGACGCTGTTGGGCCGCTATGCAGGCGGACGCCGCCGGGGCGAGGATCCTTTCGGCGTACCGGCCTACGCGAGCGTGGATCTTAACTTCGAGCTCCCGGTCGCCCCCCGATTCACCCTCACCGGCAATCTGTTCAATCTCACCGATACCCAGTACGAATACGCCGCCGGTATCCCGGCCCCCGGATTCACCTTCCGCCTGGGCGGGCGTGTTGAGTTGGGCGGTTAATCAACTTATTTCATACACACAGCCATTTACAAAATGAATTTCTCAATATTCTCATGATTGCCATTGTTTGAATTCTGTACGTAGCTCTTGAAGTAGTTTGCCCAATGAGTTGTCAACTACTTCCATGCGCTGTAGGTCCATTGCATCAACAATCGCAGCGGCGTGTTCAACGCCCCCAAGCAGAGGCGTGATGTTGGCTTCAACTACCGCTTGCAATAATAGTTTCTTGTAACGATCACGGTCACATTTGAGGTCCGGAGCCTGACACCCCTTACCAAGGGCTTGTTTGAAGGCAGACGAGTCCAGTAAGAGCCATCTTTCAATGTGTGGATCAGGTATGGCACACACTATCCGCTCTCCAGATTCCTCAGTAACTCTATCTATCTCCCTTTTTCGCTCGATATATCCTTTGCAGTTAGCATCAATAGCCACAATCAACAGATCTGCACGTACAAGTCTATGTACACGTACATCCCGGATGTACTGCCTTAGCTCAGTAATCGCCTTACCATAGCCACCGCGCACACTGAAGGGTCTAAGTATTGCTTCGATAGCATAATCATCCGAGAAGCGTTTAAGTAACGCACTGATAAATATTTCATGAGCACTATCTTCGGCAAAAAGGTTGATACTACGAATCAAAGTCACCTCTCATGATGCGCTCAGAAGCAGATAGATCTTCCTCTTCATTCAAAGCTTTATCTTTGTCGTTATCGTACCAAAGACCACCCAGTGAATACTTTGTAAACGGGATGATATCCGTAGAACCTTTTACTTTCCGAAAGACATACAACGAATCGACAGGTATTAGATCTGCAAGAACAGGCGAATGGGTAGTTGCCATCAGCTGTGTGCTACCCAGCTCTACGCGCGTTCTCAACAACTGTGCAATTAATTTAATGCGCCGAGGATGTATACCGTTTTCAGGCTCTTCAAAACCGATGAGAGCGGGTGGTTCCTTCGCGCCGCCAAGAGCCAGCAAACCTAAGATCCTCAAAGTACCCTCTGAAAGAACACGTGCGGGTACCGGCTTTTCTCCTTCAATCAACAGCAGTTCCACTTCGCCTAAAGCATTCACGTGTACATCAATACCAGTTACCGAAGGAATAATAGTATGGAGTGTTCTTTCAACAGCTCGAAACTGCGGCTCATCCAGGGCCCTAAGTGTATTCAAGAAGGAAGCTAATTCTTCGCCCATAAGACCGATATGGCGAACTTCTTTCACTGGGTTAGGAGTGCGCATGCGTTCGCGCGGCTCGAAGTAAAAAAAGAACCAATTTGCAAGTTCTTGACGAACTGCAACTAGGTGAGGATAGTGAGGAGGGTAAAGTGGAAGAGAAAGTATACTGTGATCGAGGTACTGTTCATAGTAAGTTGGGTGTGACTGTCCTTCCATACGCAGATGCAAACGATCATTTCTGCGCTCAAGAAAGGCGGTTCTCTTTCCCGTAGGCTCGCCTTTAGTATTCAATGCAGCTAGATATTCATCAGCAACTCGCAATATTCCTGATTTTGGCAACACCTCAACTTCGATTCTATAACGGAGGTTTTTTTCTCGTACTGATGCTTGGGCTTTGCTCTGGGATGAAGACGGGCTATCTGGAGTTCTTTTCTTCATCTCCCTAATTTGATTATTCACACTTTCGATCACGATCGGCGATAGCTCAACATCGACTTCAATCATGAATGTCGCTGTTTCTTTTGTGAGTAAGCCCTGCAGACCACGGGCACCAAATGTAAATGATTCTAGAGGAGTACCACGGTAGGGGGGATCGAAAGCCTGCTTTAAATTTTTACTATTTACGATTCTCGACAAAAGCTGAAGGGCATCCAAAAAATTGCTCTTTCCAGCAGCATTTGGTCCAAAAAAAACACTTAAAGGCTTAAGATCGACCTCTAGATTTTCAAGAGATTTATACCCCTTTATTTTGACTCTTTTGAGCATCTGCTACTCCAACCAAAATGGCTGCCGTTAAAGTATAAGGTTAACTTTAGGACATAGTAACATTCGAGTAAAATATACAAAGGAATTGCTAGACCAAAAATGAATATTTACTTGAAAGGCGATGGAGCGGATTGCTGTCGCCGCAAGTTGGCATAGACAAAACCCACCGCCGCGAGCATCACCAGCGCGCCGCCCCAGAAGGGCACCAGCCGCCCCAGGTAGTCGTAGCAGACACTCGCAGCCAGGGGGCCGATCACCTGCGCCAGGCTCACCAGCGATTGGCTGCCCCCCAGCACGCGGCCCTGCTCGTTGTCGGCGACACTGTTGGAAATCAGTCCGCGCAGCGACGGGGTGGCCAGCCCCACCCCCAGAGCCAGCACCGCCTGGGTGAGGTAGAGCCAGTCTCCCGAGGGAATGGCCGCCACCAGCCCAAAGGCCAACGCCACCAGCGCCAACCCCCACAGCGCCAGGCGCGCTTCGCCGAAGCGCGGCACCAGCTTGCGGATAAGCCCGCCCTGGACGACGGTGGCGATCACCCCGATGAAGACGAACAGCCAGACCACCAGTTGCGGTCCCCAGCCGAAGCGATCGCGGATCGACAGCGCAAAGATGCTCGTAAAACCGGCAAAGACCGCGTTGAAGGTAAAAAAACCGGCCAGCAAACCGCGGATCTTGGTGTCGAGCGCCAGCCGCACCAGTTGCCCGAGCGGATTGAGTTCCTGCCAGCCCACGGCCCGGCGCCGCTCAGGCGGCAGCGATTCGGCCAAAGTGAAATATCCCAATACCGTATTGGCCAGAGCCAGGAACCCAGCGCAGTAAACCGGTGCGTTGAGATCGATGGTCAGCAACGCTCCTCCCAGGGCCGGTCCCAGGATGAACCCGAGACCAAAGGCCGCCCCGATCAGGCCGAACGCCTGGGTGCGCTTCTCGGGGGGAGTGACATCGGCGATATAGGCCTGGGCGGTGGCGATCACCCCGCCGGTGGCTCCCGCAATGATCCGCGCCACAAACATCAGCCACAAATTGCCCGCCAGGGCAAACAGAAAATAACTGACCGCGGTGCCGAACACGCAGGCAATCAGCACCGGCCGTCGTCCGAAGCGGTCGGAGAGACTGCCCAGAACCGGGGTGGCCAGAAACTGGGCCACCGAGAACACCGAGGAGAGCAGACCGATGGTGAGGGCGTCGGATCGGAAGCGCTCCACCAGATAGGGCAGCACCGGCACCAGCAAGCTGCCCCCGGCCAGATCGATAAAGACCGTCAACAGCACGAACAACAAAGGTGATGGCTTGGGCACGCGCGCACGGCTAGAGAGGCCACGTGTCGATAGTACGCCCTGGCGGTGCGGGCCACAGAAGCGATCCCGCTTCCCCGAAGCGGTGCAGGCGCGCCCCAGGCTGCAGAAGTATAATCAATAGGCTTTTGCATCACGACCGGGCATTGACTACGGAAACGAATCCTTCCGCCAATGTGCAGCACCCACGCAAGTCGCCTGTGAACTGGCGCCTGGTGGGTTGGATATTGATGGCCCTGGCACTGTCGGTCGGAGCGCTCGCCACCGGCGCGCTGGTGGGTCTGGCTTTGAGCTTCCGCAACCTGCCCGAGGTGCAGCAGTTGAAGGCGTACGTGCCCACCGGCGCCACCCGCATCACCGACATCAACGGCCAACCGATCGCGATTATCCGCAGCGAGTACAACCGCAAGGTGGTCCCCCTGGGACAGATTTCCAAGCACCTGCAGCGGGCGGTGCTCGCCATCGAGGACGACCGCTTCTACGAACACCCCGGCATCCGCATCGACACTCTGGCGCGCGCCGCCCTCGCCAACTTTCAGGAGGGCCGCACCGTCCAGGGCGGTTCGACCATCACCCAGCAGCTCATCAAGAATTTGTTTTTGACCCCCGAGCGCTCGTTGGAGCGCAAAGTGGCCGAGGCGGTCCTCGCGCTGCGCATCGAGCAGGCCTTCGGCAAAGACCAGATCCTGGAGATGTACCTCAATCAGGTCTACTGGGGCAACAACCGCTACGGCATCGAGACCGCGAGCCGCGCCTACTTCAACAAACCCGCCAAGAGCCTCAACCTTGCCGAATCGGCGATGCTCGCCGGTATGCTGCGCGCCCCCGAAATCTATTCGCCCCAGCGCAACCGCGCAAAGACCGTCGAGCGCCAGCGGGTGGTGATCGCCCGGATGCTGGAGTTGGGCTGGATCACCCAGGCGGAAGCCGACCAAGCCCGCTCGAGCGCTCTGGTCTTCAAAGGTGGCGACGCCGATTTTATGATCACCCGGGCGCCCTACTTCTCCAGTTACGTCGTGCGCGAATTGATCCGCAAGTACGGGCGCGACGCCGTGCTCAAGGGCGGCCTGCGGGTGCAGACCAGCATCGACCTGAAGATCCAGAAGCTGGCGGAACAGACCGTCGCCCGGGCGGCCAAAAACATCCGCTACCGCCGGGCGGAGCAGCTGGCCCTGGTGGCGATGGACCCGCGCACCGGCTATATCAAGGCGATGGTGGGGGGCGTCGATTACCAAAAAAGCCAGTACAACCGCGCTTCCCAGGCTTCGCGCCAACCGGGTTCGACCTTCAAACCCTTCGTCTACTACGCCGCGCTTGCCACCGGCCGCTATACCCCCGAAACACCCATCACCGACTCGCCCGCCTGCTTCGGCGGCTACTGCCCCAAAAACTACGACCTGCGCTACTCCGGCGGGATGTCTTTGCGGCAGGCCATGGCCGTCTCGCGCAACGTTCCGGTCGTCAAGCTCGCCAACACCATCGGCATGAATCAGGTGATCCTGGCGGCCCGCCGCGCCGGGATCACCGCCCCCCTGCAGCCCAACCTCGCCACCTCAATCGGCGCCGGCGGCATCTCGCCGCTGGAATTGGCGCGCGGCTTCTCGGCCTTCGCCAACGGCGGTTACCGCGTCGATGCCACCGCCATCCTCCAGGTCACCGACCAACAGGGCAACATCCTGGAGCAGAACCTGCCCGTGCGCGAGCGCACCCTCAAATCCGCACCGGTCAAGATGATCAATTCGATGATGATGAGCGTGGTGAGCGGCGGCACCGGTACGCGGGCGCAACTGCCCGACGGCAGGCCGGTGGCGGGCAAGACCGGCACCACCCAGGATTTTCGCGACGCCTGGTTCGTGGGCTACGTGCCCCAACTGGTGTCGGTCGTCTGGATCGGCAACGACGACTACCGCCGACCGATGGCCCGCTCGACCGCGGGCGGCACCTACGTGGCCCCCATCTGGCGCTCGTTTATGGCCTCGGCGCTGCGCGGCCAGCCGGTGCTGCCCTTCCCGGGCTTCGAGCCCAGCGAGAAACCCGCCGACGCCAAGGGCAAAGGCGCCCAACTTGACGAAGCGGCGGCAGAGGCGAAGCCCAAACCGCGCCGCCGCCGTCGCCGCCGCCCCGCCCCCGAAACGGACGCTCCCCAGCCACGGGAAGCAGCCCTTCCCCTCAAAGCCGCCGAGCCGGCCCCGGCGGAGCCCGCTCCAGCCGATCCCTAACACGGTCTTCAGTCGCCCAGACACCCGTAGGCTGGCCAACAACCGGGTGGTCCACCCCTGCCTGTGACCGACAATCGATGGGCAAAATCGGTAATATAGAACGGCTCAATATCCGGCAGTCTATGCATCGCCGATCGATTGCGGTTTTGCTGGCCGGCTTGCTCGTCGCCCCAGGCGCGATTGCCGCCGAGCCTGCCGCCGTACCCCCAGCCGACCTTGAAAAACAGGTGCTCGAAATCATCCAGCGCCACCCCGAAGTGGTATACAACGCTCTGCGGGCCTACCAGAGCCAGGCCGTCCGCGCCCAACGCCGCGCCGAGTGGCAGCGACAGCTTGAAAACCCCGTCAAAGTCGACCTCCAGGGTGCCCCCACCCTCGGTCCGGCGGATGCCGCGTTGACGCTGGTCGAATTTTCTGATTTTCAATGCCCCTACTGCAGCCGGGCCCAATCGACCGTCAAGGCTCTGCTTGAAAAGTACAAAGGCCGCATTCGGCTCGTCTACCTGCACCTGCCGCTGCCTGTCCATTCCCAGGCCAAAGCCGCCGCCCTTGCGGCCTTCGCCGCGGGTGAGCAGGGCAAATTCTTCGCGTACCACGATCGGCTGTTCGCCCTGGGCGAGCAACTGGTGCCTGAGAGTTTCGAGCAGATCGCCCGGGAGTTGAACCTTGATGTCGCCCGCTTCAACCGCGACCGCGAGAGCCCCCAGGCCCTGGCCCGCCTCGAAGCGGACCTCGCCCAGGCCCGCCGGCTCGAACTCGACGCCACGCCGAGCTTTGTGCTCAACGGCATCGTACTCAAGGGCGCTTTGCCCATCGAAGAATTCGAAGAAGCGATCAAACTGCTCCAGTCCAAATCCGGCTAGCCGCGTTTTTTAAGGTGCTAGCGGCAGCGACACCACAAAAGTCGCCCCCTGGTTGGGTCCGGCGCTGTGGGCTTCGACACTGCCGCCGTGCAATTCGACCAGATGGCGGACGATGGCGAGCCCCAGCCCCAGACCGCCGAAGGTGCGGGTACTGGAGCTGTCGGCCTGGCGAAAGCGGTCGAATACGAAGGGCAAAAACTCTGCCGCAATGCCCATGCCGGAGTCGGCGACCGCGATGTGCACCTGCCCGGCTCGACGCTCGACACTCACCCGAATCCGGCCGCCGACGGGGGTGAATTTGATGGCGTTGGAAAGCAAATTCCAGATCACCTGCTGCAACCGGTTGGAATCGGCCTGGAGGGTGCAGGGAGCCTCCGGATAGATTGCGCTCAGGGCAATATTTTTGGCCTCGGCGGCGGTGCGCATCGTCTCGATGGCCGCATCGACCAGGGCGTTTACCCGTACCGGCTGGATGGTGAGCTTTAATTTGCCGGTGATGATCCGCGACACATCGAGCAAATCTTCGGTGAGGCGGGCCTGGGCCTTGGCGTTGCGCTCGATGGCATCGAGGGCGACGGCCAGCCGCTCAGGGTCGCCCGCATGGCGCCTGAGCAACTGCGTAAAGCCCAAAATCGAATTGAGCGGGGTGCGCAATTCGTGGGAGACCGTCGCCAGAAATTCGTCCTTGGCGCGATTGGCCACCTCCGCCCGGTTGCGCTCGCGCTGCTCAGCCGCGTAGAGCCGGGCGTTGTCGAAGGCGAGGGCGGCGCGCCCGGCCAGATCCTCCGCCAGCGACAGGTCCGACGGACCGTAGCGGCGGTCGGACTCCGCGAGCACAAAGGTGAGCGTCCCCAGGGTCTGGCCGCGCGCCACCAGCGGCACCACCATCGCCGAGCGATAGCTTCCCCCGCGCAGCAGCTCCAGGTGTTCCGGGCTGCCGGCGCAGGCGGACAGCAGTGCCTCGGAGAATGCAGAGTACAGTTGCGGACAACCGGTGCGAATTACCTGGGCGCTGCCCCAGGCCGCGGCCGGATCGCTCGGCTCGCGTTCGCGCAGCCGACGCGCCCAGCCCACCTTCTCGGCATCGGCGCGGGCAAGGACCAGACAGCGCAACGCCCCGTCCGGCTCGACCAGATCGACGGCGAACCCATCGGCCACCTGGGGAACCACCAGCCGCGCAAGGTCGGCAAAGGTGGTCTCCGCATCGAGGGAACTGGACAGCACCACACTCGCCCGCGCCAAAAAGCGGTGGCGGCGCTCGCTGTGCTCGATGGCCCGGTGCAGTCCCTGCTCGCGCTGCAACAGGGCGGCGAACGCTTCCTCGGAGCGCTTGCGCTCGGTGATGTCGCTGAAGACGGCGATCAACGAGGTGAGTTGCCCTTGGTGGGCTACCGGCCCGACGCTGGCCCGGTACCAGAACACCCGGCCGTGGTCATCGGGTGCGGCCACCTCACAGCTTTCGGCCTCGCCGGTGGCTGTGACCCGGGCAAAAACCTCGCCCATCCGCTCGGCATGCTCCGGCAGCAAGTAATCGCCCAGATTCTGTCCGATCATCCGCTCAAGACAAAGACCGGACAGGGCGCGATTGGCAAACAAGATACATCCCCGTCGATCGACGGCGGCGATCGTATCCGGCACGTACTGGACCAGCGAACGCCAGCTTTCTTCGAGGACGCCGGTCACCTGGACGGACGCTTTGCCGTTGGTCCTGGCCAGGTCCGATTGGAGCTGTCTGCAGGTTTCTTCGAGTTGGGCAATGCGCTTGCGGGCCGCTTGCATGTCCTTTTCCGCCCGCAGGGAGTTGCTGATCTCTGTCATTGGCGATTCCGAAAACGGGGGATCCAGGGCAACACCGGTGTCTGCGCAGGCAATACCAAAACCACAATCAGCTGCATTCTATCTTACCGGCAAAAGCCCGAAGCCCAAGTGGCCACCGTCCGCAGATAGGGGCCGTCAGCGCCGCATGGCCCGCTCGATGTCGCGCTTGGTCTCCCGTTTTTTGATGTCTTCGCGCTTGTCGTAGAGCTTTTTGCCCCGGGCGAGGCCGAGGTCAAGTTTTACCCAACTGCCTTCGAGATAGAGCTTGAGGGGAATCAGGGTCAGACCTTTTTCCTCGACCCGGCCGGTCAGTTTGTGGATTTCGCGGCGTTTGAGCAGCAGTTTGCGGGTGCGCAGCGGATCGTGGGCGAAGGCACCGGCGGTCTGCAACGGCGAGATATTCATGTTGTACAAAAGCACCTCGCCGTGGTGGATTCGGGCGAAGGCGTCGTTCAGGTTCGCCCGGCCGGCGCGGATCGCCTTGACCTCGGTACCCAACAGGGCGAGCCCCGCTGAATAGGTCTCCAGAATCTCGTACTCGAAGCGGGCCTTGCGGTTGTCGACTAGTATTTTGCGGGTCTTCTCGCCGGCCATGGACGTGGGGATGGGTTGATCCTCCCAGACTATCCCAGTCGTGGGGGCAATCGACAAGAAAGGTGAGACCCACCAGGGCCTCACCCATTACCTTTCAGCGCTGGACCCGCCGCGTCCGGCAGGAAAACTCTATCGCCCGGCCGCGCTGCTCAGCCGACGGGTCAACCGACACCCGCTTGCGATGTTGGTTGACCCGGGCCGCTTGACTCTTAGCGGCAGTTGGCGCTCGCCAGGGCGGTCGCGGTGCCCGCGTAGGGCGTCGAATCGGTGTACGGCTCCGAAGCGCGCGGACCGCTCTCGTCGTTGTCCGGGTTGAAACGCGGGTTGTCGATGCACTGCTCGGCGCCGGGGCTGAAGACCACCCCACCGAGGCGGCCGCCCTCGGCGCTCAGGGTAGGAGCGACGGTCTTGCCGGCCTGGATGTCTTTGATTTGCTGGACGCTCAGGCCGGGGTACTGCGAGCGCAGACCTTTGTCGACGGCCAAAGCGGGAACGCAGAAGGCGACGAGGGCAAAAGCGGCGAGGACGGGGGCAAAGCGACGGTGCATGGCGGTGTCTCCTGGGCTGAAAGTGTGTTTTTGAGCGCTCTGGGCTCATGACTTCATACTCAGGGACGGCAATGAGCGCTTTGTGAAGTTTTGATGAGAAGCCCCTTAGGCAAGGGTTCGGCGAGACTGGAGCGGTTTTTTGGTTGCCCAGACACCGGCAGGCTGACTGTAAACCCCAGTGGACAACGGTTGCAATCCTGACACCTGACACCTGAAAGCGCTCTAGTTTGTCTGAGCGGCCGGCAGCGGCGGCAGGGCGACCGCCTGCACCTGCGGATAGTAGTCGAGCCAGGGGTAGGCCGCCTGCGCAAAGCGCACCGGATCGCCGGAGACGAAAAAGTGACAGGCAGCCCGGGTCTCCAACCGCCGTGAGGGCGGCAGTGCCGCCGCCAGTTCGGCCACCGCCGCCACCGCCGGGTCGACGCACCGCACACTGGCCGGGAGCAGATCGCCAATCACCGGAGCCAGGTACGGATAGTGGGTGCAGCCATAGACGAGGGTGTCGATGCGCTGTTCTACCAGCGGCGCCAGGTAGCGGCGGGCCACCGAGCGCACCTCCTCGCCCAGCAGCCGGCCGCCTTCGACGAGCGGCACAAATTCTGGGCAGGCAACTTCCCATACTTGCGCCCGGGGGGTGAGCGCCTGGATGGCGCGGGTGTAGGCATGGCTTTGAACCGTGGCGGCGGTGGCGATCACACCGATGCGCCGGCCTCGGCGGGCGGCGGCGCGGGCGGCCGGGGCGATTAGCCCACCGACTTTCAGGGCATATTCCGACGCGACCACCGGCAACGCGAGGGCCGAACTGGTGTTGCAGGCCATCAGCACGCGCTGGACTCCCTGCTGTTCGAACCAGTGCAAGATCTCGCGCACGTACCGGCAGATTTCGGCCGGGGTGCGAGAGCCGTAGGGCAGGCGGGCCGTGTCGGCAAAGTAGATCACCGGCTGTGCGGGCAGCCTACGGGCGATTTCCCGCAGCACCGTCAGACCACCCAGCCCGCTGTCAAATAGGCCCAAAACCATACCCTACGCACTCGTCACACTGTTTTCGAGTGTCCCATGGAAGGGCACCGGACTAGAACTGTCCTCAAGAGCGCAGGTCGATGAGGGTGCACTCCCCAGGTTGATCGATCTGCTCGTACAGCGAATCGACGAGTTGCTCCTGCGAAGGCGGAGCCACCGAGTCGAGCAAGATCACCCAGTGGCGCTGGATACCCAGAGCCGAGCGCACCGCCCGAAAATTCTGGGATTTGACTAGCCCCAGTTCGTTGAGGGCGTGGCGGTCGCGGGTGGTGACCAGGACCGCCACCCGGATAGCTGCGCCGTCGATATTTTCCAGGCTCACCACCGCATCGATGAGCACCAGATCGAGCCAGGTGGCGGGATCTTGCAGGTCCTCTCCGCGCCGGGAAGCTTCCTCGACGCGGTCGGATAATCGCGAGCGGATGGCCGGCCTGAGGGTGGCGACAGTGATAGTTCTCAAGAACTCCTTATCGACGATCTTGAGCTCGCGGGCGATCCGTTGGAACCACAACTTGCTTTGGTATGACATGCAGAAGCCCCCCAGAACTGCTCCGACCGCCGGGGCAGCCGCTGAGAGATACTGGGCCGAGACGTCTCGATCATCCTACCATTTGCGGCTGATCCCAGGCCGGGGAGGTTCAGCTGCGCAGCAGTTGACGAATCATCCAGCCGCCGCTGAGAAACTGGATGACCAGCATCGCCATCACCGTGCCGTTCAGAATTGAGTGGACCAGCCGCGCCCACTTTCGGCGCTTGAGGGAGCGCACCGTCACCAGCGCCGTCGAGACGACC
The DNA here is from genome assembly GCF_000011385.1 of Gloeobacter violaceus PCC 7421. Classification (NCBI taxonomy): domain Bacteria; kingdom Bacillati; phylum Cyanobacteriota; class Cyanophyceae; order Gloeobacterales; family Gloeobacteraceae; genus Gloeobacter; species Gloeobacter violaceus. The sequence continues at coordinate 1,610,339 of NC_005125.1, forward strand.
AGCAACAGCACGACCACCAGCGCGCCCAAACCGTGCCAGTCGGTATCGATCGCTTCGGGCAGGCTCTTGCTCGCGAAGCCTCCCACCGTCGCCACCAGCACCAGCGAGATCAAAAAAGCGATGCCGTTGGCGATGTGGCGGTCGCGCGCAAGTTTTGGCGATACCTTGCGCCGCGAGCGCTCGGCGCGGACCTGCTGCAATTCGATACCGAAGGCGGCGGCGGCAAAACCGACCGGAAAGACGATGAGCAACATCAGCGCCGGGTGCAAATAGGCGGTCCAGGTCACAAAAGTTTACCCTCAAGGCCACCTTCAGGATAAAACCCCCTGGAGTGCACCGGTTACTGCTGGATCAAGATCAATTTTTGCTGGCGGGTCTTGCCGTCTTTGACGGCGCTCAAGTTGACCTCGTAGCGGGTACCGGCGGCGGTCACAGGCGAGCTGAACTGGAAGGAGAAGTTGCCCTGGGCGTCGGCCTGGACGGTGCCCTTGTAGACGTTCTGGTTGACGCCGAACAGACCGATGACCGACGTGGTCGCCTGCACATCGGCACTGACGCTCGCCCCGGCAGCGGTCTTGCCGGTCACGGTAACCGGTCCTCCCGGCACCTGGCTGTTGTTGGCAGGGCTGGTGACGGTGAGGACGAACGGTTCTGGACGGGTGGCCGCACTCGCCCGGCCGACATCGAACGACCAGGTACCGCGCCCGACGTTGCCCGAGAGGTCTTTGAGGTCCACCTCCACGCGGTATTCGCCCGGCGGCAGGTCGCGTTTGGGTTGAAAGTTAAAAAAGTTGGCGGTGATGGTCGCGTCTTTGGTCACATCCCGGCCGTCGAAGCGCACCCGCACCGACTTTGAATCGACCCCCGAGCCGCGTCCGTCGTCGAAGACCGCCGAAACCAGCGGCCGGGGCGATTCGGCGGCGGTGCGGTCGGCCGGCGTCACATTCTGGACCGTGGGCGCTTCTTTGTCGTTGATGAGGCCCTGCTCCAGCCGCGAGCGCGCCGTGCGCCCCCGGTTTTCGAGCAGAGCGGTGATCGCCACGCCGGGCGGGAAGTTGTCGTCGCGGCGAATAGTATAGCGCCCCTCGTAGCTGCCGGGGGTGGTCTGCTCCATCGGCCGGTCGCGCACGACATCGCCGATGGTAAAAGAAGCGCGCGAGTCGGGGGTGCCGGTGAGCCTAAAAACCAGTTCGGCTCCCGGTTCGAGCCGCTCGACCGGGTCGACCGCAAAGCGCTCGATGCGCACCGCACTGTCGGCACCGCCGCCTGCAGCGAGCGGTTGGGCCAACTGCAGCGAGGTGGAGCGCCTGCCCTGGGCGAGGGTGGCACGCACAACGGTCTTCCCGGTGATCCGGTCGTTGCGCTTGATGGTATAGCGGCCCTCGTAGACACCGGGCTCGACTTCGCGCAGGGACAATCGGGAAGCCACCCCGGCGATCGAGATGGTCGCTTTTGCTTTGGGGGAGCCTTCGACGGTGAAGACCAGTTCGGTGCCGGGGCTAAGATCGTCGACCTCCCCGGCGGTAAAGCTGTCGATGGCGGGGGCGCTCTGGGCGATGGTTATCCCTGCCGGCGGCAGAGGTGCAGCCACCGTACCCAAAACGGTCCCCGTCCACGCCAGGGTGGTCAGCACCGCCACCAGAGTCCTCGCACCGTGCACTCGACTGTCCATACGCTCCACCCGAAAAGCCCACGATCGAAAGTATAATTGGGCACCGTGCGTTCCGATTCAGTCTCTGGCGAGAACCGAAGTGAGATTGTTGAAGTTGTGTTTGGGCTTTACCCTGCTTGCCGCCCTGGGCGGCTGCACCGGCGCCCCCCCAAAATCCGACCGGGCCGGAGCCGAACCGGTTGCCGTTCCTGCCGAATACGCCAATTTTCCCCGGTTGACGGGTAAAGCCCTGGTCGAATTGACCACCACCCAGGGGCCGATCACCATCGTCCTCGACGGCGACCGCGCCCCGATCAACGCCGGCAACTTTATCGATCTGGTGCAAAAGGGCGTCTACACGGGCACGGCCTTCAATCGCTTCGAAAAGGGTTACCTGGTGCAGGTGAGCGATCCCCAGGGCAAAAACGACGGCGGCTACCTCGATCCGGCCACCGGCAAGATCCGGCGGGTGCCCATCGAGATCATTCCTGAGGGTGCCTCCCAGCCGGTTTACGGCAAGACCCTCCGCCAGGCGGGGATCCCCGAGAAGATTTTCCCGGTGATGCGCCACTTGCCCGGAGCGGTCGGTCTGGCGCACACCGAAAAAGACCCCAACTCCGGTTCGACCCAGTTTTATATCACCTACGCCAACAACGAAATGGTCAACCCGCGCGGCAACTTCCTGGATGGGCGCTACACGGTCTTCGGTTACGTGGTGGATGGTCTGACCAACGCCGAGAAACTGCGCATCGGCGATAAGATCCTCTCTGCAAAGGTGGTTCTGGGGACCGAAAAGTTCCAGCCCTCCGCTGCCGGTAAATAATCCTCAGCGGCTGAGCGCCCGGTCGATGAGCACCTGCTGGGAGCTGATTTCGATTTCACCGGGCAACGCCTGACGGCGGGCGTAGGCGCCGTTGGTCTGCAACTCCCAGCTCTGGCGGTTGTCGCTGAGCAGCAGATTCAAAAAAGCGACCAGTTCCTCGCGCAGGCGCGGCTCTTCGACAGGGGTCATCACCTCGACGCGCCGATCGAGATTGCGGGGCATCCAGTCAGCAGAGCCGATGTAGACTTCGCTGTTGCCGGCGTTGCCGAAGTAGAACACCCGCGAATGTTCGAGCAGGCGGCCCACGATGCTGATGACGCGAATATTTTCGCTCACCTCGGCATAGCCCGGCCGCAGACAGCAGATGCCGCGCACAATCAGATCGATGTGCACCCCGGCCTGGGAAGCCCGGCACAGCGCCCGGATCAAAATCGGGTCGACCAGGGAATTCATCTTGGCGATGATCCGCCCGGGAGCCTCGGGGGAGCGCGCGGCAATCTCGCGGTCGATCAGTTCGACAAATTGGTCGCGCATGCGGGCAGGAGCGACCAGCAGCTTGCGGTAATGGGTCTGGTGGGAGTAGCCGGTCAGATAGTTGAACAAATCGGTGACGTCGGCCCCCAGATCCGGCCTGCAGCTAAATAGACCGTAGTCGGTGTAGAGATTGGCGGTTTTGGAGTTGTAGTTGCCGGTGGCCAGATGCACGTAGCGACGGATGTGGCCTTTTTCGCGGCGGACCACCAACAGCGCCTTGGCGTGGGTCTTAAGACCCACCAGGCCGTAGACGACGTGCACCCCGGCGCGCTCCAGGGCTCGCGCCCAGTTGATGTTGTTCTCTTCGTCGAAGCGGGCTTTGAGTTCCACCAGCACCGCCACCTGCTTGCCGTTTTCAGCGGCGCGAATCAAGGCGCGCACGATAGGCGAGTCGCCGGAGGTGCGGTACAGGGTCTGCTTGATGGTGAGCACGTCCGGATCGTCCGCCGCCGCCGAGACGAAGCGCTCGACGGTGGCGGCAAACGAATCGTAGGGGTGGTGCACCAGCCGGTCGCCCTGGCGGATGAGCTGAAAGATATCGAGTTGAGGGTTGCGAAAATCGGGCGGCACCTGGGCGCTAAAGGGCCGGTGCTTGAGATCGGGCCTCTCCAGCCCGGCCAGTTGCCAAAGACAGCGCAAATCGAGCAAGCCGTTGATTTCATAGACGTCCTGCTCGTCCAGTTCGAGTTCTTCGAGCAGGCGCGCACGCACGTGAACCGGCATCTGGGGGGTAATCTCCAGACGCACCGCTTCGCCGAAGCGGCGATTGCGCACCGACTGCTCGATGGTGAGCAGCAGATCTTCGGCTTCTTCCTCGGCCATTTCCAGATCGCTGTTGCGCGTGAGCCGAAACGGATGCCGGCTGAGGACTTCCATGCCCGGAAACAGCTGGTCGAGGTGGGCACCGATCACCTCTTCAAGCGAAACGAACTGATTGGGAATCCCGAGCGGCACCAGACGCGGCAGCCCCTGGGGTACCTTGACGCGGGCGAACAGTTCCTTGCGGCTCACCGGATCGCGCACCAGCACCGCCAGGGACAGGCTCAAGTTGGAGATGTACGGAAACGGGTGACCCGGATCGACCGCAAGCGGGGTGAGCACCGGGAAGACCTGCTCCTCGAAGTAACGCTGCAGCCGCTCCTGCTGCCGGGGCAGAATCTTGATCTCGCCGTAGTCGCAGATGCGGATGCCCTCTTCGGCGAGCCTCGGCAAAATCTGGGTGCGCAGCGCCATCGTCTGGGTCTCGAGCAACGGCCGCAGCCGGTGGGCGATGGCGTCGAGCTGCGCCTGCGGTCCAAGACCGTCGGGGGTTTTGTTCGTCAAACCCAATTCGACCTGTTGCTTGAGGCCCGAGACGCGCACCATGAAAAATTCATCCAGGTTGCTGCTGAAGATGGCCAGAAACTTGAGCCGCTCCAACAGCGGGTTGCGCTCGTCGAGCGCTTCGTCGAGCACCCGGGAATTAAATTCGAGCCAACTGAGTTCCCGGTTAATCAGAAGCGCCGGGTCGTCCAGCCCAATTTTAGTTTCAACGCTGTCTGTGATGGAAGTCTCGCTCATCGGAGCATACCCAGTTTTTTCACATCATGGCACCCGTCCCGGCCGATGGCAGTATTCAAGACTGCATAGACCCTCCCAGCCCTCTCCACCCATTGATGGAGCATGGCTCAAGTCAATTGACTCTCTGCTTAGAATTAGTCTAAAATGGGAAATATGAAAGGGATGTTTTTCCCAAGCAAGGAGTCCATCCATGCAAGAGGTCACGCAGAAAAAAGGCGCCATTCGGGCGGGCAGCCTGTTTGGGATTCCATTTTTCATCGATGTGTCCTGGTTTTTGATCTTGGCGTTTGTGACCTGGTCCTACGGCTCGGCCCTGGGCGCCCAGCACCCCGAGTGGGGCACTCTTGTGCCGTGGCTGACCGGTTTCGTCTCGGCGCTGCTGCTGTTTGCCTCGGTGCTGCTGCACGAGTTGGGCCACAGCTTTGCCGCCATCGCCCAGGGCATCCGGGTGCAGTCGATTAGTTTGTTTTTGTTCGGCGGTGTCGCCCAGATCGAGCGCGAGTCCCGCTCGCCGTGGGGAGCGCTCGTGGTCGCCCTGGCGGGTCCACTGGTGAGCATTGCCCTGTTCGGGCTGTTTTACGGACTTGAGCAGGCGCTGTCCCTGGCGGGTCCCGCGGGCGCGGTGGTGAGCTTGCTTGCCATGGTCAACCTGGCGCTTGCCATCTTCAACATGCTGCCCGGTCTGCCGCTTGACGGCGGCAACGTCCTCAAGGCGCTGGTCTGGGGTGTGACCGGCAACCAGTACAAGGGCATCCGCTTTGCCGGCATCACCGGTCAGGGGGTCGGCGTATTGATGATGCTGGGGGGGTTGTTCGTGATCGGCAACTTCAACGGCCTGTGGTTTGCGATTATCGGCTGGTTCGTCTTCAGCAACGCTCGCCGCTACAGCGAGTACGCCCGCGTCCAGGGACGGCTGAGCGGCCTGACCGCCGTGCAGGCGGCCGTGCGCACCGAACCGGCGGTACCGGCCCACGCAAGCCTGCGCTCCTTCGCGGACCTGTACGCGCTGGGCAGTTCCCAGGTGAGCTTTCTGGTCACCGACTACGACGGTCGCCTGGTGGGCCGCATTGACCGGGGCGCCCTGTTGCGGCAGCCGACCGAGATCTGGGCAATCACCCCGGTCAGCGCAGTGATGCAGCCGGTGGATGCGAGCGAGACGGTCGCTGCCGACCAGCCCCTCGACGAAGTGCTGACCCGATTGCAGGAGAAGCGCCTGCCGCGCATCCCTGTCTTGCAGCCGAGCGGTCTGTTGGTGGGCCAGGTGCGTATAGAAGATATCCAGCGGTTCTTTGCGCGTAAAGAACCGCTGCGCCTGGCCAGTTAGTTAGTCTTCCAGCTTGATCGAGTCTCCAGAAGCCCTCCCCGCGCAGGGGGGGCTTTTTCATGGGTTCTGATAGTTGAAGACCCGGTTGATGTCCTCCTTTTGGAAGCCGAGCACGAACGGGTGGCGGCAGCCGTTGATGAGCTGCACGTCGTAGATTTCTTCGATACCGGTGTCAAAGGTGAGCCAGGCTTCGACGGTACCCGTCTTGAGATTGACCACCTGCACGCCGCACTGGAGGCTGCCGCTGTTGTCGATGGGCGTACCGCCAAAGGTGGCCTTCTCGCGCACCTTCGACAGACCCACAAAGGCGTACCAGCCCCAGATGCCCAGACCCCGCAAAAAACCCGGCAACTGCACAATCGGCTGCCATTTGCCCGCCTGGACATCGAGGGTGCCCAGTTCGCCCCGTCCGGAGTTGAGCACCCAGAGTTGGCGCTGGTAGAGCCTGGGCGAGTGGGGCATGGCAAACCCCTTGTAAATCACCTCGTTGCTCGCAATATCGATGGCGCAGCCGCCGTTATTTTTGTCGGCCCGCCAACCGGCGGCGTAGTCGGTTGCCCCGAGGGCGACGGCGTAGCGCGGTCTGCCGTTATCGAGAGCGACGCTGTTGAAGTGGCAGCGGTCCTCCGGCGCCAGACGGCTGATAAAGCTGGGTTTCCAGGTGGGCACAAAGCTGCGGGTCCGGCTGACGCGCGCCAGACAGGAAAACAGCGTATTAACCAGATGAATTTCGCCATCCAGCAAAAACACGTCGTGGGCGGCCACATCGCCGGTCACAAACGAGCACTGCGGCAAGTAGAGATTGTCGTAGTCACGGTCGGGATAGTGAGCGGCGAGCAGTTCAGGCGCTTTGACAAACGACCAGATCTGGTTGCGAGTAGCGAGCACCATGCCCTGATCGTGGGGGAACAGGCCCATCGCCTTGTTGTAGGTACGCATCAACAGGCGCAGCCGGTTTTGATAGGTGCTGATAAAGCAGAGCTTGCCCGCCTGGTAGGTGGTGAGGGCCAGGGTGACGCCGAGCCGGTCGAGCAATTCCGCAAAACTCGGAGAGTGGACAAAGGTGACCGGAGCCTCACCGGCACTGGCGTTGGCGGCATCGGTGGTGGCGGCGGTGTTCGTATTGCTTGTGGTCATGGTGAATCTGTGGAGTGCCGAAGGGAAGTGGTTGCTGGACGTGCAGCCTTCACTGAGAGTACTCCGAGCTACCCTGCGCGCAAGGGGAAGCAAACAAAAAAACGAGAAAAACCGTTCATCGGCCCACTAACTCGGGAGGCAGTCCGGGTCAAAGCCCTGGGAAAGCTGTTCTCCGGCAGCATATCAGCGGTGGGGCACCGGTCGGCAATCGGCCTGACCCGTGGGCTGGGGCGAGCAGCAATAAAACACCCGCCCCCGAAAGGGCGGGTGGGATGCAAGACGAGGTGTAGACAATACGGCACCGGAGGTGTGCCGGATCTCTGCGCTCAATCAGAAGAAGCCCTGGGGCTTGGTGTCGTAGCTCACCAGCAGGTTTTTGGTCTGCTGGTAATGGCTCAGCATCATCTTGTGGGTCTCGCGGCCGACGCCGCTCGCTTTGTAGCCGCCAAAAGCGGCGTGGGCCGGGTAGACGTGATAGCAGTTCACCCAGACGCGACCGGCCTGGATGCCGCGGCCGACCCGGTAGGCGGTGTTGATGTCGCGCGACCAGACGCCCGCCCCAAGGCCGTAGGGGGTGTCGTTGGCGATGCGCACCGCCTCCTCGGCATCTTTGAAGGTCGTCACCGCGAGCACCGGCCCGAAGATTTCTTCCTGGAAGATGCGCATCTGGTTGTGGCCCTTCATCACCGTCGGCTTGTAGTAGTAGCCCCCAGCGAGCCCTTCGCCCGGTTCACTGTTGCGCTCGCCGCCGATGAGCACCTCGGCCCCTTCCTGCTTGCCCAATTCGACGTAGCGGGCGATTTTTTCCATTTGGGCCTGGGAGACCTGGGCGCCCAGCATCGTCTCGGGGTCGAGGGGATTGCCCTGTTTGATGCTTGCCACACGCCGGACGGCCCGGTCGATGAATTTTTCGTATATCGACTCGTGCACCAGGGCGCGCGACGGGCAGGTGCACACCTCGCCCTGGTTGAAGGCGAACATCACAAAGCCTTCGACGGCCTTATCGAGAAAGTCGTCGTCGGCGTTCATGACATCGGCAAAAAACAGATTCGGCGATTTGCCGCCCAGTTCGAGGGTCACCGGCACGATGTTTTGGGCCGCGTACTGCATGATTTGGCGGCCGGTCTCCGTCTCGCCGGTGAAAGCCACCTTGGCGACGCGCTTGCTGGCGGCAAGGGCCTTGCCCACCTCGGGACCGGGGCCGATGACGACGTTGAGCACCCCGGCCGGGAGCAAGTCGCCCACGACCTCCAGCCACACCAGAATCGAGGCGGGGGTGGGACCGGCGGGCTTGAGCACCACGCAGTTGCCCGCCGCCAAGGCCGGGGCCAGTTTCCAGGCCGCCATCAAGATCGGAAAGTTCCAGGGAATAATCTGCCCCACCACCCCCAGCGGTTCCGGGAAGTGGTAGGCGATTGTGTTGCCGTCGATTTCGCTGATCGAACCTTCCTGCGCCCGGATGCACCCGGCGAAGTAGCGGAAGTGATCGACAGCGAGCGGCACGTCGGCGCCGGTGGTCTCGCGGATCGGTTTGCCGTTGTCCCAGGTCTCGGCCACCGCCAGCTTGTGCAGATTCGCTTCCATGCGATCGGCGATCTTGAGCAAAATGTTCGAGCGCTCGGCCGCCGAAAGCGCCCCCCAGCTTTCGCGCGCCGCGTGGGCGGCGTCAAGGGCCAGTTCGATGTCCTCGACCGTCGAGCGGGGCACCTGGCAGAGTACCCGGCCGTTGACGGGTGTGATGTTGTCGGTGTACTGCCCTTTGAGCGGTGCTCGCCACTGACCGCCGATGAAATTGTCGTAACGGGGTTTGAAAATCGATTCGCTTGCGGACGCCGCTGGAGCTGCAACTACCATGGGCCTTACCTCCACATTGCTCGGCCAACCCAACCAGGATGACTCCGGGACTGTCTTCTCGACATTAATAAATGTCCGATTCGATACAAAATTTTGGCATTCGTTGACATGCCGCCCAAGACCGGGGCGCCTGGCCTCCGGCAGCGGCAATTTTACGCTTCGTCGGCTTCCGCCGCCTCCGGATCGAGCAGACCCGGTATCGCAACCACCTCGATGCGCCCCGCTTCCAGATCGACCACCGGCACCAGTGCATGGACAAAGGGCACCATCACTGTCTTCCCGCCGCTCAATCGAATGACCAGCAAATCATTGCCCGCCCGCGTCATATCACTGACCTCACCGATTGCTTCACCGGTATCCTGACGAAATACCCTCACTCCCATCAGATCCGGCAGCCAGAATTCGCCCGCAGCCAGCACCGGCCGCTCGGCGGCGCCGATCCAGAGGGTGGAGCCCACCAGCTTTTCGGCGGCGTTGCGCTCCTCGACACCCTCGAAGCGGCAGACAAACAGATCCTTCCCCGGTATAGCCCGGCCACTTTGCAATCGGAACACCCGGCCATCGTCGAGCGAGCGGCCCACCAGGCGCGCTCCCGGGCGGGTGAGCCGCTCGGCAAAGTCCGTCGCCGGCTGCACGCGCACCTCGCCGCGCAGACCCTGGGCAGCGACGACTTTGCCGATCTCAAGCCATTGCTGCACGTTGCGTTTTGGCGCGCTGCTATCTATTGAAGCAAACGCCCCCGAGACCGGTGGAGAATTTGGGGTTTGGCCTTACGGTTCGGGCAGGGTTGACGGTATAATCGCGGTGGTCGGATGCTTGCCAGAGCGAACCTTCCGGGCTTGCTGATGATATTCTGCCGAATATCAGCTGCGCTTCGACTACATTCTGGACAACTTTGCCGAATCAGCGTTTTTTGGAGTGCGACGCTTGCGCTGTCCTCTCCCGTTTTTTGGCACATCGCTGCCAGGCTGTTTAGTACCTCGCGAAATGAGCCCAATTGCCTGCTGCTGTGACGGACTGAAGGTGCCGTCACTTTTCACAAGGAGTCCTATGCCCAAGCAAATCATCATCGCGGAACAATACCGTCTGGCGGCGGTATTTGCAGAAGATCAAATTCAAGAACTCATCGTCGCCTCCGGCAACCACCAGGTCGGAGACATTTACCTGGGCATCGTTGAGAACGTGCTGCCCAGCATCGACGCCGCTTTCGTCAACATCGGCAATCCCGAACGCAACGGCTTCATCCACGTCACCGACCTCGGTCAGATCCGGTTGCGCCGCTCCTCCGCTTCGATTAGCGAACTGGTCACCCCCCAGCAAAAAGTGCTCGTCCAGGTGATGAAGGAGCCCACCGGCAACAAAGGTCCGCGCTTGACCGGCAACGTCAGCCTGCCGGGACGCTTTTTGGTGTTGATGCCCTTCGGCCGGGGCGTCAACCTCTCGCGGCGCATCCGCGACGACGACGAGCGCAATCGCCTGCGTGCCCTGGCGGTGCTCATCAAACCCCCGGGCATGGGCCTGCTGGTGCGTACCGAGGCGGCCGGCATGGACGAGCAGGGCGTTCTCGAAGATCTCGAAAGCCTGCTCAAGCAGTGGGAGAAAATTCAGAAGCAGACCGCCGAGACCCGGGCTCCGGCCTTGCTCAACCGCGACGAGGACTTTATTCAACGCATCTTGCGCGACGCCTACGGCGCCCAGGTCAACCGCATCGTGGTGGATTCCCACGTCGGGGTCAAGCGTGTCAAGCAGCACCTGCTCAACTGGAACGGCGGGCGCATGCCCCAGGGCGTCTACGTCGAGCACCACCGCGAGCCCAGTTCGATTCTCGATTACTTTCGGGTCAACGCGGCAATTCGCGAGGCGCTGCGGCCCCGCGTCGATTTGCCCTCCGGCGGTTACATCATCATCGAGCCCACCGAGGCGCTCACGGTGATCGACGTCAACTCCGGTTCCTTCACCCGCTCGGCGACTTCACGCGAGACGGTGCTGTGGACCAACTGCGAGGCGGCCACCGAAATCGCCCGCCAACTGCGGTTGCGCAACATCGCGGGCATCATCATCATCGACTTTATCGACATGGACGCGCGCCGCGACCAGTTGCAGGTGCTGGAGCACTTCTCCAAGGCGCTCAAAGCCGACAAGTCGCGCCCGCAGATCGCTCAGCTCACCGAACTGGGCCTTGTCGAGATCACCCGCAAGCGTCAGGGCCAGAGCATCTACGAGATCTTCGGCAAGCCCTGCCCCACCTGCGACGGCCTCGGCATCACCACCCACCTGCCCGGCACTCGCCACGAGCCAGGCACCGAGGCTCTACCCACCTTTGCCCCGTCCGCCGAGGAACTGGAAGGCTTCGAAGGTGAAGGATTTGCCGGGGCCGGGGCCGGCGGCGAGTACGAAGAGGAAGAATCGTCGGATCTCGACCTCACGGCCCATCCGGTTTTTCGCAACGACCGGCGCCGCCTGCCGATGGAGCGCCGACCGGCGGCGCCACCGCCGGCCGGCAACGGTGCCCCGGGCGGAACCGCCGGTGGACGCAACCGCCGCCGCCGCGGCCGGGGCGGCAACGGCCGCGGCGGGCCGGAGGAGGGCCTGGGACGTCCCGCGATCGAGACGGGCGAACCGGTTCCCGGCGCGTCCCCGCCTTCGCCGGCCGCCCGTGCGCCCGAGGCCGAACCGGCGGAGGCAGCGCCTTCGATGCCAGGCTACGGCGGCTACGAAGATCGCCACGACGAAGGCGCCCAACCGACGCAGCCTCCGATCGAAGCGCCCGAGATGCCCATCGACCACATCCCTGCCGCCGAGCAGGAAGTGCTCGCCTACATGGGGCTGCCCGCCGAGCTGTTGAGCGGTCCGGCCATCACCTCGGGCAACACCTCGATCCTCTCGGTCCGGCCGCCCAGTCCCGACAAACCCGAAGACGAAGGGGGCGAGGAGGGCGAGGGCGATCCGCGCCGCCGCCGCCGCCGCCGCACCACCCGCAGCAAAGCCCCCGAGGCGCAGAACACCCCGGAGCCGGTTCCCGCCAATCCGGAGGAATAACATCAAGCGGCCGTCTCAGACTCCCCTGCCTTCGCTGGAGCGCGAGCGCGCCCTATGGGCGGCGGGCATCCGCCGTCTGGCGGGGGTGGACGAGGTCGGCCGCGGTGCCCTGGCCGGTTGTGTGGTGGCGGCGGCGGTGGTGTTGCCGCCGGATATACCCCTTGCGGCCCTCGCCGGGATCACCGATTCGAAGTTGCTCGATCGCCCCCGCCGCGAAGCGCTCCACGAGCGCATCCTGGCCCTGGCATCGGCGGTGGGCATCGGCAGCGCCTCCGTGGGCGAGATCGACCGGCTCAATATCTTGCGGGCGACCGCCCTTGCCATGGGCCGCGCCCTGCACCGGGTGGCCCCGGTCGAGCATGTCCTGGTGGACGGGTTGCCGGTGGCCGAACTGGGAATCACCCAGACCGCCATCGTCGGTGGAGACCGCACCAGCCTCAGTATTGCCGCCGCTTCGATCGTGGCCAAGGTGACCCGCGATCGGTGGATGGAGCGGCTGGACCGGCGCTTTGCGGGCTTCGGTTGGGCCACCAACGCCGGTTACGGTACCGCCTTTCACCGCGAAGCGCTGGCTCGATTGGGAGTTACCCCTCTGCACCGGCGCAGCTTCGCCCCGGTGCGCCTGGTGGTCCAAAAGAATTTGTTCGATGAACCGCCGCCGGGCGGGCATTTCGTTGAATAGTTAAGCGCGGGTGCATAAAATAAAATGCACCCTGTCGCCAGGAACGACGCGGCTTTGTCTACGCTGGTAGTGAAGCGTCTCAATCCGGCGGGGAAGCGCTGTCAGCAAAGTTCATACGATTAGTTCCACCGAGCGTCCGACATGATCGATCCCAATTGGTTTGCAGACGAATTGATGCACGAACACGACGCCTGCGGCGTCGGCTTTTTGGCCGACAGCCGCGGTCGAGCCAGCCACGATCTGATCGTCCGGGCACTTGAAGCGGTCACCTGTTTGGAGCACCGGGGCGGCTGCGGCGCCGACCGCGACTCCGGCGACGGCGCCGGTTTGCTCAGTGCGGTTCCCTGGTCGATCATCGACGCCTGGTGCGCCGGGTCCGGTCTGGCCACGCCCGACCCCGACCGGCGGGCGGTGGGCATGCTCTTCTTGCCGCGCGACGCACAGATCCAGCAGCGCTGCCGGGCCATCGCCACGGAGCGCTTCGCGGATGAAGGCTTTCGGGTGGTAGGTTGGCGGCCGGTGCCCGTCCGCCCCGATCACCTCGGCCTGCAGGCAGCTTCGACCCGGCCGGACATCCTCCAGGTCATCCTCGAATCTGAACACCCCTGCCCGCCCACCGAGCGCGAACGCAAGCTGTATCTGGCGCGCAAGGCCATCCGCTCGAGCATCGATCAAGGCTTTGCCCGGGAGGTGGCGCGCGATTTTCACTTTGCTTCGCTCTCGTGCCGGACGATTGTCTACAAGGGCATGGTGCGCTCGGAGGTGCTCGGACGCTTCTACGAAGATCTGCTGGATGAGCGCTTCGAGAGCACTTTTGTCCTTTATCACCGCCGATTCTCGACCAACACCTTTCCGCGCTGGCCGCTCGCGCAGCCGCTGCGGCTGCTCGGACACAACGGCGAAATCAACACCGTCCTGGGCAACCGCAACTGGATGAGCGCGCGCGAGCCGGATTTGAAAAGCGAACTGTGGGGCGGGCGCATCGAGAAGCTCAAGCCCATTCTGGAGCTGGAAGGTTCCGACTCGGCTTCCCTCGACAATGCCTTTGAACTGTTGGTCCGCTCGGGGCGCGACCCGCTGCATTCGATGATGATGCTGGTGCCGGAGGCCTACGACAACCAGCCGGCGCTCGCCGACTTTCCGGAGGTGGCCGGTTTCTATCAGTACCACGGCCCCCTGCAGGAATCCTGGGACGGCCCGGCGCTGGTGGTCTTCTCCGATGGGGTGCAGGTGGGGGCAACCCTCGATCGCAACGGCCTCAGGCCCGCCCGCTACGCGATCACCGACGACGGTCTGGTGATCGTCGCTTCGGAGGCGGGGGTGGTCGATGTGCCCCTCGAACGGGTGATCGAAAAGGGGCGCCTCGGCCCCGGCCAGATGATCGCCGTCGATCTCGAATCGGGCGAAATTCTCAAAAACTGGGACATCAAACAAAAAGTGAGCCGACGGCAGCCCTACCGCGAGTGGGTGACCCGTCACCGGCAGACCCTCGAAGCCCAGCCCTATCTGGACGGCCCGCAGCTCGACACTCACGATCTGCTGGTCCGCCAGCGCGCCACCGGCTACACCCTCGAAGACGTCGAGCGCGTTATTTTGCCCATGGCCCAGGCGGGTAAAGAGCCAGTGATGTCGATGGGCGACGACACGCCCCTCGCGGTGCTCTCCCAAAAGGAGCGGCTTTTGTACGATTACTTCAAGCAGCGCTTTGCCCAGGTGACCAACCCGCCCATCGACCCCATCCGCGAAGGGCTGGTGATGTCGCTGGAGATGTACCTGGGGCCGCGCGGCAGCTGGCTTGAAGAAAAACCCGAATTTGCCCGGCTGTTGCGGCTCACCAGCCCGATTCTCAACGAAAACCAACTGGCCGAGCTGCGCTCCCTCGATGCACCGTTCAACTCCCGGACGCTCGCACTGGTCTTTGCACTCGACGAGGGCACCGAAGCGCTCGAAAAGCGCCTGGAGGCGCTGTGCGCCGAGGCCGAGCAGGCGGTGCGCTCAGGCGCGAGCGTCCTGATTTTGAGCGATCGCGCCCTTGGCGGCGAGCGGGCCACCCTGCCGCCGCTTCTGGCCGTGGGAGCCATCCACCACCACCTGATCGCCGTCGGCCTGCGGTTGCGCGCGTCGCTGGTGGTCGAGACCGCCCAGTGCTGGAGTACCCATCACTTTGCCTGTCTCTTCGGCTACGGCGCCAGTGCGGTCTGTCCCTACCTGGCTTTTGAAACGATTCGCAACTGGTGGGCGGCCCCCACCACCCGCGAACTGGTGCGCAACGGCAAAATCGAAGATCAAAGCGTCACCCGGCTGCAGCAAAATTATGTCTGCTCCGTCGAGGCGGGCATTCTCAAGATCCTCTCCAAAATGGGCATTTCGCTACTCAGCAGCTACTCGGGCGCCCAGATCTTCGAAGCAATCGGCATCGGTGCCCCGGTGATCGGCAAAGCTTTCTGCGGCACCATCTCCCGGGTGGGCGGCATGGGTTTTGCCGACATTGCCCGCGAGGCGCTGCAGTTTCACATCGCCGCCTATCCGGATGTCTCCGCCCAGAAACTGGTCAACTACGGCCTGATCACCTACCGGCCGGGGGGCGAATTTCACATCAACAATCCAAAGATGGTCAAGGCGCTGCACGCCGCCATCAAACTGCCCGAGCGCGCCGGGGCCGAGCGCGAACGGCTCTACGGCGAATATATCGATCAGATTCGCTCCCGCCCGCCCGCCGCCCTGCGCGACTTGCTCGAATTTAAAAGCGATCGCTCCCCGATTGCCCTCGAAGCGGTCGAATCCGTCGAGAGCATCCTGCACCGCTTCTGCACCGGGGGCATGTCCCTGGGAGCCCTCGGGCGTGAGGCCCACGAAGTGCTCGCCATCGCCATGAACCGCATCGGCGGCAAATCCAATTCCGGCGAAGGGGGCGAAGACCCGGTCCGCTTCAAGCCGCTCACCGACGTCCTGCCCGACACGACTTCGCCGTCGCTGCCGGGCATTGTGGGTCTACGCAACGGCGATTCGGCCAGTTCCGCCATCAAGCAGGTGGCGAGCGGCCGCTTCGGCGTCACCCCCGAGTATCTGGCAAGTGCCCGCCAACTGGAAATCAAGATCGCCCAGGGGGCCAAACCCGGCGAAGGCGGCCAACTGCCCGGCCACAAAGTCGATCACTACATCGCCACGCTGCGCCGCTCGAAGCCCGGCGTCTCGCTCATCTCACCCCCGCCCCACCACGACATCTACTCGATCGAAGATCTGGCCCAGTTGATCTTCGATCTGCACCAGATCAACCCCAAGGCGTTCGTCTCGGTGAAGTTGGTGGCCGAAGTGGGCATCGGCACGATCGCCGCCGGGGTGGCCAAGGCCAACGCCGATGTCATCCAAATCTCAGGCCACGAGGGCGGCACGGGCGCTTCCCCGCTCAGTTCGATCAAGCACGCGGGGGTGCCCTGGGAACTGGGGCTCACCGAAGTGCATCAGGTGCTGCTGGCCAACCAGTTGCGCGACCGGGTGACCCTGCGCGTGGATGGGGGCCTGCGCACCGGCTACGAAGTGGTGCAGGCGGCGATGCTCGGTGCCGAGGAATACGGCTTCGGCTCGATTGCCATGATCGCCGAGGGGTGTATCATGGCCCGCGTCTGCCACCTCAACACCTGCCCCAAGGGGGTCGCCACCCAGAACCCCGAGTTGCGCCGCCGCTTCGACGGCTTACCGGAACACGTCGTCAATTTCTTCTGGTTCATCGCCGAAGAGGTGCGTTCGCTCCTCGCCTCCCTCGGTTACCGGAGTCTGGAGGAAGTGATGGGCCGGGTGGACCTGCTTATCGAGCGCGAGGTGCCCCTGGCCAAGACTGCGCGGCTGGATCTGACCAGCCTGCTGGGCGGTCCGGAGCATGCCGGTCGCGACTGGCTTGCCCACAGCGAGTGTGCCCACGGCAACGGGCCGGTGCTGGATGACTTGATCTTGCAAGATCCCGAAATCGAGTGGGCCATCGCCCACCACGGTCAGGTCCACAAGTTTTTCCCGGTGCTCAACACCGACCGATCGGTGGGAGCGCGCGTGAGCGGCCGGATCGCCGGACTGTACGGCGACACCGGCTTTGGGGGCGAACTGGTGCTGGTCTTTAGCGGCTCAGCGGGCCAGAGCTTCGGCGCCTTCAACCTGCAGGGGATGACTCTCGTACTCACCGGCGAGGCCAACGACTACGTGGGCAAGGGCATGAACGGCGGTGAAATTCTGATTCGGCCCTTTGCAGGCGCCCGCTACGAACCCCACCGCAACGTGATCATCGGCAACACCTGCCTGTACGGGGCGACGGGCGGGGCGCTGTTTGCCAACGGCCAGGCGGGCGAGCGTTTTGCCGTGCGTAACTCGCTGGCGACCGCCGTCGTCGAAGGCTGCGGCGATCACGGCTGCGAGTACATGACGGGTGGTGTGGTCGTTGTACTCGGCCCGGTGGGCCGTAACTTCGGGGCGGGCATGACCGGCGGCATCGCCTATGTGTTCGACGCCGACGACAGCCTGCGCGCCCACGTCAACCTCGACAGCGACAAAGTGCTGCAGCGCGTTCCCCGAGGTGCGGGCGAAGCCCAACTGCTCGGCCTCATCCAGGACCACTACCGCAAGACCGACAGTGACCTGGCCCGGCGGATTCTCGAAAACTGGGAAGCACATCTGCCCCTGTTTTGGCAGGTGGTGCCCCCGTCTGAAAAAGATTCGCCCGTAGCCCGCAGCGAGTCAGTGCTCACCCCGGCGGAGTAAAGTGGGCTTGCAAAAGGCGAACCCCACTCTCAGTCGCGGCAAATCTTTGTCGGCCGGAACGTTACTAACGGGTGGTGGTGGTCTGCTCCGGCTCAACCTTGGCTTTTTTGGCGGCTTTGTGCTCGGCGCGCTCGTCCATGAAGTGGCGGACGACCCCAAAGGCGATGATGGCGACCACCAACAAAATCAGCCCCCAGATACCGATGCCCTCAAAAAACTTGAGCACCGCCACCCCAAAAAAGTAAGCGGCAGTGCCGATCGCCCCGCCCCAGGCGAACGCGCCCATCGCATTAAAAAGCACAAACTTCGGCCAGGGCATGCGGGTGATCCCCGCCAGAGGACCCGCCAGGATGCGCAACAGCACGATAAACCGTCCAATAAACACCGCCCAGGCGCTGTTTTTCAAAAAAGCTGCCTCGGCGCGGTCGAACTTGTCCTGGGTCAGCCCAAAGACTTTGCCATACTTGAGCACCAAGTCGCGCCCGAAGCGCCGACCGATGAAGTAGCCCATGTTGTCGCCCAAGATGGCGCCGCAGATGGCTGCAATCAGCACCAGCGGAAAGGCGAGGATCTCCTTAGAAGCGAGCACCGAAGCCAGGATCAGCGTCGTCTCACCGGGCAGAGGCAAGCCGGAATTTTCAAGAAAGATGATTCCCGCGATCAGCAGGTAACCGAGTGGACCGTTGGACTCAAGAAAGTGTTGAATGGACTCCGCCAGTTGCTCAATCATCGTACCTGCCGTCTGGGAAAGATGGTTGCAGCGGTCGCACCCCTCTCAATCTTACAGGCCATTGCCCCACCACGGTTTTTCAGTTTCGCACTCAAGTCAATTGCGTGCTGTTGCCGCCTCATCGGCTATTGTACTGTTTGTTGCACTGATTGTTCGCCGGAAATTTATACTGGTATTCGGATTCGGAACCGGTGGGACATTCAGAGGGACAGCGGCAATGGACGTTCGCAAGAAGGGCTACCGCATCGGTGAGTTGGCGCACCTGGCGAAGGTGAATCCCCGTACGATCGACTTTTACACCCGCGAGGGGTTGCTTGAGCCCCTCGACCGCGCCGACGCGCATCAGCACCGCTATTACCCGGCCACCTCCCTCGACCGGCTGGACCTGATCAAGCACCTGCGGGGCCGCCACATGAGCCTGGCAGAAATCCGCGACCAGCTCAAGTGCGTGCAGCGGCCGGAGCAACGCGAGGTGATCCAGACATTGCAACTGGTCTGCCGACAAATTGACGACCTGCAGCACCAGCTCAAGGACCTTTCGCCCATCGCTTCTCAGACCGACCGGGCACTAGTGATGGTCATGACCGTGGAGGCGATGCAGAAGGTGGCGACTCTCACCGCCGCGCTCACAACCCTGCTCGCGTGACGATCGCCCGCGCGCTCACCATCGCCGGGTCCGATTCGGGCGGCGGGGCGGGTCTACAGGCCGACCTGCGCACCTTCGCCTTTCACAAAGTGCACGGCATGTCCGCCGTCACCTGCCTGACCGCCCAGAACACCCTCGAGGTACAGGGGGTGGTGCCGGTGGAGCCCGATTTCGTCGCCCTGCAAGTCAAAGCGGTGGTCGGGGATATTGGTCTGGATGCCGTCAAGACGGGCATGCTGCTGAACGCCGGGATCATCGCCCGGGTCGCCAGGCTGGCTGTCGAGCTGCCTTTGCCGAATCTGGTGGTGGACCCGGTGATGGTGTCGCGCACGGGTGCCCAGCTCATCGACGATGACGCCGTGGTGGCACTCAAGAGCAAACTGTTGCCTTTGGCGATCCTCGTGACGCCCAATTTGCACGAGGCGCGGCTGCTAAGCGGGATCGCCATCGAAACGATTGCCGATATGCAGATAGCTGCCTACCGGATCGCAGAGCTTGGAGCACGCAGCGTGCTCATCAAAGGCGGTGCCCTCGCGGTCGGACGCGGCACGGATGTCTGGTACGACGGCGGCGAATGCGTCGTGCTGACGGGCGATACGATCGACACCCCTCACACCCATGGCACCGGCTGCACCCTGGCCGCGGCGATTGCCGCCAACCTCGCCCTCGGTCTTCCGCTGCGCGAGGCGATCGTGCAAGCCAAAGCCTACGTCACCGCCGCGCTGCGCCATAGCCTGGCGATTGGCCGCGGCCAGGGACCGGTAGGCCACTTCTGGCCGTTGCTCGGCGATGCCGACGGTTAGGTTTGGGCGTTCGGTTTGGCAGCCAGGGACTTCAGCGATTCCGCCTCTCGGACTCTGTAGCCGCCGGAGCCTACTTGCAAGCTGCTTGTCCTGGCCCGGCACGGCAGAGCGCTGGATTCGCACTCCAGAGCTAGCCAGTCATCGGTTTTTGCCCCCAAGTAGCGATTGTTGTGTAGTAGAGCCCCCAGACTTTTGGATCTCCAGCCAGCCGGGCGTACTGTTCAACATCTTCCTGGTTTGCTGCACCTGTCGCAGCCAGGCGTTCCGTCAAATGCGTCAATGACACACCCATCATGCGGGCGACACCCGAACCTCCCGGCACCAGGGGCAGATCCGCTTCAGCCGCCACATTCTCCAGACCCAGATCCTGACAGAGCACCGGCAACCGCCGTCCAAAGCTCGGATCGATGCCCATGGCGGTGTACATACGCAGAACCGCTTCGTTCACCCGCATTACCGCTGCCGCATCATTTCCTTCCCGTTGTAGCGGCGCAGCCGTCGTAAAGTCCGGTTCTTCCAAAAGCAGCCAGCCGCCTGGTCTGAGGGCACGAACCATGTTAGTCAAGGCTTCTTGCCAGCGCGGAATATGGAGCAGAACATAGCGCGTGTGAATCAGGTCAAACATCTCATGCTCAGACAATGTCACGATGTCCTGCCGGCGAACTTCCACGTTGGCAGGCACTAGGCGCAGGGCCGAATGCGGCCGGATATCCAAAGCGAGGACACGGCCCTGCGCCTCCACCTGTTCGGCCAGCCACCGCATCACAGAACCGGCACCGGGGCCAACCTCCAGACAAGACCAGCCGGGTTTCACTCCCAGCTGAGCTATCCGGCGGCACGTGGCAGGGTCGAAGCACTCCTCGATCGCCCGCAGGCGCCGCCACTCCGCTTCTTCGGCGTGGTCGGCAAAGACGTAATTGATGGTCCCCAAACTGCGGTCTCCAAATCGCCAGAAAGTTGCTCCGAGAGCATCTTAGGATTAAAGTGCGTCCGGATCCACTCCCAGCGCCCTCAGTCGTTCCACCAGAGCCGCGGCTCGTTGCTCCGCCTGCTGCGCTCGCTGCTCCGCCTGTTCCGCCCGCTGCCGTTCACGCTCCTCGGGAGTCAAAATCCATTCGCCGCTTGCACCGTACCAGCGCAGCCACTGGCGTTCCATACCGGTGAACTTCCCTTCCCACAGACCCAATCCGATCTGCAACTCATCGATCCACAGACGGGTCTGGAACAGCTCCCGATACGTCGCGCCTTCCAACCGGAACAGCCGGAAGGTATTCGCTTCGCGATTGAACAGGACGTAGTACGGTACTCGCAGAAGGCTCTCGTATACTTCCCACTTACTGGGTGGCTGCCGACCGCGTAGGGTCTGGCCTTGGTCTTCTTCCTGGGTATTGGGTGAGAGCAATTCCACCACCACAATCGGATTGCGGCCTTCACGCCAGATAACATAGCTCAACCGACCGGCATCCACCAGGCGAGGCACTCCTACCACCGCGAACCAGTCGGGACGCTTGTAGTAGCCGGTGTTGCGAACGTCGTAGTACAAGTTGAGGTCCGCAGCCGTGAAGACCTGGTCCTCCGGGTAAGCTACGGGTCGGAAGGTTTGACTCAAAAGTTGCGGCTGCCAATCGTGAAACTCATCGGGCAAACCGGGTTCCTCGGGATTCTCACTCGACAAATCATACATCGACGGCAGCGGCGGCGAGGGTGAGGGAGAAAACGTCGGTTTGTAAGGCGCTGTCATCGGATGGAGTTCCCCAGCGAGTTTGTCCTGAGCACCAGGATAATTCCATCGAGTTCAAACTCAAAAAAAGGCCGCGCCTTGGAGGGCACGGCCGAGGATAAGCGTTATCGCTTCTGAGAAGAAAGGGTCTTAGCGGCGACGGCCACCGGCACGCATCCGGCCGCTACCGAAGCCGCTGCTGCTGCGGGAGCGATCGACGGTGCTGCCGCCGCTGGACGGGTCGGTGGAGCGCAGCGTGCTGCCGCCGAAGCCCGAACCGCTGGAGCGGGTGGAGTTGGGGCTGGTGCGCTGAGAACGGCTCGCCGAGGAACCAAAGCCGCCGCCGGTGCCGAGTGAGCGGCTATTGCGCGTGGCGGCAGGCAGAGCACCGCCGTTGCGCGTCTGGTAGTTGCTGACCGCTTGGCCGTAGGTGTTGCCGTAGCCGCCGTAGCCCGCCATACCGCCCGCTGCGTAGGCCGGAGGCATGTAGTAGCGGGGGGCAAAGAGCATGTTGCCGATGGCCGCACCGGCCAGCGAAGCGGCGAAGGGCGTCCAGAAGCTCGACTCCTGGCGGACGACCACCGTCTGTTGCTCACCGGTCTGGGGATTGGCCTTGGTCTCGGTGACGTTGTGGACGTAGCCGATCTTGGAGTCCGGGGTCAGATAGAGCACCGGCTTGCCGCCTTCGACTTTGAGGTAGCTCTTCTTGCCGGCTTTGATCTCTTCTTCGCTCAGCTGCGCCATCTGCAACTCGGCGGTGCGCAGGCTGGAGGAGCTGCCGGGCGGGGTGTTGAGCAACAGCAGGCTGTACTCGCCGCTGGCGTCGTTGTAGTTGGCCTGCTGGAGCGGATACTGGCCGTCGGCCAGGGGCTTTTGAGGCGCGGTGGCGGTGGTACCGCCCTGGCGGTTGCCGGCGGTCTCGCTCTGGTTGCTGCCGCAGGCGACGGTGGTCAGGGTCAGCGTCAGCGCCAGCAGCACGGATAGGGACTTTTGCAGAGGCGAAGCGGATGATTTCATCGTTTGCCAAGGTGTATAGAGAACGGGTCACATGAACTGGACGGAAGTGGCGGGCGGGCTCTTAGATGGGAACCAGCTCCGGGAAATTGACCAGCAACTGGTCGGCAGTCAGCTCGTCGCCCAGTTGGGCCGGGGAGAAGTGCACCTGAAGGGCGCGCAACCGGCCGTTGTAGTGCAGGTTGATGAGCGCCTGGATCCCTTTGCCGAGCGCCTCGGCGCTCGAAAGATCGCTCTCGAGTTCGGGGCATTCACCTTCGAAGGCGACGGTGATCATCACCACCAGATTGCGGGTGACGGGCAGGGCCAGCGGTTTATCCGCCGGGAGAGTGGCCGCCTCGAGATCCGGACCGCTCAGATAGCGGCGGGCCGAGTCGGTGTAGAGGGCGTTAAATTCGTCACCCGCCTGCCCTTCTTCCCAGAACACGTCGCCCTCGTTGGCCACCGAGCGCCAGTAGGTGTCGTACTGCAACAGTGCCTGGGCAATATTGGCCAGGCTCTCGCCCAACACCTCCATATCGCCGTCGGCAGCCACCGCCCGCCGTCCCTCTTCGTTGAGGACTCCCAGCATCGGGGCGGCGTCTTCGCCGGCCAGATGAATGAACAGGCGGCACACCACAAAGCGGGTCCGGCCCGTCATGCGGTTCAATCGGTCTCGCCAGGATGTCACGGGTTTCTCATGAACCTACACTTCTATGTTAATTAACAAACAGTAAAAGAGCAAAGCGTCTTACCCCTAGGGGCTCGGCAAGCCGTGCGACGATGATGCCGTGTCTACAGCGCCTGCCATGAACGCCAACTTCGACAGCGAAGCGGGGATTCGCGCCTACTACGACCAGGCTCCCTATCCGAATTATCCCCTCGAAACGACCCACGCCGATAACGCCGACGCACTCTACCTGCACAACTTGATGACGCCCTACTACTTGCGCAACCAGCGCGTCGTCTCGGGTGCCGGTAAACGCATTCTCGATGCCGGGTGCGGCAGCGGCTTCACCAGCCTGGCCCTTGCCCAGGCCAATCCGGGGGCACGCATCGTCGGTATCGACCTCTCGGAGCGCTCGGTGGCGGTCGCCCGCGAGCGCCTCGCTTTTCACGGCTTTAAAAGCGCCGAGTTTCACGCGCTGCCCATCGAGCGGGTGGGGGAGCTGGGCGAGGATTTCGACTTGATCAACTGCGACGAAGTGCTCTATTTGCTGCCGGATCCGGGGGTGGGGCTTGCCGCCCTCACGGGGGCGCTCGCCCCGGACGGCATCCTGCGCGCCAATCTGCACGACCGGCACCAGCGCGCCCCGCTCTTTCGCGCCCAGCAGGCGTTCGCCTTGCTGAACGCCGTGGGCAAGGTCGAGGGAGAGGCGCGCTACGCCCTGGTGAGCGATGTGATGGAGTCTTTGGGCGACCGGGTCTTCCTTAAGCAGAGTTGCTGGGGCTACGCGGGTGAGGAACACCGCTACGCCGAGTGGATCGCCATGAACTATCTGCTCGAAGGCGACAAAGGTTTCACGATCCCGGAGCTGTTCGCGATGCTGCGCCAGGCAAATCTCGAGTTTGTCTGCATGCTGCAGTGGCCGGAATGGGAACTGGTGAACCTGTTCAAAGAGCCCACCGACTTGCCGCCGCAGTTTGCGCAGATCTACCGCTCCGCTTCGCCTGAGGTGCGGCTGCACCTGTACGAACTGTTTCACGGCAACCACCGGCTCATCGACTTCTGGTGCGCCCACCCCGGCCGGGGCCGGCCTTATCGGCCTCCGGCCCGATGGAACGCAGAAGAACTGGCCGCCGCCCGCGTTCACCTGCATCCGCAGCTTTGCACCGAACAACTCAAAGCGGACTTGATGGCGAGCCTGGCACAAAACAGCGATTTTCAGATGAACCGCTACCTGCGCGCCCCGCGCGGCGGCGAATTCACCCTCGATAGCCTCATCGCCCGCGGTCTGCTGCCGCTCTGGGAAGGACCGCAGCCGTTGGAGACGCTGATTGAAAGCTGGGTGGCGGCGGTCTGCGCCCAGACGGCGGCGGCCGGGGGCGCGATCGATCCCGAGCGGCTGCGCGGCGACTTGCTCAACTTTGTGGCCTACGGCGAGCGCTTCGCCTATTTTCTGGTCGAACGGACGGCTTGAACCATGGAAGAACTGTTGCTGCTTGACCAGCTGCGCCGGCAGTACGACCAGACACCCTACCCAAAAGTCGCCATCGAAAGCGTCCACGACCGCGACTCCCTGTGGCTGCACAGCTTCATCACCCCCTACTACCGACGCCACCGGCGGCTACCCCCGAGCGGCGTCCCCCTACGCATCCTGGATGCGGGCTGCGGCAGCGGTTACACCTCCCTGGCGCTCGCCCAGGCCAACCCGGGGGCGCAGCTGGTCTGCCTGGATCTCTCGGCGGCCTCCCTCGCGGTGGCCTGCGAACGGCTCGCCTTTCACGGCTTCACGGATGTCGAATTCCACGATCTGCCCATCGAGCGGGTGGGAGAGTTGGGTCGGCACTTCGACTTGATCAACTGCGACGAAGTGCTCTATTTGCTGCCGGAACCGGGGGTGGGGCTTGCCGCCCTCACGGGGGCGCTCGCCCCGGACGGCATCCTGCGCGCCAACTTGCACAGCGCCTACGCGCGGGCGGCGGTCTTTCGCGCCCAACGGGTCTTCCAGATGATGGGGCTTACCAATGGCACACCGGGCGAAGCGGAGATGGAACTGGTGCGCTCGACGATGGACGCCCTCAACAACAGTACCCACCTCAAAATCGACACCTGGGTGCCCACCATCCACCTGCACGACGACTTGGAATGGTACCAGCTCAACTATCTGCTCGCAGGCGACAAGGGCTACACCGTGCCGGAGGTGTTCGCTCTGCTCGCCGGGGCAAACCTCGAATTTATCAGCATGGTGCTCTGGCCGACCTGGGACGTGCGCTGTTTGTTTCGCGATCCCGACCGCCTGCCGCCGCTGTTTGCCGAACGGTTGGCGGACAAATCGCCGGTAGAACGGCTGCACCTGTACGAACTCATCCACAGCCCCCACCGGCTCATCGACTTCTGGTGCGCCCACGCCGCTCAGCAGCCCGCCGCGGCCAAACCGCCTGCCCTGGAGCACAACCCGCACCTGCACCTGCATCCGCAGTTGCGCACGGACAGCCTGCGCGAACGCCTGGAGCAAGCGCTCGGCGAGGGCAAATCTTTTGAGTTGCAGCAGCATATTCGCTTTCCCTTCGGCGAACCGCTCCCCGATGCGCAGATGGCGGGCTGCCTGCGGCCGCTGTGGGATGGGCCGATGGAACTGGAGCGCTTCGAGCGCCACTGGCTTGAATTTGCCCGCGTCACGGGCCAACCGGAGCCGGCCGGCCGGCCGGGAGCGTCCCGCCGCTTCGCCGCGGCGGCGGAAAGCTTACTGTATCTGCTTTTCGAATCCATCTGAGCGAGCCTTCGCAGGAGGTTGTCATGGGCCACGATGCCGAGCACCTGGAGCGCGTGCGCGCCCAGTACGACACCGCTCCCTACCCGCGCATCCCGCTGCACCACGCCCACAGCGAGGACACCGCCATGCTCTACCTGCACAACTTGATGACGCCCTACTACTTGCGCAACCAGCGCGTCGTCTCGGGTGCCGGTAAACGCATTCTCGATGCCGGGTGCGGCAGCGGCTTCACCAGCCTGGCCCTTGCCCAGGCCAATCCGGGGGCACGCATCGTCGGTATCGACCTCTCGGAGCGCTCGGTGGCGGTCGCCCGCGAGCGCCTCGCTTTTCACGGCTTTAAAAGCGCCGAGTTTCACGCGCTGCCCATCGAGCGGGTGGGGGAGCTGGGCGAGGATTTCGACTTGATCAACTGCGACGAAGTGCTCTATTTGCTGCCGGATCCGGGGGTGGGGCTTGCCGCCCTCACGGGGGCGCTCGCCCCGGACGGCATCCTGCGCGCCAACTTGCACAGCGCCTACGCCCGCGCGCCGGTTTTTCGCGCCCAGAAATTTTTCCAGACCCTGGGGCTTGCGGGTCACAGGGACGAAGCGGAGGAAATCGCCCTGGCGCGTCAGACCATGGAGCGGATGAACGACGGTGCCCAGCTCAAAAAGGACGCCTGGACACCCTTTGCGAGTCTGCACGACGACAGCGAATGGTACCGGATGAATTATCTGCTGGTGGGCGACAAAGGCTTTACGATTCCCGAGACCTTCGCGATGCTCGCCGATTGCGGCCTCGAACTGGTCAATATGCTCCTGTGGCCCACCTGGGAGCTGCGCCACTGGTTCAAAAGCGGCCAGCCGCCGCCCCTGGTCGCCGCCCAGATTGGCAAACTGACCACCGCCGAGCGGCTGCACCTGAGCGAACTCATCCACAGCTCCCACCGGCTCATCGATTTCTGGTGCGGCCATGCCGGACAAAGCCGTCACCGCGATCCTATGGAAACCTGGGATGCGGGCGACTTTGCCGCGTCCGTGCTGCATCTGCACCCGCAGCTTGCCACCGAAAGGCTCAAGCAATTTCTGCTCGACTGCCTGGAGGCAGGGGAACCCTTCAACTTCAACCAGCACATGCGGGTGCCCTACGGCGATCCGATTGTCATCGACGGCATGGAGGCAGCGCTGTTGCCCCTGTGGGACGGCCCCCAGCCCTACGCCGAATTCGAGCGGCACTGGGTGCGCCTCGCGGTGCGCAGGACCACCGTCGCCCGCCCCGTCTTCGAGCACACCGCCCGCGGCGAGTTGCGCCGCTTTGTGCGCCGGATGGAGAGCCTGGCCTATTTGATGGTGGAACCTGTGGGATGATGGGGCAGTGCACGTCGGCCCAGAAGCGCTGCCGCGCCCGGAGCCGATGGAGAGGAAATTTTGGGAGTAGAACTGCGCAGTTACGTCTACCTCGATAACCTGCAAGCGCAGTTCGCGGCTTTCCTGGGGACGATCGCACCGGGGTTTTTGCCGCTGCCTGGGGACGCTTCGCTGTGGATCGAGATTTCCCCGGGCATCGAGATTAACCGGATCACCGATATCGCCCTCAAAGCCGCCGTCGTGCGGCCGGGGCTGCAGGTGGTCGAGCGGCTGTTCGGTAGCCTTGAAATTCACTCCAACCGCCAGGGGGAGACCAAGACTGCCGGTCAGGCGATTCTTGAGTACCTCGGAGTGCGCGAGCGCGAGCGCCTCAAGCCGCGCGTCATTTCAAGCCAGATTATCCGCAACGTCGACCCGCACCAGACCCAGCTCATCAACCGCTTCAAGCGCGGTCAGATGATCCTGGCGGGCCAGACATTGTTCGTGCTGGAGGTGGAACCCGCCGCCTACATTGCCCTCGCCGCCAACGAAGCCGAAAAAGCCGCCAACATCAACATCCTGGAAGTGTTGCCCTTCGGCAGCTTCGGGCGGATGTACCTGGGGGGCGAGGAGCGCGACATCATGGTCAGCTATTCCGCCTCCATCGCCGCGGTCGAAAATGTCTTCGGGCGCGAAGATCCGGCGGCCGGGCGCCGGGAATAAACACTACAAACGGCGCGATATCACTCAGTGCTCCCGAATAGGGCAAACCCGGCCGCTGCAGCGAGCGACCGGGCGATGTACTCGAAGACGGCTACTTGCGGGCGGCTTTGAGGGCCAGCTTGCGCAGGCGGATGGACTTGGGAGTCACTTCCACCAGTTCGTCGTCGTTGATGTACTCAAGAGCGCGCTCCAGGCTCATAATCACAGGCGTCTTGAGCTGCACCAGTTCTTCGCCCCCG
This sequence comes from Gloeobacter violaceus PCC 7421, assembly GCF_000011385.1. Classification (NCBI taxonomy): domain Bacteria; kingdom Bacillati; phylum Cyanobacteriota; class Cyanophyceae; order Gloeobacterales; family Gloeobacteraceae; genus Gloeobacter; species Gloeobacter violaceus. Next base: position 1,638,305 of record NC_005125.1, read on the forward strand.
GCGGAGCGCATGTTGGTGAGCTTCTTGGTCTTGCAGATGTTCAGTTCGAGATCCTGCTGGCGGTTGTTCTCGCCGATGATCATGCCGGCGTAGACGCGGGTGCCGGGGGTGATGAAGAAGATGCCCCGGTCCTCGGCGTTCTGCAGGGAGTAGTACGTCGCATCGCCTTCCTCGAAGGCGATGAGCACACCGTTTCTGAGCGTTTCCATTTCGCCCACCGTCGAGCGGTAGTCGAGGAAGGAGTGGCTCATGATCCCTTCGCCGCGCGTGAGGCGCAGGCACTCGGTGCGAAAGCCCATCAACCCGCGAGCGGGGATCACAAATTCGAGCTGGGTGCGGCCGTTGCCGAAGCTCTGCATGTTCTGCATCTCGGCACGGCGGCGGCCGAGGTTGGAGATGCAGCCGCCCGCCGCGTCGTCGGGCACATCGAGCACCAATAGTTCGAACGGCTCGTAGACCTGGCCGTCTACCACGCGGAAGATCACTCGGGGTTTGGAGACTTGAAACTCATAACCCTCCCGGCGCATCGTCTCAATCAAGATGCCCAGGTGCAGCTCGCCGCGGCCGGAGACCAAAAAGCGATCGGGCGAATCGGTCTCCTCGACCCTTAGCGAGACGTTGGTCTCAAGCTCTTTGAAGAGGCGCTCGCGCAGCTTGCGGGAGGTGACGTGCTTGCCCTCCTGGCCCGCAAAGGGCGAGTCGTTGACTGAGAAGGTCATCTGCAGGGTCGGTTCGTCGACTTTGATGAGCGGCAGCGCCTCGGGGTGCTCGGCGCTGGTGAGCGTCTCGCCGATGTTGGCGTCGGCAAAGCCCGCCACCGCCACGATATTGCCCGCGTAAGCCTCGGTAAGTTCGATGCGGCTGAGGCCCTCGAAACCAAAGAGTTTGACCACCTTGCCCCGCTCGATCTTGCCGGAGTCTTTGACGATGGCGATGGTCTCGTTGGCGCGGATCGAACCGTTGTGGATCTTGCCCACGACGATGCGGCCCAGGTACTCGGAGTAATCGAGAGTGGTTACCTGCAGCTGCAAAGGCTTGGTCGGATCGCCCACCGGCGCCGGAACGTGGCGCAAGATGGCCTCGAACAGAGGCTGCATGTCCTTGGATTCATCGGCCAGATCGTTTTTGGCGTAACCCGACAGCCCCGAGGCAAAGAGCACCGGAAAATCGATCTGATCGTCGTCGGCCCCCAGTTCGATAAACAGATCCAGCACCTTGTCGATAGCGCGGTGCGGGTCGGCCTGGGGCCGGTCGATCTTGTTGACCAGCAAGATGGGCTTGAGACCCTTTTCGAGTGCCTTTCTGAGCACGAAGCGCGTCTGGGGCATCGGCCCTTCGTTGGCGTCGACGATGAGCAGGCAACCTTCGACCATGCCCAGCACCCGCTCGACTTCGCCGCCAAAATCGGCGTGGCCGGGAGTGTCCACGATATTGATGAGATGGTCGAGGTAGCTTACCGCCGTGTTCTTGGCCAGGATCGTGATTCCGCGCTCGCGCTCGAGGTCGTTAGAGTCCATCACGCAGGTTTCCACCACTTCGTTGTCCCGGAAGATCCCGGACTGCCTGAGCAGAGCGTCAACCAGGGTGGTCTTGCCGTGGTCGACGTGGGCAATAATCGCGACGTTGCGAATCTGAGCCGGACTCAGACGGTTGGTTTCCATGGATAGGCCCGAAGCTGGTGGTTTTACAAAAGTTAAGACTTGAGCCCTATCCTAGCATTCTTCGCCCAAGGCCGTCAGTTGCGCTTACGACGCCGAGACGCGGTCGTCGACGGGTCTTGCACCTTCGCCCCATATCCCTTCGTACTTGGTCACTTCGATGTCCCCCAGGACCGTCACCTGGCAGGCGAGCCGCCGCCCGCCTTCGACGCCTTTGTGCGGGGGCAGTCCGAGACGAAACTTCTCCCGGCCGCCCGGTTCTGAGACCGGCCCGGCGATACCCACAGCACAGGTGCCGCAGGTGCCGAGGCCATGGCAGTTGATCAGGGACGACGGGCCGTTGTACAGAGGCACGTTCTGCTCGAGCAAAAACTGGCGGAGGTTGGCTCCCTGGGCGCAGGTGTAGGTCTTGCCGAAAATTTTGACTTGTGGCATCGCTCTCTCCCGATGGCTCGCCTGCCTCCAGGGTATCCGCCCGCTTCCATCCCGGCACAGCGGGCACCGGGAGCCACAAAAGCCGGTGTTACAATCCAAGTTGAAATGCCCGAGCCAGGCGACGCCGATGTTGAAGTCCACCACCCGCCACGTCCACATCTTTGCTGCCGACATCCGCAACGACAATTTCATCGCAAGCGACACCAAGCTCACCCTCGATGTCGATCCGGACAACGAATTTATCTGGAACGACCCGGCGCTGCAAAAGGTTTACAGTGAGTTCGATCGGCTGGTCGCCGCCTACACTGGCCTGGCCCTCACCGAGTACAACCTGCGTCGCATCGGTTCGGATCTTGAAAATTTTATCCGCGGCCTTTTGCAGCAGGGCGAAATCGCCTACAACCTCGACAGCCGCGTACTCAACTTCAGCATGGGCCGTCCGCAGGTCAGAGGCCCCGGCCAGATTGAAAACCGCCCCGGCCAATAGCTTCACTCCCGGATCGGTATAGAATTTCCGGCTGCGGGAAATTTCAACCGACTCACGCCGCCTGACCGAATCCGCAAAATGCAGGAAGCGCGCCAAACCAGAGGTCCGATTCTCGACAGCGGCGATCACCTGACTCGTCCCGAATTCGAACGGCGCTACCGGCAGATGCCCCATCTGAAAAAGGCGGAACTCGTCGAAGGAGTCGTCTTTGTGCCATCGCCCGTCCGCATTGGCAGTCATGGCCGACCGCACGCCCACGTAGTCGGCTGGCTGACGCTGTATTGCGCGGCCACACCCGGCGTGGATATCGGCGACAACGCCACGGTGCGCCTGGATCTCGACAATGAGCCTCAGCCGGACGCTCTGCTGCGCCTTGAAGGCGGCACCTCGACCATTAGCGTCGACGGACACGTGGAAGGCCCGCCGGAACTGGTTGCCGAGATTGCCGCAAGCAGTGCCTCCTACGATCTGCACGAAAAGTTGCGCGCCTACCAGCGTAATGGGGTGCAGGAGTATCTGGTCTGGCGTGTCGAAGACAGGCAAATCGATTGGTTTACCTTACAAGATGGCCGTTATGTTCTGTTGCCTGTCGATGATGAATCCGTCATCCGAAGCCGGGTTTTCCCAGGGCTATGGCTGTGTGTTTCGGCGCTGTTGAACGGTGAACTTGGAACTGTTTTTGATTGGCTGCAACGCGGTCTACAAGACCGAAGCTACAAAGAATATTAACAGCTGATTCGAAAAGCCTGTTCAGCATCCGGCGTTTACCTGTGCAGCAGCATCCAGACCGACGGCACCAACATGGACAGCCGTCCATCAAAACGCGCCGGATTATTCCAAGATAGTTGTTGCAGTGCCATGTCCACACAGGCCGCAACGCTGCTGCGGCTCGCTTGCTATAATCAACCGAATTGGGGTGTTCTGGGTGATGCCGGTATGACAAAGTATGTATTCGTAACGGGCGGTGTCGTGTCCTCGATCGGCAAAGGCATCGTCGCCGCTTCCCTAGGCCGTCTGCTCAAATCGCGGGGCTACTCGGTGACGATCCTCAAGCTCGATCCGTACATCAACGTCGATCCGGGCACGATGAGCCCGTTTCAGCACGGCGAGGTGTTCGTCACCAACGACGGCGCCGAGACCGACCTGGACCTGGGCCATTACGAGCGATTCACCGATACCGACGTCTCCAAGCTCAACAACGTCACCACCGGCTCGATTTACCAGAGTGTGATCAACAAAGAACGCCGGGGCGACTACATGGGCGGCACGGTCCAGGTCATCCCCCACATCACCAACGAGATCAAAGAGCGCATCCGCCGGGTGGCCCACGACACCAACCCGGACGTGGTGATTGTCGAGGTGGGCGGCACCGTGGGCGATATCGAGTCGCTGCCGTTTCTGGAGGCGATCCGCCAGTTTCGCAAGGACGTCGGCCGCGAGAACGTGCTCTATATTCACGTCACCTATATCCTGCACATCCCGACCGCGGGCGAGATGAAGACCAAGCCCACCCAGCACTCGGTCAAAGAATTGCGCTCGATCGGTATCCAGCCGGATATTCTGGTCTGCCGCTCCGACCGGCCTCTCAGCGTCGGGATCAAAGACAAGATTTCTGAATTTTGCGATGTGCCGGTGCGGGCGGTGATCACCTGCCAGGACGCCCAGACCATTTACGCCGTGCCCCTCAATCTGGAGCGCGAAGGGCTCGCCCATCAGGCGATCACGCTTTTGGGCCTCGAGCAGCGCCAGCCGGACCTGCGCGATTGGGAAATTCTGGTCGACCGCATCTGCAACCCGTCGCGCGCGGTGACCATCGCCATCGTCGGCAAGTACGTGCGGCTCTCGGACGCCTATATCTCGGTGGTCGAAGCGCTCAGGCACGCCGCGGTCGCCCTCGACGCCGAAGTCAAAGTCGAATGGGTCTCAGCCGAAGCGGTCGAGGAGCGCGGAGCCGGTTATTTTCTGAACAACGTCGATGGGGCGGTGGTGCCGGGGGGCTTCGGTTCGCGCGGCATCGACGGCAAAGTGAGCGCTATCGAGTTTTCCCGCGGGCACCGATTGCCCTTCTTGGGCCTGTGTCTCGGCATGCAGTGCTCGGTGATCGAGTGGGCGCGCCACACCGCCGGGCTTGCCGCCAACAGCACCGAGTTCGACCCGCAGACCCCCAACCCGGTCATTTCACTGCTCCCCGAGCAGGCGGACGTGGTGGATCTAGGCGGCACGATGCGCCTGGGGCTCTGGCCCTGCCGTCTGCAGGAAGGCACCCTGGCCCACCGCCTCTACGGCGAGACGCTGGTCTACGAGCGTCACCGCCACCGCTACGAGTTCAACAACGCCTACCGCAAGGCGATTATCGAAGCGGGCTTCCAGATCAGCGGCGCCTCCCCCGACGAGCGCCTCGTCGAAATCATCGAACTGGCCGATCACCCCTACTTCATCGCCACCCAGTTTCACCCCGAGTTCAAGTCGCGGCCCAACAAACCCCACCCGCTCTTTTTCGGTCTGGTGCGCGCCGCCCTCGAGCGCAAGGAGACAGAACGGCTACCCGCCAGTCCGGCACCGGTCCCGCTGCCGTCCGCGGTTTGACCGGATTGGCCGAATCGAAAATGCTCCAAGACTTGCCCTAGTGGCTGACCTTCAGCTAAGCTGCTTGCAACCCCTACATCTAGAGTAGGGGAGCGCCTGGAGGGCCGCTGCGATGGCGAGACAGTGCTGGAACCGCTGGACGGGCTGGTGGTGGGGATTATGCTTGTGCGCAACGGGGATGCCGGTGTTTGCCCAGGGTGAGCCGCAACTGCCCGCGGCCACCGAGCCGCCGCGTATCGCCGCAAGCCGCTACCAGGCGGGGGCGGATCTGCAGACGGTGGTGGCGCTGTTGCAGCAGCAGGCCCTCGATGAGGGGGGGCGCACGGCGTCCCTCAGCAGCGAGCGCAGCTACCGCGAACTGGTGGTCGCCCAGGAGACCGAGGGCAAGGGCCGCGATCCGAAGCTGGTCGAGTACGAGGTGATCACCAAGGTGCTCGGCAAGTACGGCGCCAAGGGCGACGCGCTGCTGACGCCTGAGCAGTTGCAGCGCGAGCGCCAGCGCGATCGGGCGAGTGTGTCGGTGACACCGGTGGGCGAAGGCATTGCCCAGGTGCAGCTCGCCTCCATTGGGTTCGGTTCTGCCTCCCAGGTGAGCCAGGCACTGCATCAGGCGGACCACAGCCGCGGGGTGATCCTTGATCTGCGTGGAGCCGGCGGCGAGGATGCCCAGTCGGTGGCGGATACAGCCCGGCTCTTTTTCCCGACCGGCGCTTCGCCGCTGGTGCAGACGGTCGGGGCGCGCGACAGCGTCCGGCGCTGGGACAGCAAAGTGCGGGCAGTGGCCGTCGATCTGCCGGTGGTGGTGCTCATCGACAAAAAGACGCGGGCCGGGGCGGAGGCGCTTGCCGCCCAACTCGGGCGCACCGGCCGCGCCCAGGTGCTGGGCACGCGCACGGCGGGGTCGGATCTGTTCAGCGAAAGTTTTGCGCTGCCCAGTGGGGCGGCGGTGCGGTTGGTGACCGGCCGCTGGCGCACCGGCGACGGTCGCGGCCTGGCCGAGGGAGTCGAGCCCACCGAACCGAGCGGCACAGACCCGCTGCCGCGGGCGGTCGAATTGCTCGCCTCCCAGCCGGGCCGGCCCCTGAAGCCCACGGTATTCCCGGCGCGCGGCGAAATCGGTGATAAAACCCTCGGATTCAACGCCGGCACGGGCGATCTGGGCCTGGCCGGGGCGGTCGAGTACTTCCGCGGCGGCGAGAGCAACGCCATGCGCCCGAGCGACGAGCTAAAAATCTGGTTTGTCCCGGACTACATCGTCCTCAACTACAAGCCGTCCTCGTCGCTACTCAACTTTTTTGCCGACCGCATCTATTCGACCGCCGCGAACACCGTCACCGACAAGGGCATCCGCATCGGTTCGGGCTACAACGACATCCTCGAAGCCTACGGCAATCCGGGCACCGGCGGGTACAACGAACTGTTTCCGTTTCCGGAGCGCTCCCGGGCCAACCGCCCGGACCGCTACTACGTCAATTACGATGCCATTGGAGTAAGTTTCGGCCTGGAGACCGGCACCAATGTCGTGCGTGAAATCGGCATCTACAAACCCGGCAGTTAACCGGCGCCCCCTGTGAAAGTCGCCCTCGTCCACGAGTACCTGATCAAGCAGGGCGGCTCGGAGAACGTGGTGGAGGCGCTCAAGGGGTTGTTTCCGGAGGCGCCCATCTACACCAGCTACTTCGGGGCGGCGACGATGCCCGAGCGCTGGCGCCGCTACGACGTGCGCCCGTCGTTTTTGCAAAAACTGCCCCTGGGGGGCAGCACCAGCTATCAGAGGCGGCTGCAGTATGTTTTGCCCCTGATGCCCGCCGCCTACGAGAGCTTCGACCTGCGCGAATTTGATGTGGTGATTTCCAGTTCCCACGCCTTCGCCAAAGGGGTGCTCACCCGCCAGGACGCGCTACACCTGAGTTATATCCACACGCCGACGCGCTATCTGTGGGATATGACCTGGGAGTACCAGCGCGATTTTCGGGTGCCGCTGGTGGGCGCCTTGATGCCGCTGGTGCTCAGTGCGCTGCGCACCTGGGACTTTCAGGCCGCCCAAAGGCCGGATCACCTGATGGCCAATTCCCGCTATGTCCAGCAGCGCATCGCCAAGTTTTACCGGCGGCCTTCGACGGTCATCTATCCGCCCGTGGACACCCAGTTCTTTCAGCCGGTGGCGGCTCCGAGCCTCGATTACTATCTGGCGGCGGGCCGCTTCGTGCCCTACAAGCGTCTGGATCTGGCCATCGAGGCGTTCAACCGCCTGGGGCTGCCGCTGTGGGTGGCGGGCGAAGGGCCGGATCTGGGGCGGCTGCGGGCTAAGGCGCGGCCGAACGTGGTGTTCTTGCCCTATCAACCCCCCAAGCAACTGGCGGAGTTGTTCGCCAACTGCCGGGCTTTGATCTTTCCGGGAGAAGAAGATTTCGGCATCGTGCCGGTGGAGGTGCAGGCGTGCGGCAGACCGGTGGTGGCCTACGGGCGCGGCGGGGCCACCGAGACGGTGGCCGACGGCGAAAGCGGCGTGCTCTTTGGCGAGCAGACGGTCGAAGCGCTGGTGGCGGCGGTGGAGCGCTGCGAGCAGACCCGCTGGTGGCCCGAACGCATCCGCGCTCGGGCCGAAAACTTTTCCCAGGCGCGCTTCGGTCAGGCGGTGCGCTCGTGCGTGGCGCGCGCGCTGGCGGGGGAACTTAATTTTGGCCCGGGGCGTGCCTAGGAGCGTTGTGTACAGACCCCAACCCCCTCGATGCTAGTTTCCCACCGGAGCCCTCGGGCTTCGGTGTTTTTGTTTGAAGTTTTTTTCGATCCGTTAGTGTAAGTAAGAAAGCAGCTCATCGATGGAGTGAACCATCCACCATGACGACCTCGGGCGTCAAAACGCTGCCACTGCTGCCCGTTCCCGGCTCCGGCTCTGGCAAAACTCCTCTGGGGCGTTGGTTGAAGGCCGGAGGACCAGGAGGAGAGCACCACGCGGAGAAGACCCAGCCCTGGTACACGGTGCTCTGGCTCACAGGAGTCGATTACTTCTCGACTTTGGGTTATCAACCGGGTATCGCCCTGCTGGCAGCGGGGGCGATCTCCCCCCTGGCGACGCTGATGCTGGTGGTCGTCACCCTGGCGGGAGCATTGCCGGTCTACATCCAGGTGGCAAAGCGCTCCTACATCGGCCAAGGGTCGATCGCGATGCTCGAGAACCTGCTTTCGGGCTGGTCGGGCAAATTGCTGGTGCTGGTGCTCATCGGCTTTGCCTCGACCAGTTTCATTATCACGATGACCCTTTCGGCTTCAGATGCCGCCGAGCACCTCGTCAAAAATCCCCTGCTCGAACCGTACCTGGAAGGTTTCAACCTGCCTTTGACGCTGCTGTTGCTCGCATTGCTCGCCGTGGTCTTCTTGCTGGGCTTCTCGGAGGCGGTCGGTCTGGCCGTGGCGGTGGGAGTGCCCTATATCCTGCTCAACATCGTGGTGCTCGCCCGTTGCCTGATGGAGATCGCCGCCAGACCCGAGGTGATCGGCCGCTGGCAAGGCAATCTCCTGGCTCTGGGGGATTGGACCGGCCTGGTGCTGCTGGCGGCGCTCGCTTTTCCGAAACTGGCCCTTGGACTGAGCGGTTTTGAAACGGGGGTGTCGGTCATCCCTCTGGTCAAAGGCGACCCTGAGGACCGCAACAAGCCTGCGCCGGAAGGCCGCATCCGCAACGCCCGTTATCTGCTCGCCTCGGCGGCGGTGCTGATGAGTGGGCTATTGATTAGTTCGAGCTTTGTGACCACGCTGCTCATCGAGCCGGCTGCCTACCGGCCGGGCGGACCGGCCGCGGGGCGCTCGCTCGCCTACCTGGCGCACGAGTACCTTGGGGAACTGTTCGGCAGTATCTACGATGTTTCGACGATCGCCATTCTCTGGTTTGCCGGCGCTTCGGCGATGGTGGGTCTGCTCAATTTGATCCCGCGCTACCTGCCGCGCTACGGGATGGCTCCCTCCTGGGTGAGCTATAACCGGCCGCTGGTGCTGGTGCTCTTTGCCATCAATGCGCTGGTGACATGGCTGTTTGACGCGAATGTGGAAGCGCAGGGGGGCGCTTATGCCACCGGGGTGCTAGCGCTGATTCTCTCGGCGGCGGTCGCCGTGGCACTCTCGTTGGGGCGCGAAGGGCAGCTCTACCGCCGCACCCGCGATCGACTGCTGAGCATCTATTTCTGGCTGGTGGCGGCGATCTTCGCCTACGCACTGTGGGACAACAATATCGAACGACCGGACGGGGTGATCATCGCCAGTTTCTTCATCGCCTTCGTACTGGTAGTGGGGATCGGCACGCGCCTCAGGCGGGCCACCGAACTGCGCGTCGAGCAGGTCACCTTCGCCGACGATCTCTCAGCCGAGTTGTGGCCGAAGCTGCTCGGCAAAAAAGTGGCTCTGGTGCCATTGATCAGCAACGCCCCCGGTCCCCGCGAGCGCAAGGCCAACCAGATTCGCAACTACTACACCATCCGCCATCCGTTTGCCTTTTTGCACGTCAATCTGCGCGACGATTGCAGCGACTTTACGGGGGGCCTGAGGCTGCAGATCCGCCAGGAGGGCGAGAACTTTGCGCTCGAGGTGTTCGGGGCGGTGGCCATCGCCAACGCCATCGCCTACCTGAGCGAACTGATGGACCCGGTCTCGGTTTTTTTGGGGCTCACCCGCAAGAATATGACCGAGCAGTCGCTCAACTACATCCTCACCGGCCAGGGGGAGACCGGCCTGATGGTCTACCAGATCCTGGTGCGCTATTGGGAATGGACCCCAGGCGAAGAGGACGTCAGGCCTTTGATCTTTTTGCTCAGCGAGTGAGCGCTTCTGCCGCCAGGGCCGGGGTGCGTTTGTGCCATTCGGTGGCCTGCTCGTAGGCGTAGGCGGCCCGCAAGAGCTTGCCCTCCTCCAGGGCGTTCGCCATGATCTGAAAGCCGATGGGCAGGCCCTTGGCGTCGAAGCCGCAGGGGATGCTCGCCCCGGCCACCCCCGCCAGGTTGAGGGGGATGGTGTAAATGTCCGAGAGGTACATGCTGAGCGGGTCGCTCACCTTGTCGCCGAAGGCGAAGGCAGTGGTAGGAGCGGTAGGACCGACCAGCACGTCGACTTTGGCGAAGGCGTCCAGGTAGTCCTGCTTGATGAGCGTGCGCACCTTCTGGGCTTTTAAGTAATAGGCGTCGTAGTAACCGGCCGACAGCGCGTAGGTGCCCAGCATGATGCGGCGCTTCACTTCGCTGCCGAACCCTTCCTCGCGGGTCCGTCCGTACATCGGCACCAGCGCGTCCGCCTCCCGGTCGCGCAGACCGTATTTGACGCCGTCGTAGCGCGCCAGGTTGGCCGACGCCTCGGAGGTGGCAATGATGTAATAAGTCGACAGTCCCCGGGCAAAGCGCGGGCAGCTCACTTCCTGAATCTGGGCTCCCAGATCCCGCATCACCTCGATTGCCTCGAAGACGGCGTCGGCCACGTCGGGATCGAGACCCTCGGCAAAAAATTCTTTGACGAAACCCACCTTTACGCCCTTGAGGTCGCTTATCAGGGCCTGACGATAATCGGGCACGTTCACCGCCAGACTGGTCGAATCGAGGGGGTCGTGGCCCGCGATCGCCTGCAGCACCAGGGCGGCATCCTCCACCGTCCGGGTAAAGGGACCAATTTGGTCGAGCGAGGAGGCAAAGGCGATCAGGCCGTAGCGTGAGACCAGCCCGTAGGTGGGCTTGAGGCCGACCACGCCGCAAAAAGATGCGGGTTGGCGGATCGAGCCGCCAGTATCGGATCCCAGGGAGGCCACCGCCTCGCAGGCTGCCACCGCCGCCGCCGAACCGCCCGAGGAGCCCCCCGGCACGCGGCCCAGATCCCAGGGATTGCGCGTCGGGCCGAAGGCGGAATTTTCGGTCGAGGAGCCCATCGCAAATTCATCGAGGTTGGTCTTGCCGATGATGAGCGCCCCCTGCTCCTCCAACCGGCGGGTCACGGTCGATTCGTAGGGCGGGCGGTAGTTTTCGAGAATTTTGGAAGCACAGGTGGTGGGAATGCCCACCATGCACAGGTTGTCCTTGACCGCGACCGGCACCCCGGCGAGCAGGCCCGGATCTTCGCCTCTGGCGATTTTTGCATCGACGGCTTCAGCTGCTGCGAGGGCGCGCTCTGGGGTGAGGCGCAAAAAGGCATGGACCTCCGTGTCGAGTCTTTCGGCCCGCTCCAGGTACTGCCTGGCCACTTCCACAGCCGAGCGCTCTTTACTTGCGACCTGCGAGCGCAGCTGTCCGATCGATGTCATTTGCATATTTCCTGTCCACACAGACAACCATCGTACCGATTTGGCCCCGATTCTGGAACAATCGACACCGTTTGTCCGATTCAAACTCATAGTATGGTGGGGCTACGACAGGGCCGAAGCGCAACACTTCGTGACTTTCACCCAGAGGATGACGATGGTCCAGCAACAACTACCTCCGACGCGCTACCACATCGACCGCCCAGAGGCGCTGGTCCTCTACCGCGACATGGTCCTCGGGCGGACCTTCGAGGACACCTGCGCCCAGATGTACTACCGCGGCAAGATGTTCGGCTTTGTGCACCTCTACAACGGTCAGGAAGCCGTCTCCACAGGCGTCATCAAGGCTATGCGCCCCGACGATTATGTGACGAGCACCTACCGTGACCACGTCCATGCCCTCTCGAAGGGGGTGCCGGCGCGCTCGGTGATGGCGGAGCTGTTCGGCAAGGCCACCGGTTGCTCCAAGGGCCGCGGCGGCTCGATGCACCTGTTCTCGGCGGAGCACAATCTGTTGGGAGGTTTCGCCTTCGTGGCCGAAGGGATCCCGATTGCCACGGGAGCGGGCTTCACGGCGGTCTACAAAGGCACCGATCAGGTGAGCGCCTGCTTTTTTGGCGACGGCGCCACCAACAACGGCCAGTTTTTTGAGTGCTTGAACATGGCGGCCCTCTGGAATCTGCCGGTGCTGTACGTGGTCGAGAACAACCTCTGGTCGATCGGCATGTACCACCACCGCGCCTCCTCGGTCATCGAAATCTACAAAAAAGCGGACGCCTTCGGTATTCCCGGGGTACGCGTGGACGGGATGGACGTGCTCGCCGTGCGCGCGGTGGCCAAAGAAGCGATCGAACGCGCCCGCGCGGGCGGCGGCCCGACTTTAATCGAATGCACGACCTATCGCTTTCGGGGCCATTCGCTGGCGGACCCGGACGAGCTGCGCGACCCGGCCGAAAAAGAATTCTGGCGCAAACAAGATCCGATCCCGCGCCTGGCGGCCTTTGTCCGCGAGCAGGAACTGGCCAGCGCCGAGGAACTCAAAGCCATCGATCAAGAAATAAGAGCCGAAATCGACGATGCGGTCCTCTTTGCCGAGGAGTCCCCCGAGCCACCCATCGACGAACTCTATCGCTTCCAGTTTGCGGAGGACGCATAGCTTTATGCCGGTCAAACTGTTTTACGAAGCGCTCAAAGACGCCATGGCCGAAGAAATGCGCCGCGACCCCAATGTCTACGTCTTAGGCGAAGATGTCGGACACTACGGCGGCTCCTACAAAGCCACCAAGGACCTCTACAAAGAATTCGGCGAACTGCGATTGCTAGACACCCCCATCTGCGAAAACGCCTTCACAGGACTGGCCGTCGGCTCCGCCATGACTGGCCTGCGGCCCATCATCGAAGGGATGAACATGGGCTTTTTGCTGTTGGCCTTCAACCAGATCGCCAACAACGGCGGCATGCTGCGCTACACCAGCGGCGGACAGTTCAAAATCCCGATGGTCGTGCGCGGTCCCGGCGGGGTCGGCAAACAACTGGGGGCTGAGCACTCCCAAAGGCTCGAAGGTTACTTCAACAACGTCCCCGGCCTGAAGATCGTGCACACTTCGACTGTCTACAACGCCAAGGGCCTGCTCAAAGCGGCGATCCGCGACGACAACCCGGTGATGTTTTTTGAGCATGTGCTGTTGTACAACCTCAAGGAGGATATCCCCGAGGAGGAATACCTATTGCCTTTGGACAAAGCCGAAATGGTCAAGGAAGGCCGCGATGTGACGGTGCTGACGTATGGGCGGATGCGCCACCACTGCACCGAGGCGCTCCAGGAGCTGGCCGCGCGCGACATCGATGTGGAAGTGATCGACCTGATATCGCTGAAGCCGCTGGACCTGGAGACGATTGGCCGCTCGCTCAAAAAGACGCACCGGGTGGTGATTGTCGAGGAGGACATGAAATCCGGCGGGGTGGGTGCGGAGATTGTGGCAAGTATCGACGAGCACTATTTCGATTATCTGGACGCGCCGGTGTTGCGTCTGGCGTCGAAGGATGTGCCGGTGCCGTACAACGGCCGGATGGAGGCGACGGTGATCCCGCAGCCGCAGGATATCGTCCAGGCTGTCGAAAACATGCTTGCTCTGCGCGTTTGAGCGCATTCCAGGCGGCAGAGATGTGCTCGCCGCCTGGAATCCAAATTAGATGCGCTTCTCTAGATACTGGCCAATCATCTGCTGCTCGCCGAGGCGCGAGATGATCGTCTGGCGCGTGCGATAGCGCTCGCCGACCAGTTTGAGTTCTTCTTCGAACACCGAACCGTTGTACTCGGTGCGCAGGTGCAGCGTGTCTGGATCGGTAAAGCGGTAAAGGGCGGTGACCGGCTTGCTGGTGGCAAAACCCCGGTCGCGATAGAGCGTATCCCCAAGTGCCCCAAATAGGGTAATCCCTTCGGACTGCTCGCGGCCGGTCAGCTTTGCACTGCTGCGCCAGTGAATTTTGGCTCCGCAGACCAGAGGCATTTCTGTCGACAGGCTGTGCAACCCAGCCAGTTCGATGAGTTCTGCACTGCCCGAGGGCAAGTAGGCAATCTCGAGCAAGCTCTCCATCTCCTGGGTGCGGCCTTCGGGCAGCGTGTAGTAGCGCCGCTCGGAGCGCCAGTGCCCCTCGGAGCGCTGGAACAGGCGCGAAATCAGCGATTCGGAAGATTGAGTGAGAGTTTGCACCGGTCTGTGTCCTGTCGAGACGACCGGGGCAGAGACTGAACCGGTCAATGTAAATTTTCTTTATCCTAGCACCGCTTTGCTGGCATTCTCTGTGCAGTAGGGAGTATACGGATAAGTTGACTGCCGCTACTTCAGGCAGGTGACCCGCCAACCGGCGGTACCGGCGATACTTCTCGGGAACCTGTCTTTGGATAGGCATGAGGCCCCGGTCGCGTCGAACATACTTACTTAAATAGAGCAACTGTTTTTTCGTAGCTGAATTTAGTGCAAGGGAGAAGTGAGGATGGAAGCTCGTGCCCGCAACGTTGTACTGGTGGTAGAGGACAACTCCATCGATTCGCTGATGATCGAGCGCACCTTCTGCAAGGCGGCGGCCGACAGCGAGTGTCACTGGGTCAGCTCCGCTGAAGAGGCGATGCGCTACCTCGAAGGTGCAGGCCACTACGCCGATCGCGAGAACTTTCCCTTACCCAGGATCGTGGTCACGGACCTGCGCTTGCCGGGGTCATCCGGCCTTGAACTACTCGCCTGGATCCAGAAGCGCCCGGAACTCAAAGATCTGCCGGTGCTCGTGTTGACCGGCACGGGCAACCGCGAACTCGAGCGCGCCTACCAGATGGGGGCTTACTTCTATTTGCTCAAACCCCTGGCGACCGAAACCCTGGTAGAAGTGCTTAGTTCCTTCCAGACGGCCTGAGCCTGGGCGCTCGTTGGGATTGCGGGCTTCACCCGTCTGCGACCGGCGGCAGATCTACCCAGAAGCGGCTGCCCTGCCCCAGATCCGCCTCGACGCCCGCCCGGCCCCCGTGCTGTTCGATGCCCTTGCGTACGATGGCCAGGCCGATGCCGGTACCGGGATAGGTCTCACTGCCGTGCAGCCGTTCGAAGACGCGAAAGATGCGCTGATGGTTCTCGGGGGACACACCGATGCCGTTGTCCTCCACCCACAGCCGCACCCAGCGGGAGCCTTCCCGGTCGTGTACGTCGGCACGGATGCGCACGCGGGGAGTGACCCCCGGGGCGACGAACTTGATCGCATTGGTCAGCAAGTTGAGCAGGACCTGAACCAGGGTATTGAAGTGGCCGTGCACCTCGGGAAGCGGACTAGCCACCTGCACCTCGGCTCCGACTTCCTGTAGTTTGGTCTGCAGCTGGGTGAGCACGGCGGAAATCACCGTGTTGAGATTGACCGGTTGCGGGTGGGTGTCGGCTCGTCCCAGGCGGCTGTAGGTGAGCAGATCCTGGATAAGCGTGTCCATTTGCTGGCTGGAGCGGACGATCAGTTGAGCGTACTGGTGGGCGGTGGGGGGCAATTGGGCGGAAAAATCTTCAAGCAGCGCCTGGGCCAATCCCTGCATGTTGCGCAGGGGCTCGCGCAGGTCGTGGGAGACCGAGTAGGTAAATGCCTCCAACTCCTGGTTGGCCGCCTCCAACTGCACGGTGCGTTCGCGCACCCGCCTTTCCAGTTGTTCGCTGTTTTGCTTGCGAGCGCTGATATCCTCGATCAGTCCGTCGATGATGCCGCCGTCCTCCCCAGCGCTGAGCGTGGCGCTCAACAGCACCCACAGTTCGCTGCCGTCCGGCCGCTGCAGCAAAATCTCGTTCTCCCAGTAGCCCTCCGGGGCACCGTCCGGCGGTGGGCAGTACAGCTGCTCGAAGGGCAACTGCTGGATTTGTCCGCTCGAAGTGAAGCCCAGCAACTGCAAAAAGGCGATGTTGCACTCGATGAGCCGGCCGCCCACACTCGCCCGAAACACGCCGACGTGCAGCCGGTTGAGCAGCGTCTGCAGGCGCGACTGCAACCGCTCGACGCGCCGGTTGGCCCGGGTGAAGGCAAGCGCCGAGCGTACCGCTCCCGCCAGCCGGATGTACTGCCGGGGAGACTTGGTCACGTAGTCGTCCAGCCCATCCTTCATCGCCTGGGCAGCCAGTTCACCGTTGCTGCTGTTGGTGAACATGATCACCGGGCAGTCCGGAAAGCGCCGCTTGACCCGCCGCAGCACCTGCAGTCCGTCTCCCCAGTGCAGCTGGTAGTCGGTAATCACCACATCGAAGCGCTGGGTCGCCAGAGCCCCTTCGAAGGCCGCCTGGTCGGTGATTTGCTCGGCTTGCAGGTTGGGAAACTCCTGGGTCAGCTCCCGCAGGGCAAGCAGCCGATCGCCGGGGTTGTCGTCGATGAGAATAATGCGCAGGTCTGGACTGGCCATGAAGGTGGATTGGGACGGCATAGCTTAACTTTGCTTGAAATTTGGTGAGGAGCGACTCTGCGCAAAGGAGTGTTTTTCATTTTCCCAGGCATTGGGGCTGCTATCAAAAACTTCTAGAAGCGGCCGGCGGTGCAAAGGGACTTTGGGATCATCGGTACAGGCCACATGGTACGGTACCCTGTATCGGGCATTTTGAGGGAATCAGCGCGGCGATGAGGGCGGAGCGGCGGACGATTTTGCTGGTGGAGAACAACCCGGCGGCCGTGGTGATGGTGGAAAGGGCCTTTCGCCAGGGGCAGCTCGATTTTGCACTCAAAGTGGTCCTGGACGGACGCGAGGCGCTACTCTATCTGGGCGGCGAGCCACCCTACACCGACCGCGAGAGCTATCCATTGCCGGTGATGGTAATCTCGAATATCCAGATGCCCCACGTCAGCGGCTTCGAGTTGCTCACCTGGATGCGCCGGCAGGACCACCTCAAGGACATACCGGTGGTGATGCTTTCCAGTTCCGCACTGGAGAGCGACAGCGACCAGGCCTACGCCCTTGGGGCTTTTTCGTACCTGATCAAACCTATAGGAACCGAATCGCTCATCAATGTCGTGCAGTCGCTGAACCTGTCCTGAGCGCTCCGGGGCCAACCAAACCCACCTGAGCGACAAATCCGACCTGAGGCAGATGGAGCGCCAGACCGCCTTGCCCCGATAATCGGAATGCTTGTCGGCAGTTGTTGTCTGTATTCACACCATCGAGCTTCGTTGCCCAACAATGAGCATCATCCAGAAGATCGTCTCAAAGTGGCAATACTTTGTCAGCTCCTTTTTTTACCTGGGTTATACCCAGAAAGCTTTGCAATATTCCTTTTGGCGAGACGGGATTGAACGACGATTTCCACCGCCCGCCCTCCAGGGTTTCGAGCGACCCGGCAAGCTTCTTGAGCACCGCACTGAGAGCTGGGGTGTGCACTGCCGCTTCGAGCACAGCGAACTGACCGTGCGCTTTTTGGCGGCGGATCTGGTGCGCTGCGACTGGTTGTCGGAACAATTGCCGGTGCCCTACGCCATCGCCCGCGACGAGTGGCCGGCGCTCGCCGTGGAGGTCCAGGCGGGTGCCCAGGGTGTCGAAGCGACCACGGGAGCGATGCGGGTGCGCGTCACCCCGGACGGCCGGGTGCGCTTCGCCGATGCCGATGGGCAGACCCTGCGCGAGGAATTGCCCCCGGACCACCAGCGAGGCGGCTGGGTGCACCGGGTGTCGCTGGCCGAGCAAGAGCGGATCTACGGCCTCGGCGAGCGGGCCGCTCCCCTGAATTTGCGCCTGGCCCGCGATGCGGGCGGGGGGGCGACGGCCTTTCAGATGTGGAACTTCGACATGGCGGGGCGCTACGGCCCCGGGGCCGATCCGCTCTATATCTCGATTCCTCTCTATATCAGCTTGCAACCGCAGGGAAGTTATCTGGTCTTCTACGAAAACTCCTTCCCGGCCGCCTTCACCTTCAAACAGGAGGCGGTCGCCGCCTTCGAGGGCGGCGCCCTGCGCTATTACGTGGGAATCGGTCCTGTGGAGAAGCTGCTGGAGCGCTACACGGAGTTGACCGGCAGGCCGCCGTTGCCGCCCAAATGGGCTCTGGGCTATCACCAGTCGCGCTGGGGTTACGAGACCGAGGCGGCCGTGCGCAACGTCGCCCAGGCCTTTGAGGCCAACGACATTCCCGTAAGCGCCATCCACCTCGACATCGATGTGATGGACGATTTCAAGGCGTTCACGATCGACCCCAAGCGCTTTCCGCTGTTGGGCGAATTTACCCGGGATCTGGCCCGGCGGGGCGTGCGGTTGGTGAGTATCCTCAACCCGGCCATCAAGGCCGATCCGGATCTGCCGATCTTTCGCGACGGGATGGAGCGCAAGGCCTTTGTGACCACCCCCAACGCCCAAGCGGTGATTGCCCCGGTCTGGCCGGGCTGGTGCGCCTTTCCGGATTTTAGCGACCCCGAGGTCCGCCACTGGTGGAGCGAGCAGTACCGCTACCTGCTCTCGCTCGGGATCGCCGGTTTCTGGCACGACATGAACGAACCGGCCGCCTTCGTCGCCTGGGGCGACCGATCGCTGCCGCGGCCGACCCGTCACTCCATGGAAGGCCGGGGCGGCGATCACCGCGAGGCGCACAATCTGTATGGTCTCTTGCAGGCACGGGCGGGGTACGAGAGCCTGTGCACCTTCCGGCCCGAGGTGCGGCCGTTTATCGTCTCGCGGGCGGGCTGGGCGGGTCTGCAGCGCTACGCCTGGACGTGGACCGGCGACACCGAGAGCAGTTGGGGGGCGCTCGCCATGACCGTGGCCCAGGTACTCGAACTGGGCCTATGCGGCATCCCCTACTCCGGCCCCGACACGGGCGGCTTCCGGGGCAACCCAACCTCTGAGCTGTACGTGCGCTGGATGCAGCTGTCGGCGTTTTTGCCCTTCTTTCGCACCCACGCCTCCAACGATGCGCGCAGCCGCGCTCCCTGGACCTTCGGCGAACCGTCGCTGGGCATCGCCCGGGCGTTCATCAAGCTGCGCTACCGGCTGCTGCCGTACCTCTACACGCTCTGCTGGGAGGCCAGCCGACGCGGGATTCCCCTGGTGCGCCCCCTATTTTGGGCCGATCCGGGCAACAAACGGCTATGGGACATCGACGACGCATTCATGCTGGGAGACGCCCTGGCCGTCTATCCGGTGGTACGCGAGGGCGAGCGCGCCCGGGAGGTCGTCTTGCCTGCGGGGCGCTGGTACCACTTCTGGGACGATCAGGTGCTGGAGGGGCCGGGCAGCATCCGCCTCGACGCACCGATCGAGCGCATTCCGCTGCTGGTCAAAGCCGGCAGCGTATTGCCGATGGAGGAGGATGGCCATCTGGCTTTGCACCTCTATGCGCCCGAGTCCGGCGCATTCGCAGGGGCAATATACGAGGACGCCGGGGACGGCTACGGGGCAAACCGCATCGAGCGGCTGCGATTCAGCCGACGCGGGGAGGGCTTGGTGCTGGAGCGCTCCTGGGAAGGGGGCTTTGCCTTTCCTTACCGGGGGGTGCGCGTTTTTGTGCATGGTGTCCACGTGGGGCGCGCACGGGTGGATGGCCGGCAGACATCCTGGTCTGGGGAGTACTTGCAGGTAGACAGCTTTCGGACTTTGGAGCTGGATTGACGGGCGCAGGTCCGCTCAGTTGCGGCCGTTGGGCTGCTGCATCGACATCGGCGTTGTCCCGTTCGGAAGCATTTGCCACGGCTGGCCGTACTCCAGAAAGGCCAGCTCGACGCCGCGCTCGCGCAGCTCGGCGTCGATTTTGTAGTAGAGGGCGCTTTTGATGCGCAGTTGCTCCTTAGGAGTACCGCACCAGGCCCACAGCTCAAAGAGCATCCCCAACTCGCGCCATCCCCGGAAGATCACTTCCGGAACAGGATTGGTGAGCACGCGCCGCTCCTCGGAGGCAATTTTAAGCAGCGTCTCCGTCACCACCTCCGGATCGCCGCTGCCGCGTACCAGTACTTCGAGGGACAGGCGAGCCCGGTTCTCGGCGGTGGACCAGTTGAGCACCTGCTGATCGACCAGCAGGGTATTGGGAACGATCAGCCGCGAGCCGTCGAAGCGGCGCAAGGTGGCGGCGCGCAGGTTGACGCTTTCGACGACGCCGTCTTTGTTGTCGATGACGATGTAGTCGCCCACCTGCACGGGCCGCTCAATCAGCAACACCAGTCCGCTGATGAAGTTGCGCGCCAGGTTCTGCAGGGCGAAGCCCACACCCAGGCCGATCACCCCCAGCAAAATGGCGATCGAGCCGAGATCGATACCTGCCAGCTGCAACAGCAAAATGTAGCCGACGGCGCTGATCACGTAGTTGCAGACGGTGGCGATCGCCTCCTGGCTGCCGATGGTCAGGTTGAAGCGGCTGAGCACGAAGCGCTTGAGCACCACCGCCGAGAGGCGCGAGGCCCAGAAGACGGCAAAAGCGAGCACCAACAGCAACAGCAGCGTACCCAGGGGAAAGCGCGTCTTGTCGATGGTGAGCACCGGCACCTGCCACACCCCGACCAAAAAATCGGCCACCCCCCCCAGCAGCAATGCCACCTGGGAGCGCAATGGATCAAGACCTTTGAGGTTTCCGGCGGCCAGCCAGAGGGCCGCAAACCACACTCCCCCCTGCAGCAGGCCAAACAGGCTCCTCAACCACGGGTCGAAGCGCTGGTCGCCGATAAAAAACTTCAAGCGGCCGCGAACAATATTCAGTCCCCAACTGCCCAGCGCTCCCAGGACCACCGAAGCGACGGCCATCAACCACTGCAGCGCTTCGAGGGGCACGGTGATGAGCGGCATCTCGCTCTGCGCCCCGGCCGGTAAGGCGAGCGCCCCCCAGAGCCCCGCCGCCTGCGCTAAAAGAGAATAGCAATGCCGCCTGCGCATGTCCCAAGTGTAGAGCACGTTCCCGGGACGCCTGCGGCGGTTCTTCCGGAGGCTCGTGTGATCGTTCAACGCAAAGGGGATCCCGCCGAACGCATCCGGGCCGTCGGCCTCGACCCGCAGCAACTCGTCGAGGATGCTTATACCCGCCTCGAGATTCGCGAGCGCTGGTATTTTTTTGTGCGCTTCCCGCGCTGCTTTGTAGGCAGCGAGGCGGTGCTGTGGCTGACACGCCACTACAGCATCCCCAAAGAGATCGCCGTCATGCTGGGCAACGACCTTATCGAGATGTCGGTGTTCCACCACGTGCTCGACAACTGGGATTTTCGCGACGACTATCTGTTCTACCGCTTCTACCGCGACGAGAAAAACAGCGTCGGCGCCCCCTATACCCGCGAGCAGGCCCTCGCGGTCTTGATGCAGCTGAAGGTGCCGCAACTCGACTCGCTGGTGGTGCAGTTCTACCAGGCAGTCACCATCCAGGATCACAGAGTCGGGTTGCGCCTGTTTCGCCGCTGCTTTGTGGGCAAAGACGCCGCCTGCTGGTTTCGGCGGCGCTTCAATTTCGAACGATCCCAGGCCATCGCCCTCGGTAACGCGCTCATCTCGCTCAGGGTTTTCCACCACGTCCTGGATAGCGCCAACTTTGAAGACGGCGAGGTGTTCTATCGTTTCTACGACGACGAATACAGCACCGACGTGCTCACCCCCCAGCAGGTCTACCGCCGGGCCTGGCAGACCATCCAGAGTTACGGCATCGCCGATATCGACACGTTTATCGCCCAGTGCAAGCGCGCCCCCAGTCTCGGGCTCAAAGAGCGCGTCTACGGCTCTGTGTATTATCCGGAGTGCTTTGCCGGTTTCGACGCGGTGAGCCTCTGGTCGGACCTGCTGCAGATCACCCGCCCCGAGGCGGTGGCCCTCGGCAACTACCTGCTCGACCTGGGACGGCTCTACCACGTCGAGGGCCGCTGGGGGTTTCAAGACGCCTACTTGCTCTACCGCTTTACCAGCCCCGAGCAGATCGACCGGGTGGCCCAACCGGCGGAGGACATGTAATGAGCGACTGGCAGACCGTGCGCACCTGGCTGGCGGGCACCTACTCCAACCGCGCCCAGGCGATGGCGGAGCCGGTCTGGTTCATTCCGGTCACACTCTGGTATGTGGAAGTGGCCGGGCTCTTCGGCGAAGGGGCGGGCTTTTTTACCGAGCAGGTGAGCGAGCACACCCCCAACCAGCCCTACCGCAGCCGGGTATTACAGTTGCTCGATAACCCCTTGCGGCTGGAGAATTATCGCCTCAAAGACCAGAAAGTCTGGGCCGGGGCGGCAAAGGACCCAGAGCGTCTCGGGCGGCTGAGGGCGGACGACTGCGAGCAGCTTCCCGGCTGCACGCTCTATCTGGAGCGCCGGGGGGAGACGTTCACGGGCAAGATGCAACCCGGAGGCGGCTGCCGTCTTTTTCCCGGTGACGCCAGCTATGTCGAGATCGAATTTGAACTTGGCGAGCGGTTGTTTTTCACCCTCGACCGTGGCTTCGAGGCCACTACCGGCGAGCAGACTTGGGGATCCCGGGCCGGGGCGTACCGATATTTGAAGCAGCTGCATTGATGGGGCAGGCTACAGTCCGCCACGGCCTAGGGCAACTTCTACCACAGCGACAAAATCGCTGATGTGTCTGTGTCCACCGGGCAATTAGCTTCGGAACACCTCCGAGCTTTTCCGCCCACAGAGCCATCCGATGCATACACCAGTTCGACCGGCCATGTGATCTCTGCCCGGCCAAAAAAATAGACAAATTTGGAGTTAACCTGATCAAACTGGCGACGATTGACGTAGAGGACAGTGCTCAAGATCCGCACTTCTTCTTCCGGATTGAGATACGTGTCATACTGGCTCCCGCCACCACCTTTGTAGCGGCGACCAAAAGTAAAGATGACTTCTTCTTGGGTCTTGCGCAGATAGCGGATGCGGTTGACCGTGTCTGGTAGAATCTCGTTGCTTGTCGACAAAAGCTTGCTTGGCTTGGTATCCACCTGTACTCCATAGACGTTCACCGTGCTCAGCAACAGGCGCAAGGGTGCCTTGCCAACGTTGCGGATGCTCCCGCGCACTTGGACAGCGACCATGTCGCCGCGTCGGCCGACTTTCTCAAGTTCGGTGGTAGCCACCATAGCGAGCGGTTCGTTGGCCGGTTTAATCCGATCTTCGTAGATAAACGAGTAGAAGGCCCAGACGCCGGCGGCGATGATCGCCACCACCTGTACACCTGCACTCACTGTCTCGGCTGCCCACTTCAATGAAGCAAGCCGGACCAACAGAGGTCGCTTGCTGGCTGGCGTCGGCACAGCAGCACCGACCGAAGACTCTTGCTGCCGGGAAACGTCCACATTTTCCCCTCAACCCGCCACCGACAGTGTACTTCAGGCAGTCCGGCGCATCCTGGCCCGCTCAATTGCTGCTATCCAACCACGCCCGTTCAATGTCCTCCAGGCGCTCGTCGCGTGCCTCCTGCAAAAGGTCGGCAGGCAACAAGCCATGCTGCTCCTGCAGTCGCTTGCGCATTCGGGTCAAAGCTTCGATAGCCTGCATTGCCTGTTGCAGACCGACCTGCCGCCGGTTCCGCTCAAAATAATCCCGCACGATTTCGCGCATCACCTCGGAGAGTGTACGTCCCTGCTCTCGGGCAATCTCGGCCAACTGTCGGTGCTGCTCAGGTTCCAGCAAAATTTGAGCGCGGTATAAAGCCACATCGCCCTCCCTACAATTACACCTACACAGATGTAATCGTAGACGCCACCAGTGAAGCCGCCTCCCAGGCGTCTACTCCTCAAGACAGGTTGTGCACACAGACCATTGACCCTGCCGCCTGGATCGTTTACAAATAATAAGTAAGCACTCACTTATTTATTCCCATGGGCCGCCGCCGCATCATCGATCCCGAACAGATCATCCAGGCCACGCTGGTGGTTCTCTCCACCCACGGCGTGGAGGCGGTGACCATTGCCCAGATTGCCAGGCAGGCGGGTATCTCCGAGGCATCGATTTACAAGTGCTTTGCCAGCAAGGAGGACTTGCTGCGCGCCTGCATCAGCGAGAGCGTCGAGCCGCAGGAATTCTGGCGCAAGTTGTTTGCCCAGGGCGAGTCGCGGCCGGTCAATGTCCTGCTGGAGGAAGCCGCCCTTTTCACGGTGCGCTACTACTGCCAGCATCTGCCCACCTTACTGCTGAGGGCCTTGCGCCCGCAGGCGGACGATTGCTGCAGCGGTCCGCTGCAGACGATGAAGTTGCAGACGCACTACTTTCGGCTCGAAATCGAGCGTCGGCGCATCCGGCCGGGCGACCCTCAGCGCCTCTCAGCGGCTTTCTGCGGCCCGCTGTTCTATTACGTGTTTATCTCCCGGGCTTTTTTGGGCGGTGAGGCCCCTACTCCACCCGAGCAGTTCGCCCGCCAGTGGGCGCAGGACTTCTGGCAGAGCGTCCGCCCGAACGCATGAGTTTTCCGCAAGTTTAATCTTTCGCTCAACGGCCGTCGCAGGGCGGTACTTAAGGAGGTTCCATGTTTGAGCAATTCAGCCCGTCGGCTCTCCAGGTGCTCAACCTGGCCAAGCAGGAGTCATTGCGCCTCGGCCAGAACGCCGTCGGTACCGAGCAGCTTCTGCTTGGACTGCTGGCCCATTCCGACGCCGTCGCCGCCCAGGTGCTGACCGAGCTGGGCCTCAGCCTGGCCGGTGCCCGCCGCGAGGTGGAGAGCATCGTGGGCAAAGGTGAGAGCCGTCCGAGCCAGCGCGTCGCCTTTACCCCCCGGGCGGGGCGGCTTATCGAGCAGGCGCTCATCGAGGCCAACGGCTTCGGCCAGCGCCTGGTCGAACCGGAGCACTTGCTTTTGAGCATGCTGCGCGACAACGAAGGGGTGGCAAGCCGCGTGCTCGATGAATTCGGCGTCGACCGCGACAAGGCCCGCCAGATGCTGCTCGAAAGCCTGGGGGATGCGGCCAAAGCGACCTCTGCTTCGCGCGGCAACGAGCAACCGCGCCGCAGCGACAGAGCTTCCCGCAGCGGCGGACCGCTCGAACGCTTTGGTCGGGATCTGACCGAACTGGCCCGCGGCGGCAAAATCGATCCGGTCGTGGGGCGGGCCGAGCAGATCGAGCGGGTGATCCAAATTCTGGGTCGCCGTACCAAAAATAACCCCGTACTCATCGGCGAACCGGGCGTCGGCAAGACCGCCATCGCCGAGGGCCTCGCCGTGCGCATCGCCGAGGGCGACGTGCCCGAGATGCTTTTCGATCGCCGCATCGTGAGCCTGGACATGGGCCAGGTTTTGGCCGGCACCCAGATGCGCGGCGAATTTGAGGAGCGCCTCAAGGGCGTCATGCAGGAAGTGATCGCCTCCAAGGGGCAGATTGTCCTGTTCATCGACGAACTGCACACCCTGGTGGGAGCCGGGGCGAGCGAGGGCGGCATGGACGCCGCCAACTTGCTCAAGCCCGCCCTGGCGCGCGGCGAACTGCAATGCATCGGGGCGACCACCCTCGATGAGTACCGCAAGCACATCGAGCGCGACGCCGCCCTGGAGCGCCGCTTCCAGCCGGTAACGGTGGGTGAACCGAGTGTGGATGAGGCGATTGCCATCCTGCAGGGCCTCAAGGTGCGCTACGAGGAGCACCACAAGCTGCGCTACACCGACGCCGCCCTCGAAGCGGCGGTGCGCCTATCGGATCGCTACATCGCCGATCGCTTCTTGCCGGACAAGGCCATCGATCTGATCGACGAAGCCGGTTCGATGATCCGGGTGAAACTTGCCCGGGGCGCCGAGTTGCCCGCCATCGTCGATAGCGAAGCGATTGCCCAGGTGCTCTCGGAGTGGACAAACATTCCGGTGGGCAAGCTCACGGGCGAAGAGGCCACCAGTCTGGTGCACCTCGAAGCGCGGCTGCACGAGCGCATCATCGGCCAGCACCCCGCGGTGAGTGCGGTGGCCAGGGCAGTTCGCCGGGCGCGCGCCGGCATGAAGTCTCCCGAGCGTCCGCAGGCGAGCTTCATCTTCGCCGGCCCTACCGGTGTCGGCAAGACGGAGCTGGCCAAGGCGCTCGCGGCTACGGTCTTCGGCTCTGAAGACGCGATGATCCGCCTCGACATGTCCGAATTCATGGAGTCCTACACGGTGAGCAAGCTGATCGGCTCGCCCCCCGGCTACGTGGGCTACGACGAGGGCGGTCAGCTCACCGAGGCGGTGCGCCGCCGGCCCTACACGGTGATCCTGCTCGATGAAATCGAGAAGGCCCACCCGGATGTGTTCAACATCCTGCTGCAACTCCTCGACGACGGCCGGCTCACCGACGCCAAGGGCCGCACCGTGAGCTTCAAGAACGCGCTCATCATCATGACCAGCAACCTCGGTTCGCGGGTCATCGAGCGCGGCGGCGGCGGACTCGGGTTCAACACCACCGGCAGCGCGGGCGAGCGGCGCTACGTCGCCATCCGCGACCGGGTTCAAGAAGAGCTCAAGCAGGTCTTCCGCCCCGAGTTCCTCAACCGCCTCGACGAGGTGATCGTCTTCCAGCCGCTGGACCGCGAGGAACTGGGCCAGGTGGCCCGGCTGCTTCTGAACGAGTCGCTGGAGCGGGTACGCGAACTGGGCATCGAACTGGAGGCGAGTCCCGCCTTCATCGACAAGGTCATCGCCGAGGGCTACTCCCCGGCCTGGGGCGCCCGTCCTTTGCGCCGCGCCGTGCAGCGCCTGCTGGAGGATTCTGTCGCCGACGCCGTCCTACTCGGGCGGCTGGTGAGCGGTGAGCGCTACTTGGTAGATGTCGACGCCGACGGCAAGGTGATCTTCATCTACCCGGATCTGGCCGACGCCAAGGCGGAGATGGCCATGAGCGCCCGATAGTTCAGTTTCTCAGTCACTCGGACGGCCCCTTCCTGGAAGCAGGAAGGGGCTTTTTTTGCACCTGCTGCATGGCCAGGGGGTTCCGACTCGCCTTGAGATCTAGACAAATGTCTAGAACAACTGTTAGGCCTGAGGTACTCGCAAGTGCCCTGTGCTTAGGAGAGCCTCCGTGTCGAAAAGCAGTGCCGGTGTCAACCTGTGGGATCCCGGGCAGGTCCGTAAAGGCTTCGATCTTTCGCGCGAGCGGATGAGCAGCTTACTGCAAGTCAGTTCGAAGACGTACGAGCGCTGGGAAAAAGGAGTTGCAACACCGGCGGAGGCGCAAAAATGGAAACTGGCCAGGCTCAGCGAGATTTTGGCACTGGGATCACTTGTGTATACCCCCGAAGGGCTGCGGGAATTTCTACAAACCCCCATGCCCGCCTTTGATGGCAACTGCGCCCTTGAGATGCTCCGGCGCGGCGAGTTCGAGAGGGTACTTGCCGCCCTCGCCGCCGATTACGAAGGACTCGGTTACTGAGTGGTTTTGGCCTCCTTTGTGCGGCCCTGGCGGGGATACGGCGTCCGGCACATCCCCGTAAATTCGCCATTCGGCGTGCTGGATTTTCGGTTTTCGGCTCAAGCGGACGGCAACCGTTGGAACCGCCAAGGAGAGCCAACTTTGTACCTGGCAAGCGAAAAGGATGGTCCTGGTGGCGCTCACTTGCTTTTGCCGGGCTGGCCCTGGTCGTATTTCCGCACATCATTCCGATGTCGGTGACCATCTACCAGGCCGCCGCCGCTCCCAGTGCCCTGGTGTTCATGATCATCTTTATGGGCTTTTTAATCCCAATCATGCTTGCCTACAACATCTTCCAGTACGTCGTCTTCCGCGGCAAAGTCACCGGCGGTCATTACGAGTGAAGCTTGCGGATCCAACTCGCTCTTAAGCCTCAAGAGAAAGTGCCGCTATCCATCAAGACTGCACCTTCCCGGCCGCATTGACCGCGGGCGGCAGGCGCACTTCCAGCCAGCCCAGCACCAGACAGTCGAGGAGCAGCAGCAGCCCAAAGCCCGGCCAGAGCCAGTCGCTCAGAGGCCGGGGCAGATCCAGGATCCGTCCGCCCACGGCGGGGCCGATCATATAACCCAACGCCCAGCACTGGGAATTGATCGACAGGTACACCCCCCGCATATTTTGCGGGGACATCGCCGCCACCAGCGTCGCCGCCGCCGGATGCATAAAGGTGAGCCCCACCGCCGCCACCGCCAAAGCCAGTGCCGCGAGACCCAAAGCGGACCCCGCGATGGTTCCGGCAAGCCAGATGATGACCAGCGCCGCCGCCAGCACCACCGCTGCGAGCATCAGGGTGCGGGTGCGCCGCCAGGCCGAAGTGCCCCGGGCCACCCACAGCTGAATGGCGGCCATCAGCGCGACGTGCAGGGTGAAGCAGGCACCCACCGCCTCGGTGCTGAGGCCCGCGAAGTTGCGCAGGTAGACGGGCACGGTGCTTTCGAGTTGGGCAACGATCGTGGTGAAGACCAGGTTTGCCGCCGCGTACAACCACAAGTTGCGGTCGCGCAGCGCCTCAGGATAACCCCCCAGGGATGGGTGCGCCTCCAGATGCTCCGGGCGCGTCTCGGGGACACCCCGGGCCACCACGGCAAAAAATCCCAAAAACGCGCAGGCGTTGAGCCAGAAGAGCAGACGGTAGTTGCCGGTCAGGGCGATCACCGCAATGCCCACCACCGCCCCCAATCCCAGACCGATGCTGTCGCCCGAGCGCGTAAGACCGTAAGCTTCGGCGCGCTGCTTGCCCTCGGTCAAATCGGCCACCACCGCCTCGTTGGCGGGCCAGTAAAGGCCGAAGCCCCAACCGGTAATCACGTTTGCCGCCACGAAGAGCGCGAAATTGTCCGCAAGCGCAAACATGACATAACCGACGCTCAAGATCACCAGGGCCGCCAGCAGCGTGCGCCGCCGCCCCCAATCGGGGCGGTCGGTGAGCGTGCCGCCCACCAGGCGGGCGAAAATGCCGCTGACTGCCGAGGAAGCGAGGCCCAGCCCGAGCTGGGTGTAGCTGATGCCCAGCGCACCGGTAAAAAAGATGGCCGAATAGAACAGCACGAAGCCCAGCCCGAGCGAGGCGAGCAGCCGACCGGCAAACAAAATCCAGACGGGCGCCGGCAGGTCCGGCAGGAAGCTAGGGCGCGCCGTTGCGGGCGGCTTGCTCGTCACTGGTAGGCTCCGGCAGTCGCTCCAGGGCCGCTTTGATGCGCGGGGTGGTCAGCACCATCGCCGCGTCCGCCAGCAGCTTGGTACCCCAGAGATTTTCTTTGAGGTAGTCGAGTTTGCCGTAGCGCTTGTCGAAGCCCAGCGCCTCCTCGCTGAGGGTCAGGCCCCTTTCGCGCTCCCCCTGGCTGAAGAGCGCCACCCCGAGGGCGAGCTTCGGCTCGGCGGCCTTGGTATTGATGGCCACCGCCTGCTCCCAGCGGCTTTTGGCTTCGTCGATGCGGCCCTGCTCGTAGCGGATGAGGCCGATGTTGTTGATGGCTTCCCAGAAGGTCTTCTTGAGGGCGACCGCCTTTTCAAAAGCACCCACCGCCTCCTCCGGCCGCTCGAGCAGCACGTAGGCGTTGCCGAGGTTGAAGTATTCGTCGACGGCCTTGGGATCGAGCTTGAGGCCGCGCTCGATGGCATCGGCGGCGGCCGGATAATTTTTGAGGCGGCTGTTGACCAGGCCCAGATTGAACTGAAAGCGGGCGTTGTCGGGGGCCAGTTCGCTGGCGAGCTTCAACTCGGTGAGGGCCGCCTCGGGCTTGTTGTTCTGCAAATAAATGCCGCCCAGGACCGTGTGGGCCTGGGGGTTGTTCTTAGAAAGCTGCACCGCGAGTTGGGCCATCCCCTCCGCCTCGCCGTAGCGCGCCACCTGTACCAATCGAATCGCTTCTTCGGCCAGCTGCATCGACTGGCGCTGCAACTGGTCGGCCGCCAGCGACGGGACGGTGACCAGCGGGGTCTGGGCGTGCGCTGCAGGCATAGCCAGGGCGCTTGCCACCAGAGCGAGGGCGAATAAACGATTCCACATGCGTCAAAAACCTACGGACCGGCGGAAATGGGCTCTACTCAGTGTAACGGCTCAACCCCGACCCTCCCAGTGCGGGCGGGCACGGCGTGGCACAATGGCACCAGAACGAGGCGTGAAGGAACGTAAACCATGACCGAGCAGGAGATTCGCGAGGGGGTAGAAAAGGTGCGCCGCGAGCGGGCCAATCTGCTGCAGCTGATCGAAAAACCCGATCTCAGCCTCGACACGCGCCAGGACGTCAACCAGGCCCTCGAAGAAATCGACGATCTGCTGGTGGAATTCGAACGCACCTTCCCGGGCGGCTAGCGGGCGATGTTCGCGGGTCGGCGCGTCCTGGTGGCCGTCACCGGCGGCATCGCCGCCTACAAAGTCTGCGAGGTGGTCTCCACCCTCGCCCAGGCGGGCGCCTCCGTGCGCGTGCTGCTCACGGAGGCGGCCGAACGGTTTGTAAGCGCCCTCACCTTCGCCACCCTGGCGCGGGCGCGCGCTTACACCGACGCCGACTTTTGGTCGGCGGAGCACGGCGCGCCCCTGCACATCGCCCTGGGCCAGTGGGCCGAGGTGATCTTGATCGCACCCGTCACCGCCCACACCCTGGCGCGACTGGCCCTGGGGCTCGCCGACGACCTGCTCACCAACACGGTGCTCGCTTCGAGCGCCCCGATTTTGCTTGCCCCGGCGATGAACACCCAGATGTGGGAACAGGAGCCGGTCGCAGCGCATGCGCAGACGCTGATTACCCGGCCGCGCTACCACCTGAGCGGTCCTGGCCGGGGGCGGCTTGCCTGCGACGCGGTGGGAGCCGGGCGCCTCAGCGAACCGGCGGTGCTTTTGCGCCACCTCGGTTCGCTTCTTTGGAGCGGCGGCAAACAGGATCTGGCGGGCAAAACCGTGCTGGTCACCGGCGGCGGCACCCGCGAGTTTCTCGACCCGGTGCGTTTTATCGGCAACCCCAGCAGCGGCCGGATGGGTATTGAGCTGGCCGCCGCCTGCGCCCACCGCGGCGGGACGGTGCACTTGGTGCTGGGTCCGACGCACCTGGAGGCCCCCCCGGAGGTCGATTGCCACCCGGTGGTCGGCGCCGCCCAGATGGCCCAGGCCACTTTTGCGCTGTTCGAGCGGGCACATTTGACATTCATGGCCGCGGCGGTGGCCGATGTACGCCCAAGCCAAATCCACATCGACAAAATTCCCAAAAACCAGCTGGGCAATAGGCTCACCCTGGAGCCGGTCGAGGATATTTTGCTCGAACTTTCTCGCCGTAAGCAACCCTGGCAAACACTGGTCGGTTTTGCCGCCCAGACCGGCGAGGACTGGTTGGTTCCCGCGGCGGCCAAGCTCAAAGCCAAACACCTCGATTGGCTGGTGGCCAACCGCGTCGACCTCCAAGAGCAGGGCTTCGGCGGTGACAACAATCAGGCTATGCTCTTAAGCAGCCGCGGGGATATGCATGCGATTCCCCTGATGAGCAAACTGGAGATGGCCCACCGCCTGCTGGATCGAATGGAGACTCCCGCGTGATCCGCACACCCTGGTTCGACGAGCAAACCGGCGAGTTGGCCTTCCAGGTGGTCAGCCGCGCAGACTCCTGGCAACTGGCCCTCGCGGACGGGGTGGTTACCCGGGAAGAACTGCACGCCCAAACCCAGAGTGTGACCAGGCTGTTGCGGGCCATCGACGAGCGGGTCGACGACGAAGTGCACAACTTGATCACCGAGGCGCTCAAGGAACTCTCGGTGCTGCACGCCATGCAGGTGTTTTACGCCTCGGAGGAAGCGGGCTAGCGGCCGGGGCGCTATGCTGTCTTCAAAAAAGAGGAACGACCATGGACGAGGAGTCGGCCGCACCCGAAAGTCACACCCCCGACCGCCCGAGGGAGCCGGTGGACCAGGAGGCGCTTGCCGCCTACTGGAAGTGCGCCGCCGAGGAGGCCGAGCAACTGTGCCTTGAGCAAATGGAGATTGCCCGCCAGGCCCATACCAGCCGCCAGGAAGCCGAAAGTGCTCTGATTGTGCAACGCCAGACCATTGCCAGCCAGCAGGCAGAGCTGAGCGAACTGCGCCGCAATTTCGATCGCTCCAGTGGGATCATCCGCTCGCTCGAGCAGCGCCTGGCCACCCTGCAGGAGCAATTGACCCAGCGCCCGGCCGCTTCGCCCCAGTGGGAAGCCAGAATCGCCGAAGCCGACCGGTGCATCCGCGAGCATGCCAGCGCCGCCGAGCAGGCGCAAGCCCGGCTGCTCAAAGCGAACGAACGCATCATCGCCCTCGAACGGCAACTGCTTCAACTCAAAGGCGTCCTGGAGCGCAGCGCCTCCGACCGCTGCCAGTCGCCGCTCTCCCTTCCTGAATCGATCGACATCACCGGGACAAACGCCCCAATCCCCAAGGGTCCGCCACGGGCGCGCTCCGGCCACAGTCTGGTGCGCTTACCGGCATTCTTGGAAACTTCCCAAGATCGCAGGGAATGTTAGCGGCAATACAGGTGCTGGCGGCGGGACGTGTCAGGATACACGCAGACTAACCTAACTGTCAGGCCCATTCTCTGGACTCCCGGAAACCCCCTGGAGGAGAGGGGCTTTTTTTTGGGTTACTGTTCGAAGCTTTTGAGTAGGTATTGGACTTCATTTAGGGATAAACCGGAGCGCTCGCAAGCCACTTCGAGGTCGCGCGTGTCGATAAGCAGGTTGATTAATCCGGCAATCTGGCGGCGGATCGCGCCTCCCTTCCAGTGCCAGACGCGCTCCTGTACCGCCAGCAACCGATCCGCGGTGGCGACGGTGCCGTCTTTGAGCGGAATGGCAATCTGGGCCAGCGCCGCAGCCGGCCCCGGCGCCATTGGTGGCGATGCCGTCGTCGGCACAGCAACGGCAAGCGCACTCGGGCGCAGAGGCAGCGGGGCAAGCTTCATCCAGGGCGCGGTCCCCACACTCGGGCGGCGCACACCGTCCGGCTCTGAACTGGTCACGGCTTTGAGGGCAATGGACGACTCTTCCCCGAAGGGCTCTGCAGGCGCAAACATCGCCGCCGAATCGGCAGGGACCGCCGATTCGCCAAACGGCAACGCGGCAGCAACCAACGGCAACGGTCCACCTCCTACCGGCTCCGCCGTTTGTAAAGGTTCAGCCGCGCTTACCGGCACCTCGGCACCGATAAGCCGGACTTCCACCTCACCGACAGGCTGTGAAGGCGTCTTGAACGGCAGCACTGGAGCAGCCTCTGTTCCCAGGATCTGCCCTTGCCTTTCGGGATTGGCATACCCCAAACCAGTGCCGCAGAGGAAAAGAACCCCTGCCGCCGGCATCCACATCCAGCGATTTACCCGCACGGCTTTTACCACCCACTCCTGCAGCAGATTGCAAAGTGCAGTATGCATTCCCGACTCCGCCGCAGCCAGACCGATAGCGACTAGGGATAAAGTTTTGGCGGCTCAAGGGCACTGACCTAAAACTTGTCGTCCGAAAATGATCGATGAAACTCTATCTGTGTCGCACGATACGACTTCCGCATCTTTCGCGAGCATTAATTCAGTGTTATCCTGCAAGTCAGGCCCAACAAGCTTCCTGGAAACCGGCCTTGCCGAGGTCTGGAACCTTGAGCCTCTACACGTCCTGCAATATAGCTTCACGCAGTATATAAGCAAAATCTGATAAAACGTTAGTGCTTGTGGGGTGTCATCTCGGGCTGGGGGGCGAACCCGCGTTTAAGTACATGTATATGCTGAGCACGAGTAATGATCGGTAGACTGCTCGACGGGCGTTACAAGATATTGCAGATCCTGGGCGCGGGTGGCTTCAGCCAGACTTATCTTGCCCTTGACACGCGGCGGCCCAGCAGTCCTACCTGCGTCGTCAAGCACCTCAAGCCCACCAGTGAGAATCCCGGTTCGCTGCAGATTGCCAGGCGTCTTTTTCGCAGTGAGGCGGAGACGCTTGAGCGCATCGGGCACCACGATCAAATTCCGCGGTTGCTCGCCTACTTTGAAGAGGACGAAGAGTTTTACCTGGTGCAAGAATTTATCGAAGGACACGTTCTGGCCACCGAGCTGCAACCGGACGCGCCGATGGGCGAAGCCCGAGTGGCGGCGATGCTCCAGGATGTGCTCTCGACGCTCGCGTTTGTACACAGCCAGGGGGTCATCCACCGCGACGTCAAGCCTGACAATCTGATTCGCCGCAGCAGCGACGGCAAGCTGGTGCTGGTCGATTTTGGAGCGGTCAAGACCGTCTGGTCGCGCCCGGCAGCTTTGCCTGGAGGTCAGCGCGGCGGCACGGTCGCAGGCACGATCATCGGTACCCCAGGCTACATGTCCACCGAGCAGGGTCGGGGCAAACCGCGCCCGAGCAGCGACATCTATGCGCTGGGGATGATCGGCATCCAGGCGCTGACCGGGCTCAATCCGATGGAACTTCCCGAAGATTCGCGCACAGGCGAGCCGCTCTGGCAGGACAACGCCCAGGCAAGCCCGGGACTGTGCGCGATTCTCAGCAAAATGGTGTCTTACCACTTCAAGGACCGCTACCAGACGGCCCACGAAGCCCTCGAAGCGCTCCAACATCTTTACGCCAGCCCCGGCAGCACGTCGGCAGCCACCGTCGAGCGGACACCACCGCCGCTCGAAGCGCCGCAGGCCCGCGAAGAAACGTACTACGGTCAGCCCTTACCAGTTGAAATGCCGGTTCTGCAGCAGACGCCGCCCCCGGTTGAGACGCCGCAGGCCCGCGAGGAAACCTATTACGGCCAACGCCTGCCGCTCTCAGTCTCCGAGCTGCCTCCACAAACCGCATCAGCATCGGCCCCGCAGCAGGTGTCGCCCCGCCGGACGCTGGCACTGACCGGTGCTGTCCTCGCCGCCGTCGCTTTGGGCTTTTTGGCCTATCGTTCCTTGGCAAACCGCCCATCACCGCAACTGTCCCCGGTGCCCCAAGCGCCCGAGCGTGTACGGCCCAAGCAGGCGCTCGGCGTTCCTGCCAAGTTGCCCGTAGCAAACCCAGCGCTTCGCGACGCTTCTAAATCCGCCCCCCAAGCCATCCGCCCCGTGCGCCCGCCCGCGCCGGTGCCGACCAAACCGCCGACTGCCGCCGCGCCGGTTGTCAAAACTACAGCACCGCCTCCGGCAGTCAAGGCGGCACCCACCGCGTCCGTCCGGCCGAAACCCATGGTCAAAGACGCCGCTGTCCAGCCCAAACCCAAACCGCCGCAAAATCGGCCTGCACCGGTCCAACTCCCCACCGTGACTGCAAAAGGCCCGCCTGCCAAAACGGCCTCCCCACCGGAACTGTTTTTGCCTGCCAAAGCGCCCGTCAGCGCCCCGGAGACACCGGATATCCTCAGGCCCGCGGACAAGCCCCTCGAGCCGCCAAAGTAGGCGCGCCTTCTACTTGATATAGATCTTGTAAGTCCGCCAGGCAGCCCCGCGCCAGGCCAGACGGATGAGCGCCTGGCGGTCGAGGCCGGTGCTCTTCAGGGCTTCATCGACGGTCGAGCCGCGCTCCATGCGCACGACAAAATTTTGGGTCTGCCCGTATACTGCAGCTTCGCGGCTCAGCACTTTGCGCTCGACGCTGAGCCTGAGTCCGAGCAGCACATCGTCCGTGGTGGCGTCGTAGCCGCTGATTTTGCCGACGGCAACCGCGCCCGGACGGGCCGCGACGGGCGACGGGGAGGGGGCGACGGCGGGAAGCTCGGTAGGGCGACTGGCACTGACCAGGGGCATCGCTGTGGCCGGGGGTGCCGCCGCAGGCTCGTCCACCGGGACCGGAGGGGACGCGGCGAGCGGCGGGCGGACGGGCCGGGGGTCGGCTTGCGCCCCGGTGCTTGCCAGGGTGGTGGGGCCGGTAGGGGACCGGCTGGTCGGGTCGGATGGCTGGGGAGGCGCGGGGGGAGAGACGGTCGCCTGCCTGCGGGCGGCGGACGGGGCGGCGGCGCGTCTGCGGGCCGCATCGAGCATGGCGCGCGCCTGGGGAGCATCGGGGGCGTTTGGGGCCAATTCGAGATAGCGGCCGTAATCGTCCACTGCCCGGTTGAACTCTTTGAGATCGTTGTAGACGACGGCCCGGTTGAAGTAGGCGTTGGCGTAATCGGCCTTGCGATCGATGGCCAGGCCGAAATCGTCGGCAGCACCGCGCAAATCGCGCATCAAGTAGCGCGTGATGCCACGGTTGACGTAGGCGGCGGGCTCATCGGGGCTGCGCTGGAGCACTTCGTTCCAGATTTTGAGCGCCTTGGTGTAGTTACCCTTGTTCTGTTGGGCGTAAGCGTCCTTGAACAGCTGTTGCAGGTTGGTTTGCGACCCTACCGGACCGGCCGGTCCGCTTATCCATACCAGCGAGGCCAGACCCGCACCAAGCAGCCAGCCATGCTTCACCTCAATGGCGCCTCCACCGCAATTCACCAGAGGGCAATCCGCCAGGCAATCCCGCCGCTGGAGCCCGCCGGGTCCGCTGGCCACTTCAGGGTACCGCGATCTGCGTCGATTGGCTCACCCGCCGCCGCCCTAAGCGCGTGTTAAGCTCGGGGCAATCGTTGAGACCTCGGGTGGTGGCGATGCGCTTGCGCAAATGGTGGACGGCGCTGTTGGGCTGGATGGCACTCGCGCTCGCTGGCACAGCGGCCCTCGCCGAACCGATGACCCTCCCGCAAGAAGCGGTGATCGCTTTTCGTGACCCGGTTTCACAGGCGTTTCTGAAGGCACTGCAGGCACGCCATGGTGTACGCTTCGAGGCCAACAGCCGCTTCTCCGGCGATGGGCGGGTGTTTCGGGTGCGCTACGCGCCGGGCAAGGGCGCCGAGGTAGGCGCGCTGTTGTCGCAGCTGGTGCAAAGCGACGTGGCCGAGTACGCCGAGCCCAACTACGTCTACCGCACCCTCGGTTTTCCGAACGACCCGCTCTATCCAAAGCAGTGGAATCTGCGCGCCATCGGCATCGAGAGCGCTTGGCAAAAGGCGGACGGTAGCGGGGCTGTGGTCGCAGTCATCGACACCGGCGTGGCCCGCAGGCTGCCGGATATGGCCCAGACCGACTTTGTGCTCGGCTACGACTTTGTCAACGACGACGACGACGCCACCGACGATCAGGGGCACGGCTCCCACGTCGCGGGCACCATCGCCCAATCGACCGACAACGGCGAAGGGGTGGCGGGGATCGCCTACCGGGCGCGGATCATGCCCGTCAAGGTGCTCGATCGCTACG
Organism: Gloeobacter violaceus PCC 7421; assembly: GCF_000011385.1. Lineage (NCBI taxonomy): Bacteria > Bacillati > Cyanobacteriota > Cyanophyceae > Gloeobacterales > Gloeobacteraceae > Gloeobacter > Gloeobacter violaceus. The sequence goes on from NC_005125.1 coordinate 1,675,251, forward strand.
GGTCCGGGTCCGCCCTCGACGTGGCCGAGGGCATCAAGTTTGCCGCCGACAACGGCGCCAATGTGATCAACCTCAGCCTCGGCGGCCCCGGCGACAGCTCGGTGTTGCGCGAGGCGGTCGATTATGCCCACCGCAAGGGTGTGGTGGTCGTCTGCGCCGCCGGCAACGAAAGCGCTCCCCAGGCATCCTACCCGGCTCTGTACGCCAACTGCCTGAGTGTCTCGGCCACCGGCCCGGACGGATCGCTGTCATTTTTCTCGAACTTCGGGCGCGGCGTGGATCTGAGCGCTCCCGGCGGTGACAAGAGTGCTCTGGGAGCCGACGGCGGCATCTTGCAAAACACCATCGACGACCAGGGCAATTCTACCTACGCGAGCTACCAGGGCACCTCGATGGCTGCTCCCCACGTGGCCGGAGTGGCGGCCCTCGTCTATAGTGCCGGGGTGCAGGACGCGGCTGAAATTCGCAAGGTGCTGCTCAGTGCCACCCGTCCGGTGGGCCACGACTTTCAAAACCAGCACGGTGCCGGGCAACTGAACGCCCAACTTGCCCTCGACAGCCTCGAAAACCCTTATTGGTTCTTCCGGGGAGGCTTCTGGTGGTTGGTGCCGCTGGCCACCCTCGCCGTTGGTATTGTGCTGGGGGCGTTGGTGATGCTGGGCAGCCGCGCTATCGGTTTTAGCGAATTTTTCTACGCCATCGGCTTTGCAGCCACGGGACTCGGCTTCTTTCCGCTGTCGGCCTTCGGCACGCTCTGGGGACCGGAAGGGCTACTGGCTCTACTTGCCACGCCGATCCCGAATTGGGATTTGCGCTTTTTTGAAGGCTGGCTCAATCCCGGCCTGCACACGGTCCTGGTGCCGGGACTTGTTGCGGCGCTGTTTTCGGGTTCCGGCTGGGGACGCTCGCTGGCCGTAGGGGCGTGCGTCGGCAGCGCAGCCCTCCTGGCTCTGCAGGGAAGCGTTTTTTATACGCCTTTGACATGGTTTACCGAAGAGTCCTACGCCCGCGGCTTCTTGCTGGTCAACGCCTTACTCAGCCTGCTTTTGGGCTTTTTCGTCCACCGCAGCGGCGTAGAGAACCCATGAATCGGCTCGGGGCATTGGTAGGTCTGGGACTGGCGTTGCCGTTGCTGGTGCCCACAGCCGCCTGCCAGGCCCAAGTACGCAAGGAGACCAGCATGTTTACAGGGACGTTGCGCTTTATCGACATCGAGACCGGGGTGTGGCAACTGGTCACTCCCCAGGGCAAGTACCAGCTGCGCTTCAAAAACCGGCCCGCCGATCTGAAGACCCTCGAAGGCAAGACCGTGCAGGTCAGAGGCACCGTCCGCGACGATCTGATGACGACCACCATGGCGGGCACAGTCCTCGAAGTCGAATCGCTCGGCGCTTCGTAAAGCTCACCGCGGGGGGCTGCTGCGGTAACCGGATTTTGCGCGGAGCCTGAACGCTTCAAGCGAAGCTGCGTCCACCCAGTAGACCAACCGCTGCGTTGGCGACGGCAATGAGGATCGCACCCAACAGCGCCGTCCAGAAGTTCGCGATGGCGAACCCGGGTACGATGGCCGCAGCCAGCAGCAGCCCGAGGGCGCTGATCACAAACGAGAACAGGCCGAGAGTCAGGATGTTAATTGGCAGGGCAAGCAGATTGAGCACCGGCACAATAATCGCGTTGATAATACCCACCACCAGCGCGGCGATAAGTGCCGCCCCGATCGTTGAGACTGTGAAGCCCGGCACAACGTAAGAAACCAGAACCAAGACTGCGGCCGAAACCAGCCAGCTCAGCAAAAAAGCAACCATGTTCAGCTCCAGGGGAACTACCCTATCGTGGCCATTTGCCGGTTGTTCTGCCTCTATCTGGAGAATTGCATTTTGCGATCCTTTGGCAGAAACCCCCAGCTCTCAACTGGCCAGGGCCACCGGCCGCTCCTCGGCACCGAAGTGTTCGATAAGCAGCCCCTTGAGCACGGCGGCCAATTCGTCGCAAGGCACACCTTCGCGCACCACTTCGCCGAAACGGGCCTCCCGTCCCACCTGACCGCCCATCAGAATGTCCACTGCATCGACGCTCTGTCCGGCCACTTTGGTGCGGGTGCCGATCAGGCCGATATCACCGATTTGCGGCTGGCCGCAGGAGTTGGGACAACCCGACCAGTGGATACGCACAGGCTGGGGCAGATCCAGTTCGCTTGCAAGGACATGGGCGAGCTTCAGGGCGCGCTCCTTAGTCTCGATGATGGCCAGGTTGCAAAACTGCGCCCCCGTGCAGGAGACCAGACCGCGCAGCAGCGGATTCGGTTCGGGGGAAAACACTGCCAGCAGGGGCTCGACCAGCAGGGCCTCCAGCTTCTCCTCGGCGACGTGGGGGATCAAAAAGCTCTGCTCGACGGTAAGGCGCACTTCGCCCTGACCGTAAACCTCGGCGAGGTCGGCCACTTCGAGCGCCTGGTGCGCCCACAGCCGGCCGATGGGCACATGCAGGCCGACAAAGCAGTAGCCCGCCTGTTTCTGGGGCCAGACACCGACGTGGTCGCGCTTGTCGTAATCGATAAATTCTTCGTGGGCGGCAGGCGGGAGCGCAAAGCCCAGGTCGGCTTCGACGGCGGCCCGAAACTTCGAGATCCCCCAGTCTTCGAGCAAGTAGATAAGCCGGGCGCGGGTGCGCGCCTCGCGCGGGCCATGGTCGCTGTAGATGCGCAAGACGGCCGCGCACAGCGGCGCCACCTGCTCAGGAAGCACAAACGCATCGAGCGGGAGCGCCGGGGTGGCGCGCTGGGAATTGAGCACCCCGCCCACCAGCACGTTGAAGCCGATGCGTTCCTCCCGGCGCGCCGGAATAAAACCGATGTCGTTGATTTCGGCGTGGGCCGAGTTCTCGCGGTCGCCGGTGATCGAAATATTGAACTTGCGCGGCAGGTTGCTGAAGGCGAAACTGCCCCGGCCGCCCTCGGTGATCAGATCTTGCATTTGCTGCACCAACGGGCGCACATCGATGAGTTCGTCAGGATCGATGCCCGCCACCGGGGAGCCCACGATGTTGCGCACGTTGTCCATGCCCGATTGCACCGTGGTCAACCCCACCGCCTCAAGGCGCTCCTGGATAGATACGCTGTCCTCGATGCGCAATCCACGCATCTCGAGATTCTGGCGGGTGGTGATATCCAGTTGCTTGACGTCCGAGAATTCCGCAAGAATCCCCCCAACTACCCGCAACTGCTCGCTGCTCAAGATCCCCCCCGGTACGCGCAGACGCACCATCCAGCGGCCCGGCGTCTTCTTGCGGAAGAACCAGCCGATCCACTTCAGCCGCTCCAGATCGCCCTTGGAAATCGCCTCCCACCCGAGACGGGCAAATTCGATCAGCTCGGCCTTGACGGCAAGACCGGGTTTTTCATCCTTGATTTTTTCGATCGGGTTTGCCACAGCACCTTCCAGACAATAACGGCAGCTCCTTTCCACAGAAGCGGTCCCGGGCGCAACAAAATGTGCCCGTCTCTACAAAAATTGCCAACCGAAAACCAACGGTTATTGAGTCAATAACCTTTCGAGAGCCAGCGTCCCACGAATGCTTTGAAGGAACTTAACTTTACGTAACCCCAGATACATTCGTGGCCGTGCGGGCCGGATATGGTCTGATGCACGGAGTGACTAACGGTTGGGGTTCCGGGTTGGATTCAAGGCAGCTGCAGTACTTTTTGGCATTGAATCATTGCGGCAGTTTCAGGCTTGCCGCCGAGCAGTGTGGCGTTTCCCAGCCAGGGCTCAGCAAGCAGATCATGGCTCTCGAAGGCGAGCTTGGGGGACCGTTGTTCGACCGTACCGGTCGGCGGGCATCCCTCACACCCTTGGGCGAATGCTTTTTGCCTTACGCCCGCCGCGCCTACAAAGAACTCGAACAGTCCCGTGCCGCCATCGGCGAGTTGTTGAAGCCCGATCGGGGCGAAATTTGCATCGCCGGGCTGCACTCGGTCAACGCCTATTTGCTGCCGGCGCTACTGGCGGTTTTTCGGCAGAAGCATCCCGGTACGCAGCTGCGCCTCACCTCGCTGGGTTCTGAGCGCATCATCAAGGTGCTGCTCGACCGGTTGGTGGATGCGGCCATTTTGATGGGGCCGGTCCATTCGCCGGAACTGGTGAGCACGCCGCTCTACGAAGAAGAGCTGGTTGTGCTGCTCCCGGCGCACCACCCGCTCGCGCGCCGTCCGAGCGTGCGGCTTGCGGAGGTGGCGATCCTGCCGCAGGTGGTCTTCCGCGACGGGTACGCCATGCGCACCGCCCTGGTGCAGCACTTTCGCGCCATCGGCGCCACGGTCGATGTGGCTGTCGAACTGAATACCCTCGAAGCGTTCAAAGAAATGGTCCGTCAGGAAGTGGGGGTGGCGATCCTGCCGCTGTGCGCCGTGCAGCACCTGGGGACGGATTTGGTCATCGCCCGCCTCGAGGAGCCCTCGATCACCCGGCGCGTCGAACTGGTCTGCCGCAAGGACAACTACCAGGTGCCCGTGGTGGCGGCCTTTACGCGCCTGGTGGCCGAGCACCTGCCCACCGCCTTCGCCCGCTGGGTCCACACCGGCCCCGAACCCTGGCTGCGCGAAGCTTCGTACCTGGCGGGCTGATGAGCACGGCCTTTCGCGAATTCGTCAAAAAAATCGGCTCTGGTCGCCTCACCGGCCGCGACCTCACCCGTGAAGAATCCTGCCGGGCGATGGCGATGCTGTTGCACCAGGAAGCCACCCCGACGCAGATCGGTGCTTTTTTGATCGCCCACCGCATCAAGCGCCCGACCCCGGAAGAACTGGCGGGCATCCTCGACGCCTTTGATCAAGTGGCAAGACCGCTGACGGTCCCGGCGGACGCCCCACCGCCGCTGGTGCTGAGCAGCCCCTACGACGGCCAGGACCGCCTCGCCAACGTCACACCGCTTGCAGCCTTGATTGTCAGTGCCCTGGGCCAGGGGGTGGTGCTGCACGGCAGCACCGACATGCCCCCCAAGCACGGCCTCACCAGCTTCGACCTGCTGGCAGGTCTGGGGGTGGACCTGAAGCGCGACCGGCAAATCCTCAGCGAGCAGTACCGGGCGACAGGTCTGGGCTGGGTGTACCTGCCCGCCCATTTTCCTGAGGCATTTGCTTTGCAGGCTTTTCGCGACGAGATCGGCAAGCGTCCGCCGGTGGCCACCGCTGAACTTTTCTGGAACCCGGTCGGCGTGGGTCTGCCGGTGATCGGCTACACCCACCGCGAGACGATCACCCTGGCGGTCCAGACCGCGCCGCTTCGGGGTGCGACCGCGATGGTCATGGTGCGGGGTCTGCAGGGCTCGGTCAACTGCACGCTGTTTCATCCCAATCTCGGGGTGCGCTGGACGGCGGCGATGGATACCCCCGAACCGTTTCGCATCCTGGCAAGCGACCACGGCCTGGGGGACGACGATCTGTCTCTGGTGGGCGACGGCCAAGATCTCGAACGCCAGTCCGGTCTGTGCCTGGAGACCCTCCAGGGCAAGGACACCCCCCTGCGTCGGGCGACGATCTTCAACAGCGCCTTTTTGCTGGTCCAATCCGGCCACAGCGCTTCGCTCGAGACAGCAATTCCGCTTGCCGCCCGGGCGCTCGACGAAGGGCTCGCCTGGCGGCAACTCGAAAAGCTGCGCTAGCTTCCCAACCAGGCTTTAATAGGGACAGACGTCCTGGAAGTTGCCGATGACCACCGACCGGCCGCCGCGGCGCTCACTTCCCACCATGTATGATCTTCCCAGTGAAGAGGTGGGTCAGCCCGGATTGCCCGACGAATACCATCTGCGCCAGGCGCAGCTTTTGACCGAGACCTTTCGGCCCACGACCCACCCGGCCGAGCGGATCTTCACCGCCTGCGACGTCAATTTGTACTACGATCCGCTTCACACCGGCTATTACAAGCGTCCCGACTGGTACGCGGTGGTGGATGTGCCGTCGCTGTACCTGGGTCAGGATATGCGCAGAAGCTACGTGCTCTGGGACGAGCAGGTGCGTCCGCTGGTGATTGTCGAATTGCTCTCGCCCGGCACCGAGGATGAAGATCTGGGCCTCCGGCCGCGCAGACCCGGGGAACCCCCCACCAAGTGGGAAGCCTACGCGCAGTACGTGCGGGTGCCCTACTACGTGGTCTTCGACGGGGCGACCTGTGAATTGCGGGTGTTCCGCCCGCGCGAAGGCACCTTCGTACCCCGGCGCATCAAAGACGAGCGTGTGTGGGTGCGGGAGGTGCAGTTGTCCCTGGGCATCTGGCGCGGCGAATACTTCGGCTGCCGCCGGGCTTGGCTGCGCTGGCGCGACGGCGAAGGCAACTGGGTTCTCACCCCGGCCGAGCAAGAACGAGCACGGGCCGAGCAAGAAAAAGCGCGCGCTGAACAAGAAAAAGCGAGGGCCGACCTGGCCGAGCGGCGGGCGGCGGCGATGGCCGAGCGGTTGCGGGCGTTGGGTGTCGATCCTGACGACCTGTAATCGAGCGTTTAGCTTTCGAAGCGGACCTCTTCGTAGACTTGGGCCATCGAGACACGCAGATCCAGGCTGGCAAAGCGGATTTCGTGGTCTTCTTCAGTGTAGGGGTGCAGTTCCCAAATGCCGACGGGGTTGCGCCTGAAGCAATCGACACCCACGCGCTCAGCATCGACGAGCACGTATTCGCTCAGGGTTTCGATGCGCCGGTAGCGGCGAAATTTGGTGCCCCGATCGTAGGCTTCGGTGGTTGGTGAAAGCACCTCGATCACCAGTGTCGGGAAGTGAATCGCCCGCGCGGCATTCCTGTCGCGCTCGTCGCAGGTGACGACGACATCGGGGTACAAAAACGGTCCTTGCTCCGAGACGCCCACTTTGGCGTCCGAACTGAACACGCGGCAGGGTCCGCCCCTCAGGTGCAGTTTCAACGAAAAAGCCAGATTGAGGGTGACAGCGGCGTGGGGAATCGTCCCTCCGGTCACCTCGAACACCTCGCCGTCGACGTACTCGTGCTTGTACTCCTGGAGCGCTTCCCACTCGAAGTACTCCTGCGGCGTCAGACCCTGCCGCTTCGGATTGGCGATCATTCGGACGGATCTCCTGGAGCGGACCGAAAATGGTTGCTTATATTCTGCCCCGGCTAAAAGCTGCTGCCGCTCACAAAATTGAACTCGGCCACCTTGAGGGCCGGCAGCAGGCTGGGGGGCAGTTCGTTGTCGGCCGCCGCCTCGGGGCGGCTTAAAGCCAGCGTGCTGGAGAGCATGGCCAGCAGGCTCTGGTTGAAGCGAAGCACCTTCACTCCCCGGGTCAGTTGACCCTTTTCGATCAAAAATGTGCCGTCGCGCGTCAGGCCGGTGACCGTTGTTTCGTCGGGTTTGACGTCGCGGACGTACCAGACGTGGGTGACGAGCAGCCCCCGCTCGGTGGAGCGAATCAGATCTTCGATGCTTCTGTCCTCGCCCTCCATCACCAGGCTCCGGGGGGCGGGCACCGGGGGGCGGTTATTTTTTTGGGCGGTGAAGCGGTCCCAGCGCATCTGCTGGAACACACCCCGATCGATCCAAGGCAATTGCGGTTGGGGCAATCCTTCCTCATCGAAGGGCACCCCCGGCAGACGGGTATTGGCAGGGTCAGTGCGCAGAGTGATATTCGAGCCGACCAGTTGCCGGCCCATTTTGCCCGACAGGAACGTCACCCCGTCCAGGGTGTCGCGGGCGTCCATCTGCTCCACCAGGTGAAAGAGCAGCGTGCCCACCGCCGCCGGGGCGAGGATGACCGTGTAGCGGCCCGGCTCGACGGCCACGGGATTGACGCCCCGGCGGGCCTGCTCGATGGCGCTTTGGGCGATCCGCTCCGGCGACAGCAGCGCCATGCGCGAGGCGACATCGCGCGCCCAGCCGGAACTGTCCGGTCCCTGCAGCGTGCAGCCAATCTGGGCATCGGTGCGCAGGTGGTAGGCAAACAGGCCGCTACTTGCCGCCACCACCGAGACGCGCTCAGCGCTTTCGACCGTTCCGGCCGCCCGCAGGCTCGCCCGGCCCGCCGCCCCGGCGATGCGCCCGGCGCGTTTGGCGCGCTCGACCGGTGTAAGGTTGGCGGTGGCCGGGTCGTAGGCATCCACCGCCAGATACTGCTGCCGGGGCAAAGGCGGCAGATATTCCGGGTCGGGCCGGGCCACCCGGGCAAGCTCCTCGGCCCGCCGCACCGCCGTGCGGATCGCCTCTTCGCTCAGGCTGCTCACCCGGGCACTGGCGCGGCGGTTCTCGAAGGCGACTTCGACTGCCAACTCGGTGCCCGCATCCAGGGTGTTCTGGGTGATGGCGTTGTTGGCAAAGCGGGTGACGGCATTGCGGCGCTCACCCAGGCGCACGAGCACATCTTTGGCGCTCGCCGCTTTGAGGGCGGTTTCGACCATTTTTTGCGCCCGCTCGGCGTTCAGAAAAGCCATAGCTAAATCTTTCGACCCGAACCGACTTCAATCTGCCGGAAGCGGGCCGGGGCGGCGCCGTGGGTCATCCGCCCCGCCTGCCCCGGCTGGCCTTTGCCGCAGTTGATGAGCCCCCAGGGCCGCCAGTACTCAGGACCGCACACCGCGTCGCAGGCACCCCAGAAGGCGGGGGTCGTGCCCCGGTAGACGACATCTTTGAGCATCTCCGCTTTTTTGCCGCCCCGGATGCGATAAAAAAGATCGCCGCCAAATTGAAAATTGAGCCGCTTCTGGTCGATCGAGTAGGTGCCGGTGCTCTCGATATAGACGCCGTCTTTGGTATCGGCAATCAAGTCCTCCGGCGATCCTGCCCCTGGGGCCAGGCCGACATTGGCGATGCGCACGATCGGCATAAATTCCCAGCTCTCGCAGCGGCAGGACCCGTGGGAGCGCCTGAAACCCACCTGAGGAGCCACCTCCCGGTTGGTGGAGTAGCCCACCAGCCGCCCCTCGCGCACGATATCCCACCGCTGGGCAGCCACCCCCTCATCGTCGTAGCCCAGCGAGGCGAGCCCCCCCGCAAGCGTATTGTCGGCCACCAGATTGACCTGGGCTGAGCCGTACTGGAGGCGGCCCAACTGATCGGGAGTGGCAAAAGTCGTCCCGGCGTAGTCGGCCTCATAGCCCAGGGCGCGGTCCAGTTCGGTGGCATGGCCGACGCTCTCGTGAATCGTCAGGTGCAGATTCTCTCCGTCGAGAACCAGATCAAAAATCCCCTGGGGCGCCTCGGCGGCGGTCAGTTTTTGTTTGGCCTCCCCAGCGACCCGCTCGGCGTTGGCGAGCAAATTTCCCGCCTCGATATGTTCCCAACCCGCCTGCAGCGGATGGATTTCATAAAAGCGCGACTGCTGATCGCCCTCCCCGGCGGCATAGGCCGTGATCCCGCCGTGGGTGATCAGGCTTTCGATGTGCAGCAGCGCCCCTTCGCTCGACGCAAAGTACTTATCCGTACCCATCAAAAAAATAAAACCCGTCGCCACCTTCACCTCGTTCACCCTACGCATCTGCTCCGTGCAGGCCAGCAGCAGATCCACTTTTTTATCCACCGGCACCTCGAAGCTCTCGACGGTGCGCGGCGAGCGGAACTGACCGCGGTGGACAGGCTCAGGAGCGAGCTTGATGGGCGTCTGCTGGGCCAGGGCGCTCGCTTTGGCGATCTCCACCGCCCATCGAGCGGTCTGCTTTGCACTTGCGGGGGTAACAGCGGCGGAACTGGCAAATCCCCAGGCCCCCTTCGCCAGGCAGCGAACCCCAAACCCATACGTCTCCTCATCGCTCAGTTGCGCCATCCGGTCGTTGCGCGCCACGAGCACCTGCTGCCGCTGCCGGATAAGGCGAATATCGGCATAACTCGCCCCCGCCTGCCGGGCCGCCTTCACCGCTTCAGCGCACACCTCAGCCACCCCCACCTGGGCAGCCTCCCCCCGCTGCGGCACCATCAGCACCGGCGTAGCGGCCAAAAGCCGGAGCAACTGACGACGGGGCAACAGACATCGAGACATCGCACCAAGTCCACGCAGGCGCTTTATTGTAGGCAACTCAGGTGTCAGGTGTCAGGTATCAGGGGAAAACCGTCGATCATCTACAAATTCGTCATCGTGCTCTTTGCCAACCTGCGCGCCCTGCACGGCTGGCGGTCCTTTCAGCAGCCATGGCACTACGTCGAAGGCTGTCTTATCGCCAAAGTCGATCTCAAAAGCAGCCACAGGATCCTGCACAAAAAGTTCGGCTGCAAATAAGCTGGAAAGTAGCCGTCTGCCCGTGGAGCCGGTGCGATGAAGAACCCCGCATCCTATTTTGAAATACCCGTCCTCGACATCGAGCGCGCCGTGCAATTTTACTCCGCTGTGTTTGGTTATCACTTTGTCAAAGAGCAGATCCATGGCAATGAGATGGCCCTTTTTCCAATCTATGAAGGCCAAGAGGGAATCAGCGGCGCTCTGGCTCAGGGCGAGATTTACGTACCTTCGAAGAATGGCTCATTGATTTATCTGAACTCCTCAGATATCGACGACACCTTAAGCAAAGTGCAGTTAAACGGCGGAGCTGTGCTTTTACCCATGACGCCTGTTGGAGAACTTGGTTTTGTTGCTGAGTTTGAAGATAGCGAAGGCAATAGAATTGCCCTTTTTCAAAACCATGAGTGATGCTGACCCCTGATCTATCAAAAGAGTTGGGGATAATGGACTAGAGATTGCCCGTTCACCTACCCATGTACTCAATCGATAATCGGGATTTCATCACCGAGCGCAAGGATCTGCCGCAATCTTCGGTCGGTGCTCCCTGTCCCGCTGCCATATTTGGTGAGCATTTTCTGCATCTGGCGTACTACCTGGAAGAACGCGAAGAGGGCTGGGACGGCTCGAGCGTTCACATTGCCGATGTGCATTCGCAAGGGGAACCCTGCGCACTTGTCCTCTTCACCGATGCCATCGCTCATCTGTTCGGCCCGCCAAACGATGAAGCGTTCGCGGGCCACCCTTTGGCACAACGAGGCCTCGAGCCGTACGCAGTGTTCGAAGTTGAAAATTCATCTTGGATTTGGGCGCTCGAACGAATGCACACGGTTCATCCCAACTATCGGCCTGAACAATTTGCGAAGTACAAGCATTTCATCTTCGCATTCCACGACAGTACGTTCGAATGTATCGCGCGCCTGGAATGGCAGAGCCGTCTTTCCTGAAGCGGGCTCTTCAGGATACAAGCCGGCAGGGCGCGGCCCTTCCCGCTTTTGCGCACTAAAGATTTTCTAGAAGACACATCTTTGTGCCTCCAGCCGCCAAGCAGGGCCGACATCCCTGACGGGCATTCCATGTGGTTATCGGCTTGATAACAAATGTTGCGATCCTGGGATTTTGTGTATCAGAAAACACGATTAGGCCGCGGTACAGCGTGTTTCCTGATGTAAACAAAGGCCAGATTGCAGACTTCCGCCATGCCCGAAGATTCCGCCCAGTTCACGCTCACCCGCCGCGGCTTGCTCCAGGCAGCCGCGGCGGCCACGGTCGGTTCGCTGCTGACCCCCGGTTATGTGGGGGCGGCCGACGCCCCTGAGACCACCAAGGCCCGGCTTGGATTTATTTCGCTCAGCGACTGCGCGCCGCTGGTGATCGCCAAAGAAAAAGGTCTGTTCGACAAATACGGCATGAAGGACGTCGAGGTCGCCAAGCAGGCGTCGTGGGGGGTGACCCGCGACAACCTCGAACTGGGTGCCGGGGGCGGCGGTATCGACGGCGCCCACATCCTCACGCCGATGGTGTATCTGATTGCCAACGGCAACATCACCAAAGGCAGTAAGAAAGTGCCGATGTTCATCCTGGCCAGGCTCAACGTCAACGGCCAGGGCATCTCGGTGGCCAACAAATATAAGCTCCTCAAGGTGGGCCTCGACGCCGCGCCGATGAAGGCAGAAGCGCTCAAGGCCAAAGCCAACGGCGATCCGATTACCGTCGCTCAGACTTTCCCGGGGGGCACCCACTGGGCGTGGCTGCGCTACTGGCTCGCCGCTGGCGGCATCGACCCGGAGACCGACGTCAAGATGATCACCGTGCCGCCCCCGCAGATGGTGGCCAACATGAAGACCGGCGTCACCGACGCTTTTTGCGTGGGCGAGCCGTGGCACCAGCAGCTCATCAACCAGCAGATCGGCTACACGGCGGTGACCACCGGCCAAATCTGGAACCGCCACCCGGAAAAATCCTTTGCCCTGCGCGCCGACTACGTCGAGAAATATCCGAAGGCGACAAAAGCGCTGTTGATGGCGGTGCAGGAGGCCCAGATCTGGGCCGACAAGGCCGAGAACAAGGACGAACTGGCCCAGGTTGTCAGCAAGCGCAGCTGGATAGGCGCCCCGGTCTCCGACATCGTGGCGCGCTACAAGGGCATCATCGACTACGGCGACGGTCGGCCGGTGGAGCGCAACAGCCCCCACATCATGCAGTTCTGGAAAGATTTTGCTTCTTACCCTTATCAGAGCCACGATCTGTGGTTTTTGACCGAGGACATCCGCTGGGGCGTCCTGCCCGCGACCACCGACACCAAAAAGCTGGTGGCGGCGGTCAACCGCGAGGATCTCTGGCGCGAGGCGGCCAAGGCCCTGGGCCAGCCGGCTCCCAAAGGCACCTCCCGGGGTGTCGAAAAATTCTTCGACGGCGTCGCCTTCGACCCGACCAAGCCGGAAGCGTACCTCAAGAGCGTCAAGCTCAAGAAACTGGCCTGAACGACCGGGCCTCTCACTAGCGGGAAAAATTCATGACGACGACAAACGAGACGGCCATCGCCCCGGCGCGGGGCGAAGCAGCCGGAACCAGTCCCCAGGTGAAAGCTTTGCTGGAGCGCAGCAGCACCGTAGTACTGCCGCTGATCGCGGTGGCGATATTTTTGGGCATCTGGCAGGGCCTCAGTGCGGCGGGGCTTACCGGCACGCTGCCGGGGCCGCTGCAGGTGGTCCAGGACGTGCAGCCGCTGATTACGGGCTTTTTTAACAACAGCGAGAACGACGTCGGTATTGCCTGGCAACTGGCTGCCTCGCTGCAGCGCGTGGCAATTGGCTACACCCTGGCGGCGGTGGTCGGTGTCTCAGTGGGCATTTTGATGGGTTCGATGCGGTCCTTCCAGCTGGCCCTCGACCCGATCTTTCAGGTGTTGCGCACGATCCCACCCCTGGCGTGGCTGCCGATTGCCCTGGCGGCCCTCAGCCAGGCGAACCCGAGCGCGATTTTCGTCATCTTCATCACCGCCGTCTGGCCGATTATCATCAACACCGCCGTCGGCGTGCGCTCAACCCCCCAGGACTACCGCAACGTCGCTAGCGTCCTGAAGCTTTCAAAACCCACTTACTTCTTTCAGATCTTGCTACCTTCGGCGGCTTCTTATATCTTTACGGGGCTGCGCATCGCCGTCGGTCTCGCCTGGCTGGCGATTGTCGCCGCCGAGATGCTCACCGGCGGCGTCGGCATCGGCTTTTTTATCTGGGATTCTTATAACAGCTCGCGCATGGCCGACATCATCCTGGCGGTGCTGTGCGTCGGGCTGGTGGGCTTTGTCCTGGATCGGATGATCTACTACGCCGGCCGCCTGCTGGTCGCTTCGGAGTAAACACAAATGGCCTTTCTTGAAGTTCAGAACGCGGGCAAGACCTTTACCGCTCGGGACGGCTCGCCCTACGAAGCGCTCAAAAACGTCAATCTGCAGATCCAGCAGGGCGAATTCGTCTCGATCATCGGCCACTCCGGCTGCGGCAAATCGACGCTGCTGAACCTGATTGCCGGGTTGGGGCTGGTCACCGCCGGCCGGGTGGTGGTGGACGGCGTGGCGGTGAGCGGCCCCGGGCCGGACCGGATGGTCGCCTTTCAGAACCATTCGCTGTTGCCGTGGCTCACCGTGCGCCAGAATATCGCCCTCGCGGTCAAGGCTGTGCACAAACAAATCGACGAAGCCGCCCGCGGGCGGATTGTCGAAGAGCACCTGGAGATGGTGAGCCTGCGCGCCGCCGCCGACAAAAAGCCCGGCCAGATCTCAGGCGGCATGCGCCAGCGGGTCGGGATCGCCCGGGCGCTTGCCACCCGGCCGAAGGTGCTGCTGCTCGATGAACCCTTCGGGGCCCTCGACGCGCTGACGCGCGGACGATTGCAGGAGCAGCTGCTCAAGATCTGGGAAGCCCACCGGATCACGGTGGTGATGGTCACCCACGACGTCGAAGAAGCGCTCCTGCTCTCCGATCGAATCGTGATGATGAGCAACGGTCCGGCGGCGAAAGTCGCCGAGTTGATGACGGTCGAATTGCCCCGGCCGCGCACGCGCATGGAGGTGATCAACAACCCCCACTACTACCGCCAGCGCAACGAGCTTCTGTATTTTCTCAACAAGGCCAAAAAAGCCGCCCAGGGCGCACCCGTCAGAACTCCCGCCACTACATCATCCGGCGGCAATCTGGAAAAGACCGCCCTCGCGGTCGGTTTCGTGCCCCTTTCCGATTGTGCGCCGCTGGTGATTGCCCAGGAGAAGGGCTTTTTTGCCCACCACGGTCTCGAAGTGAGCCTTTCGCGCGAGCCCAGTTGGAAGGCGGTCCTCGAAGGACTGGTCGAAGAACGCCTCGATGCCGCCCAGATCGTCGCCCCGATGGCCTTCGCCGGGATGCTGGGCGGCGCCGGTGTGCCCCTGGTGGCTTCGCTGGACCTCACCCGCAACGGCAACGCCGTCACCCTGCACCGTCGCTACTGGGATCAAGGCGTGCGCGACCGCGAGGGCTTCGCCCGCCTCGTCAAAAGCGGGGGGGACGGGCGGCGTCCCGTGCTGGGCGTCGTCCACGCCACCTCGATGCACAACTTACTGTTGCGCCACTGGCTTGCGGAAGTGGGCATCGACCCGGACAAGGACGTGGATCTGATCGTCATCCCACCGCCGCAGATGGTGGCCAATCTGCAGGCGGGCAACATCGACGGCTACTGCACGGGCGAGCCGTGGAATGCCCGCGCCGTCCACGAGGGGCTCGGTTTTGTGCCCGCCACCAGCCTCGATCTGTGGTCCGGCCACCTCGAAAAAGTGCTGGGCGTGCGCGCAGCCTGGGCCGCGGCTCACCCGAAGACGCACCTGGCGCTGGTCAAAGCCCTCATCGAAGCCTGCCGCTACGCGGCGGACCCGGCCCACCGCGAGGAGGTCATCCGCCTGGTCTGCGCTAAAAATTACGTCAACGCCGACCCTGCCTACGCCGCGATGGGGCTTTCGGGCAACTACGACCGCGGCTTCGGGGCACCTGAGCGCCTCGAAGGCTTCAACCGCTTCGACGGCTGGAGCGCCAATCCCACCGAAAGGCTGTGGATCCTCACCCAGTTGGCCCGCTGGGGACTGCTCACCTCCCTTCCGGTTAACTGGCGCACCGCCATCGACCGCGTCTGGCGCGACGAGCCCGCCCGCGAAGCTTGCGCCCAACTGGGCATCGCAGCGCCGCCCGAGCCGGTCTACCGGCCCCTGACCCTGCCCGGGGGCGACACGCTCGAGCCCGACGACCCGACTGCCTATATCGAACGCTTCGCCATTCGCAAGTCCGCCCGCTCGCTCAATGCCGTCTAACCCTACCCGCCACCATGATTCAGCCCTTTCTCGAATTGAGCTATATCTCGAAGATCTTCCCGACGCCCAAGGGGCCGTTCGTGGCCCTCAAAGACGTCGCCCTCAAAATCCGCAAAGGCGAATTTATCGCCCTATTGGGCCACTCCGGCTGCGGCAAATCGACTTTGCTCAACATCGTGGCGGGCCTCAGCAAGGCCAGCGCGGGCGGGGTGATCCTCGAAGGCAAAGAAACCGACGAACCCGGCCCCGACCGGATGGTCGTCTTTCAGAACTACGCGCTGCTGCCGTGGCTCACCGCCTACGAGAATGTCCATCTGGCGGTGCGCTCGACAATGCCCGGCGCGCCCGAAAGCGAAAAGCGTTCGGTGGTCGAGCGCTACCTGGCCCTGGTCGGCCTTGGCGGCAAGGCCGACAAGCGACCGGGGGAGATTTCGGGCGGCCAGAAGCAGCGCGTCGCCATCGCCCGGGCGCTTGCCACTCGGCCGAAGGTGCTGCTCTTGGATGAACCCTTCGGTGCCCTCGATGCGCTGACGCGCGAGGAGATGCAGGAGGAAGTGCTCAAGATCTGGGAAGCCGACCGCACCACCGTGCTGATGATCACCCACGAGATCGACGAAGCGATCTTGATGGCCGACCGGATCGTGATGATGACCAACGGCCCCGCCGCCACGATCGGCGAAGTTTTCGAAGTTCCCTTCGACAGGCCGCGCTCGCGCGCCGAGATCCTCGAAGACCCGGCCTACTACACCCTCAGAAACCGCATCCTCGAATTTCTCTACGACCGCTTTGGAGAACCCGTCCTTGCCGACTGACACCCTGGCCAAAACTCTGTGTCCTTACTGCGGTGTGGGCTGTGGCCTGGAGGTGACCGCGGATGCGCGCGTGCGCGGCGACCGCGCCCATCCCTCCACTCTGGGCATGGTCTGCGTCAAAGGGGCGACGGTGCTCGAATCGATCGGCAAAGATCGCCTGCTCTACCCGATGGTGCGCGCTCGCCTCGATGAACCTTTCAGGCAAGCCAGTTGGGAAGAAGCGCTCGCTCTGGTGGTCGGGAGGTTGCGCGCCGCTTCCCCGGAGAGCCTGTGCTTCTACGGCTCCGGGCAGTTTGTCACAGAAGACTATTACGTCGCCCAGAAGCTCTTCAAAGGCTGCCTGGGAAGCAATCATATCGACGCCAACTCGCGACTTTGCATGTCTTCGGCGGTGTCGGGTTACCTACAGAGCCTGGGTAGCGACGGCCCGCCCGCCTGCTACGACGATCTCGATCTGACCGATTGCGCCTTTTTGGTGGGCACCAACACCGCCGAGTGCCACCCGGTGCTCTTCAACCGCCTGCTCAAACATCGCAAGCAAGACCTCAATTCCCGGCTGGTGGTGGTCGATCCGCGCGCCACGCCCACCGCCAAGGCGGCGGATCTGCACCTGGCCATCCGACCGGGCAGCGACATCGATCTATTCAACGGCATCGCCCACCTGATCTTGCAGTGGGATCGCGCCGACCAGCGCTTTATCGGCGCCCACACCCAGGGATTCGCGGCAATGGCCGAGGTGGTGCGCCACTACCCGCCCGAGGCGGTCGCCCGCCGCTGCGGGATCACTACCGCGGCCCTGGAACTGGCCGCGCGCCTGTGGGTAAATTCGGCGCGCGTCCTTTCGCTCTGGTCGATGGGCATCAATCAGTCGATCGAAGGCACCGCCAAGGTGCGCGCCCTCATCAACTTGCACCTGCTCACCGCTCAGATCGGTCGGCCCGGATCGGGACCCTTCTCGCTCACCGGCCAGCCCAACGCCATGGGCGGGCGCGAGGCCGGCGGATTGTCGCAATTGCTGCCGGGTTACCGCAGCGTCGCAGACCCCGATCACCGCCGGCAAGTCGAAGAACACTGGCAGTTGCCGTCCGGCAGCATCGCGGCGCGGCCGGGGCGCACCGCCTGGGAGATGATCGAGGCGCTGGAGGCGGGCGCAGTCGAAGTCTTCTGGATCGCCGCCACCAACCCGGCGGTGAGCCTGCCGGATCTGGAGCGCACCAAGGCCGCCCTGCTGCGCTCGCCCTTTACGGTCTACCAGGACTGCTACTATCCGACCGAGACGGCCCGCTACGCCCACGTGTTGCTGCCTGCCACCCAGTGGAGCGAAAAGACCGGCACGATGACCAATTCCGAGCGCCGCGTCACCCTCTGCCCGGCTTTTCACCCTCCCCCGGGCGAGGCGCGCGACGACTGGCAAATTTTTGCCGAGGTCGGCCGCCGTCTGGGCTTCGCCGAGCAGTTCGCCTTTGCCGACGCCGCGGCGGTGTTTGCCGAATTTGCCGCCCTCACCCGGGGGCGCCCCTGCGAGATGACCGGCATCTCCCACGCCCGCCTGGAGCGCGAGGGACCGTTGCAGTGGCCCTGCCCGGCGGGTTCGGCGGGCACAGCGCGGCTTTACACCGATTGGCGCTTTGCGACACCCGATGCGCGCGCCCGCTTCGCCGCCTGCCACGCCCGGGGCCTCGCCGAACCCCCCGACCCCGAGTATCCCTTTGTGCTCATCAACGGCCGTCTCTACGGCCACTGGCACACCCTGACACGCACCGGCCGCATCGAGAAACTGCTCAACCTGTACCCTGAGCCGTTCATCGAAATCCACCCCCGCGACGCGGGCAAACTCGGTCTCGGCGAAGGCGACTGGGTCGAGGTGCGCTCGCGCCGGGGCGCTATCCGCCTGCCGGCCCGCCTCACCCTGGCGGTAGCACCGGGCACGGTCTTTGTGCCGATGCACTGGGGGGCGCTCTGGGCGGAGGCGGCCGAGGTCAACGCCCTCACCCACCCCGAATCAGATCCGATTTCGGGTCAACCGGAAGTCAAAAGTTGTGCAGTACAGCTTTCGGCGCTGCCTTGACGAAGTTATGTCGAGTGTTAATGGAGGTAACCGCGATGGCCTTGCAGGTAAAGCTGTTGGAACAGAGTTTTGAAGGCGTCAAACCGAACGCCCATGCGTTTGCCGCCAGCTTTTACGACAACCTTTTTTCGGATTTTCCGCAGACCCAAGCGCTGTTTGCCCACAGCGATATGCAAGCCCAGCAGCAAAAATTGCTCGCCTCGCTGGTTCTGGTGGTCGAAAACCTGCGCCAGCCCCAGGTGCTGAGCACAGCTTTGCAAGATCTGGGCAACCGCCACGCGGGTTACGGCATCGTTCCTGAGCACTACCCGATGGTGGGCACTTCACTGCTCAAGACGTTCGAAACTTACCTGGGCGACGCCTGGACCCCCGAGGTCAAACAAGCCTGGGTGGATGCTTACGGTGCCATCACCGGGCTGATGCTCACCGGGGCCGAAAGCTGAGTTGCAAGTACGGTATCTAAAGAATGCGGACGAACGGCTGCTTACGGTAGCGCCGGTAGATATCGAAGTCGCTGTCGAGGCTTGCGACGGCAGCGATATCCAGTCGCTCAGAGATCGCAACCAGCGACAGGTCGGCAAAATCCCCAGGAAGATCCGCGTACTGGGCATTCAACTCGGCGATGCGAACAAAGTCTTGGGGAAGCTGAGGAACACACTCGTAGACTTCGCGAGCCAGATCCAGTAAAAACTCGTTCTGGGTTCGCCAGTCGCGGCTGAGCAACCAGTTCACCTCCGTCACACAGCTGGGGGTAGTTAGCAGCCGACTTGTGCAATTTGCAAAAAACCGCACCACCCGACTGTGGTGAGTATCGGTGTTGCTGTAGAAAGCAAACAGTACGCCGCTGTCGACCAGGACGAGTGGGTGGTGGCTCACCGTTGCCGCTGGCGCAAGTATTCAGAAATTGCTTGCTTGCGGTTTTCGCGCTCCGACAGATCTGGAGGGGCATCCTGCAATGGATGGCGAGGAAGACCACCACGACGTTCGAGAATGGATTTGCCGGCTTGCAGGCTTAGCCAGCGCTCACGGATCAATTGCCGAACCAGTTCGCTTCTGTCGGTCTGTTCGTAGGCGAGGATATCTGCCAGTTGGCGTTCGGTTTCGTCGTCGAGTTGAACGGTAAGCATGGCTTTTCAATTTGGGTGCGGTTTCATTCAGAGGTTGGTGGCGCCAGCCGGCACCGTCCAGCTAGTTAAGGTAAATGTATTTAGGTCGTACTTTCCAGGGGTAGCCCCGAAGCTGGATCCAAAAGTGCTCAAAGGAGCAACGGCACAGACGTCGTAGCCATAAATCAATAGTAAAAACCGCCGAGAATGCCAGCTCGTAAAAGCCTGAACCAATACCAGGACGACGGCAAGAAAAGCCAACGGATTTCCTTTAAGTAATTCGAGCACCAGAGCGACCTTCCCAGCGTCTTCCCAAAACGACTTCACTCTTTTGTCCTCTTTTTTCTTCGATTTTAAACTACTGTTGCCTTGGCTCCCGCCCAGATGACGCTCCCATAAATACCTAACGTTCAGCTTCGCCGTCGGCCAGGTTGGTGTCGGCGGGCAACCGTTGCAGGGCCTGGGCGGCGGCCTCGGCCACTTTAGGGTCGCTGTCCTTGGACAAGTAAGCGAGCGCAGAACGCCCGGCCGGATCGGCTATCCTGCCCAGGGCGTAGGCCAGACGGCGGCGCACCTCCGCCTGCGGGTGGCCGACAAAGGGGAGCAATCGCTCGACGGCGCTCGGGTTGCCAAGAGCACCCAGCCCGGTAATGGCGGCGTCGCGGGTCATCTCCACGGGACTTTCCAGCGCGTCGCACAGCACATCGAAAGCCCGCCCATCCCCCAGTTGCCCCAGGGCGACGACGGCGCTGTAGCGCACGATCCAGTCGGTGTCGGCGCGGTAAGTCCGCTCCAGCACCTCGAAGGCGCGCGTATCGCCCAAAGCCCCCAGCGAGCCGGCCGCCTCGGCGCGCACCGAGCCCACCTCGTCGCGGGAAATCAGTTCCTCCAGCGCCTCGAAGCAGCCGGGGGCTTTTTGTTTACCCAGCCCCACCGCCGCGTAGACGCGCACCAGCGAGGAGGGATCCTTGGCGGCCTGCTGCAGCAACGGCACCGCCTCGTCGGGCGGCAAAAAGCGCAAATCGAGGGCCGCTGCAATCCGCTCGCCGACGACGGCGCTTGCCAGCCGGACACGCAACTGGTCCACCGAATTTTCCATGGGCTCCACCCCACCTGGGAGCGCAGTATGCGGGCAATGCTACCACGCCCTTACCGGCCGGGATCACGTGGGACAATGGGGACGCCCGGTTGGTTCGACCCATGAGCGATTCGACTTCTCAGTGGGAACGTCTGCTGATGAACCTCGGAGCCTGGAAAGGCTCGTTTACGCGCATCGCGCCCACCGGCGAGCAGCTGGAGGATCTGCCGAGCCTGGTGAGCCTGGAGGGCCTCGATGACAACCTGACCATCCACCAGGTCGTGCGGCTTACCTCGCCCGTCGACGGCTCGGTGGTCAGTGAAAAAGCCTTCCGCTACAGTTCCTTGAGCCAGAGCATCTTGTTTTTCCCGGACGGTGCTTTTTGCCAGGGCTCGATGCAAATTGCCCCTCTTACCGAATTCGGCGCCGAGTTCGGCTTCATCGCAGGCAAACGGCGGCTGAGGCTGGTACAGCTTTACGACACCGATCACCAGCTGTCACGGATCACGCTGATCCGCGAGCACCTCGAAGGCCGTCCTGAGGCAGAGTCACCGCCGCTTATCGTCGAAGCGCTCTTGGGCGAGTGGAAAGGAGAAGCGTTGAGCCTCTATCCGGACTACCAGCCGCCCACCGTGGCGCAGACGTCCCTTACCGTCGAGCGCCGGGGAGACCAGCTGGTGCAACAGTTGCGCTCGGGCGATTTCGACTGGAGTTCCACCGCCCGCATCGAGGGGACGCGCCTGCTGTTTGACGAAGGCTTGCAGCCCGTGCAGGTGCTTTTACTGGCGGGTGGCGCTTCCTGCACTGGTCCACTCGTCCACACCTGGGGCAAGCCGGTGTTTCTGGAGGTGGGCTGGCTGGTGGAGCCGGGACTGCGCCAGCGGATAGTCCGCCGCTTCGGTGCCAAGGGCGAGTGGGTAAGCCTGACCCTGGTCACCGAGCGCCGGATTTAGAAAGTTGAGGTATTTGTGAAGCTACCTGATCCGCTGAAACGCGACATCCTCGATTTACAAGGTCGCCTGCTGGATCTTCTCGACGAAGTGACAGTCGTCGAGCGCAGCCTGCTTATGACCTTTGGAGAAACGGCTGAGACCACCGACAGCTTGACCGACTTGGACAATATCCGCGAGCAGGTTCAAGATGCGTACAGGCGGTTTTGGATTTTGATGGGCAACATTGCGGTCACTCCATAGCAGAGAGCGGTTGATAACATGAGGATGCTGGTATTGAGCCACAACCTCATTGCCGAGCGTATCGCCGCTTGCGAGCGCAGCATTCAAGAAATCAGAGAAGACTGGAGCCTGTCATGACCGCGGAACTTACTCCACGTATTCCGGATCCCGAAACTCGAGCCCGTCATCACGAGACCCTTAGCCACATCGCCGGGCAACTGCGCCAAATTAATGAACAGCTGCAAGCCAACATTGATGACCTCGAACATAAGTACCGTCAAAGCCCGATAGGGCAGTACCGCGACCGGTACCTGCTCAGGTCACATCCGCCGGAAAGCTTGCCGGGCCAGTCGAAACAGTAGGCCATCCCGAGCGCTCCGCGACAGCCAGAAGCCGGGCGGCCAGGAGGATAGAAAAGGGAATTGCGACCGTTTCGGTATAACCGACAGGCACTTCGGCATCGTAATCGCACCCAAAAAACACGGTCGATAGATTCTCCAGGCACCCAATCGGTCTTAGCGCGGCAACAGCGTCCCCGCGAGCAAACCCAGGGTGAGCAAGGCGCCGCTGACCAGGTGAAAGCGCGCCGCGAGCGGCAGAGCCCCCACTACCACGGCCGGGTTCGTTGCATTTTCGCGCACGAAGCTTACCAGCGAAACCGCCAGGGGAATGGTCGCCAGCGCCGCCAGCACCGTCCAGGGCAAAAAGCCGCCAATCACGGCTAGAAGGAGGACAACGTAGGAAGGAGAAATCACCCACCAGAAGCGCTTTGCAGCCAGTTCCGGTCCCCAGCGCACCACCGGGGTGCGCTTGTCGAATTCCCGGTCGTCCTCGTACTGGTAGAAGTGGTGGGCGTAGAGAATCGTGGCGGTCCAACTGCCCACGGCGATTCCCGCCAGGAGCGCCCCCAGTTCCCAGCTGCCGGTCTGGGCGCGGGTGGCGGTGAGCACCGCGATTGGTCCAAAGCAACTGCTGCTGATCCACTCGCCCAGACCCTTGTAGGCCAGGCGGAAGGGCGGTCCCTGGTAGGCGTACCCCAAAAAGATGCCGAGGCTGCCGAAAGCGAGTAGCCACCAGTCCTGCAGCGCCCAGAAGCACACGTACCCAATGCTCAAAAAAATATTGCCCACCCAGAGCACCTGGGAGCGGCTGCCGGTGGTGCGCACCAGCGAATTCAGCTTGTTGCGGTCCACACCGGTGTCCCAGTCGAACACGTCGTTAGTGAGGTTGATCCAGGCGTGTACGAAGACAAGCCCGGCGAGGGTTAAAGCAAAGCGCTGCAGGTCGAACACGCCCCCCTGCCACCAGGCGAAGGCCGTGCCCACCAGAATCGGGATGACCGAGGCGGTATAAATCAGCGGATTGAAACTGTTCAGCCAGGGCCTGAGGGGGCTGCCGGACACGGGTGGTTCTCCATCTTTTCCCTGGTCATTGTGGCACCAAAACCGCTCAAGGCCGCACGGCGCAACTGCCGCACATCCCCCAGCGCACCAGTTCGCCGCGCGGCGCCCCCATCCGGCAGCGCGGACACTCGGGCAATTGCTCGCCCCGCCAGCGCGCCAGTGTCCTCAGCCGCTCCAGCCTGTCCTGGAGCGTGGGCGGCCCCGCGCCCGGTGCCGGGGCGGGGTGTCCCGCCAACGGCACGATGAGCGGATGCTCGGGAGCCAGGGGAACCCGGCCCGTTTTCTCACGGGCGTACCAGCCGGTGGTCTCGAAGCGGATGTCGCGCAGCGGCTCGGCAGCACCCCAGATTTCGGCAATTTTGCCCATCAGCAAGCGGCGCTGATAGCCCAGGTTCTGCGCCCAGACCGCCCCGGAGACCGCCACGGTGAGCACGGCGTCCTGGAGCTTCAGCGGGCGGCAGTGGGCCGCCACTGCCTCGCCCACGACTTTTGCCCACTGTTTCTGCAGCTGGACGAGCCGCTGGTTGCGCGCCATCTGGGGATTGCGCACGAGATCGCCAAGCAAACTTGATAGAGAAACCGGCTTCATCCACCGCCAGGGTCGCTGTTCGCTGCCAGTATCTCCCGCGGGACGCTCTATGTCACCGGGCGATTAAAACGTCGCCTTGTGGTGGATCAGGTCCAGAAATTCCTGGCGGGTGGACTGGCTCTCTTTGAAGACCCCCACCATCGAACTGGTCACCGTCCAGGAATTGGGCTTCTGCACGCCGCGCATCACCATGCACATGTGCGAGGCTTCGATCACCACCGCCACACCCCGCGGCTGCAACACCTCCTGCAGCGCCTCGGCGATCTGGCGGGTGAGGCGCTCCTGCACCTGCAGGCGACGGGCGTACATCTCGACGATGCGGGCAAGTTTTGACAGGCCCACCACCTTCTGGTCGGGGATATAACCGACGTGGGCTCGGCCGATAAACGGCAGCATGTGGTGCTCACACATGCTGAATAGATCGATATCGCGCACCAGCACCAACTCGTCGTGCCCGAGGTCGAAGATGGCGCCGTTGAGCAGTTCTTCGAGCGACTGACCATAGCCTTTGGTGAGAAACTTCAGCGCCTCCGCCACTCGCTTGGGTGTGCGCTCCAGGCCATTGCGCTCGGGATCCTCGCCCACCCCGACTAAAAGCGTGCGGACCGCGTCCATCATCGGGTCGAGGCCGTTGCGGCTTGCGGCTTCTGAAGCGGAGTCGTCTTCGTGCCAGTCGGAAGGCAGAAAATCCTTGTGGGCAATCGTCATGTTTCGGTTTCCTTGTAAATGATTTAGAAAGTGCCCCGGCCGGGCATCAAAATCGCTGCTTCGAGCACAGCGTCGGGAGGAAGATTCACCGTGTAGAGCACCAACCCCGCGACGGTCTCAGCCGAAAGCATCGCCCCGCGCTCGAAGTCGGCCGCGACCGCTTCGCTGTCCCAGAGGGCCGTATCCACCGCCCCCGGGCAGAGGGCCGTCACCCGGATGCCCTCGGAGCGGACCTCCTCGGCGAGCACGCGCGTCATGGCGAGCAGGCCGGCTTTGCTGGCGCAGTAAGCTCCCCAGCCCGCAAAGGCGCGCTCGCCCGCGATGGAGACAAGGTTCACCACCAGACCGCTCCGCCGCGCGCGCATACCGGGCAATACAGCGCGGGTCATTGCAAAGGGTGCGGTCAGGTTGAGAGCCAGAACGCGCTCCCAATCCGCAACCGGCGTGCCCTCAAGCGTATTGGTGTAGGCCATTCCGGCACTGTTGACGAGCACGTCGATAGGACCGAGCTTGGTCTGGACGGCAGCCACCACACCGTCCGCGGCCCCAAAATCGGTGAGATCTTGCGCCAGGGCAACCGTTTTGGCCGGGGCCAGTTCCGATTGCAACTGCTCCAGGCGCTCGCGGCTGCGGGCCACCAACGCCACCCCGAAGCCCTGCTCCGCCAGACGCCTCGCCACAGCGCGACCGATGCCACTGCTTGCTCCGGTGATGAGGGCTACCCCCCGTATCCTGTCAGTTTGCGCTGATTCCAAGGCGGCTCTCAGGCAGATAAAAGCGTAGTGGTTTATACACCGTTATCCATTATAGAACGATAAGACCGGTCGCACTTCACTGGCCCTGGCGCCGTTGCCACAGTTGCTCGCGCAGCGCGAGCACCTCCTCGCGCAGGCGCAGGTTCTCTTCGCGCAGACGCAGATTTTCCGCCTGCAAGTCCGAGCTTGGCGGCTCGCCCCCCATGCGCATCGCCATATTGCCCATCTGCATCTCCATGGGTTTCATCGGCGGCACGGGGGCCATCGGCCGCATAGTCGGCTCGGCAGGCCGGGTGCGGGGGGGGCCGGAAACCGCGCGGCTGGGCACCGGCAGGGCGTCCTGGGGCGGCGGCGAACCGGCGCCGATTTGCCCGTGGCCAATCTGGAGCCAGAAGCTGCCCCGCTGCGACTGGATGCGCAGATGGACCGTCCCGTGGGACTGCCAGGCCTGGGGCTCAACCAGCCAGGCTCCAGTGGGAAAACCCGATTGCTGGCTTTGCTGCTGACCCACCGAGCCGCTCTGCAGGGACAAAAGCGTTTGCTCGCCCTGAAGGCTCACCGCCAACATCTGGCCGGGGCCGAGGTCGAAGACGTACTGCTGGGCGCGAAGCATCGAGGGAACCTCACTACGACACTCAGGTCTCGATCCTACCTACTTGCTGCGCGATTCCATCTGATCGAGTTCAGCGTCGGGCTTGCGGGATTTGGGCCTGGAGTACAGCAGCATCGCCACGGCCGCCGCCTGGGCAAGCCGCTCTTCGCGGCGCACGGGCTCTTCGGCGAAGTATTCGTTGAGCTGGGAGCAAAAGCTCTCGGGGGTGATGTTGCCGATGCTGGGGCTCACCGAGAAACTTTGCACTCCCGAAGTCTTGTAGGCCTTGACCGAACTGACACAGTAGGCAAGCTGGTTGGCGGGGGAGGCGGCCAGAAAATCGGCTCCGACTTTATTGCTGCCGAGGCCGCCCGCCACGGGCCGCTCCTCGGCGGTCCTGGCGGTCGAGGGGGTGCTCGCCTGGCAACCGGCCAGAAGGGCCGCTGCGAGTACCAGTGAGAGGGCAATGGGGTGATACATCATGCTCTTGCGGCGGTCGGTTTGGCGGCGGGCCGCTTCTGCAGCGACATCGCCACGAAGACGAGCCCCACAAAGATTATCAGCGGCAGATACAAAGGCAGCGTCGTCTTGAGCGTGTTGGAGAGCAACACCAGGGCGGCGGTCAACAACAAGTTAAAAAGCGACACCGGCAGCAGAAATTTCCAGCCCAGATCCAATAGTTGGTCGATGCGCACCCTGGGCAGGGTCCAACGCGCCAGGATAGCGAGGAACACGAAGAACGTCGCCTTCAAGATCGTCACACTGATACCGACCAGGGCATTGACCACCTGGAAGATCGGGTTGGAAGCCTCGATGCCGAAGAGCGCCGCCAGCGGTTCCAGCGGCACGATGAAGCTCCAACCGCCCAAAAACAGCACCGAGGCGATGAGCGAGGCGAGGATCAAATTGGCGTACTCGGAGAGATAGAACAGGGCAAACTTCATACCCGTGTACTCGGTGTGGTGGCCCGCCACCAGTTCCGACTCCGCCTCCGGCAGATCGAACGGGGCGCGCTCGGTCTCAGCCAACGCCGAAATCAAGAAAATCACAAAACCGATCGGTTGGCGCCAGATGTTCCAGGAGAAAAACGAAAACAGTCCGAGCGTCTCCTGCTGCTCGACGATGTCGACGGTCGAAAGCGAACTCGACATCATCACGATGGCGAGCACCGAGAGTGCCAGCGGAATTTCGTAGGAGATCGATTGGGCCGCCGCCCGCAGACCCCCCAGAAGGGCGTACTTGTTGTTGGAGGCGTAACCCGCCATCAGCGCGCCGATGGGCGAAATGCTCGCCACGGCGATGATGAAGAAAATGCCGATGGTGATATCCGAGAGCACCAGTCCCTGACCAAACGGAATGACCAGGTAGGAGAAAAACACCGGGATAATCACGATGGCCGGCCCGAGGGTAAATAGCCACGGATCGGCTTTGACCGGGATGATGTCCTCTTTGACCAGCAGCTTCACCCCGTCCGCCGCACCCTGGATCGAGCCGCCCAGACCGATAATCGTCGGACCCATGCGCTGCTGCATCATGCCCGACCACTTGCGCTCACCCCAGACGGCGGCGATCACCCCGACGGTGACGGTGAGCAAAATGACGATCATCGGCAGGGGCAACCACAGGGCGCGGGCGACGTCCGCCGGTACTCCCAAGCCACTCAAGCTTTGGGCAAACGCATTGCCCAAATCGATTCCTTCCATCTAAACGTGCCTACCTACTCGGTTTCCAGGGCCTGGACAAGCTGCTGGCGCTGCTTGGCGTTGAGGTTGCGCAGCCAGAAGACGTAATAGTCGATGTTGCGCCTGCCGAGGCCGCGCTCGACCGCACAGACGCTGCAGGTGTTGCCGGGCTCGGTGCGCAACTTGGCGGGCAGCTGTTCTTTTTTGGACAGAATCAGCGAGCCGAAGTCGCTGTGGCCGAAGCCAATGATGTCTTCGACGATTTTCTCGGCTTTTGGCCCGCGGATGGCGGCCAGGCGGTACTCCATCGGAATGCCGTTGTAGACCGGGGCACGGGAGACAAACGGAAGCTTGGTGCGGATCTCGGCGGCGGCAGCGTCGACTCCGACAGGTGCCGTCCCCTCGGCGGGCGGGGTGGCCGACTGGGCAGAGACAGAAAGGCTGCCCAGCACAGTCAGGCAAACACCGAGTGTAAAAACGGGAAGTGCACTTTTCATCGAATGGCTCGGGCTGGTTGAAGAATCATTTCTACTTGTAACATAGCGCTATTGCGGTGAGGAGATCCCCACCCGAGCAGGTAGGAAAACCGGCCGCCGAACCTGTCGACGCAGCGTTACAGTAGCGATAATCGGGACATTCATGCGATTTCCCAATGGAAACCCTCGGGCTTGCACCAAGGTTGCGTTCGCTGAGCCAGGCCTTGGCCGCCGGTCCCCCCTTCGCCGAGCAACTGCAGGCGGCGGGCAGCCGCACCTGGTCGATGGCCGTCGCTGCCCTCGCGGGCTTTCTAGGAGAGCATCCGGCGCGGGTGATCCTCTTTGCGGGCGGCAAATTCGATCTGGCCGCTTTGAGCGCTGTGGGCACGGTGGCACCGAAGCTTTGGCAGTTCCAGACGCTGCTGGCCCACAAACCCCAGGGCGAGGTGGTTGTCCCTTTGAGCGCGGGCGATCCGCTGGCCGATGAGAACTTTCTGGTGGTGATCGCCCACGACTTTTGCCTGGTGCTGTGCCACCGCAGCCCGACGCTGCAGTTTTCTTTTGAAACGGCGGTGGTGCGCCGCGCCTGTACCGTGCTGCGCCAGCGGCTGGTGATCACCCGTCCCGACCGGTTGGCCGCTTTCGATCGCGCCCTCAGCCACCCGCCGCTGGCGAGCGTGCGGCTGTTGTCGCGCTTCAGCCGGGCCCTGCTGGCGGAAGGCTCGCGCGCCCAGGAGTCGATCGACGGCAGCGAACTTGATTTTCTCGAATTGCTCGCCCACGAAGTGCGCACACCGCTGACCACGATTCGCACGCTCACCCGACTGGTGCTGCGCAAAGGCGGGCTCACGGAGTCCGCGCGCACCCATCTGGAGGCGATCGACCGCGAGTGCGCGCTGCAGATCGAGCGCTTTGAGCTGTTGGCCCTCGCCATGGACCACGAGCAGGGCGAGTTGGCCCTCAGGCCCCAGGCGGTGGCCGTCGACGAACTGCTTATGGGCTGTCTGGAGCGCTGGCGCGAGCAAGCCGATCTGCGCGGTCTGGCCCTCGATGTCGATCCGCCCGCCGAACTGCCCCGCGTGCACGCCGATCAGCTGCTTCTAGAACGGGTCCTGGGCGGTCTTGTGGACCGGCTGGTGCGCAGCCTGCCCTTCGGTAGCCACATCCAACTGAAAGCCGAGCGGGCCGGTTTCTGGCTCAGGGTGCGCATCGATATCACCGGCGGTTCGGTCGAGAATCCGTCGGCGGAGGACGCCAATCCCTTTCGAGTCGATTCCCAGGCCGGGGCGGTCACCCTCCGGCTGCCGGCGGCCCAGGGATTGGTGGCGGCGATGGGCGGCAAACTCACCCTGCGCCTGCGCCCCGAGGGCGAAAGCAGTACGCTGACGTTGTACCTTCCCATTCAAAGTTGACGTGGATTTCGACCGCCTCGCCCACCAGTTGCGCAACCCCGTGATGGTGATTCGCACCCTCGCGCGTCTTGTGGGCAAGCGCCTCGGGCCGGACGATCCCAACCAGGTGCTGCTCGAGCAAATCGCCCGCGAGTGCCGCCGCCTCGACGCGCTCCTGGAGGACAAACTGGAGGTGCACGCGCCGGGTCCGGTGCCCTTGGAGCCGCTGGTGGCCGAGGTGGAGCGGGCGGCAAACGCCCTGGCGCGCGAACGGCAGATCCGCTTCGAGCGGGAAGGCCAGGCGTCCTGTCAGGTCAAAGCCGACGGACGCGCCCTCTACGAAGTGCTGATGAACCTGCTCGACAACGCCTTCAAGTACACCCCGCCCGGGGGGCAGGTGCGCCTGGAGGTGCGGCCCGGCCAGAATGCCTGCACCATCGACATCGCCGACACCGGCAGCGGCATCGAGGCAGTCGATCTCGAACGCATCTTCGACGCCTACTACCGCGGCAGCCGCAACGGCGATCGGCCCGGCCGGGGGTTGGGGCTCGCCATCGCCCGAGACCTGATCGAGCAAATGGGGGGTTCTATCGACGCGCGCAACGGCGAAGGCGGCGGCAGCCGCTTTTGTGTAACCTTACCCACCGCCCAGGAGGACTGACATGGCCGCTCACCTGTTACTGGTCGACGACGATCCCGGTATTCGCCTGGCGCTGCAGGCCTATCTGGAGGACGAGGGCTTCGGCGTCACTACCGCCCGCAATGCCATCGAAGGGCTGGAACTGGCCGAAAAACACCAGCCGGATCTGGTGATCACCGACATCATGATGCCCCAGGTGGACGGCTACCGGTTCTTGCAGAAATTGCGCGCCCTGCCGCGCTTTCGCTATACGCCGGTGGTGTTCCTGACCGCCAAGGGCCAGACCGCCGATCGCATCCAGGGCTACCGCCACGGCTGCGACGCCTACATGCCCAAGCCCGGCGACCCGGAGGAACTGGTGGCCATCGTGCGCAACCTGCTCGATCGCTCTCGCCAGGTCCAATCGGAGATCGTCAGTTTGGTGAGCGAACTGAACCATCGCCCGGCCCCGGTCGCTATCGAAGCGATCGACCTGGATCTCACCCCCCGCGAGCAGGAGGTGCTGCTGCTGGTCTACGCGGGTCTGATGAACAAAGAAATCGCCGGCCGCCTGGAGCGCTCCACCCGCAACGTCGAGAAGTATGTCAGCCGCCTGCTCGCCAAGACCGGCACCAGCAGCCGCACCGAGCTGGTGCGCTTCGCCCTCGAACACGGCCTGGTCAGCCCCGGCAGCGCTGCGGGTTAACACGCCCATCACCTGGCCATGAACTCGGCTTAATGCTTTGCTGGCACAATGGCTGCCGGTCTGCATGTCCTGGAGTTGTCTGATGCGATACTTTTATTCTGCAGCGCTCGCGGCGACGCTGGCGCTCGCGGCCGTGCCCGCGGCCTGGGCGGCGCCCAAGGTGGTTTTGATCTCCCTCGACGGCGCCAACGCCTCGATCGCCGACGAGTACTTCAAATCCGGGGTACTCAATGCCAAAACCGGCCTAGGTCTGTTGCGGCGCACCGGCGCTTTTGCCCGTCAGAACGTGACGATCACCCCGTCGGTGACCGCGCCCGGCCACATCGCGATTGCGACCGGTTCGACGGCGGCCAAAAACGACATCAACGCCAACAGCTTTCACCTGATCAAGAGCAACTTCACCCAAAACACCAGCGGCTTCGGCGCTCCCATCGGCGGCTACGACGTCTCCGGCCCGACGGTGAGCGAGGAGCCCACCGCCACACCGCTGTGGGTGACCCTGCGCGCGGCGGGCAAGCAGGTGGCCACCGCCACCTGGCCGGGGGGCGACGGCGTCGATGTGCTGGAGCCCACCTCCACCAACCTCATTCAGCCTGCTTCGGTGCGCACGGTCGATTACACCGTGCCCTTCGGCTCCTTCGCAGGGGTCGGCGCCAAAGGCTTCGTGCTCGGCGCGGCGGACTTTGCCGACGGGACGGCGGCCCTGGCAAGCCAGCTTGCGGCGGCAGGTTACGTCTCCTATAGCCCCGTCAAGCAAAAAACCAGCCTGCTTGAGACTTTCACCGTGGGCGACGTCACCTACAACATTCTGGTGGCGGCTCTGGACGGTACCAACGACCAGGTCGTCAACTACGACACGCTGGTGTTCTACGACGAAGCCCAGGGTATCAAGCCCGGTCCCTTCAGCCTGCCTTCCACCGGACCCGCCTACGAGCGCGTGGACGGCAACTCGAGCAAGTTCTACCTCGAAGGCAGCAGCAACAAAGCCGGTACAGCGTTCTACGTAAGCTTTTTGGCCGGGGATCTTTCGACGGTGCGCTTCGCGCGCTACGCGACCAACTTTATTCCCCGCAACGCGCCGATTATCGCCTCGGTGGACGACATCAACAACAACGTCGGCTTCTGGGCGCCCCAGCCGGATTTTCGCATTCCGGAGCGCATCAGCCCCGGCTTTGAGACCTTCCCGGATCTCGAACTCGAAGGCATGTACGCAGATCAGGTGCGCTCGTTCGTCTCCTACCAGACCGACATTGGGTTACGGGCCATCTCCCAGAACCCGAACGCCGATCTGGTGATGATCTATATCGAGCAACCGGACGGCTCGGGCCACCAGTTCACCCTCACCGATCCGCGCCAGCCCACCGACTTCAAAAACCCCAACAGCATCGGCAGCGGTCAAGATCCGGAGAAAAAAGCCCGCTACGCAAGCTACCTCAAGACCGCTTACCAGACAGCCAGCGACGCTGTGCAGCGCATCATCCAGGCGGTGGGCACCGAGCGCGACGGCACCCCCAAAAGCGATGTGCTCGTCGTCTCCGACCACGGCATGGCCCCTTTTCACACCGCCGTGAGCATCTTCAACCTGCTCAGCAACAACGGCATCGACACCACCAAGGTGCGGGCAGTGACCACCGGCCCCGCCGCCAACCTCTACATCAGCCTGCAGGGGCGTGAGGCCGACGGTGTCGTCAGCGAGAGCGAGTATCTAGAGTTGCAAAAGAAAATTGTCGAGGTTCTGCGGGGCGCCGCCGACCCCAACCCGACCTACAACTACTCGCTGCCCGGGGGCAAACTGTTCCGGTTCGTCACGCCGCGCCCGACGCCCGAGGGCAAACCGGTGGGCTTCGCCACCAGCGACGCCATCGGCCAGGATGCGGGTGATGTCGTGGCGATTCTCAATCCCGGCTACAACTTCGACGGCACCCAGTCGCCGGTGGTCTATCGCCAGGGCGACGACACGACCGTGACCACCCCGGTGCTCTCCCTTGCCAACTTCTACGGCGCCCACGGCTACGATTCGCGTCTCCCCGAAATGAGCGCCATCTTCTACGCCGCGGGACCGAATATCCGCAAGGGCACTTTCCAGGCGGTGCGCAACATCGACGTGGCTCCGACCATCCTCCAGATTCTGGGAGTGGCCCCAGCCTCCACCGTCCAGGGCAACGCCCTGAACCGGTTGCTCAAAAAGTAAAGCAATTTTAACGGTGACACGGCCGGCGGAGGTGCAGCGCCCCCGCCGGTTTTTTTTGTGTGGCTGCGCGCATTGTATCCGTCCTGTTGCAGAGGAGCGGCTGCGGCGAGGCGCAAAGATTGTTACCGGCCGCAACCCCCATCGGTGCGCCTGCGCCCGTTTAGAAAGCAGCCCCCGGCCGGGCACATTGATAGCCATCGTTACTTTGCACAGGAGTCCAGACACATGAACAGCAAAGTGTTTCAGGCGTCGGCACTGGCGTTGATTCTGGGAGTCGCGTTTTCCGGAGCGGCCAGCGCCGATGTCACCCAGACGGCCGTGGGCATCCAGCAGAGCTACCAGTCGCAGTACCTGGAGGGCCGGGGCAACCAGACGGGCGTCAGTGTGAGCAACCTGGGCCAGTTCCAGATGGGTAGGCCGTCCTACCGGGGCGAAAACATCCAGCAGACCGCCGCCGGGGTGCAGATGACCGAGCAGGCCCAGCAGGGCTTCGGTCGCGTCAACCAGACGATGGTGGACGTGCGCGAGATGCGCCAGCGCCAGTTCAACCGCCTGCCGCGCCGTTAGGAGTGAAACAATGAGACCTCTTACCTGGTTTATGGTCCTGGCATTGGCGGTTGCCCTACCGGGGGCGGCCTGGGCGGGCACGATCGAAGTCGATCCGAGTGTGCAGACGGCCGTGGGCGTCCAGAACGCCCAGCAGGTCCAGCTCGGCTTCGGGGTGCGCGAGCAGACGGGCACCATCGTTCAGCAGCAGCCCCAGTACCAGTTCACTTCCCGGCCCCGCCGCGGTCCCACCCGCTACAACTACCCCGGAAGCGACGATATCCGCGTCGCTCCTGGAGTCCAGACGGCCGTAGGGGTCCAGAATGCCCAGCAGGTCCAGTTGGGCCTGCCCGGCTTCGGCCGCTACCGCGACCGCAACTGACGCTCTGTCGCGTTTCCCTCTACGTGTTCGCCGGGGGCGGTGTTTCAGGGGGCACCCTCCCCGGCCTGCAGCCCATTTCTTTGGAGAACACCGATGCTACGAACCCTCTGCCCGGTACTCTCGGCGGGCCTGCTGCTGGTGGCCGTCGCCCCCGCCGCCCAGGCCGACCGGATTATCATTCCGGTTTTTCAAAGCCAGACGTCGATCATCCGCGGCACCCAGGCCCAGGGCGCCGGGGGCGGCTACGGCGGTACGAGCCAGTCGGGTGCGCTCAATCAGGCGAGCGGCCAGTCCCAGACGGTGAACGTCTACGTGCCGGAGGACTTCGACGGCAACGTGACCACCGTCGATCTGGGGGATCGCAACCGCCGGTTTGGCCGCGACGACCGCTTCGGCCGCGACGATCGCTTTGAGCGCGAGCCGGGCGACTGGCGCGAGCGCTTCGAGCGCACCAAGCGCTTCGGCCGCGAGCGCGACGACCTCGAACGCCCCGAACTGCACCGCCGCGAAGGCCCGAACAACCGCCGGGGTGATCGCGATGGCTAGAAGTACCTGGCTCCTCAGTCTGCTAGCCGGCAGCTTCCTGGGGGGCGCCGGGGCCGCCGCCCAGGTCTCGGTGCAGGTGAACGGCACCGATGTCCAGGTCCAGACGGGCACCGGTGCGGTCTCAGTGAACGGCGGCCGGGTCAGTACCAACGGCTACGGCACCTCAGGCACGACCTACCAGCGCAGCTATCAATACCAGGATTCCGACGGCTACAGTGAGTGGAGTCTCACGGGCGGCGGTTCCGGCCGCTACTACCTGGTGGTGCAGCCGCCGCCGGGGCGGCTCCTCAGGGGCCGGGTGCGCCTGAACGGCCGGACGCTCGCCAACCTGAACAACCGCAGCAGTCTGGTATTGCCCCTGGCGGGCTGGTTGCGCCCCGGCCCCAACCGCCTGGATCTCGATCTGGGCGTACCGGGCGCTTCGGTGGGCCTTGCGGGCAACACCGACAGCCGATCGCCCTACTTTCGCGGGGGCAGACTCTACGGCTCCCAGCGCACCTGGCTGCAGCAGAGCGGCGGCGGCCGCTACCGGACGATCGTGCTCACGCTGGACGATTAGCTAGACTGGGGGGCAACCTGGATTGGGCCGCGAATATGACTTTTGTGCTGCCCTCCGTCACCTACCCGAGCAGCGACGGAGAACCCGTGGCCGAGACGTTCGATCACCTCTACGCCATCCTGGTGACGCTGGAGGTGCTCAGGCAATACTTGAGCGGCCAGCAAGCCACGGTGCTTGCCAACCAGTTTCTCTACTACGCCCAGGGATTTCCCCGGCTGCGGGTGGCCCCGGACGTGATGGTGATTTTCAGCGTCGCACCCGGCGGACGGGATAATTACAAAATCTGGGAGGAGGGCCAGGTTCCGGCGGCGATCTTCGAAATGACCTCGGCGGGCACCCAGCAAAACGACACGGTCGAGAAGAAGCACCTCTACGAGCGTTTGGGTGTGCGGGAGTACTGGCTATTCGATCCGAGGGGCGAATGGGTCGAAGGCCGACTGCAGGGATATCGTCTGCAACCGGTAGAAGTGATGGGCGAAGTGGTTGAGGTGTACCTGCCGATCACCGACGGTCGCAGCGCAGTTCTGGGCTTGCGCCTGCAGGTAGAAGACCGGTTGCCGGCGTTTTACCGGGAGGACAGCGGCGAGAAGTTGCTTATCCCGGCGGAACTGGCGGAGGAATTGCACCGTACCGCAGCGCTCCTGGAGCAGGAGCGCCGGGCGAGGGAGCAAGAGCGCCAGGGCAGGGAACAAGAACGTCGGGCCAGAGAACAGGCCGAAAGACGGGCGGCGGCACTGGCTGAGCGCCTGCGGGAACTGGGAGTGGATCCGGACACGGTTTAGAGCACGTGTCAGGGTAAAACCGTTGCCCATCGAGGTTTGCGGCAGCCTGCCGTTGTCTGGGCAACCTGAAACCCCGCTCCAGTCCGGCTGGCGGTCGGGCCTTACCAGCGCTTATAATGTCTTTCGCCGCAGCGGCACGGGTGGAATACCCCGCGAGTGGTTCCTGGAGAGATGGCCGAGTGGTCGAAGGCGCAGCACTGGAAATGCTGTATAGGGGCAACTCTATCGAGGGTTCGAATCCCTCTCTCTCCGTTTTTTGTGGAAGCTTGTGCCTCAGCTCAGAATCACCATGCCGCAGGGGGGCAGGTCGATGCGCACCGTGGCGCGACCGTGGCCATACTCGACAGGCACGGTCTGAGCCGACGGCGGCTGACGCAGCTGGTCGTCGCTCCATTCGCTGTGGTACAGGACGGCCATCGACGAACCTTCCGGGTGCAGCGAGGTCTCGACGGTCACCTCGGCACCTCGATTCTCCAGGCCGTGGGTGTTGAGGACCATCAGCGCCTCCGTCTCGAACAGAATTTGCGACCAGGCCACCAGCTCGCCGGCCCCCGGGAGGACAAAGGGTCGGTGGACAAACGAGGTCTCCCGCAGGTAGTGATGCCCCCGGCGCAGGGTTTTGCCGACGGCGTCCAGACGGTTGCGCAGGCGGGCGATGGCGGCGATGCGCAGATAGGTAGGGTGATCCGGGTTGAAAAAGTGGCAACCCTCGGTGCGAAAGGCACCAAAGGCACCCCCGAACATCGCTTCGCGCACGTAGCGATCGACATATTCGTGCGACCCATCGATGCCGTAGTCGTGGTTGCTCTCGGAGCCGTCCAGGGCCTGTTCGGTGCCGTAGTAAATCGAAGGAATACCGGGCATCGTCAGTTGCACGCCGACCGCGTGGGCCACCTGCCGGTAAAGGTTGGGCACCCCTTCGCCGTGGGCGGCAAAGCGCGATTTGTAGCTGCGCGAGGACATGTCGTGATCGTCGAGGACCGAGACATGATAAAGCCCGCTCTGGCGGTAGGCGCCCGCCAGGGTGTTCTCGTCGTAAAGACCGAAGAAGGCGCCCGGGTGAGCAAGGCCCTTGGCTGCGGCGGTCAGCTGAATCGGCGCGCTGACGATGTCGAGGGCCGCATCCAGGTTGCGCCCGACGATGTCGAGGTAGGCAAGCAGCATGCGGTCGTCGGTGAGTTCACCGGTGAGCAAAAAATTGTCCTTGCCGATCGACTGGGCATACTCGTTGATGGCCGCGCAGAACTTGCGCGATTCGACAGGGGAGACGTGCTTGACCGCATCGACACGAAATCCGTCGCAGTCACTGAGGGCAATCCAGTACTGGTAGACGCGGGCCAAACCGGCGATGGTGGCGGGATTGGCCAGGTTGAAGTCTTTGAGATCAAAAAAATCGCCCCGGCGAAATTCGACCTGGGGGCTCAGATAATCCTCCCAGGCCGCTTCGCTCCAGTTGATGATCCGCCCGGCGCGGGTGTACCAGTCAAAGTTTTGAAACTCCTCGGGCCAGACGCCGTCGTCGAGAGAAACAATCTCACCCACGCTGCGCCCGTCGCCGGAGCGCCAACCGTGCACCGGATAGCCGGGCGCATAGCGGTAGGGGCGCATCGATTGCGGGCTGCCGTCCCATTCGTCTCGGTAGAACCAGTTGTTGCCGCTGTGGTTATAGATCACATCGAGGATGACGTACAGGCCCCGTGCGTGGGCGGCATCGACCAAGTCGCGCAGATCCTGGCGGGTCCCGAAGCGCGGATCGATGTCGAAAAAGTTCTGAATACCGTAGCCGTGATAAGTCTCCAGATCCGCTCGCTGCTTCCAGGGTGGGTTGAGCCACAGCGTCGTCACCCCGAGCCCCTGCAGATAGTCGAGCTTGCTGATGACGCCTTTGAGGGTTCCACCTACGAATCGCTTCCCCGCCGCCATCCAGGCTCCTCTGTCTTTGACCTGGAATCGGGCCGGATCGGCCGGGTCAAAAAGCGGCCGATCCGCCTCGCGGCCGTCGCTGAAGCGGTCCGGCAACAGCTGGTAGAGAAACTGATCGCGCCAGCTTGCCGGGCTCGGATGCACTTGGCCGCGCGGCCGCAGATCCGCTTCGCTGAGCTTGCGGGGAGCTTTCTCTTCGATGGTGATTGCCATGGTGGGTGGTGGGGGGTCAGTTGGTGAGCACGGCCTTGCTGAGCATGTGGGCCGCTTTGTCGAGTTCGTAGACGATCGGCACCCCGGTGGCCAGCTCCACCTTGGGCACTTCTTCCTCGCTGAGGGTTTCAAGAATCATGATGATCGAGCGCAGGGAGTTGCCGTGGGCAGCCACCAGCACGTTGTCCCCCTGCTTGATATGGCCCAGGATACGGTTGGTGAAATAGGGGTAGACGCGCTTGCGCGTGTCCTCCAGGCTCTCGCCGCCGGGGGGGCGCACCGAGTAGGAGCGCCGCCAGATCTGGACTTGCTCCTTGCCGTACTTCGCGGTCGTCTCGGCTTTGTCGAGGCCTTGCAGATCGCCGTAGTAGCGCTCGTCCAGGGTCGCGGTGGGATAGATGGGCAACTCCGCCGCCGGGTCGCCGTCGTAGTTGTCCCAGCCGTGCCAGTTCTCGTCGTCGGCTTCGTGTTTGATGATTGGGATTTTGCCGCCGCAGATATCGTCGCACTCGGTCAGGGTAATCACCGCTGTTTCGATGGCGCGCATCAGCATGCTGGTGAAGCAGACGTTCACCCGATAATCCCGAAGTTTGCAAGAAGCGATCGTCGCCTCCGCCCGGCCGCGCTCACTCAAGGGAACGTCCACCCAACCGGTAAATTTGTTGGCGGCGTTCCAAAGACTCTGGCCGTGCCGGATAAGGATGAGGTGAGCCATGGAAAGACCCTCGCTCCGTGGTGGCTATCACAGTCGGACTGCTTTGGAGACATCACCTACGCCAGTTTCGAGACGGCCCCGATCCCGGCCCCCAATTCCTCCGCTGTGATCTTGCCGTCATGGTTGAGGTCGATGGCATCAAAAACCGCGTCGGTGCCCATCCACTCCTCGCGGGTGATAAACCCGTCGCCGTCGAGATCAAAAGTGCGGAAGATGCTTTCGAAGGCCTGGTTGAGGGCCACTTCACCCTCCAGCCGCGCCAGACGGTCGGCGAGCAGCTTCTCCAGGGCCACCAGGGCGTTGGTGAAGCCCTTGATGCCCTCGTCGAGCTTCTCAGAAGCCATGCGGTCTTCGGCGTGCCTCTTCTCGAAGGTCGCCTGGTCCATGTCGATCTTTTCGATCTCCAGGCCAGCGGCTTGGTCCGGATCCAGCTTGCGGACGAGTTCTGCGTCGGTCGCCTGCAGTTGTTCGAGAAGCTTTGGAGAGATCGTGAGCAAATCGCAGCCGGCCAGTTCGACGATTTCGCCGATGTTGCGGAAGCTCGCCCCCATCACCTGGGTTTGGTAGCCGAACTTTTTGTAGTAGTTGTAAATGGTCGTCACCGAGACCACGCCCGGATCTTCGTGGGGCTCGTAATCGCGGCCGGTTTCTTTTTTGTACCAGTCGAGGATGCGACCGACGAAAGGTGAGATGAGGGTCACCCCCGCCTCGGCGCAGGCGATCGCCTGGTGCACACCGAACAGCAACGTCAGGTTGCAGTGGATGCCTTCGTCCTCAAGAATTTCGGCGGCGCGGATACCCTCCCAGGTCGAAGCGATCTTGATGAGCACCCGCTCGCGGGAAATGCCCGCCGCTTCGTACTGGGCGATCAGTGAGCGCCCCTTTTCGATCGTCGCCTCGGTGTCGTAGGACAGGCGCGCGTCGACTTCGGTCGAGACCCGCCCGGGGACGATGGCCAGGATCTTGAGGCCAAAGGCCACCGCCAGCCGGTCGAAGGCGAGGGTGGCGACCGCCGCGGCCTTCGCCTCGGGACCCAGCTCCGCGCGCGCCTGCTTGAGGGTGTCGTCTACGATTTGCTGATACTGCGGCATCTGGGCGGCGGCGGTGATCAGCGAAGGATTGGTGGTGGCGTCGCGCGGTGTGAACTGCTCAATGGCCTGGATGTCGCCGGTGTCGGCGACGACGATGGTCATCTGCCGCAGTTGGTCAAGTAGGCTTCCGGTCATGCCCGTCTCCTTCAATTTAAGGGTTTGCTCTGAACTCAAGCTTTCCCTGGACCAAGACTCTTGCCGGAGGACAGCCCTAACAAAATACCAGCCCCCCTCCGGCTGGACAAGGACGCTGCGATACCCCGAAATCCTGGTGTCTCGCGCTTTACAAATTCTTAGAGACAACCCGCCCAACGACGGCGGCGGCGTCACGCAAGATCGGCGGCGCTTCGGGGATCATCACTGCACCGGAACGTACAGGATTTTTGCAACGCCGCGGGCATCAAGATTCTCTCTCCGCGCTACACGGCGTTGCGCGACGGCAACCACAGCACGATCTCGGAGGACTACCTGCCCAAGGGTTACACCGCCCCCGGCTTCAAAATTGCGACCGACGGCAATCTGCTCAGCGACCAAAGCCAGGAAGGCGGGGGGGGTAAGCCGTTTACTCGCCAGCGGCGGTGGAGCCTGGAGCGGGAGTGGTGCCCAGAACGGTGGTAGAGGCGGGAGTCAGCCCGCGGTTGGTAAGCACCTCCTGCAGCGCCCGTTCGTCCTCTTTGCTGAGGGAAGAACGCAGCACCCGGCCGCCGTACTTGCTCACTTCGGCGAGCACCTTGTCCGGGGTTACCTTGCGCACCAGCACGAACAACGCTGAACTACTCGGGGGCAGAATTTCCGACAACTCGCGCATAAAGTTGTCG
Source organism: Gloeobacter violaceus PCC 7421 (assembly GCF_000011385.1). Taxonomy (NCBI): domain Bacteria; kingdom Bacillati; phylum Cyanobacteriota; class Cyanophyceae; order Gloeobacterales; family Gloeobacteraceae; genus Gloeobacter; species Gloeobacter violaceus. The sequence goes on from NC_005125.1 coordinate 1,715,710, forward strand.
TCGACGCCCACGTCCGAGAGCGCCCCGGCAAGTGCCCCAGAGGCGGCGCCTACTGCTACCCCCAACAAGGGGTTGAGAAAGAGCGCCCCGATGAGCAATCCCCAGAAGCCGCCGCTCAGGGCTCCGGTAGCGGGCAGGTTGACCGCCTGCTTGAGCTTGATTTTCCCTTCGCTGTCCTTGACTACGACCGCTGCATCGGCAAGGTCGATCAGATATTCCTGTTGCAGCTTGGCAAGCGCCAACCGTACTTCCTCCGCCCGGTGCTCGTCGTCGTAACCCACCACGATCAAGTCCGCCATTTCACCGTTCCCCCACATGAGCGTGCGGTGTCAAGATACCGTATCGCCCCCCGGGCGGCAACGGCCGCGCGTGGGACGCGAAGCGCGAAGCAAAAAACTGGTCCTTGCCGAATACAGGCCCGATGGGTAACAATACAAGACTGTGCCTTCGCGCAGGCGCGCATCTCCATTTCGACGCACCACCATGGCCAAGAAAGTCTCAGCAAAGATCAAGCTGGCTTTGCCCGCCGGCAAGGCGAACCCTGCTCCTCCCGTCGGCCCGGCCCTCGGTCAGCACGGCGTGAACATCATGATGTTCTGCAAAGAATACAACGCCCGCACCGCCGATCAGGTGGGCATGGTGATCCCGGTCGAAATCACGGTCTTTGAAGATCGCAGCTTCACCTTCGTGCTCAAGACCCCACCGGCGTCGGTGCTGCTCACCAAGGCGGCGGGCGTCGAGAAGGGCTCGGGCAAGCCCAACAAAGAAAAAGCAGGTACGATCACCGGCGCCCAACTGCGCCAGATTGCCGAGCAGAAGCTGCCCGACCTCAACGCCAACGACGTCGAGGCGGCGATGAAGATCATCGCCGGCACCGCCCGCAACATGGGCATCGTCATCGCCGACTAGTCTCTTATCGGGGCAGGGAATGCTTTCCCGCTACGACCCCACGGAGGAAACCATGGTCCAGTTGTCCAAGCGCCTCAAGGCCTTGCGCGAGCAGGTCGACCGCCAGACTATCTACGCGCCCCAGAAGGCCCTCGAACTGCTCAAGCAGACCGCCAACGCCAAATTTGACGAGACCGCCGAGACCCACATCCGACTTGGCATCAACCCCAAGTACGCCGACCAGCAGGTGCGCTCGACGGTGGTTCTGCCCCGGGGCACCGGCAAAGCCATCCGCATCGCCGTCTTGGCCAAGGGCGAGAAGGTGCGCGAAGCCGAGAAGGCCGGGGCGGACATCGCGGGATCCGAAGAGCTCATCGAGCGCATCCAGGGCGGCTTCATGGAATTCGACCTGATGATCGCCACCCCGGACATCATGCCCCAGGTGGCCCGCCTCGGAAAATTGCTCGGTCCGCGCGGCCTGATGCCCTCTCCCAAGGGCGGCACGGTGACGATGGACCTGGTGGGCGCCATCCGCGAATTCAAAGCGGGCAAACTCGAATTTCGCGCCGACCGCACCGGTATCGTCCACATCCCCTTCGGCAAGGTAAGTTTCACCCCCGAAGCGCTGATGGACAATCTCAAGTCGGTCCAAGATGCGATCGACCGCGCCAAGCCGTCGGGGGCCAAGGGCCGCTACTGGCGCACTTTTCATATCAAGTCGACCATGGGGCCTTCGATCGAAATCGACATCAACGCCCTGCGCGACCTCAAGCTGGAGGGCGCCGCCTAGGGCCCAGTTTTTCAACCGAATCCGCGACCGAAGACAGCAGGGGCCTTGACGCTTAATCAGCCTGCCGAGGTTGGCACATGGGAAGTACGCCTCCAGGCTTTTTCCCTTTGCGCCTCGCTTCGAATATCGGCGGGGCGATTTTTTTGCCCAACCCAAGGAGGTGAGAACCAGTGGGAAAAAGACCAGTCAAAGAAGCGCTCGTAGGCGATCTCCAGAAACTTCTGGAGAAAAGCTCGGTGGTGATGGTGATCGACTATCGCGGTCTGAGCGTCGCCGAAATCACCGGCCTGCGCCGCCGCATGCGCGAGCACGGCGGCACCTGCGTGGTGGCCAAGAACACCCTGATGGGGGTCGCTACCCGCGAGACGGCCTGGCGGAACATCGATCCGCTGCTGGCGGGTCCTTCGGCCTTTCTTTTCGGCAACGAAAAGCTCAAGGAGATGCTCAAGACCTACGAGGACTTCGCGCGCGAGACCAAAAAAACCGAGTTTCGCGGCGCGGTCGTCGACGGTACCCTCGTCACCCTCGACGGCCTCAAGGCGATTGCCGACCTGCCGCCCAAGGAGGTGCTTCTGGCCCAGTTTGCCGGTGCCCTCAAGGTGCTGCCGACCAAGATCGCCGTGGGCATCAACCAGGTGCCGACGAAGGTGGCCGTGGGCATCAACGAAGTGCCCGCCGGCCTGGCCCGGGTCCTCGAAGCGCTCAGAAAACAAAAAGAAGAACAGCAGCAGCCGCAAGCTGCCGCTTGAAGCAACCATCGACTTACAGGAGAGATAGACCATGGCAAGCGAACGCGTCGAGAAAATTCTCGAAGATCTGAAGGCCCTCAGCCTGCTGGAGGCGGCCGAACTGGTCAAAGGCATCGAAGAAGTCTTTGGCGTCAAGGCCGAGGCGCCCGCCGGGGGCGGCATGATGGTGATGCCCGGCGTGATGCCCGGCGCCCCCGCCGCCGCCGCCCCGGCCGAGCCGGTCGAGGAGCAGACCGAGTTCACCGTCATGCTCGAAGAAGTGCCCGCCGACAAGAAGATCGCCATCCTCAAGGTGGCCCGCGAGATCACCGGCCTCGGCCTCAAAGAAGCCAAGGATCTGGTCGAAGCGGCCCCCAAGGCGGTCAAAGAAGGCGTCAACAAAGACGACGCCGCGACTATCAAGAAGAAACTCGAAGAAGCCGGCGCCAAAGCCAGCATCAAGTAGTTTCAATTCCCCGGTGATCCCCTCCCGGTCCTGTCGGCCTGGAGGGGTTTTGGGATCGCGAACGATTCTTGCTATGGTTGGGAAATAGGTGCTGCCGGGCGGGAGACGAGGCTGTGGATATACAAATTGGACGGAGCAAGACCGTTCGCCGCGCATATGGTATCGATGAAATTGCCCTGGTGCCGGGGCGGCGCACCCTCGATCCCGATCTGGCCGATACCGGCTGGACCATCGGCAACGTCACCCGCGAGATCCCGATCATCGCCTCGGCCATGGACGGCGTGGTCGATGTGAAGATGGCCGTCGAGCTCTCCAGGCTCGGCGCCCTGGGCGTCATCAACCTCCAGGGGGTGCAGACGCGCTACGAGAATCCGACCGAAGTGCTTGCGCGCATCGCCTCGGTGGGCAAAGAAGCGTTCGTCGGCCTGATGCAGGAACTGTACGCCGAGCCGGTAAAGCCGGAACTGATCCGCCGTCGCATCGAAGAAATCAAAGCGCAAGGGGGCATCGCCTGCGCCTCCGCCACGCCGCAGGTGGCCGGGCAGTACGGTCCCATCGCCGCCGAGGCGGGTTGCGATCTCTTTTTTGTGCAGGCGACGGTGGTCTCCACCGCCCACCTGTCGAGCCACGAAACGCTCGATCTGGCCGAATTTTGCGCTGCGATGCCCATTCCGGTGGTGCTGGGCAACGTCGTCACCTACGAAGTCGCCCTCGATTTGATGCAGGCCGGGGCGGCGGCGGTGCTGGTGGGGATCGGCCCGGGGGCCGCCTGCACCAGCCGCGGCGTGCTGGGTGTCGGCATTCCCCAGGCGACGGCGGTTAGCGATTGTGCCGCGGCCCGCGACGATTATTTTGCCCAGACCGGCCGCTACGTGCCGGTGATTGCCGACGGCGGCCTGGTCACCGGCGGCGACATCTGCAAGTGCATCGCCTGCGGTGCCGACGGCGTGATGATCGGCTCGCCCTTCGCCCGGGCGGCCGAGGCTCCCGGCAACGGCTTCCACTGGGGCATGGCCACCCCAAGCCCGGTGCTGCCCCGCGGCACGCGCATCAAAGTGGGCACCACCGGCACCCTCGCCGAGATCCTGCGCGGACCGGCGCGCCTCGACGACGGCACCCACAACCTGCTGGGATCGCTCAAGACTTCGATGGGCACCCTCGGGGCCAAAGATCTCAAGGAGATGCAGCAAGTCGAGGTCGTCGTCGCCCCTTCGCTTTTGACCGAGGGCAAGGTTTATCAGAAAGCCCAGCAATTGGGCATGGGCAAGTAGCAGCGATCCCCGGCCACCAAATCGGCGGGCCGATGGGGCTGGATTTCCCATAACATGGTAGTCATGGATACCCTACGTCCCACTGCCTTATCCCGCGAACTCGATACCCTTCTTAAACGGCTTGCGGACCATCCCCACGGCGAGCTGATTGCCCGGACCTTGCAGCAGATTGTGCAGATCAGCAACGCTCCGGAGCGCACCCGCCTCGACTGGAAGATTATCAACAACGCCCTGCAGGACATGGAGCAGGCGTTTCGGATCTTTGCACCCTACGCCAACCGCCGCAAAGTGGCGATCTTCGGCTCCTCGCGCACCGGCCCCGGCACCGCCATCTTCGAGCACGCCCGCGCCTTTGCCCACCGGGTGGTGGAGCGCGGTTTCATGGTGGTGACCGGCGCCGGGGGCGGTGTGATGGAAGCGGGCAACGCCGGGGCTTCCACCGAAGAATCGTTTGGCCTCAACATCAGTCTGCCCTTCGAGCAGGGAGCCAACCCCCACATCGACGGCGACGCCAAGCTGATTCACTTTAAGTACTTCTTCACCCGCAAGCTGTTTTTTGTGCGGGAGACGGACGGGTTTGCCCTGTTTCCGGGGGGTCTGGGTACCCAGGACGAGTGCTTCGAGGTGCTGACGCTGTTGCAGACGGGCAAGGCGGCGATGCTGCCCCTGGTGATGGTCGACCTGCCCGGGGGCGACTACTGGCAAAGTTGGGACGCCTATTTGCGCACGCAGCTGTTGGGCCGCGGCCTTATCTCGCCCGCCGACGTCAATCTCTACCGGATCACCGACGACATCGACATTGCCTGCGACCACATCTGTCAATTTTATCGCGTCTACCATTCCAGCCGTTACGTGGGCTCGCAGCTGGTCATTCGCTTGCAGCAGGAATTGTCCGACGGGTTTGTCGAATCGCTCAACGACCACTTTTACGACATCCTCGACCAAGGGCGGATCGCCAAAAGCCCGGCGCTCGCGCGCGAAGAAAACGACAAGGCCCACCCGCTCCCCAGGCTGGTGCTCCACTTCGACCGGGCGAGCTTCGGACGCCTGCGCATGCTCATCGACGCCATCAACAATTACGAACCGTCGCGGGATCTGCACACCGACCCGGCGGTGCGGCTCGGAGGCGGCTGCGGTACAAATCTGTAAAACCACCGTTGACAAACCGGACGCCATTGCAAAAGTAGGTATAATGACGCGGTACGGCTTTCACACTGGCGCCCGGTTTTGGAGAGCACTCTATGGATCTGATCGAATGGTTTAAGGACCGGCGCAAGAATGGCCGGCTCAGCAAAGAAGAGCGCCAGCGCGAGATCGCCGACGGTCTTTGGACCAAGTGCGTTTCGTGCGCTGCGCTGCACTACACCAAAGATTTTCAGCTCAATTTGTGCGTCTGCCCGGCCTGCGGTCACCATGAGCGGGTGGGTGCTCCCGAGCGTATCCCCCAACTGGTGGACCCCGACAGTTGGGTTTCCACCGATGATCATCTGCTCGCCAACGATCCGCTTGGCTTCAACGACATCAAGAGCTACCCCGAGCGCCTCGCCCAGGCGCGCGAGAAGACTGGGCTTTCCGACGCCATCGTCACGGGGCTTGCCACCCTCGAAGGTCGGCCGATCGCCCTTGGAGTGATGGATTTTCGGTTCATGGGCGGCAGCATGGGCTCGGTGGTGGGTGAGCGGATCACCCGGCTGGTCGAGCGGGCCACCGCCGAGCGGCGGGCGGCGATTCTGGTGTGCGCCTCGGGTGGGGCGCGCATGCAGGAAGGCGTGCTCTCGCTGGTACAGATGGCCCGCACCAGTGCGGCACTGCAGAACCACCGCTCCGACCGGCAGCTGTTCGTCTCAGTGCTCACCAACCCAACTACCGGCGGCGTGACGGCAAGTTTTGCGATGCTGGGCGACATTATCCTGGCGGAGCCCAAGGCCACGATCGGTTTTGCCGGTCGCCGCGTTATCGAGCAGACTCTGCGCCAGAAATTGCCCGAAGGGTTTCAGACTGCGGAGTTTTTGCTCAAACACGGATTTGTCGATCGCATCGTCGAGCGCGCCCAGTTGCGCCCGACGCTTGCCAGGATTCTGCGCCTGCACGGGGTGGGGCAGGTGCAGGCCTACCGCCCGTCGCCCCAGGCTTCGCTTGCCCAGGAGCAACAGTAGTCACAGGCGGGATATAGCTCCCAGAGCGCAAGGCGGCTATCGTTGAGGTTGGCCACGGTTGATGCAGCGATGACAGGCACGCAACTGCGGGATTTTCTGCAGCGCAAGTGGGGAAGACCCTACGACGTTCGACTATTTCGCCGCGGCGATCGCCTGTATTTGCAGGTGATGTGGCGCTACCTGGGGCAGGGAACCTTTGCCCTGAGCGAAGCCCAGTACGACGCACACCTCGAGCGCATTGGCCGGCAGTTGCGCGAACTGGGTGTCGAGGAGCAGGTGATCGCCTTTTTGGAGCGCACCCGCGAGAAGCCGCGCATCGGCCGGGCGGTGTCGCTGCCTTTACAGCTGCCTGAATAACCTCTCATCTGCTTTTCATATCGGGCTTAGGGCGCTTTGCGACGGTTGAAGTGGGCTTGCGGAGCGACTTCGCTTCAGCCCTACCTTTCAGCTCGGTAAGGATGATCCCATGCAAAAAAAGCTGGCCCTGGCCCTGGGGATGTGTTTGCTGTTGCAATGGCCTTTGTTGGCGGAGACCCGTCCCAAATATGCCGTTGATCTGGGCGGCGGTCGGATGGGGATGGCCCATCTGCGCGAAGGTGGACGGCTTTTGGATCTTTACGGCGCCAACAGCCGCTATGTGAGCACTTTCAGGCTTCAGCGCGCCGAGCACCATTTTCAGGATGCGAGCGGTTCCTTTGCCTGGTACGCCGCCAATGAAAAGGGCAATGTGATTCTTTTTCGCGACGGCAGACCGGGGCTAGTGCAGCTTGAAGGCCAGGCAGGCGGTGCTGCGCTTCTGGCCCAGGGTTTATTTTTTTTGGAGCGCGGCATCGCGACGCAGGAGGCAACCCGGATGCTGCGCCAGGCGGCGGAGCGCTTCGAAGCCGAAGGGGATGCGGCCGGAGCCGAGCAAGCCCGCGCAGCCCTCGCTCGGCTCGAAGGCACCGGCGGTTAGGGCGGTTTTTTTCGTTGCCCGGGCAACGACGGCAAGTTGTCTGGAAACCTTGATGGTCGAGGGTTTTTGCCATGACACCCGGCGGTTGGTGTGGCACGACAGTCTGTGGAGCGAGAGGCGGAACCCCCTTCGGGTTCCCCTCTCGCGCTCTCCAACCTCCCCGCGTCGAGGGGGTGCCACCCCCCCGACACCCCCCGGACTTAGCGGCATGGTTGGGAACGAGGCTTGGTGGGTGGGATCGGTTTATTCTTCCAGGGCCTGCACGACGCGTGTCGACTGCGGCGATGGGGCTGGCTGGTCGTTGGGCTGCAAGTGTATCGGAGAGTGAGGCAGTTTAAATGCCGTGCATAATCTGATGGGTAGTGTCCGGCGGCGGGCGGGTTGGTGGACAAATGCACGCAGCCCCATAAGATGAAAGCAAGCGCGCGACCAAAAGCCATGTGGTACTACGATCCCACCCGCCCTCTGCCCTCCTCGGCGGAGCTTCCCGACTCCGACGATGCCCCCGTGGATAACGAACTGCAGGAACTGATTCCCGTACTGCTGCGCTCGATTCTCGACGAGCTGTGGCAGGAGCGCCGCGACTGGCTGTTTGCCATCGACATGGGCGTCTACTACGACCCCGAGCTGCCCGCTATCGTCCCCGACGGCTTCATCAGCCTGGGCGTCGAGCGGGTCATCGATGAGAATTTGCGCCCGAGCTATGTGCTCTGGGAAGAAAACGGCATCGTCCCCTGCTTCGTGCTGGAGGTGGTCTCCCAGACCTACCGGGGCGAGTACGACAAGAAACTGCAGCAGTACGCGCGCCTGGGCGTGCCCTGCTACGCCGTATACGACCCGAGCTTGAGCCCCCGGCGGCGACGGCGGCACGCGCCGCTGGAGGTTTACAGGCTGGTGGATGGGGCTTACCAGTTGCAACCGACTGAGGGGCCAGTCTGGATACCGCAGTTGCAGCTTGCCCTCGGGCGGGAAGCCGGCACTTTCCGGGCGGTGACGCGCGAGTGGCTCTACTGGTACGACGAGCGGGGAAACCGCTACCCCACCCCAGGCGAACTGCTCGAACAATCCCGGCAGCAACTGCGCCTTGAGCAGCAGCGCGCCGAACAGGAGCGACAAAGAGCCGAGCAGGAGCGACAAAGAGCTGAGGTTCTGGAGCGGCGCCTGCGCGAACTGGGCGTCGATCCTGACGGTTGAAGGGCGGCCCGCCGCCAGTGGTCATAATGGAACTTTCCACCGGTCCTTGCCATGGCCTACGAGCCCCTGCACCATAAATACCGCCCCCAGCGCTTCGGTGATGTGGTGGGGCAGGGACCGATCGTCACCACCCTCACCAACGCCCTCAAAGCGGGTCGCATCGCCCATGCGTATTTATTCACCGGCTCGCGGGGCACCGGTAAAACCACTACCGCCCGGTTGATCGCCAAGGCCCTCAACTGCATCCACGGTCCCACCCCCGACCCCTGCGGGCGCTGCGAACAGTGCCTGGCCATCGCCACCGGCAGCGCCCTCGATGTCATCGAGATCGACGCCGCCTCGAACACCGGCGTCGACAACATCCGCGAACTCATCGAGCGCGCCCAGTTCGCTCCGGTCCAGAGCAGACAAAAAGTATACATACTTGACGAAGTTCATATGCTCAGCTCTGCAGCGTTCAATTGCCTGCTCAAGACGCTGGAGGAGCCCCCCGCGCATGTAACCTTTGTACTGGCTACTACCGATCCCCAAAAAGTGTTGCCCACGGTGATTTCGCGCTGCCAGCGCTTCGATTTTCGGCGTATCCCGCTTACGGACATGGTCAAGCATCTGGAGGAGATCGCCTGGAAAGAGGACATCGACATCGAGCACGAAGCGGTCGAACTGGTGGCGCAGATTGCCCAGGGGGGATTGCGCGACGCTGAGAGTCTGCTCGATCAACTCGCTTTGCTCGAAGGGACTATCGGGGCAGAACGGATCTGGCAACTGGTGGGGGCGGTTCCCGAGCGGGAGTTGCTCGTCATCGGCGAGTGCATCCAGGCCGGGGACAGCACGCGGCTCATCGAGCAGGTGCGCCGGTTGCTCGACAGCGGTAAGGAGCCTTTGCAGGTACTGCAGGATCTGCTCGGGTTCTACCGGGATCTGCTCATCGCCCACACCGCCCCCGATCGGCGGGATCTGGTGGCGGTGACCGCCGCGAGCTGGCAGCAGATGTGCGAGCGGGCTAAGACCCTGAGTATTCCGCAGCTGCTGGCGCTGCAGGAGCGATTGCGCCAGGCGGAACCGCAGATCAAAACCTCCACCCAACCGAGGCTGTGGCTGGAGGTGGGGTTGCTGGGACTGCTGGCTTCCCCCAGCCAAAATCAGCCGGTTGCACTCGCCCCGGCTGCGGCCAGACCCGCCGCTCCAGTCCCGGTCCCGCCGCCGCGCCCGGCTGAGGAGCGGCCGACCCCACCGCCTCCTGCTGCGCCGCGTGGGGTCGAGGAGCGGCCCAACTCCGTACCGCAACCGCCGGTCGAGCCAACTCCGCCCCAGCGCCCACAAGTTCCACCCCCGTCGATTGAACCGGCGGCAGCCATTCACCGGCCGGCCAGACCGTCGGGGTCCACCCCCGACGGCACCGGCCTGCGCGAGCGGTGGCCGGAGTGGATCCGCCTGATTCCCCAGCCGACCCAGAGCTTGATGTCTTCGAGCTTCTGGCTGGAGGAGACTCCCAAGCGCCTGGTCATCGGCTTTACCACCGAGCCCCTGGTAAAGCGGGCCAGCGAGCCCCGGCGCCTCAAGCAGATTCAGGAAGTGCTCCAGCAATTTTTGGGCCGGCCGATCGAAGTGCAGTTCCATATCGGCAAAGCCCCTGCTGCCGCACCGGCCGTTGCGGTTGCCTCTTCCCAGTCGGCCGCCTACACTCCGCCACCGGTGAGTTTTAGCCCGCCGGCACCTCCTGAAGTAACCCCTGTTTCTCCGACGACCGTCGCGCCGCCGAGCGCGGCAAAGCCGCCGCTCAGCGACGAGGAACCGGACGAACTCGACCGCGCCGCCCGCGGCCTCGCCGAATTTTTTAACGGCGAGGTGATCAGTTTCGACGGCGAAGCGGAGGAGCTGCCGGGTGCCACCCAGCCCGGCGCCGCCGAGGTGAGCGACATCGACGATGACGAAGACATTCCGTTTTGAGCGTTCCCGGACTGCTTCTCGGCTTGCCGGAGACTTTCACGCATATACTCTTTGAGTGATAATTCCCAGGTCACAGGATCTCGGCATCAGGTGAGCACCGAACGTCACTCCAGAGCGCGCGCCCGTCCGGCTTGGAATTGGCTGCTTTTCGCCATAGCCTACGGTTGGATCCCGGCAGTACCCAGCCTCGCTCTACCCACCGTCGCGGACCTGCTGCCGGACATGAGCACCCGGGCCGGCGATCTGCTGGTCCAGTCCTCCGGTGATGCTTCGCCCGCCGAGCCCACGAGTCCCGGCAACGACAGCGATCTGCTGCCTGCGGTCACCGTCACCGCCACGCGCAGAAGCGAGCCCATTCTCGACGTGCCGACGGCGACCACGATTGTCCCTAGCGCCCAGGCTCAAGAGCGAACCCAGACGGATCTTGCGGATCTGCTGCGCGGCGAGACGGGCGTGTACGTGCGCGCCACCAACCCGAGCGCCGGATCGCCCGTGATCCGGGGAGCGACCGGCCGGGATGTGCTGTTGTTGGTGGACGGCTTTCGGCTTTCGCCCGCTTTCGCGCGCCCGAACGTTCAGTACCAGAGCCTGGTCGATCCGTTCTTCATCGATCAAATCGAGATTGTACGCGGACCGGTTTCGACGCTCTACGGTTCGGATGCCATGGGCGGGGCCACCAACGTGATCACTCCGAGCTTCAAAGCGGGCGAACCCGCCTTTCGCCTGCACACCGACTACAACACCAACCCGGCAGGGAGCAGCACGTACTTTCAGTACCAGGGCGGCAGTGAGCGTGCGTGGGCGATGATGGGCCTCACTTACCGCAGCTTCGGCGATCTGGCCGTTGGGGCCGCTCCCGACTTGCAGGTGATCTTCCCCAATCCCACGGCGCGCATCGGCCGCTCGGGCTACGAGTACTACGGCGCCAATTTCAAAGGGGAAGTGCGCCTGGCGGACAACCAGTTTTTGACCCTTACCACCCAGTACAGCCGCATCCCGACCGTCCAGCGCCAGGACGGGATCATCCAGGGTTATGGCGAGAACGTCACCTCTGCCCAGCGCGGCTTTTCGCCCCAGGGGCGCACCTTCTTCCTGGGCGAGTACCGGGCGGTTTTTAATCATTCCTGGCTAGACGAAGTGCGCGTGCGTCTGGGTTATCAGCAGATCCAGGACGATCGCTTCCAGCGCAATTTTGCCCGGCCCCGGCCGAGCTTTCCCGACTACGGCAGCGGCACCCCGAGCCCCGACATCACCCTGGAGAGCAACTTCTCGGATCTGATCGGCACCTCGGCGGTGCTCAAGAGCACTTGGGGCAATAACGTTTTCACCTACGGCGCGGAGGCCTACTTCGACCTGGTGGGCAGCACCCGATCGATACGCAACGACACAACCGGTACCATCCCCGACCCGAACGGTTCGCGCTACGTCGACGGCTCGACATTCAACCAGTACGGTCTATTTGTGCAGGATGAGATCGACTGGAGTACCCAGTTCAAGACCCTGCTTGGGCTGCGCTATTCGCTAGTGGATGTATCCGTTCCCTTCAGTGCCGTGCGCCCCAACAGTTCCGGCTTCGGCCGCCGCTTCGAGGCGCTCACCGCCAATGCCGGTTTTCTGTATCGTTTTGAGCGGGAGCTGCAGTTTGTCATGAATCTGGGTACGGGCTTTCGCGCTCCGAACATCAACGACCTGGGCAACGCCGGGGAGCGGCGCGCCAGCGACATCAACCTCCCCAATTCCAGCCTCAACCCCGAGAAGGTTTTCTCCGTCGACGGCGGTCTGCGCTGGGCAGGCAGTGACTTTAAAGGCGAAGTGATCGGGTTTTGGAGCCGCTACACCGATCGGATCACCTCGCAGAGCGTGGGTACCGTGGTCAACTCCGACGGCAGCACCTCTGAGGTTTTCCAGTCGGTCAACCGCGACAACGAGACCATCTGGGGAATCGAGTTGGGCGGGCGCTACCGTCTCGGGGATGTCTGGTCGCTCTTTGCCACCGGCACCTTCACCTACGCGGAAGCGCCCCTGGTGGGCGAGACGGTGATCCCGCCCTTTAACGGCGTGCTGGGCGTTCGCTTTGAACCGACGGCGGGAGCCTACATCGAGCCCTACCTACGCTACGCCACCTACCAGGGACGGCTTTCGGAGAATAACCTCACCGATACGCGCATCAACCCAAACGGCACCCCCGGCTTCGTCGTTCCCAACCTGCGGGCCGGTTTTCCCCTCAGCGGCGCGACAACGCTGCGGGTGAACGTCAACAATGTGCTCAACACCAATTACCGCGAGCACGGCACGACCCTGGACGCCCCCGGCTTCGGCGTCAACGTCGGCATCGACGCGCTGTTTTGATCTTTGTCGTCGAAAATTTCCAAGGTATAGCTGTCGCCATTTAAGTTAGGACGCAGCCTGTTTGAGAACGGCATCCATTGCGTTGCGCAAATGCCCGCAATCACGTAACCGTTTGCGAATCCGACTTTTCAACCACGCCCAGCACTTCTCAATGCGGTTCAGGTCGGGGGAATACGGGGGTAAATAGAGTACGTGGGCACCGGCCGCTTCAATCAATGCGGCAATCCGGCCACCATGATCAAACGTGGCGTTATCCAGAATCACCCACTCGCCAGGCTGCAACACAGGAATCAAGCAGCTCTCCAGCCAAATTTCAAACACGGTCCGATTGCAAGCCCCTTCGACAGTGAACGGGGCGATCAGCTGACCGGCTCGATAGCCCGCAATCATGTTGATGCGACCTTGACGACGACCTGCTTTCAGTCCGTAAAAGCGCTCCCCCAACGGCGACCAACCGTATCCGTAATCGTCGCGCTCGTCCATGCCGGACTGATCGACATACACCAGGTGCGCGGCTTTCGGGTCCGGCAGAAGCTCTAGGAATGCTGAGCGTTTCGCCTCATCGCGTTCGCGATACCCGTAGGTCTTTTTTTTCGGGTGATGCCAAGCTTGTGCAACGCCCGCGAAATCGTGCGGCTACTGATCTGTCCATCCCACAGTTGCGCCATCTCGGCCTGGGTTTTGTCGCCATGTGCTTCTACGAAGGCCCGAAACTTTTCCCAGTCGGTAATTTTCTGACCCTTATGGGATGCCGGTCTGGGCTTTGCCTGGACATCTCCGGTTTCTGCCTTGCGCTGAGACCACAAGTTGATGGTGTTGCGACTGATGTCGAACAGCTCGCTGGCTTCACTTTTCTTGAGACCGTTGAGTTCGATGGCTTGCAGGACTTTTTGGCGGAAGTCGTAACTGTAGGGTTTTGCCATGGCCGGTCGCCGAGAGACTACTGGTAGTTATAGCCTATGTCCTAATAGAGCTGACGACAGCTATACCATCCATCTTTATACTTTGGTAGGAATGTAAAAAAGAAGCACATTGGAATCTCTGCTGCTGCGCCTAACTTCTAACGGAGTGGTAAGGGCTTGTTTCACCAGACATTCTTTATCGAATAAATCGGGATGCTTCTCCAACAGCCTTTGCCAGTAGTTCTCGGTCATTCTCACAGTGAACCCCAGCGGTGTTGCCACCTGAAACTTCCACGATGTCATCAGGCTTGAGCGGTCACATTGCTTCGGGCTTCCCCATGCAATTACTATAAATTATGCTTGAGTACAGCAGGGAAGAATCCTGGAGGCTAGATTCCATTTCCCCCGATATAATGAAAAACGGCGTCAACGGGAAAGTCTTGAGCTGATGGCCAGAGATGTGATCGATTTTTTTCGCGCCAGCGCCGGACGCTGGTTCTCGCAGCGCAATCGCCTCGACCTGACCGGCCGCCGCAGCGAGGGGAGTCGCTCCGAAGTCGAAATTGCCTGTCTGGAAGCCGACGATCCGCGCGCGATTGAATTGTGCCGTCTCGGCGGCATCGATCCCGATCGCGCCGCCGGGGCACTGCTTATCGAGTGGAAGGGTGCACTCGATTTCGATAACAAGACCTACGCCGGCCGCTCGTTGCTGGTGAGCGCTCCCGACACGCCCGGCTCGGGCGAGGGGGATCTGGTGGCCCAGACCGCCGCGGGCGGTGAGCCGCTGGTCGGACGCTTTCGGATGGGCGAGGATGACGCTCTGACTTTGTTGACCCGCCATGGCGCCGTCGAAATCAAGGAGCGGTTACTGTTCGCCAGCCCGAACCTGCGCCTGCGCGCGGGCGTGGTCACCGGCCCGGACGGCCTGAGCGTCACGACCTTCTGTTCGGAGGTGCGCAGGGCAGAAGCCCCCCCCGCCCAGCAACCGCCGCAGACCCAGGCGCGCACCTGGCCCAGCCAAACGAACGAACTGCCGGATTGGATCACCGAGGAGATGGCCAACAAGGGCGATAACCCGGAGGTTTAGCGGGAAGTCTCCTCCGGGCTGCGGCTGCCTGTCGGGGGGATGCTGCCGTTGGTGGTGCCGTCGATGACGACGCGCACCTCGCGTTGGGGAAAGGGAATCGCAATCCGGTGGGTGCGCAGGGCCGCCTCGACGGCGAAGTTGAGCTGGGATTTGAGTCTTGGGATCAAATTGGGCGCACTTACCCAGACGAGAAGTTCGAGATTGAGCGACGAATCGCCGAAGCCCGCCAGCCACACCTCCGGCGCCGGCTCGGCCAGTACTCCTGTTTGTCGGGCTGCCACACCCAGCAATACCTGCCGGGTTCGGTCGAGATCGCTGCCGTAGGCGACGCCGATGGGCAAACGTACCCGCGTCTGGGGCTTGCCGCGCGTCCAGTTGATGACACGGTTGCTCACAAATTCGGTGTTGGGGACGATGATCATGATGTTGTCGGGGGTGATGATCTCCGTCGAGCGCAGGCCGATGTGGCTGACATCGCCGATCGTGTCTCCGACGGTCACCCGGTCGCCCACCGAAATCGGCCGCTCCAGCAGAATGATCACTCCTGAAATCAAGTTGGAGGCGATATTTTGTAAGCCAAAGCCGATGCCCACGCCCAGGGCGCTTGCCAGCACCACCAGACCGCTCACGTCGATTCCTACGAAGCGCAGGGCGATGTAAAGTCCGGCGACGATGACCAGCACGTTGACGATCTGATCGAGGGCGTTGGCGAGGGTGGCTTCCAATCGGCCCGCCACCAGCTGCCGCACCAGCCGCCGCCCCTGGCGCCCGAGCCAGATGGACATCACGGTCAGCACCGCGAAGACCAGCACCGAGGTGGCCGAGACGGCCGTGCCGCTGATCGTAAACAGCGGCTGGGTAAAAAACCGGCCAAGATATTGCAGTACCTGCTCCATGGGCTCCAGGCGTCGCTATCTTTCCCAGGGTAACCGTCAGTGGGCCTGGCGCACTTCCTTGAGTACCAGCAGATCCTGGCGCGGGTCCACCTGCACGATCTGTAAATCGACCATCTCACCTTTGGAGACGGGCCGGTCGAGGCGCACCGGCAGCCTGAGGGCGACGCTCTCGAGCAGCACCAGCGCCCGCTGCGGGTCGCCGCCCAGATAGTCGAGCACCAGACCGGGCTGGACCTGGTGGCGGCGGTGGCGCAGGTACTCGTAGATCCAATAGCGCTCCGAGAGCCGCTCGATCTGGGTGACCTCTTGGCCGGCGGCGTCGATCATGGCGAGTAACTCTTTGAGGTGCTCCAGGGTCAGCGGGAGCGGCTCGTGGCGCAGGTGGGCCTTGATTTGAAAGTGCACCAGCAGGTCGCTGTAGCGGCGGATGGGCGAGGTGGCCTGGGTGTAGGCGTCGAGGCCCAACCCGGCGTGGCGGGCCGGGTAGACGCTCACCTCGCCGCGCTGCATGCAGCGGCAGACGGCAAATTCGCGTACCGGCCCGGCGGGCAGGCGCAGCAACTCGTCGGCAGGGGGCAGTTCGGGCGCCGGTTGGGTGCGAAAAGGCACCGGGATGCCCGCCTCGATGGCCAGCCGCGCCGCCAGTTCCCCCGCCAGGATCATCATCTCGGAGACCAGCAGCCGGGAAGCCGAATCCCCCAGAATCTCCAGGCGGATTTCGTCATCTTTGACTTTGACCTGCGCTTCGGGCAGGTCGATGCTGACCGCCCCGCGCTGGTGGCGGTGGCGGCGGCGGGCCAGGGCGATTTCGTGCAGGCGCGCAAGCACCGGCTCCTCGCCGCTGGCGATAAGCGGGTCGGCTTCTTCGTAGGTGACCGGGTAGACCGTGCGCACCAGGGCCGGGGTGACCTCGAAGTTCTCGACGGCACCGTCGGGACCGATGATGGCGCCGAAGCTCAAAGCACAGTTGAGTTGCCCCGGCAGCAGGCTCATCGGACCGGTGGCCAGTTCCGGCGGAAACATCGGGATGGCGCCGGTGGGCAGGTAGACGCTGGTGGCCCGCCGCCGGGCTTCCGCTTCGAGCGGGTCGCCCGGCTGCACCCAGCGGGTCGGATCCGCGATGTGGATCCACAATTTTTCGCGGCCGTCCTCGAGCATTTCAAGGCTCAAGCCGTCGTCGATTTCGCGGGTCGATTCGTCGTCGATCGTGTAGATGGCAAGCCGCCCAAAATCGCGGCGCGAGGCCGGATCGGCCGGCGGATTCTCCAGCAACTTGCGGGCGTATTCGCTTACCGGAGTGCCGAAGTGCACCGGGATGCCCGAGCGGCGCAGGTGAATATTTTCGTGGGGCGACCAGAGCCTGAGGGCGACCAAAAGGGCAATCGCGTCCTCGCTGCGGGTGGTGTGGCCCAACTGGCTCAGCACGTCCTGGGCGCTCGCGCGGTCGGAAGCTTCGTCTCCCCACAGCGCGTAGCGTTCGAGGGCATCGAGGCGCAACCGGTCGCTGGGCTCCCATTCGTCTGCGGCCCCACCCAACACCGATTGCACTCTGGCTAGAAAGCGCGCCTGTTCCTGGGCTTTGCGCTGCTCGACCGCCTGCTGGTGGCGCAACTCCTCGACCTGGGCGGTCGGGCGCGGCTCGTAACCGTCGCCCTTTTGCTTGAAGTAGAGCCGGTCTTCGCTCAGTAGACAGTGGGCCGCGTAGCAAGCGGCGGGAGCGGCGGTGTCAAACAGCAGCTGGGCGAGATCCTCGGGGCTTACCAGCGCGTGGCTCTCGCGAAAAAGCTCCCAGGCCACCTCCAGATCTGCTTGGTCCAGGTAATTTTGCACCTGCGACTCAAAAGCCGGCAGTTCGCTGGTGCGGTAGGGGCCACCGGCCACCTGGTAGGTGATTTGCCGGGGATGCACGGTCTGGGTGTTGCCCGTCTGGGTCTGGAGGTTGAAATTTTTCTTGCCGTCCGGGCCGCTGATCACTCCCAAGCGCCGGCCTCCTTGCAGGCGAAATTCCACCAGAGTCCCTCTTTCCACAAACGTCCAGCCAGTGCGCAGTACCTGACTACTTTATCCGCAGGCCCGCGCCGCTCGGAAGCGATTGACGCAATTCTCTGCAATGGCGCAAGTCTGTAGGGTAGAGCTTTTATCGGTACCGACAGGCCGTCGAGCCCAAAGCGAACGCATCATAGTGGAGCAAAACAGATTTTGCGAAGCGGTTCGCTCCAGGCTGGCTGTGAACTACACTGTTGAGCTCGAACAAGAAATCGACGGGCGGTGGCTGGCTGAGATTACCGAACTTCCCGGTGTTGTTGCCTATAGGAAACAAGGGAACGGGCAATGGCTGTCGTTCAGGCTCTTGCGCTGCATGTGCTCGCAGACAGACTTGAGCACAAGTCTGTCAACTTTGAGTAGCCAGGATTGCCTCGATTTCGGCCAGATCTGCCTCCCCGAGGTGAAATCCCGAAGCTTCGACGTTCTCTCTGACTTGATCCGGCCGGCGGGCGCCCACGATCGCGGAAGTGACAGCCGTATCGCGCAGCACCCAGGCGATGGCCAACTGTCCGACGCTCTTGCCGTAGCGCGCGGCGATCGGCCGCAGGTGCTCGACGAGGGCCAAATTGCGATCGAGATTTTCGGGCGCGAACCAGGCGGCCCGCCGTCGCCAGTCGTCGGGGGCAAGGCGGTCGGGATCGAACTTGCCGGTGAGCAAACCCGCCTGCATGGGGCTGTAGACGACGATGCCGATGCCGTGCTCGCGGCAAAACGGCACCAGTTCCGCCTCGATGCCGCGCTTGATGAGGCTGTAGGGTGGCTGCAGCGAGGTGACCGGATGGATGGGCAGAATTTTTTCAAGCAGCGGCACATCGAAATTGGACACGCCGGCATAGCGCACTTTGCCCGCTTCGACCAATTCCACCATCGCGCCCCAGGAGTCCTCGACCGGCGTATTCACATCCGGCCAGTGGAACTGGTAGAGGTCGATGTGATCCACCCCCAGACGCCGCAGGCTCGCATCGGCCTCGGCTGTGATCGACTTGGGCCTCAGCGAGCGCACGGGGCTTTTGGTCTCCCCTCCGAGCAAGCCGCACTTGGTGGCGATGAACACCTCGTCGCGGCGGCCTTTGACCGCCTCACCCACGATCTTCTCCGAGTGGCCGAAGCCATAGACCGCGGCGGTATCGATCCAGTTGACCCCGGCGTCGAGGGCGGCGCGAATTGCTGCTGCCGATTCGCGGTCGTCCACCGGTCCCCAACCGAACTGCCAGGGTCCGTCGACGGCCCAGGCCCCGAAGCCGATTGTGGTGATGTGCGGGCCGTTGGTACCAAGCCGGCGCGTTTCCATCGTTTCGTTGTCCCAAGCGCTGTCATCAGTGTCGCCCTTGGGAGACCCAAAGCCAACGCCGCCTTCAGCACCCGCTTCCGGAGACCTGGGCACCCGGAGAGGCGAACAGCATCAGCCAGTCGATGTAACGCATGGCGTAGGCTTGGGCCAGATCGGGGGTTGCAAAACACAGCAACGGCTCGCCGAAGGGTTTGCCCTGCGGATTGAGCAGGTCGGCCACATAGCCGCGAATTAGCCAGCGCGTCGAGATGCGCCAGTTGCGGTAGGTCCGCTGCGTGCAAAGGTGGGCGTCGCTTTTTTGAAAGCGGTGCTCGCGCCTGCGGGCCTCGCGCTGAAAAAGGCGGCGGCGCAGCGCTGCAAGCCGGGTTGAATGTTTACGGAGCGAAGAGCGCGGATCTTCGCATTTTGCGCGTCTGGATAGGGTGATCGTACTGGAGGGGTGGCTGTTGGGCATCGTGCAACCGCGGAATGACGGCAACAACACATGGGCGAGAATACTCGGGGGAAGGACGCATAGGCTATGGGTCGGTTATAGCAAGTTCCCCGAAAAACGCAGGTAATCCAGTGTACAAAATTTACATTACCGACTGGTGCAATCCCGGTTGCAGTTCACCTTTTTGTGGGTAAAAAGTCGGTATGACTGCAAATCTCCGGATGGTGTTTTGCCGATCGACCTTGGAATATGTAGCAGCTTTCTTTACGGCAATGCCGCTCAGGCGCGGCGATAAACCTCGGCGGCGGCCCGGTGCAGCAGGGCGTGCCGCGCCACCAGCGCGTCGAGATTGTTGTCGTAGCCGCCGCCGATGACGGCTGCCACCGGTATGCCTCGCTTCAGACAGAGGCCCAGCACCGCGCGGTCGCGCTCGAACAATCCCCGGTCGGTGAGGGCGAGCTTGCCCAGTTTGTCGCTGCGGTGGGGATCGACCCCGGCGTCGTAGAGCACCAGGTCGGGGCGGACGGTCTCGATGAGCCCCGGCAGGTGCTCGTTCAGGACGCGCAGGTAAGTATCGTCGTCCAACCCGATGGGCAGCGGAACGTCCAGGTCGCTGCGCTGCTTGCGGCCGGGAAAATTTTGTTCGCAGTGCATCGAGAAGGTGAACACCCCGGGTTCGTCCGCGAAAATCCAGGCGGTGCCGTCGCCCTGGTGCACATCAAGATCGACGATGAGCACGCGGCGCACCTGTCCCTCGGCCAACAGCACCCGGGCGCTCACCGCCAGGTCGTTGAAGATGCAAAAGCCGGAACCGAAGTCCGGAAAGGCGTGGTGGGTGCCGCCGCAGGTGTTGCAGGCGAGACCGTGCCTGAGGGCGAGCCGGGCGGTCAAGATCGTGCCGCCCACGGCGGTGCAGGTGCGCTCGACTAGAGCCGGACTCCAAGGTAGGCCAATGCGCCGAAATTCCTGAGCGCTTAAGATCCCTGCGCAAAAATCCGCGACATAGCGCGGCGCGTGCACCAGTGTCAGCCACTCCCAACCGGCCCGCTCCGGCTCCCAAAATTGCTCCGGCCGGGCGACGCCCTGGTTGAGCAAATAGTGGTGGAGGCGGCTGAATTTGCCCATTGGAAAGCGGTGGGCGGGGGGCAGGTTCGCCTCGTAGCGGGGGCTGTAAACGAAGGGCAGTTCCACGCCGAACGGCTCAATCGCCGATGATTTCAGGCTCGTTCATTTCGTCGGACATCTCGAAGATGGCCCGCAGCACCGGTTTGAAGTTGCCGTCGTCGTCGTTGAGATCTTCGTAGCGGCGGCGCTTGGCGCGGTTGGCCACCTGGACGGTGATGCGATAGCGGTTGGCGGCGGCGTCGACCAGTTGCTCGACGCGGCGCATCAACTCTGCGGTTTCAACCACCGGCTGGTTCATCGGGTATTTCCTCAAACAACAGACGTTCTACTGCTTCGACGGCCGCCGCCAGTTTGTCGTTGACCACCTGGTGATCGAAGCGGTCGGCTAGGGCCAGTTCTTCACGGGCGCGCGCCAGACGGCGCTCGATCGCCTCGGGCGCATCGGTGCCGCGGGAGCGCAGGCGCTCCGCCAGCACCTCCAGCGAAGGCGGGCGAATGAATACCAGCATAGCCGCCGGAAAGTTGTTTTTGACCTGCAGCGCCCCTTGCACGTCGATTTCGAGGACCACCGGCTCGCCCACTGCCAGCCGTTCGAGCACCGGAGTCTTGGGAGTGCCGTAGTAATTGCCGACGTAGCAGGCCCACTCCAACAGATCATCCGTGGCGATCCATTCTTCAAATTCGGCGGCGCTCAAAAAGCGATAGTCCCTGCCGTCGACCTCGCCGGGGCGCGGCGGGCGGGTGGTGGCCGACACCGAGACATAGAGCCCCGGGTGACGCTCGCGCACTTCCCGCAAGATCGTGTCTTTGCCGACGCCGCTCGGGCCGCTGAGCACCAGCAACCTACTCAAGGGATGCCCTGCAGGCGATCCGGCGGATCGCCGATAAAATGGCATGGCCTGATGCGCAGCGTTCCAATCCAATGGGCCGGACGTCCATAAAAGCAGGTACAGCATTTCCCGTATCTCATCGTAACGCGCCCCCCGGCGGTGGGTGCGGCGGGCCGGGCACAAAGGAGTCGGGCTGAGCATGCAAGCGGTCGATTTTACAGCGCTGAGCGCAGCGCGCGCCGAAATCCAATCCGCCTGGATTCCGGCGCGCGTCGAGCAGATTCGCCAGGACGATTACCAGACCATCAAACTGCAGCTGAAGACCTTTGCTGCCCAGCGCTGGCTGGTGGCCAGTTGCCACCCTCAGGCGGCCCGGCTGCACATGGGCGAAGCGAGCCGGGGCAAGGGGGCGCGCTTCTCCTTTGCTTCGACCCTGCATCAGTACCTGGGGGGCCGGGTGCTGGTGCACTGTGTACAGCCGCAATGGGAGCGGATCGTGCGGCTGGGTTTCGCCCGTCGCCCCGAGCAGGAGCCGGAGGTGGAACTGCATGTCGAGGTGATGGGCAAGTACAGCAACATCGTTCTCACCGATCCGAGCGGCCAGATCCTGGCCCTGGCCCACTCGGTCTCGGCCGCCCAGTCGCGGGTGCGGCCTTTGCTGTTGGGAGAAATCTACCAGTCGCCGCCGCCCTTGAGCGGCCCCATCCCCAACCCCGACGAACCCTTTGCAAGCTGGTGCGCCCGGCTTTCGGTGGTGCCCGGTCCTTTTGCCCCCACTTTGTTTAAAGCTTACCGCGGGGTCAGCCAGACCCTTGCCCAGCAGATGCTCGCCGAGGCGCATCTGCCCACAAAAGTGCATATTGCCGAACTTGCAGAAATCGACTGGCGGAGGCTCTGGGAACTCTGGCGGCAGTGGCTCGCCTGCCTAGGCGAGGGCAGCTACCGCCCCGGCTGGACCACCGGCGGCTACACGGTGCTCGGTTGGGATCTGCGCGCTCCCGAGCGCAGCGTGCACACCCTGTTGGATCGCTACTACACCGCCCAGTTGCAGGCGGACCTGCTGCGCGCCCGCCGCTCGCGGTTGCAACAGATCCTCAAAGCGACCCTTGCCAAGGCCGTCAAGCGGCGCGCGGCCCTTGAGCAGATGCTCGCTGGTGCCGCCGAGGGCGAGCGCCACAAGCAGATGGCCGATTTGCTGATGGCTTATCTGCACCAGGGGGCCGAGCCGGGGGCCAGGCGCGTCGTGCTGGAGGACTTCGAAAGCGGCGAACCGGTAACCATTCCCCTCGACCCGACCAAAGATCTGGTGGCCAACGCCCAGGCTTACTACCGCCTGCACCGCAAGGCGAAGCGCGCCCGGCAGGCGGTGACGCCGCTGTTGGAGCAAGCCCGCGAGGAAGTGGCTTATCTGGAGCAAGTCGGTGCCACCGTCGAACTATTGGGCGAGAGCACCGACCTCGAAGCGCTGCTGGAAGTGGAAGAAGAACTGGTCCAGCAGAAGTATGTCGAGGCCAAAGAGAAGCCGGCCACATCCGGTGAGACTGTGCCCTTTCACCGCTTTCTTCTAGAAGGCGAGCGTCTCGTGCTGGTGGGACGCAACAACCGCCAGAACGACCGGCTCACTTTCGAAGTGGCCTCGCCCGCGGATCTGTGGTTTCACGCCCAGGAGATTCCCGGCTCCCACGTGGTGCTCAAGTTGCCCCCCGGCCAGCAGGCCGACCCCGAGCAGATTCAACTGGCGGCCAACGTCGCCGCTTACTTCAGCCAGGCCCGCCAGAGCGCCTTTGTGCCGGTGATCTATACCGAGCGGCGCTTCGTGCGCAAACTCAAAGGCGGCCGTCCCGGCCTGGTCACCTTCCGCGACGAAAAAGTGATCTGGGGCAATCCCAACGCGCTTCCCGACAGAGGAACATAGAATCACCCCAGAGCCCAACTTTTCTATGCCGGAGCCGCAACTCGACATTCCCCAGGAACTGCCTTTGTTGAAGGCGCTCTGTTGGCAGACGGGGAGCACATCCGGTCTGTCGCCGCGCGAGATGTTGCAGATCTACGAACGCGGCTGGCGGTTTCGGGGCGTGCTTGCCGACCTCGGCGAGCAGGAGCGCGAATTCCTCCAGAAATTGATTCACCGCTTTGGCTCGGATCTCGATGTATCCTGCTAAACGAGAACGACACCGCCGCATCCTGGAGATTCTCGCCCGGTTGGATGCCGAATTTCTCGCACGCTGCCGCGCCCTGTTTGGCGGTGGTACGCTCATCAGCCTGCTGCACGGTGAATTTCGGTTGAGTCTGGATATCGACTTTCTCTGTTCGGTGGACGAGGGCTACCGCCTGCTGCGCACAGTGATCGGCGAGCGGGGATACAGGGCTTTGTTTGCAAGCCGAGAGGGCGTCTTGTTGCACAGGGAAATCCGCGCCGACCAGTACGGCGGCGCCCACTGGCAGCTGTTCGGGGCGGGACTGCCCGCGGTGCAGGTGAGCGATCTGTACCTGCCCGCGGACGGCAGCTTCCTGCGCGTCTCGACCTACGGCCGCGGTATCTGGCAGGTGGCGCTCTAGGGTTTGAGGCCCGCTGGCACGCCGTTCGGGTACTGCTGCTTGATCGCCTCGGCGATACGCTCCAGACGTCTATCCGGGTCGGGGTGGGTGCTGAAAAATTCGGGCGGGCGGGCACCTCCCCCGGCCGCCTTCAGCGTGCGCATCACCGCAAGCAGCGAGCGCGGATCGTAGCCCGCCTCGGCCATGTAGGTAATGGCGAGCCGGTCTGACTCCAGTTCGTCCTCGCGGCCGAAGCGCATGTTGACCAGTTGCCCGAGGGCGGCGGCTACCGCGGCGCTGTTGCGGCTGGAGGGGTCGTAGGGGTCGTAGGTGGCGATCACCGCCGCCCCGGTGAGGCCCTGGGTCAACTGCTGCTTGGCCAGTTGCTCGGCGCCGTGGCGGCCCACCACGTGCCCAATCTCGTGGGCGAGGACGCCCGCCAGTTCGCCTTCGCTTTTGAGGCGGCCCAGCAGCGCGCTGGTGATAAAGATCTGGCCCCCGGGCAGGGCAAAGGCGTTCACCGTGCGCGGGTCGTCGAGCAGGTGAAATTTGAAGCGGTAGGGGCTGCGGCTTGCCGCAGTCCCGCGCACGAGCCGCTCGCCGACGCGATCGACCAGTTGCTGGCCCCGAGCGTCGCGCGAGGTGCCGCCGTACTGCCGCTGCAGTTGCGGCAACGCCTGCAATCCGAGGGCGATCTCCTGCTCGGGGGTAATCGTGATGTTTTGCTTCTCGCCGGTGACCGGGTTGACCTGGGTAGAACTGAAGTAAGTAAACAACGCGCCACCGGCCAAAACCAGTGCGATGAGCACGCGAAAGAAACCGCCGCCGGAAGATCTGCCCATGGATGTAACGAATTGGATGGTGTGAAAAGTGGGTGCACCGATTCGATTGAAAACGTGGTCGATCCTACCTATCTGCAATCGGCAGCGACGAGGAACGGGTACCCCTGCGAAGCCGCCGATGTCACGATACAAGTTCACCCGCTCGTGCGCCATCATCCCGGGGACGCACCCGGCGTGCGGTGCACAGCGAGAGCGACGATACCGTAGGTGTAGCGACCAGCAATAGTAGAGGCTCCGACCTGCAATAAGGGCAAAGTGAGCCAGGATTAAATGCAACCAAGCCAACAATGACTGTACCTCGACCTGCAATATTGCAGCTGAGCCAGCATTAATTGCAAATGGCTGGAACCCTTGACAGACTACATTCACGTTGGTAGAGAAAAAGGTAAGAGACCCATCAGGAGATGACAAAACCTGGCTTCGAATCCTATGATCGGCTCTGTTGACTGCTGAAAGGTCGAGCCTTCGTGCATCGACTCTCGTGAGCAGAAGGGTAGGGAGTCGGAGGTTTTCCTGCCCTCCAGTTGCACTTAATCCTAGCCAAGACGGACGATTGCAGGTTGAGGGCGGATGGTTGCAGGTCCGGGTGCATTTATGCCTGGTCCACAGTAATCCCTGGTTGCAATTAACCCCGGTCGAGAATCTCCTTATTGCAGGTTCGGGCCTCTACTATTGCTGGCTGCTAAAGCTAGGCTCCAAGGGCGAAAGGCTCTCAAAAGGGAGTTGACTGAGGTTATGGACATGAAGCAGACGCTGGTAATGGCGATCCGGTCTCAGTTTATGCGGCCCTGCGGGTTTGCAGGCTGGCTCGTCGGATGGGAGATGGCACTGCGGTCGTCGAACCGCAAGCGTAACGTGTGGGCAGTCGGTCTGCTCGGGGTGGAGCCAACCGACCGCGTCCTTGAGATCGGCTTCGGGCCGGGGATCGCGATCCGGGAGCTGAGCCGCCGGGCGACGCACGGCCTTGTGTGTGGCGTCGATCACTCGGAAGTCATGGTCCGGCAAGCGACCAGGCGCAACGCGGACGCCGTACGCGCGGGCCGTGTGGAGCTGCGTTGCGGTTCGGCCGAGCACCTGCCGGCGTTTGAGGAGCCGTTTGCCAAGGTCTTGGCCGTGAACAACATGGGCATGTGGCGCGATCCAGGCGAGCGGCTGAAAGAGCTTCATAGCCTCATGCGGCCCGGAGGACGGATCGCGATCGTCTCCCAGCCGCGGTGCCACGGTGCCACGGCGGAGACAACAGTGGCTGCAGGCCGCGAGATCGCGGCACGTCTCACAGAGGCGGGCTTCACGTGCATCCGATCGGACACGCTTGCGCTCAAACCCCCCGTCGTCTGCGTAATCGGCGAGGTCTCATGAAGACTGCTGTGGTGGACAAGGTCGCCTAGGGCGTGTCATCAATTTAGCCAAACGACCGCCGCTGCAAGATAAACGGCTCCCAGAAAATGGATAGCCCGCTTGTCGTACCGCGTCGCTATCGCCCGATATTGCTTCAGCCTTGCAAAGAAGTTCTCTATCAAGTGCCGCGCTTTGTACAAGTCCTTGTCATACTCCCGCGCCACCTTGCGGTTGCTCTTAGACGGGATTACCGCTGTCTTTCCCGCACACTCAAGCACTTCTATCACCCGCTCATCCGCGTCGTAGCCCTTCTCCCCAATCACCGTCCCAGAGGCCAGACCCACCAAAAGCACATCCGCCCCCTCTAGGTCACTCGCCTGACCTGCCGTCAGATGAAAGCTCAACGGGTTGCCCAAAGCATCGACCGTGGCATGGATCTTCGTACTTAGTCCCCCGCGACTGCGACCGATTGCTTAGAGTCACGCTCCCCCCCTTTGCCCCAGCACTGTGTTGGTGGGCGCGCACAATCGTCGAGTCAATCATCGCGTATTCATTGTCCGCGTCTTGGGCCAGATGCTCGAAGACCCTTTGCCAGACACCCGATTTGGACCAACGGCTGAAGCGGGTGTGCACGACGCGAAAATCGCCGAAGCGGGCGGGCAGGTCTCGCCAGGGAATGCCTGCTCTGTAGCGGAACAGGACGGCTTCGATGAACAAGCGATTGTCTTTAGCGGTGACGCCGACGGTCCCTTCGCGTCCTGGCAGAAGGTCTTTGATGCGTTCCCATTGGTCGTCTCGCAGGGCATAGCGTCTGGTTGTCATGTCTGGAACTTGCGGGAGTAGAGATCTCCTTCAATTTTTTTAGCTAATTGATGACAGGCCCTAGGGTTCGGCCAGCCATTCCGCGGCGGCGCGATCCCGGGCGATTACCCGGCCCTGACGATCCAACAGCATCGTGGCGACGGCCATCGTCCGCTCGGTGTACTTGCGTACGTACTCGACCGACCGACCGCTTACCCGCTCTGCAAGAGCAGCATAGATTTTCTCTGCCCATCCCGCCGCCGCCAACAGGGCGCAGGCGGCATCGGCGGTGGGCGCTTCGAGTACGGTGCGCACCGTCTCGATGTCCGCTCCGGCGGCGACGGCCCCGGCGGCGATTGTCTCCAGCCGCCCGTCGGCGACGTGGCTGCTGGTGTTGAAGATGCCTGCGGCGAGCTTGACGAGCTTGCCCTGGTAACCCAGAAGCAGTACCGACTCGATCCCCAGCATCCCCGCCTCCACCAGCAGCGCTCCAATCCAGTTGCCCGTCTGCACCGTGGCGCCCTGGTCGAGGCCCAGCCGCCCGGCCGCCTGCAGACCGCCTGCACCGATACAAAAAACCAGACGGCGCTCGCGTTCGGCCCGCTCGCGCAGCGCCGCGCGAAAGCTCTCCAGGTGGTCGGCGGCGGACAGCGGCTGCGAGAGACCGCTGGTGCCCAGCAGCGCCAGCCCTTCGAGGATGCCGAAGGCGGCGTTGGAGGTGCGCAAGGCGAGGGCCCGCCCCTCCGGTAAAATAAAGCGCACCGTGGCGGTCCGGCCCGTCGGTACCAGCGGAGCGACGTTCGCCTCCATCAGCTGCCGGGCGTAGCGGTAGATGGCCGCCTCGCCCGCCGCGGTGCGGCCCAGCCCCTCCCCGGCCTCCAACCGCAGCACTTCACCGGTGCCCACCTCCAGGTGCACCCAGGCCCAGACCGGCGTGTGGCGGGTCAGATCCAGGTTGTCGCCCGGATCGCTGCGGGTAACCCCGAGGGCTGTTTCAGCGTCCAGCCGTGCCACCTGCTCGATGGGAATCGCGGCTTGTTCACCCAGCAAATCGAGCTGTACCGATGCGCAGGGCACTTTTTCAATCAAATGGAGCAACGCCGCCCGGGCGGCGGCGGCGGCAAAAACGGGCAAGGTGTAGCCGGTGCGGGACATCAGAATCGGTACGCGCCAGGTAGCGGCGTCGCCCATCTTATGTCACGATCCCATGACAATCAAATCCGCTGCCGCTCGAAGCCATAGAATTCCTTTTATAAAGGGACTACATTTATGATCGCTTAAAAAGCAGCTATCGACGTATCGAAAAGCTTGCTGTGACGTCAAGCCCAGTTTACTTTTCATCGGTTTTTATACCCGCACCTGTGCGAGACGCTCTGCATGTCTCCAGTCGGTATTCGCTCCCCCCAAACCGGGCGTCGTTCGCTTGCCAAGCAGGGCAAGTTGTGGATGCTTTTGGTGGGGATAAACGATTACCAGGACCCGACGTTTGCCGGATTGCGCTACTGCGTGGCCGATTGCCAGGGCATTCACGCCGCCCTGCTCGACGCGACTCCCAACTTCAGCGGCCGTGAGTGCTTTGTCTTTCAAGACCGGGGGGTGAGCGCTCCGCCGGCGGCCGGTGTCCTCGCCGCCCTCGAGCAGATTGCCGAGCGGGCGCAACCGGAGGACACGCTGCTGTTTTATTTTTGCGGCCACGGGGTGATCGACCCGGCCACCCGGCAGGCGGTGCTGTGCCTGGCCGACACCCGCGCCGAGGAACCCGCCGAGACGGGATTGGAGTTGCAGCGGTTGCTCGCCCGGCTCGGCCGCTGCAGCGCCCAGCAGCAACTGGTCTGGATCGACGCCTGCCACAGCGGCGGCATGAGCATCGGGGATCTGGCCGCCGGGGGCGATCCCGGCGGTCCGATGGTGGCGGTGCTGCGCGAGCGGGCCGCCAGAAGCCAGGGCTTCTACGCGATTCTTTCGTGCGACCGCTTCCAGCGCTCCTGGGAATTCAGCGAACTGGGGCACGGTTTGTTTACTTACTTTTTGATGCGCGGCCTGCGGGGAGAGGCCGCCAACTACAAAGGCGAAATCGAAGTCGACCATCTCTACCGCTATGTCTGCCAGCAGGCGCGACTGTACATCGACAACCGCAACCGGCAACTCCGGCTTCTGAACCGCCAGAAGCAGCGCGACGGAGAAACGGATTTTTTTCCGGAGTACCCGCCGCAAACCCCCAAGCGCATCGTCGAAGGTGTAGGCACCCAGGTGATTGGCCTCAAGGTGCCCCAGGAAGAGGCCCGTCCCCTCAGGCGGGCCCTGGTTGTCGATGGGTTTGCAGGCGAGCGGGCCGCCTTTGCCCTCGGCCCGCTCCTGCAGGGATCCGGCGGCTTCGAGGTCGCCTACTGGCCCCAACCGGGCCGCCCCTGGAGCGAAGTGCGCGAGGCGATCAAAACCTGCCTCACCCCCCAGGGGAGCGCCCAGGAGCACGAGACGGTGCTCATCTATTTGCGCGCGCCCATCGAACGCACCGCCGAGGGCGAGACGCTCTGCCTGGGGGGCACGGTGCGCCTCAGTCCTTTCTGGCTGCGCCGCGAGCTGCAGTACAGCGGCGCAGCCCAGCAGATTGTGGTCCTCGACTGCCCCGGGGGTGGCCCCAGCCTCGCCGATTGGACCGACTGCCTGCTGGTCGGTTCTGAGCGCAGCCAGTGCCTGGTGGCCGCCGCCTCGCCGCAGAGCGATCCCGAGCGCTTCTTGCGGGTGCTGCTCGCCACGATCGAGACTGCCGATTCCCAGACGGGCCTGAGTGCGGCAAGCTGGATCGACCGATTGCAAAACGGCCTTACCCAGGCGCGGGTGGGGGTGCACGTCGGTCTCACCGGCGAGACGGGGATCATCGAAATTTTGCCCGCCGCCCGCCAGAATTTCGCTTCCCTTGCCGCCGCGGACCTCAAGCTGTGTCCTTACATGGGCCTCAGAGCGTTTGCAGAGGAGGACGCGCCCTACTACTTTGGCCGCGCGGTCCTCGCGCGCGACTTGCTGTCCCGTCTGGAGCGCCAGGTGTTTGTGGCGGTGGTGGGGGCGAGCGGCAGCGGCAAATCGTCGCTGGTCCAGGCGGGTCTGCTCGCCCAGTTGCGTACCGGCCGCCACATCCCGGGCTCGCAGCACTGGTGGAGTGGCAGCTTCCGTCCGGGAGCGCAGCCGATCGCCGCCCTCAGCCGCCGCCTCGCCGAGGGACACGGCTCAGGCGAGCGCCTGGATGCGGGACAACAGATCGAAGGGTTGTTGCACCTGGGTGCTCAGGGATTGTTGCAGTGGCTGGCCGCTCGCCAGGAGCCGGTGGTGCTGCTGGTGATCGACCAGTTCGAGGAGCTGTTTACCCTCGCCTCACCCCAGGAGCGCCGCGACTTTCTGGCGGTACTGCTCGGGGCGCTGGCTGGGGCGGCGGGGCGCTTGAAGCTGGTCGTCACCCTGCGCGCCGATTTTATCGGTCCTTGTTTGGAGGAGAGCGAGCTTGCCCCGCTGTTGCAGCAGGGCAGCTTTCTGGTGCCGCCGGTGCTGGTGAGTGCCGATTACCGCCAGATCATCTGCAAGCCGGCCCAGCAGGTGAATTTGCAGGTGGAGCCCGAACTGGTGGAGGCGCTGCTCGAGGAATTAAGCGGCTCGGCGGGGGGGCTGCCTTTGCTCGAATTTGCCCTGGAGCAACTCTGGCAGGTGCGCTCGGAGGGCCGCCTGACGTTGCAGGCTTACCGCCAGGAGGTGGGAGGGTTGCAGGGGGCGCTCGAGGCACGCGCCGAGCGGGTCTATGCAGATCTCACGACCGAGGAGCGCGAGTGCGCGCAGTGGATTTTTTTGTCGCTGACCCAGTTGGGCGAAGGCACCGAGGACACCCGCCGCCGGGTGCACAAGTCGGAACTGGTGGTCGAGCGCTATTCACAAGATCTGGTGGAGCGCACGCTGCAGGCGCTCACGGCGGCGAAGCTGGTGGTGGTCGACCTCGAAGAGGGACAACCGGCGGGCACCCGCAGCACGTTCGGCACGGACATCGCCACGGCGGCGGCGCAACTGCGCCGCGAGGTGACGGTCGAGGTGGCCCACGAGGTGCTCATCCGTCACTGGTCGACTTTGCGCTGGTGGCTCGAAGAAAACCGCGCCCGATTGCGGGTGCTGCGCCAGATCGAACAGGCCGCTTTTCTGTGGAACCAAAAGCAGCGCCAGAAGGACTTTTTGCTCCAGGGGGTGCGCCTGTCGGAGGCGGAGGAGCTGATTGGCAAATTCGCCGACCAACTCACGGCAACTGCCCAGCAGTTCGTGGTCGCCTGCCTCGCGGAGCGTGGCGCCCAACGCGCGCAGGAGCGCCGCCGCCTGCGCGTTGCCCAGATAGCCGCCGTGGCGATGGCGATCCTGGCCGCCTTTGCCGCCGTGGCCGGACTATTTGCCTACAAACAGGTCGAGGAGGTGCAGCACAGCCGCATCGACACACTGATTTCAGAATCAAAATTGTTGTTTGCCGACCACAGACAACTGGACGCACTGATCAGTAGTGTGCGTGCAGCGCAGCTGGCACGTCAGTTTTTCTCGGGAGACAAACAACTCAACGAACAGACCGACAGAACGCTGCAAAAAGTGATCTTTAATATTGAGGAAGCCAATCGCCTAGAGGGATACATCGGTACTCCGTTAAGTTGTGACTTCAGCCCGGACGGAAAATTCATCCTCTGCGGAGACTCGCAAGGAAATATCTATCTTCAAAATCGAAGTGGTCAGACTATTAAATCATGGAAAGGGCATGAATCTGTCATTTACAAAGTTGACTTTAGTCCCGACAGTCTACAGTTTGCAACTGCAGGTGAGGATAAGATTATTCGGCTATGGAGCGTGAATGGCGAATTGCTCAAGACACTGAGAGGCCATACCGAGCGAGTGCACAGTATACGCTACAGCTCAAGTGGCAGACTCCTTGCCTCGATGAGTTCAAACTCAATAAAGCTTTGGGATAAAACCGGTAAATTTATACGATCAATCAACCGCAACATTGGCGAAGCCATTGCCTTTGGATGGAGCCCGGATGAAGAGCTGCTCGCCATTCCGATAATAGCAGGAAATTCCGTTGAAATTACAAGTCTTAGCGGACAATTGCTCAGAGTTCTTAAGGGCCATACACAGCCGGTCAATGGCGCCAATTTCAGTCCTGACGGCAATCAAATAGCCTCTTTTAGTTCAGACAAGACTGTACGGCTTTGGAATGCAAAGAGCGGCAAATTTCAGCATGCTTACTCCGGTCATACAGATGCGATTTGGCAAGTCGAATTCAGCCCCGATAGCTCAATATTCGCATCAGCCGGTGAAGACAGGACAGTGCGCTTATGGAGCAAGGACGGCCACAGTTTAAAAATTTTGTCAGGTCATACAGACAGAGTCATGGATGTGCGCTTCAGCCCAGAAGGCACCCATCTCCTCTCAGCAAGCTTTGATAAATCAATTCGCTTATGGCAAGTCAATAATCTCTATAGATTATCTTTTAAAGGTAATGGCTCCGAGGTGCTGTCTATGCGCTTCAGTCCGGTTAATAATCGCGTTCTAGCTGCCGCCGCCAACAAAGATATCTACCTTTGGAGCCATGATGGAAAGTTGATAGCCAAACTCATCGGGCATGAAGATCTGGTTCAGAATTTTGACATACGCCCCGATGGAAAGCAGATTGTCTCAGTAAGCTCCGACCGCACCATTCGTCTTTGGAGTAGCCAAGGAAAGCTGCTTAAAATTTTTCCCAGGCAAACCAACTGGCCTTTCTTTATTCGTTATATCTCCAGTGATATTATTGCTTCGGCAGGCCATGATAATCAGGTACATTTATGGAGCCTGGATGGCTCTTTGCTGCAAACTTTTAAAGGACACACCGATTCGACGACAGGTGCCCTGCTCCTGCAGGACAAGATGGCTAGCTTCAGCTGGGATGGTACTATTCGGCTGTGGCAACTGAATGGCAAACTGATAAAAGTTTTGACAGGACACAAAGGCCAAATTTATAGCTTTGACTTTCAGCCTGCCGATAATATACTGGCTTCCGCCGATTCAGAAGGTGAAATTCGACTCTGGCGCGGCGATGGCAGTCTGCTTGCTGTACTTTCAGGGCATCGGGGCTCTATTTACAATCTAAAGTTCAGCCCGGATGGCCGGATACTAGCCTCCGGGAGCATGGATGGCACGGTGCGTTTGTGGACAGCTAGGGGAAAGTTATTGGCTGTATTGGCACACCATTCCGATTCGATCCGGGATGTTCGCTTCAGCCCGAACGGCAAATACCTCGCAACGGCAAGTGAAGATGGTACTGTGCGCATTTGGAACCTGAAGGGTGACTTGTTATCAACCCTCGATGTTGGTAACAGTGTGACAGCCCTTGCTTTTAGCCCTGACGGCCACACTCTGGCTTCCGGGAGTGCTGACGGCACCCTCGAGCTCTGGAAGCAATGGCGATACAGACCGCATGATGTGCTTGAGTCTGGCTGTCAATGGTTGCAGAACTACACCAGCCTTGCCACGGATGAGAAGGCTGGAGAAGTTGCCCGTGCCTGTAGAAAAAGGTAAGCCCAAGACCAGCTTTCAGGTGCATAAAAACAGCCGATCGGCCGAAAACCCTGGCGGATAATGGTTTTCCTTTGGACATCCCGCACCCGGCACCTAAAACCTGCTCTAGGACGGAATAGTCGGCCACCGACCGTCGTCCGTTAGCCTGTTCATATTCGCCAGTAAACTGTCGGTGGTACTGGCGAGTATCCTCTCAAAATTTTCCGAATCGCTCAGACTTGGCTGCGTAGTGAATCTGGCCATCAGCCCTTCAGGAACAGTACCGGCCAAAAAATACTGGCCTGCCGGATCGTGGGCATAAACATCCGTATTCCCGCTGACGCTGCTCAAGGCGTAATCGTAGCTTTGCCCGTCGGCTTCAAGATAGACCTGCTCCTGTTGAGGAATGCATCTAGTATCAAAGCTTAAATGTCCCCTCCGATCTGCCGTTTCGAAGGACTTAGCGACAAGCTTTCCAGCGTTCAACCGCAGCATAATGGCTGGGCCATCATCAGCAATAGTTACTTCAGTATCCGAATCTAATCTCACCATGGTGATGAGTAATTGAGAACTGTTCTCCACTTCCTGAAGCTCGACTAAAGAGGATCGTGTAAGTAGAATATCGTTCAATTCGAGCACCTGCTCAACACCTTCTTCACAGAATGTTTCTTGATCTGCTTTTATGATTATAGGAAGCTCTGGACCGGCAATTATATGGGTAACTCTCCACATACATCTATTCTCCAGCGATGGCGATACAACTTTATAGTCGCGTTCTGCCTGGAGTATGCAGCTTGAATAAACTTTCTACTTGTATCCTCAACAATTAGAAGTTGATTTCATTTCGAGCTCGACTTGCCTTGAATTGTCACCACTTTAACGTCGACTTTGTTGCACGAATTATCGAGGCAAGTTCCATTAATCTGAGCTTCTCCTTGCCCAAGTATAACTCCTTGGTAGCTGACCATAAGATCTTCGTATTTCTGGTTTTTAATTACATTTGCCATGGCTGGGGTGATGATTTTGTCGTAGTTGGCAACTGTTGGGACAAAAGCGGAGGGCGGATTGGGTACCATGGCACACTGCGCAAACGACCGCCCCAATTCTAACGGCGGGCCTAGGCGCTACAATGAAAGGGACGTTTGTCCATGGGCGCACAGCGATGAAATTTGCAGACCGGCAGAACCACGAGCGCAGGGTACTTAAGGCGATCTACCACCTCACCCTCGAAGACCTCGATCGCGCCACGTTCTTAGGTGAAGTGCAGGCGGCGACGGGTTTGCCCTTCAAAGAAGTGCAGGACGTGTGCAAAGCCCTGCAAAAGTCCGGCTACATCGAGCGGACCAATCTGCGCATTGCCATCACCGACGAGGGAATCGCCCACAGCGAGAAGCTCATCGAACAGAACCGCTGAGGCGAACCGCTTGGTGAGTTGTGTAGATTCCTCATAAAGGCTTTCCCGCCCGGATGGCGCTGGTACACTGTCGCCGTAACCCTCCCGATCCCCGCCCGGGAATCGGTACCAACGCCAAAATTTTATGTATAAGCTACTTTTCTGCCTGCTCCTGCTCGGGACGTTCGCCCAACAGGTGTGGGCGCAAACTTCGCCTCCTATCGAACTGAACGCCACGACTACCAATGCCCGCCACGGCGAAGCGGTGCGCCAGTCGGTGGTCGAGAATTGGCAGCTGCCCCGCCTGATGAGCGATGCCACCGTCCGGGTGCGGGCGACGGTGCTCCTCAGCGGCGCGGTGGTCGAACCGGAACTGGTGAGCGAACTGCCGCCGGGACCGGAACTGGAGGAAGTCCGCCGCAGCTTGAATGAAGCGATCGGCCGCACGGTGGCCGCTGTGCCGCCCGGCCCGATCGAGTTCACGATCACCGTCCGCTCGGGCGGAGCGTACCTGGAAGGATGCTTTCCGCTCAAGGTGTATGTCGATCCGCGCCTGCAAGATAGCCCCGAACCGGTCCCGTCGGTATTGCTCGAAGCAATCGCCAAGTCAACGGAACGCTGGAACCGGCTGATGGCGGGCTTCACGCGCCGCGCGGCGAGCGAGCCTTTTGTAATGGTGGGCGATCCCGAAGCCGCCGATGTGCGCGTCGAGACCTACGAACAGTACCCGGATTTCAGCAGTTATCTGGTAAGTGACGATTCGCGACTGGCGGTCGTGCGGCTGCCCCTCAAGCAGCGGCGCGAGGGCTTGTTTGCGGCGGGCTACCGCTGGCGGCACCCGGAGGTGATCACCCAGCAGGCGATGTTTCAGTTGGGCCGATTGCTCGGTCTCGACCCGACCGCCGTCCCCAACAACGTGCTGTTTCCGGGTGCCTCCTACGCCCTAGAGGCCCGCTCGATCAACGGCTCGACGGAGTTGCTGCACAGCGTCGTGGTACTCGGCAACGGTCCGGATCTCTCGGAGGAAGGCCGCACCGCGCGGACGATCATCCCCCAGCAATTGCGCTCGGCGGAGGTAATGATGCGCATGCACAGCTGCGGCCAGACAGCCGGTCTGCCGCCGCGCTGAAGAGCGGGTCTTCAGTCGCGGCGATCGCGCAACTCTTCTAGGACTTCGCGGATCGTATCGAGCCCATTGCGTGCCCAGTACGCGGATTCTTTGGCGGCCTGGGCAGACTCGCGGGCCGCCTCCGCCGCCGCTCGGGCGGCAGCCAGGTTCTCAGAACTCGCCCGCACCATCTGGGAGACCATCCCGGCCAAGCGGTCGAGGTTGCGGTCGAGCCGGTCGATGCTTTCAGACTGCCTAGCGAGCACCTGGGACTGACGCTCGAAACCGGCCTGAGCCATTTCGGACTGTTGACGAAACCCCTCGCGCATCAGTTCGGACTGTCGACGAAAATCTTCGCGCATCAGTTCGGACTGTTGACGAAACCCCTCGCGAATGCTCTCGGAGTGTTGGCGGAACCCTTCGCGGATACTGAGGTTGGTCTGCTCGACCACCGTAACCAACCGATCCAATCGGGCATCGATGTTGTCCAGGCGTTGCTCAGTGCTCATCGAAAAAAGCGGGACGATACGTCGATTCTACTGATCTAATGCCGGGTGTAAAAATTTCTGGGCAAAGGCCAGAACTTCGGACAAATTGGCTGTCTGGCGGGGATAGGCAAGGGTGGGCCTGGCAATTACCACCAGACGCACGCCCAACTGCCGGGCAACGACTTGCTTGACGTCGACCCCGCCCGCTTCGCCGCCTTCTTTGGTGACCACCGTATCGACAGCGAGCCGTTGCCACAACTCCCGCTCCGCCCCGGCATCTACTGGTGGGCGGGTGAGGATGAGCCGGTTCAGGGCAAAGCCGGCCGAGTGCGCCTGTGCGGCCGATTCGGGCAATACCCGCGCCCAGAGCGCGGCCCGCCCCTGCAAAGGAGCCAGAAGCGGCAGCGCTTTGACGCCCACGGTGAGCAGCACCCGGCGCCCATCGAGCACCTGCGAATGGACGAGCGCTGCGAAATCGGGAAATTGCTCCGTTTCGGGTGCCAGGGACACACTCGGTCGCTCGTAGCGCAAATACGGCAACCCTACGGCCATGGCCAGCCGCGAAATCTGCGCAGCAAAAGGATGGGAAGCATCGACCACCGCCAGGGGCCGGTGGGCGGCCAAAAAAGCCCCCAAGGCTTCGGTGTTGAGGGGACCGACCCCCACCTCCCCCGGCAGACCCGTGTAGAGTCCGGCAGCCCGCGCCGTGGTCACCGTCGCCACCCAGGGAACTCTGGCCCCGGCGAGTGCCTGGGCGATACTGCGACTCTCACTGGTGCCGCCAATCAGCCAGATCATGGACACGAGTGTACCGTGGTGCCAACTCCCGGCGTGACTCCGTGAGATGGGTCACGACCGGCCGGTTATCTGTGATACCGATCATGGGGACCCCCGGCCCCCAGTGGTAGGATCCTGAAGTTTGGGATCGCCGTCGTCTCGGAGTCGAGTGTGGTTCAAGAACCGGTCCAAATTGCCGCCAGTCGCGCCCGTTTTCTGCCGCAGCGGTTATTTGCGACCCGCGAAGCCACCTTCGCCATGCTTGCGGGCGTCGAGCGGGAGCATTTTTGTCGCCAGGCCCACCCCGACTACAGCCCGGTGGGCTGGCATCTGGGGCACATCGCCTTCACCGAGGGGCTCTGGATTCTCGAACGTTGTGCCGGTCTGCCGCGCCCGGCCCCCGAGTTCGGCCGCATCTTCGCCGTCGACGCCCTGCCCAAGGCCCAGCGCACGTCGCTGCCTGCGACCGCCGAAATCTACGGCTATGTGCGGCAAGTGCGCGAACAGGTGCTTGCCTGCCTCGATCGCGAGCCGGGATTGTCCGCAGAAGCGCGGCTGTGGCATTTTCTGGTGCAGCACGAAAGCCAGCACGCCGAGACGATGCGCTGGCTGTTGCAACTATTGACTCCAACTCCGGCCGGGGAGGCCATCTTTTCGGGGGCCGACACCGACGAGATGATCCGCGTCGAGCCGGGAGAAGCGTTGATGGGCAGCGACGCGACCGAAGCCCTCGACAACGAGCGGCCCGCCCGGCAGGTCCATCTCGAAGGCTACTGGATCGACCGCTACCCAGTCACCCAACGGCAATTCCAGGCGTTTATCGACACGGGCGGCTACGGCGAGCCGCACTTCTGGTCAGCAAGCGGCCGGCGTTGGCTTTCTCAGCATCCTGTCCACAGGCCCCTCTACTGGAGCGCTCCCGACGACCGGCCGGTAATGGGTGTGAGCTATTACGAGGCGGAAGCTTACGCCCGTTTCGCCTGCAAGCGGCTACCCACCGAGGCCGAGTGGGAAAAAGCCGCCCGCTACGATCCGACGCGGGGCACTTTTCGTACCTATCCCTGGGGAGAGGTGCCGCCGGAGGCGGGCCGGACCGGCACCGGCCGCGCGGCGGTCGGCATCCATCCGGCCGGGCGCAGTGCCCTGGGGCTGGACGATCTGCTGGGCAACGTTTGGGAGTGGACCGCCACCTGGTTTCACCCTTATCCGGGCTTTGTGAGTTATCCCTACACCGGTTACTCCGCCGCCTACTTCGACGACGGCCACCGGGTGCTCAAAGGCGGAAGCTGGGCGAGTGGTCCGGCGGTACTGCGCCCGAGCTTTCGCAACTGGTATGAACCCGCTCAGCGGGTGCCCTTCGCCGGTTTTCGCTGCGCCCGTTCGCTGTGAGTCCCTATTTTCCAGGAGAAGCCATGTCCCTTTCCCAATCGATGGCCCAGCGAGAGGCGCTCCTGCGCCTGCACGTCGAGCATCTGGCCACAGTGGCGGTAGTGGCCGGTGAGGGGGCCGATGTGGTGGCGGGATTGAGCGCTTCGGCGAAGACCCTGCCGCCGCGCTACTTTTATGACGACGCCGGTTCGGCGCTCTTCGAGCGGATCTGCGGTTTGGAGGAGTACTATCTGACCCGCACCGAGACCGCCATTTTGCGGGAGCGCGCCGCAGCGATAGCCCGAATCACCGGCGAGTGCGAGCTGGTGGAACTCGGCAGCGGCAGCGCCACCAAGGTGCGCCTGTTGCTCGACGCTTACAAAAAAGTGCGTCGGCGGTACCTGCCCATCGACGTGAGCGCCGGCATTCTCGAAAGCAGCGCCCGCGCCCTGCTGATCGACTACCCGGATTTGACGGTGCACGGACTGGTGGGCACCTTCGAGCAGGGGCTGGCCGGTTTGCCCGCGACTTTGCTGGCCAGCCGGATGATCGCTTTTTTGGGCAGCACCCTGGGCAATCTCACCCCGGCGGAGTGCGACGCATTTTTTGGCCGGGTGGGGGCGGCCCTCGCTCCGGGCGAGTATTTTTTGCTGGGGGTAGATCTGCACAAGGACACCGCTACCCTCGAAGCCGCCTATAACGACCGCGAGGGCGTCACCGCCCAGTTCAACCTCAACATGCTGCGCCACCTGAACTGGCGCTACGGTGGCAATTTTAATCTGGATCGCTTTCGGCACCTCGCTTTTTATCACGAGCAGGCGCGGCAGATCGAGATTTATCTCGAGAGCCTCGAAGCTCAGAGCGTCCGGCTCGATCGGTTGGACTTGACCGTACAGCTTGCGTCAGGTGAGGCGATCATGACCGAAATCTCGCGCAAATTTGATTTGGACGTGCTCGCAGCCGAGTTGCAAAGTCACGGACTCGCGGCCATCCAGCGCTACAGCGATCCGGCGCGGCGCTTCGGTTTGTTGCTGTGTCGCCGGTTTTGAATCCCCGAGGCCGATTAAAATAGCCGGAGGCGAATCCTCCACCTTGTACGCTCGTGCAGATTCTCTGGTATCCGGCGGCGGGACTATTCAGAGGCGATTGGCGCGGCCTGCTGCCGGGCTGGCCCGAGCCCCCCAACTCGCTGGCGCTCTTTTTCCAGGACACCGGCGTGGATCTGTGCGATTTTAGCGACGCAGCGGAACAGGCCAAGGATGCAGCGCGCGAGCGCTTTATCGCCGGTGCCCTGGGTCTGGCCCGCACCCTGCACCGGCGCGGCTACCGCGCCACGGTCTTCGACCCGGTCGACGGCCTGCCTGTGGCAACCCGGGAGAGTGACCGGCCCCGCTTCTGGAGTACGGCCAACTGGAGCGACATCCGGGCGGTGCGGACGGTCACCGGGTTTCCGATTGAAGCGGCGGGCGGCTGCCACGTCGTCGTCCATCCCCAGTACGGCCGCCGGGTCTACATCGGCAGCCTGGTCTGCTCGGCGCTCTATATCGAGTTGATGGGTATGGTGAGCGCTTGATGTCCCTCCAACACCAGAACAATCGAGGCTTCACTCGGGCCATTTATTACCATTACCCACGGAAAAGCTCGAACACGACTGGTGTGCTCCCAAATTGTTGGACCGGTTTTTGGGTATAAGACCACGCTTGGCGACCAGACCGTCGACCCATTGATCGATCGTGGCCAGGACCACGGGGCTGAAGTGGTCGAGGCGGTCGAACGGCGTGCACCGGTCGGGAGCGATAAGCCCCAGGTGCTGGGCTTCCGGCACAACGATCACCTCTCGCCGATCGTTGGCTGGAAGCGATCGCTGACGTTCGGCGGCCAGGTCCGTCGGTGTGGAATCGTCCAGCTGCCCGAACAGGAACAGGGTGACCT
The DNA here is from genome assembly GCF_000011385.1 of Gloeobacter violaceus PCC 7421. NCBI lineage: Bacteria > Bacillati > Cyanobacteriota > Cyanophyceae > Gloeobacterales > Gloeobacteraceae > Gloeobacter > Gloeobacter violaceus. The sequence goes on from NC_005125.1 coordinate 1,756,201, forward strand.
TCCCCGGTGCGGACGAAGCCGCGGCGCTCATACCACGCGATAAGCTCGTGGCGTAGATTGATGACGGTGATGCGCAAGGCGGGCACACCGGCAGCTCGGGCCTGTCGCTCAACTTCGGCGAGGATCTCGCGCCCCGTTCCCTTGCCCTGCTGTGCTGTGTCCACCGCGATCGACGCCACATACCAGGCACCGTCGTTCTCCGGCGCGATCCTCGCACACGCCGCGATCGGGCCGTCGGCGCTCTGTCGTCCAATCAGACAGCGTCCGGTATCGAGTTCGGCACCGAGCGCGTCCGCGTCGGTCCGTGTGCCCTCCAGAAACTCCCGCTCGTCGGTCCAGCCCGGCTTGTTGCCGGGGGTACGGTAGGAGGCGTTAATCAGCGCGACGAGTTCGGGCACGTCGGACGGGGTGGCGTCGTCGAATAGCACTCTTGTTCGTTGCGCTGTCTATGGGTCGTCCGGGGAGCGGCGGTCAGTCGGCCGATGGGACGCGGGCAATAGCCTTGATCTCGAAGTCGAAGCCAGCCAGCCAGTTGACGCCGACCGCGGTCCAGTTGGGATAGGGCGCTTCGCCGATCGCCTTCAGGCGAACCGCGGCGACGGTCTCGATTTGCGCCTTCGGATCGGTGTGGAAGGTGGTGACGTCCACCACGTCATCGAACGTGCAGCCGGCGGCTTCGAGGATCGCGTTGAGGTTGTCGAACGCGAGCTGCACCTGCTTCTCGAAGTCGGGTTCGGGCGACCCGTCCTCGCGGCTGCCAACCTGCCCCGATACGAACAGCAGGTCGCCAGACCGGATCGCGGGCGAGTAGTTGTTGAGATCGTAGAGCGCCTGACGGCCGGCGGGATAAACCACGTTGCGTTTGGACATTATTGCTCTCCTGTTGGCGGTCGTGCGGATTGTGCGTCGAACAACAATTCGGCGAGGCGCCGCCGGGCGCGGCGGTTCTCGATTTCGCGTTGGGCGTAGAGGCGTTTCGCCTCGGGCATAGGATCGCCCGAGCGCAACAGTTCGCGCAGTTCGCGCTCCCCAATCCACCGCCTGCCCGACCGATCCGCCCGCCCCTCAAAGCCGCAGGTCGGAGCGGAAGGCGTCGAGATCCGTCGCGTCGACGGCCAGGTCGAGGAGTTGTTCGAGGCGTTGGGGTTGCGCGATCACCTGCACTTGCTGGGCGACATCTTCGGCCAGCGAACCGAACTTGCGCGCCAGCACCCGGAGCAGATCGGCACGCCTGGTATCGAGGCGGGCTTCCTGAAGTTGCTCCCGGACGGGTTCCTGGAAGAAGGGGGTTTTCGTGAGGATGTTTTGCATGTTGCTTTTGCTCACAAACTCGGTCAGCAGTCTCGGGTTGGCACGCAGGGCCGCCAAAAGCAGGGTGACACCCAGCAATCCGACGCGCTCCTGGCTCGATTGTACCTGCGCCTCGATGGCATCGGCGGTCTGCTCCAGCAGTCGGGCGACCGGTCCCTCCCTTCCTCGGCACCGGGGGCAGCAGCCCGACCAACTCACTATCCACAATCGGCCTGGGGTCCACCCCGGGCGAGCACGGTGTCTCGGCGGCAAGCTGGGTGATCAGTTCCCAAACGGCAGCGGTGCAAACCATCGGCCACTTGTAGTAACGTCGGCATACCGCCGCCATCTTCCCGTCCATCAGCTCAACAAGCACGCCATCGGCGAGGGCCTCGCCGCGGCTGTAGGTGTGGATCGCTTCGGCGTCCTGCCAAAAATCCTGTGTGCCGCTCATAGCAATTCAAGCAACATTCAGGCGAGGATTTCGACACCCCGGTCTTTGACCAGGTGCAGCAGCTTCAGGGCCGGTCCGCTGGGTTTTTTCTGCCCCACTTCCCATTTCTGAATCGTTGAAGTGCTGGTGTTAAGCGTGGCCGCGAACACTGCCTGGCTCATCCGCGCTGTTTCGCGGATGCTCTTGATCTGCTCAGGCGCTAGCTCTGGGACTGGCGGTAAGCACAAGACATCGAACTTGCGCATCGTGAGCTGGTCGATGGCTTCTGCCTCGTACAGGCCACGGGCCGTTTTATGGACAGCCTCAAGGATCGACGACTTCTTCTTCTTCACACTTCACCTCAATGAGAGTGCCAGACGCTGGCGATACTCGCGGAGCCGCTGCGCCAGCGGATGCCCCGCTGGCTGTACAGCGGCGAAAGTAAGCGCTGCGGCAATGCCCTGTGGGTACAGCGTGGGGTACTTTTGGAGGCCATCAATTTCCAGGGGATAGGGCAAGTTCTGAAGGGGAAACCCCGTTTTCTCTTCGGAAAAGCTCCAAACGACCCGGGGAAGTTCGCCCACTCGACACCGCCTCAGAAAGACCTGAAAACCCAAGCACCGCAGGCACCCCCCGGAAATTGGTGGCCTCCTATTAGGGGCTGTTTATCCTGCTCGGTCACTTTGGGACTTTTCAACGAAAGCACGGCGTTTCAGCCTACGAAAAATCAACGTTTCACCTGTGCCTGACAGCTCAGGGATATTTTCGAGCTTGCACAATCTCTACTGACGGCCCCCTTTCTAGAGAACGCGCGCTTTCACTTAGGCTCTACGGCAGCATCGAACCGCCGTTGCGCAGCAAGGTGAGCGAGTCTTTGAAGATGAGCAGCAGTGCCAGGCCCAACAGGACCACCAGCCCCGTCTGCATCACTTTTTCCTGGATGTTGTTGGGGAGCGGTTTGCCGCCGCGAATCGCCTCGATGAGCAAAAAAGCGAGGTGGCCGCCGTCGAGGGCGGGCAGGGGCAGGATGTTGATCACGGCCAGGTTGACCGAGATGAGCGCCGCCAGGAAGAACAGATTGTTGATGTCGCTCTCGGCCAGGTTGGCGGTCATGGCGACGATGCCCACGGGACCAGCCACCTCGTTGAGGCCCGCCCGCCCGGTAAAGAGCATCCGGAAGTTCTCGACGGTAAGGCCAATGATGCGTCCAAATCCTTCGGAGCCCTGCTGGAAGACTTCGCCCAGGTCGCGGGCGGGGCGACGCTCGACGGTCTGGTTGGGTACCAGGCTCACGCCGATCTTGCCGTTGGCATCAGGGACAATCTGCACAGTGCGCCGCTCTTTGTCGCGCTCGACGGCAAAAGTCAGGGGCCGGCCGGCGTGGGATTCGATGGCCCGGCGCAACTGGTCGACGCCCGCGGTGTTGCCGGCAAGCGCCTTGCCGTCGACGGCAAGCACGACGTCGCCGGCTTTGATCCCGGCCTGGGCGGCGGCGGAGCTGACTTCTTTGGCCACCTGCTGCACGAGGATGCCGGGCTGCTCCTTGGCCTCGGGCACCCCGGCAAAGAAGATCACCCCGACCATGATCATGTAGGCGAAGACGATGTTGGCGATCACCCCGGCGCTGATTACGATCGCCCGATCGAGGATGGGGCGATTCTTGAGCAGGTCCGGGTCGTCGGCGGGGATTTTGCTGTCCGGGTCGTCGTCGGGAAAGCCGACGTAGCCGCCCAGGGGCAGCGCGCGCAGGGCGTACTCGGTCTGGGGTCCCTGGTAGCGCAGCAGCACCGGGCCGAAGCCGATCGAGAAGCGGTTGACGTGGATGCCCTGCAGCCGGGCGGCCAGAAAATGTCCGAGTTCGTGGACCACAATTAAGACGCCCAGGACCAGAATCGCCGCCAGGACAAACATGCACGCTCCTTCGAATTTAAAGGACGGTATTTAGCCCATTGTGACTTAAAAACCCAGGGGCCGGGGATCGCCGCCGTCCGCGTCTAGAGGGCCGCCGCCATCTCGAGGTCTTTGGAGGTCACTCCGCCTGCGTCGTGGGTGCTCAGCACCAGCCGCACACGGTTGTAGTGGATATGAATGTCCGGGTGGTGTCCGGCGGTCTCGGCCCGCTCGGCCACTTTGTTCACGAAGGCGATCGCCTGCACAAAATCGTCGAAGCGAAAGACCCGCTCGATGGCGGTTGCCCCGTCCGCTTCGCTCAATTGCCAGTCTGCAATCGGCTTGAGGGCCGTCTCGATTTCTTCGGGAGTCATCTTGTTCATTGCCGCGCGCTCCTTGCCTGGGTTTCATCATAGGCCCGCTTGCCGCACCGGCAAGTGGGCCTGCAAACCCCCTAAGGTACACTGGGAAGGCTTTCGAGAACAGGCATGGCCACGTTTCTGCTTGAAATCGGCACCGAGGAATTGCCCGCGAGCTTTGTGCCCGGCGCCCTGGCCCAACTGGAGGCGCGGGTGCGTTCCGCTTTGGCGGAAGCGCAGATCACAGCGGAAACATTGAAGTTATTTGGTACCCCCCGGCGACTGGCGGTGCTCGCCGAGGGGTTGCCCGAGCGCCAGCCCGACCGCGAAGAAGAACTCAAAGGCCCCCCCGCCCGGGTAGCCTTCGATGCCGGGGGCCGCCCCACTGCGCAGGCGGAAGGTTTCGCGCGCAAAGCCGGCGTGGCGGTGGGCGAGCTGAGCGTGCGCGCCACCGAGAAGGGTGAAGTCGTCTTCGCCGTGCGCCGCATCGAGGGCCGACCGGTGACCCAGCTGCTCGCCGAGCAGATCCCCGAGTGGATAACCGGCCTCGAAGGGCCGCGGCTGATGCGGTGGGCCGACGGCGACTTGCGCTTCAGCCGCCCGATTCGCTGGCTGGTGGCCCTGGTGGATAGTGAAGTGCTGCCGGTGGAAATGGCCGGGGTGAGCGCGGGGCGCACCAGCCGCGGCCACCGGGTGCTCCATCCCGAACCGATCGAACTGGCCACCGCCGCCGACTACCCGGCGGCCCTCACAGCGGCCTTTGTGCTCGCCGACCCCGAGGTGCGGCGCGAGCGCATCCGCACCGGCATCGCGGCGGTGGCGGAGCAACTGGGGGCGGAGGCGGCGGTACCGGCGGCCCTGCTGGAGGAAGTCAATTTTCTGGTGGAGTGGCCGACGGCGGTGGCGGGGCAGTTCGAGAGCGAATTTTTGAGCCTGCCCGCTCCGGTGATCAAAACCGAGATGATCACCCACCAGCGCTACTTTCCCCTGCACCAACCGGGCGATCCCGAAGCCTTGATTCCCCGCTTCATCACCGTGAGCAACGGCGACCCGCGCTACAGCGAACTGATTGCCCGGGGCAACGGCCGGGTGATCCGCGCCCGCCTCGCCGACGGCCGCTTCTTCTTTGAAGAGGACCGCAAACAGCCTTTGGAGAAGTTCCTCGGTAAACTGCAATCGGTCACCTTTCAGGAGAGCCTCGGTTCGGTGGCCGAGCGCGTCGAGCGCCTCGAAGCGATCGCCCTCTGGCTGTGCGGGCATCTGGGCCTGGGGGGCGAGCAGACCCGGCTGGTGGCGCGCACCGCCCACCTGTGCAAAGCGGACCTGGCCACCCAGATGGTCTACGAATTTCCCGAACTGCAGGGACTGGTGGGGCGCGACTACGCCCGCCTCGACGGCGAGGAGCCGCTGGTCTGTGCAGGCATCGCCGAGCACTACCAGCCGCGCAACGTCGAGGACGACCTGCCTGCGAGCCTGACCGGACAGGTAGTCGGGATCGCCGATCGCCTGGAGACGCTGGTGGGCATCTTCGGCCTGGGGATGCTCCCGAGCGGCTCCTCCGACCCGTTCGCCCTGCGCCGCGCCGCCCTCACGGTGGTGCGCATCGGCTGGGACACCGACTTTGAGCTGGATCTCGTGGAAGCCCTCGGCTTCACCGTTGAACTATTCGTCTCCCGACAACTGCTCAAGCAACCCGCCGATACCCTCCTCGAGCAGCTGTGCGACTGGTTCGCCCAGAGGCTCTACGGCCTGCTCGTCGAGCGCGACGGCCTCGATTACGATCTGGTGCTCGCCGTGCTGGGAGCCGTGGATACCGGCTACACCCGCCGCGCCCTGGCCAACCTGCGCGCCCTGAAGTTGCGGCTCGACACGCTGGTGGCCGCCCGCAAAAGCGGGCTGCTTGCGCAGATTTACGAGACTGCCGTGCGCGTCGCCCGCCTGGCGGGTAAGGCCGGGATTGGCGATCTCACCCTCGAACACTTCGATGCGCAGCTGGTGGCCGACCCGGCAGAAGCAGCGCTGCGCGAGGCGGTCCAAAAGTTTGCCGCCACCGCCGAGGCCGCCGAGGCCCAAGAGGATTATCCCGCCCTGCTGGGTGCCCTCGGTGAACTCGCCCCCCAGGTCAGCTGCTTTTTTGATGCCGTGATGGTGATGGTGCCCGACGAAACCTTGCGCACCAACCGCCTGCGGCTGCTCGCGGTCATCGACAACAACGCTCGCCGCTGCTTTGATGTCACCCAGGTCGTCATGGCCGGCGGCCAGAGCGATAATGATCCCATTCACCCCAAGGTGCGCCATGGCTGAGCAATCCCCGATCCGGGTGCACTTTCTGCCCGATAACCTGAGTGTGACCGCCCAGAGCGGCGAACTGTTGCTCGAATGTGCCGAGCGCGCCGGCGTGCGCATTCCGACCGGTTGCCTGATGGGATCGTGCCATGCTTGCGAAGTCGAAATCGACGGCCAGGGTCCAGTGTGCTCCTGCATCACCCCCGTGCGGGGCAGCGGCGAAATCACTGTACAACTCTATAGCGATCCGCTCTGGTAAATTCGATCTGGGCGCACCCGCACCGGGTACGACTTTGAGAAAAGGCCAGGCGGCCACGACCGTTTTTTCGCAAAATAGTAGCGATTTATACCAGAGCTGAAGGACTTTCCTCTATCCTAAAGAGCAGGCTGGACCGCCGACCTGTTCCCTAATTGTGAGGATGCATGGCTCGCAAGCGCAACCGCTCGTTGAACCGCGTTGAAATCGATTGCCCTTCCTGTGGAGAGCGCCTCTGGCGCGGCTGTGGTCAGAAGCATCACCTCTTTTCGAGCAGCGCCGAGCAGACCCGCGAACTGACGGGCATCACCCGCAAGAAGGCCGTGCTGTTGCACACCGACATCACCACCTGGGTCGACCGCAGCCGCTGGATCGAAGCGTTTTTCTGCCCCGATCACGGGCAGGTGTGGATCATCTGCACCCGCGGCGACGACGGGCAGGTCACCGGCGAGGTGGCGCCGAGCCGGTTGTGGTTGCAGACGACCGGTACGATCGACCCAAGCAAGCCCAATCCGTCGGTGAGCGAGTTTACCTACCGCATGAGCCGTCGAAGCACCGTGCAGACCCACCGCGAATAGCTTGCTCCCGGCGATAAGCAGGCCAACAATGGGAAGAAAGCGTATCCCACCTTGCCCGCGCCATGGACTTTGCCGCCGAACTGGACTTGCTGATTCGCGCCCGCTACCCGCTGCTGTATATTGTCTCGACCGAAGAAGAGCGCGCCGAGCAGGCGATTGCCCGGGCGAGCGGCCGGACCGTCTACTGCTGGGACTTTGTGGAAGGCTACCAGCACGAGGGCGTCGATGCCGGTTTTGCCCGTTCCAATCCGCTGGCGGCCCTCGAATTTGTCGAGAAAGTGCGGCCCGATGCCCAGGCGGTCTTCGTGCTGCGCGATTTTCACCGCTTTCTCGAAGACATCGCCATCGGCCGCAAATTGCGCAATCTGGCCCGCCGCCTGCGCGCCCAGCCCAAGACGGTGATCTTCTTGGCGCCGCGCCTTGTGGTTCCGGCGGATCTGGCCGAGGAGGTGACGGTGCTCGAATTTCCGCTGCCCACCGGCAAAGAAATCGACCGCGAAATCGAGCTGCTGCTGGGTAGCCGGGCGCCCGTCCAGGGGTTTCAGCGCGAGGAGCTGGTCAAGGCCTGTCAGGGGCTCTCCCTCAACCGGGTGCGCCAGGTGGTGGGCAAAGCGATTGCCCGCTCGGGTTCGCTCGACAGTTCGGACCTCGAACTGATTCTCGAAGAGAAAAAACAAAAAATTCGCCAGACCCAGATTCTGGAGTTCTACCCGGCCACCGAGTCGATCACCGACATCGGCGGCCTCGACCAGCTCAAAGAATGGCTGATGCGGCGCGGGGCGGCCTTCAGCGATCAGGCCCGCCGCTACGGGCTGCCGCACCCGCGCGGATTGCTGTTGGTCGGGGTGCAGGGCACCGGCAAATCGCTCACCGCCCGGGCGATCGCCCACCACTGGCATCTGCCCCTGCTCAGGCTCGATGTCGGGCGCCTTTTTGCGGGCCTGGTGGGCGAGTCGGAGGCGCGCACCCGCCAGATGATCCAGCTGGCCGAGGCCCTCGCCCCGTGTGTGCTCTTTGCCGATGAAATCGACAAAACCTTCGGCAATCCCACCGGCGGCGATGCCGGGACGGCCAGCCGCGTGTTTGCGACGTTTCTCACCTGGATGGCCGAGAAGACCTCGCCGGTCTTTGTGGTGGCCACCGCCAACGACGTGCATCGCCTGCCGCCGGAACTGCTGCGCAAGGGCCGCTTCGACGAGGTGTTCTTCGTCAATCTGCCTTCGCAGGCCGAGCGCCAGGAAATCTTTCAGGTGCACCTGGGCAAGCTGCGGCCCCACAATCTGCGCGCCTACGACATCGACCGCCTCGCCTACGAGACGCCGGATTTTAGTGGGGCTGAAATCGAGCAGATCATCGTCGAAGCAATGCACACGGGTTTTTCGCAAAGCCGCGACTTTACCACCGACGATATCCTGCAGGCGATCACCCAGATCGTGCCCCTGGCGCGCACCGCCCAGGAGCAGATCGAAGCGCTCCAGCAGTGGGCCGCCGCCGGTAAGGCGCGCATGGCTTCCCGCCAACCGGGGATTCTCAATTCACTGCAGCGTCGGTTAGAGTCATCTGAGGAGTAGTTACACTACCCATGGGGCTCAAAGCGCTCATCGACGCCGAATACCACCTCGATCGCGCCTACGCCCGGGTGCGCCGGGGCGACTGGCGCGCGGCGGCGGCCGAGTACGAGTCCGCCCACCGCTGTGACCCCGAGAGTATCGAAGCCCTGGTCAACCTGGGGATCGCCTGTTTGCACCTGGATGAACCGGAACGGGCCGCTGCCTATTTTAGCGAGGCATTGAGTCTCGAACCGACCCACCCGCTGGCCCTCTACAACCGCAGCCTGGCGCGGGTGCGCAGCGGCGATCGCGAGGGAGCGCTCGCCGATCTGGATGGAGCCATCGCCGCCAGAGCCGATTTTGCTGCCGCCTACGGCAATCGCGGGGCGCTGCACGCCGGGGCGGGTCGCCTTGAGGCGGCGCTCGCCGATTACGATCGGGCCATTCGCCTCTCTCCAAAGCGCGCCGAATTCTGGAGCAACCGCGCCGCCGCACACTCGGCCTGCGCTCGCCCGCAGCAGGCCATTGCCGATGCCAGTTTTGCCGTGCGCTGCGATCCGCGCTTTGCCCCGGCCCGTTACAACCGCGGCGAAGCGCGCTCGGCTCTGGGCGACCCGGCCGGGGCCGCCGCCGATTTTACCGCCGCTATCGCCCTCGACTCCGCCTACGCAAGCGCTTACCTGGGTCGGGCGCGTTGCCGCCTGGCGATGGGCGAAGCGGCGGGCCGCTCCGACGCGGTGACGGCGGCGAAGCTGTTTGCCGCGCTCGGTGAGGAGGCGTTTGCCCAGGTGGCCCTGGCCCTTATCGAAGAACTGCCGCCCGCTTCGATGGCCTAGCGCAAGTTTTCCGGGACTTTCTCGGGGATCACCCAGTAGTAGACGGTCGAATCTTTGACCTTGAGCACACGGTCGGGTTTCCAGGAGCCCATGTCGAAGGCGTGGGAGACGACGCGGGTGCCGGGCTTGAGCTGACTAAAAAGCCGCGGACGGAGCTTGACGTTGAGATCCGGCAGCAAATAGAGCGTTACGACGGTCGCTTCGCTGAGGTCGGTCTCGAAGAGATCTTGTTCGAGAAAACGCACCTGGTTGGTGACCCCGGCTTTACGGGCGTTCTCATTGGCTTCGACGATGCGCGCCGGGTTGATGTCGATGCCGATGCCGCGCGCGCCGTACTGCTTGGCGGCGGTGACCACGATGCGCCCGTCGCCGCTGCCGAGGTCGTAGATCACATCGTCCTTGCCGACTTTGGCGACTGTGAGCATCTGGTCGACCACCTCCTGGGGGGTGGGCACGTAGACCACGTCGGGATCGCGCTTGGGGGATTTGACTTCGGTCTTGACCTGGGTGCCGGCCTCGGGGGCGGCAGTCTGGGCCAGCGAAACGGTGCTCGCGGTGCCTAGGGCGGCGAGGGCCGCCACGGCACCCAGCAGGGCGACTTTGGATCGAAGCTGCATCGATCGGTTTCCTCCACTCATCAAGAATCGGTACGCGTGCGCCGGGCTATCCACAGCAGCGGCAGGCCCACCAACAGCACCGCCACCCCCACCAGGGCGCCGGTGCCTGTGTAGGCGAGGCTCGCCTGGAGCATATAGCCGCAGATAAGACAAAACAACAGCGGTGTGAGCGGATAGAGGGGCACCCGGAAGGGCCGCTCTATCTGCGGGTCGCGCGAGCGCAACACCAAAAGCGCCGCGCCCGTGAGCAGGAAAAACAGCCAGAACACCGGAGCGGTGTATTCGACCATCGTCTTGAAGCCGCCCCGGGTGGCGGTGCCGAGCACCACCAGCCCGAGGGCAATCACCCCCTGCACCGCCAGGGCGTTGGCGGGCGTCTCGGTGCCTGTCCGCCAGCGGCCCAAAAAGCGGAACAGTGTAAAGTCCTGCCCGAGGGCGTAGTTGGTGCGCCCCCCCGTGATGATCGAGGCGTTGGCGGAGCTGAGGGCGCAGACGACGATGAGGGCGCTGATAAACGCCGCCCCCGGCGCCCCCGCCACCCGCCGCATCAAATCGGCGGCCACCGCCTGAGATCCGGCCATTCCCGCCGTTCCCAAAGCATGGATAAAGGCGACATTGGCCAGCAGGTAGAGTGCTGTGATGATCCCGATGCTCACAAGCAGGGCGCGCACCATGTTGCGCTTTACCGAGCGCAGTTCCGCCGAGATATAGGCCGCTTCGTTCCAGCCGCCGTAGGTGAGCAGTACGAAGACCATCGCGAGGCCGAAATTTGTGGAAGCGGGGGCGGGGGCCGCCAGCGGCTGGGCCGGGGCCGGGGCGAGCAGCCCCCCGACGATAACGGCGGCGAGGCCCAGCACGGTGGCGACGGCAAGCAGGTTCTGGGTCCGGGCGCCCTGGCGGATGCCGGCAATGTTGAGGGCGGTGAACAGGGCAATAACCAGGGCGGCGTAAATCGACGGAGAGTACTCTCCCAGGCGCCACAGCTGCGAAGCGTAATCGCCGCTCACAAAGGCCAGCAGCGCAATCGAACCGGTCTGCACGACCGCGAGCCGCGCCCAGGCGTACAAAAAGGCCAGATCCCGGCCGAAGGCGCGCAGCAAGTAGTAATAATTGCCGCCCGCGTGGGGATAGGCCGTGGTCAATTCGGCGTAGCACAGCGCCCCAATCAGCGAAATGCCGCCCCCCAACAGCCAGGCCAGCAGCGTCCAGAGGGGCCCGCCGGTGTTGGCGGCCACCAGCGCGGGGGTCTCAAAGATGCCGGCCCCGACGACGATGCCCACGATGAGCGCCACCGCGTCGGTCAGTCCCAGCGTTGGCCTCGGGGAGCCGACCCGATCCGCTACTGCCTTCATCGTCCGTCCCCCATGCGCTGTTGCTTTTGTGACCCTACGCCCCAGGCAGACCCGCCCGACCGGCATCCTGTTCCCGGAACACCCGCCTGTCGGAAGCGGCAACCTCCCCGCCAACCGTATCGCGGCGGTTGGAGCGGCCAATCGACCTTTCGGTAGAGCCTCCCCTCTGTCGGGGAGCTCGCCTGGCAAAGCGGTCGGGCAACTGCCGGTAGGATGGAGGGGTGTCCAGGCACTGTGCGCGATGACCTTCGAACCCCAGCGCTCCAAACTCGAACTGGCCGGTCTGCCCATCGGCAGCAGCGCATTGACCCGGGCGGTTCTGCAGGAAGTTTTCCAGATCCTCAAGCCCGTCGGTCTTGACGGCAGCTGGACGCAGCTCGAAGGCAACAAAGACATGCGCATCACCGAGCAGAAGCGCCGCTTGGCCCTCGAGAACACCCAGGAAGAAGTGACTGTTTGGGTGGACGCCTCGGTGCTCGACCGGGGCTTGCAGCGCTGGATCGCCCTGGATTTTCAGCAACCGAACCTGGAGGAGGTGCCGACGGCGGAAGCGGGCGACTGGCGGGTTTTCCTGCGCGGCGAGAGCGGCTCGATCGTGCTGGGCGACGGCGAAGCGACGGTGAGCCTGGGGGTGGTGCTGTTGCTCAAGTACGCCACGGCCATCGGCGAACTGGTCTCCTCGACGATTGCCGCCCAGGTGGAGGTGCGCGGCACGGCGATTCCCGACATCAACGCCGACCGGGTGCTCATCCAACTCAACGCCGCCCGGGTGCGCTGGGAAGACCGGGTGATCGAGCCGCGCCTCACGGGTGTCATCCTGCGCGCCGTGCTGGCGCGCATCCCATTTTTTCCGAGCTTGCCGGTGATGACCAGTTTTTTGATGCCCTGGTTCGACTTTCGCCGCCAGGTCGCCCAGTTCGTGCTCAGCTCTGTGGAGATCGTGCCGGGCAAACTCAAGCTGGGTATGAAATTTTTCGAAAGCGATCTGGTGCGTCGGCCGGAACCGGGCTGATCCTGCTAGAGGACCGGTGCAGCCGCCACCGTCGTCGTCGGCTGCACCTGCAGTTGGGTGACGGTGGTCATCAGGCGCAGCAGCGGTTCGATCGGCATCTGGGCTTCCCAACTGAAGAAGACCAGTACCGCCAGCACCTGTTCTTCGACAATCAGAGGAACGCCGAGCCCGGTTTTGAGTCCGGCGGCATGGGCCACCTTCTCGTGCATCTCGATGATGGGGGAGCGCAGCGAAGTCTGGGAGGGCCATTTCTCCGGTTGCCTGCTCAGCCAGATGCGCCCTTGCAAACCTTCGCCCGGGCGGAACAGCAACCGCTCTCCTAAACCTCGGAAGCGTTCGAGTTCCATCGGGTCGATGCCGGGAGCGCTCTTGTGGCCGCGCAACTTTTGCAGGTGTGCCAGTTGCTCTTCATCGGCGTAATAGGCGGGGCTCGCTTCCAGAACGCTCTCGTCCGGGCTGGGGGTCGAGGCGGTGGCGATGGGCCAGCCCGTCGCCTTGCAAAGAAACTGCAAAAGCCGTTGCAGGGCGCCATGAAAATCGTGGGCTTCCTGAATAGCCTCGGTCAGGCTTTGCAACAGGTAGATGTCGCTGTCGATTTGCCGACGGGTCGCCGTGTCCAGGCTGGTGCGGATAGTTTGTTGCAACGCCAGCAACTTGCGGCGCAATTCCAGGTACATCATCACCTGCCGGTTGAGGTGCCAGAGCCGGTCTTGCTGGTCGGGCGGAAACTCCCGCGGCTGGTAGTCCAGGACGCACAGCGTGCCGAGAGCCCGATTGTCGGGGGTTACCAGCGGCGTACCGGCGTAAAAGCGCACCTGGGGCGAATGGATCACCAGGGGATTGGTGGAGAAGCGCTCGTCGATGCGGGCGTCGGGCACGATGAACGTCTCGCGCTGCAAGATGGCGTGGGTACAGAAGGCCAGTTCACGCGGCGTCTGCTGCACTTCGACACCCACCCGGGCTTTGAACCACTGGCGATCGCGGTCGATAAGCGAAATGAGTGAAATCGGCATATGGCACTGGCGCGCGGCAATTTCGACGATGTCGTCAAAGACGGCCTCCGCCGGGGTATCGAGCACCCGGTAGCGTTCGAGCGCCTCCAGGCGTTGGGGCTCGTCGGGAGCAAGGGGAGCAGCCATGGTCCTTCGCGGAATGTCGGATATTTCAGAGGCTGTGCAGCCGCGGTACGGTCCGACTGCCGCAAGCCGACGGTGCACGCTCCGTTGTACTGTCCATGTTTGCCGGAGCCGGGTGAAGAACTCGGGAATATTGCGGCCCCGGGTGCAAGCGGCTTCCCCAGGCGTCTTGGCAACGGATTTGGCTACCCCCCCGCAGTAGAGCCTGCAATCGGACAATCTGTCGATCGGTTTGCGCCTACCGAATCAAGGTTGCGGTGTAACAGTCACGGAGGGCAAAGGAGTATAGAGATCCCCCGCCAGCCGCGCCTGGGCGTCGCGCTCGCGCAGGATCTGCTTGCGGGTGCTCTCGGGGAGCTGGTTGCCCTGGTAAATCGCCCGATCGAAGTGGGCAACCGCCTCGGCCGGTTTGCTGTAAAGCGCCAGGATCTGGCCTTTGAGATAGGACAGATCCGGGTTGGTGGGGGCGGCGGCAAGGGCCTGATCGACCATCGCCAACGCCTCTTCGTAGTTTTTCTTGTCGCGCCAGGCGAGCGCCTGACCCCGGTAAGACAGATAATTCGGGGCGGCTTTGCGAAATTCTTTGATCGCTTCGTCGTGCTTGGTCAAAAGCGTGTCGATATAGCCTACGAACAAATTGATCTCCGGGTCGTCCGGGGACTTTTCGCGCGCCGTCTTGAATTCGCCGAACATCGCGGGCACGTAGGTAAGCATGCGCGGCAGCGCCAGGATGCCGTCTTTGAGGTAGAAAGTCGAGATCTCCAAGCCCTGGGCGATCCCCAGATACAGATGGGAGCGGGCTGGATCTTTGCCGTTCATCGCCTGGGCCACCTCGCGGGTCTTCTGGGCGAGCGCCAACAGCCGGTCCACCTGGCCGTTCTGGTAGGCAATCGCTGCCTGCAGGCCGTAGACCAGCGGTTCGTCGGGATTCTGGCGTTGGGCCACGTCGAGCTTTTCCCCGGCGTTCAGGTAGTTGCCGTTTTTGAAAAAGTCCTCGAAGGCCATCTGCAGCGCCGGACCGATCGGCCGTGCCTCGCTGCCGGTGCGAAACGGGTCGGCCGCCAGGGCTGCGGGCGCCCAGACCGCGAGGGCCAGAGCGAGGCTCCCTGCCCCAATTACCCGTTTGCACTGCGTCCATCGGGATGTGCGGTGCATCGTCGCAAGTCCTCTATTATCTCAGAACCTACTCTACTCCCTGTCTACGACCGCCCGTCGGCCCCGGCGGTTCCTGGAGGAACCACGTCAATTCCCGCAATGTCAAGCAGATAACGGGAGCAAATCTCTCTTTTTCCCCTGGGCTTACTGTACAATCAGAGCAATCAGGTAGGGGCGCTTACGTGAATTTACTGCAGGACCAACCGGCGATGGGCATCGACCAGACGACTCTGGAGCATCTGGCCCGGCAGTGGGAGGATCTGGCTCCTGAGGCCATCCTGGCGGAAGCGGTGCGCTGTTTTGGCGACAAGTTGGTGCTGGCGAGCGCCTTCGGTCCCGAGTCGATCATTTTGCTCGACATGCTGGTGAAGGTGTGGCCCCGGCCGCAGGCATTCTTCCTCGAGACGGGCTTTCATTTTCCCGAGACGCTGGCGCTCAAAGACCGGGTGCTCGCGCGCTTTCCGCAGTTGCAGCTTGAGGTGGTGGGGCCGCTGATGTCCGTCGCTCAGCAAAATGCCATCTACGGCGAGCGCCTGCACGATCGCAACCCGGATCATTGCTGCGCCATTCGCAAAGTCGAGCCGCTCAACCGCGCCCTCGCCCCTTACAAAGCCTGGATTGCCGGCATGCGCCGCGAACAGTCGCCGACCCGCGGCCAGATTGGCGTCGTGCAGTGGGATTCGCGCCGCGGCATGGTCAAGTTCAATCCGCTGGCCACCTGGACGCACAAGCAAGTCTGGGCCTACATTGTCGAGCGCGATTTGCCCTATAACCCCCTGCACGACGAGGGGTTTCCGTCGATCGGCTGCTCGCCTCTTAACTGCACCGCCCCGGTGGCCGACGGGGCGGACCCGCGCTCGGGGCGCTGGCGGGGCAAGGCCAAGACCGAGTGCGGCCTGCATGCGTGAATTTATTTACGGTCCGGAAGCTGGACGTCCCGAAGCCAGGTGGTGACCGCCTGGGCAAAGGCGCTCTCCAGCGCAATATAGGGCGGCCAACCGGCGAGGGTGGGTGGGCTGTTCTGCGCCACCGGAATGTCCTCCAGGTAGGGACCGAGCTTGCCGTCGAGTTCCTCGGGGATGGGCCGAAATACCGAGCGCACATCGCTCAGCCACCATCTGCCGCCGCTCGGGGCCACCACCACAGTCCGCTCGACGAGCACCGGGAACAGTTCGCCTCTCTGTAAGAAGCGATCGAGGGTAAGAAACTGAATCGCGACGGCCCCCCCCGCCGCTGGGGTGAGCCGGGGGTTGCTGGTGAGTACCAGGTTTCCGGGAACGCGCTCGCGGGTGTAGGCGCGGTTGACGTAACTTGGCAGCACCTCGGTGAGTTGTTCTGCGAGCCGCTCGGCTTCGATGGCCGGAGCGGCGGGAGTCGGCACAGGTGCGAGGGCCAGCCAGGTAGCCAGAGCAAGGGCCGGCAACAAAGTACGCATCATCCGCCGACCTCCGCGACGATGGCCTTGAATGCGACCTGGGGATCGGGGGCGGTCGTCACCGGGCGGCCCACCACCAGGTAGTCGGCGCCCCGGGCAAACGCTTCGCCGGGGGTTAGGGTGCGGCGCTGGTCGCCTTCGCCGCTCCCACCCGGGCGAATGCCCGGGGTGACGATCAGAAAATCGTTTCCGCAGCGCTCGCGCAGCAGGGCCGTCTCCAGAGGCGAGCAGACCACCCCCTGCACACCGCTTGACACGGCCAGGACCGCGAGGTGCTCCACATAGCCGCTTACCCCGACATTGACCAAGAGCTGCTGTTCGAGCAGCTGCGCGTCCAGGCTGGTGAGCAGGGTCACCGCCAGCACCGCCGGGGCGGGGCTCCCGAGGCGGGCCGCTTCGCCTGTGCAGGCGGAGACCGCCGCCATCAGCATCGGTTGTCCCCCCGTCGCATGCACGGTGAGCAGGTCCACCCCCAGGCGGGTGGCCGCCCGGCAGGCCCCGGCCACCGTGTTGGGAATATCGTGAAATTTGAGATCGAGAAACACCCGGCACCCGCGCGCTTTGAGCCATTCGATCAGGCCCGGACCGGCGGCGGTGAATAGTTCCAGTCCGACTTTCCAGAAGCGCACGGCCGGGGCGCGCTCCACCAGGGCGCGGGCCGCCTGGGCGTCCGCGAGATCGAGGGCCACGATCACCCGTTCGGCACCACCCATCAAAACGGCGCCTGGGTGCTGCGGCGGGCGAGGTGGTTGGGTTGGGCCTTCAGATGCCGCAAGAAAGTCTGCAACTCCGCTACATCCAGTTGCTGACGCGAGGATTTGCCGAAGGTGCGCTGCAGATAATCGCGCCCTTCTTTGGAACCCCAGCCGATGCGCTGCATCTGCACGTCGCTCTGGGCGAGCAAGTCCGAGAGATCCACCGGCGGCTCCAGTTCGTAGGGCGCGTGCCCGTTGCCGTTCACGGCTGCAGGCAGCGGCTCCTCTTCAAACAGCGGCAGCGCTCCCGAGGCTGTAGTCGGCTCGAAAGCCGGAGGGGCATAGACCGCAGTGGCCGGTTCGCGGGGGGTGGGTTCGGTTGCAAGCCCAAAGCCCGCCACCTGCAAAGCGCGCTCGATCGCCCGCTCCTCGGCCCTTTCGAGATCGGCGTGTACGGCGAGTCCGGAACCGAGCACCCACTGGCGATCGATGCGCACCTCGGCGCGCACCGTGTAGACCCCGGCGTCGAAGCGCACCAGATCGGCCACGACGGTGCCGGTCGGGTGGCGCTCGCGAAATAGCTGCAGCAGCCGGGTGGAAACGGACATGGGCGGGGCTCAAAGTCTACCCCCTAGCCTACCAGCTTGACCGGGGCTTGCAATTGCCGGGCTTTCTGTAGGATGGTATTGCCACCCCCGGAGAGGGGATGTTTTTCATCACAGGGAGCCTGCGATGCGCAAAAAATACGATTACTGCATCTATATCGGCCGCTTTCAGCCGTTTCACCTGGGTCACCTGCAGACTGTGCGCATTGCCCTGGAGGAGGCGTCGGAGCTGATTATCGTCATCGGCAGCCACCGCACCGCCCCCAACATCAAAAATCCCTGGACCTCCTCCCAGCGCGAGCAGATGATCCGCCTCACGCTCAAAGACGAACCGAACCTCCTGGAGCGCATCCACTTTGCGCCCGTGCGCGACCAGCTCTACAGCGACAACCTCTGGGTGGCGGACATCCAACAAAAAGTGCTCGCCATCGCCGGGGACGAGAGCGCCATCGCCATCATCGGTCACCGAAAAGACGAAAGCTCCTACTACCTGGATAGCTTTCCACAGTGGAGCTATATCGAGACGGGCAATTACCGCGACATCCACTCCACCGATATCCGCGCCGCCTACTTGAGCCGCGCCCCCGAAGCCACGTACTACGACAAATTGCCGGTGGGGGTGCAGGTGAGCCTGAGCGCCTTTCAAAGCGAAGCGCGCTTCGGCGAACTCTGTGCCGAGTACGACTTCATTCAACACAACCAAAAAGCCTGGTCGGTGGCTCCTTACCCACCCACCTTCGTGACCGTCGATGCGGTGGTGGTGCAGTCGGGCCATGTGCTGATCGTCCGGCGCAAATCCCGCTACGGTTCGGGTCTCTACGCGCTACCCGGCGGCTTTGTCGATCAAGACGAAACGCTGCTCGAAGGCATGTTGCGCGAACTCAAAGAAGAGACCGGTCTCAAGGTGCCGATGCCGGTGCTGCGCGGTTCGATCGTCGACAGCCACGTCTTCGACAACCCGAGCCGCTCGCTGCGCGGCCGGACGATTACCCATGCCTACTTCATCCAGCTCAAAGCGGGCAAGTTGCCGCCGGTTAAAGGCGGCGACGACGCCGACAAAGCCCTCTGGATGTCGCTTGCGGATCTGTACATCCATGAAGATCTCTTTTTTGAAGATCACTTTGCCATCGTGCTGCACTTCGTAAGCCGGGTCTGAGTCCGATAGCCTGGCTGATCAACCGATACGGAGGGGCAAGCGCACCTGAAAGCGGGTGTCTCCCGGTTCGCAGAGTAAGCGGACATCGCCATGGTGCTGCACGACCACGACCTGATAGACGATATGCAACCCGAGGCCGGTGCCTTCGCCCACAGCCTTGGTGGTAAAAAACGGGTCGAAGATATGGGATTGGGCTGCAGCCGGAATACCGGGGCCGTCGTCGGCAATTTCGACCAGCACCACCTCGTGCTCATGCCGGGTGCGGATGCGGATGCATCCGCACCCATTCGCTTCGAGCGCGTCGATGGCGTTGTCGATGAGGTTCGTCCAGACCTGGTTGAGTTCGCTGCCGTAGGCGGTAATCGCAGGCAAGGTGTAGTCGTAATCGCGCTCGACAGCGATCGACCCATTGAGCCGGTGGCCGAGCATGGTCAGGGTGCTCTCCAGCCCCTGGTGGATATCGACCTCCTGCAGCGGGGCTTGATCGAGGTAGGAGTAGTCTTTGATCGACTTGACGAGCTTTGAGATCCGTTCGGTGCTCTGGACCAATTCCGTCAACAGCCCGACCCCACTGAGATTGGCCTCCAGCCAGACAAGCACCTTGTCCAGGGCCGGGGCGGGCATCCGCTCGGCGATCTTGGCTAGCCAGTCGGTGTCGAGGCCCGCCCCCACCAGCGTCGGCGCCAGTTGCCAGCACTGCGTCACACCGTGCGTTTCGAGCCAGGCGGCAATCTCCTCTTCGCGGTCGCTGCGGGTGAGCGGATCGAGTCTGGAGGTACTCGCGGCCCTGGCGAGCGCTTCGCGCTGCAGGCCCACCAAAAACGCCTGCTGCTCGCAGTCGACCACCTGGCGGCCCAACTGCAAAGCGGCAGGCTGGAGCACCTGAAAGATTTCCTGCAGCCGCCGGGCGGCGCGCTGGGCGGCGGCGGCGGGGTTATTCAGTTCGTGGGCGAGTCCGGCGGCAAGATTGCCGAGGGCGACCAGTTTTTCGCGGTGCTGCGAGAGCGTCTGCACCGCCTGCATCCGCAGGGCCATCGTGCGTAGGATGCTCGTCGTTACACAGCTGCAGGAGGAGAGCATTTCCCAGAAGGCCTCCTTGCCGAATTCGAAGATCCGGCAGCGCACCTGGGCCCGGCCGCTCGCCCAGTAGTGGGGATCTCCCGTCAAAATGGGCAATTCGCCGTAGAGGGTGTAAGGGACGTGGGTGACCAGCAAAATCTCCTGCTGACCCTCGTGTTTGACGATCTGGATCTCGCCTTCGAGGATCACAAAGACGTAATCCGCGGGCTCCCCGGCGGCGCGATGGATCTGTCCCGGCTCCAGCCACAGCTCCCGGCCCTCGCCCAGAAGCCAGTGCAGCCGCTCCTCCGGAAGATTGGCAAATAGGGGCACCCGCTGCAAAGTCTCGATGTCGAGCATCGCTATTTCTCCCCTGGTTGTTGCTTGGGCTGCCGGACGGGCAGACAGATGCTAAAGCGCGTCTCGCCGGGTTTGGAGGTGACGCGGATCGTGCCGTGGTGGTGCTTGACGACGATGCGGCGAGCAATATCGAGACCCAAACCTGAACCTTCGCCGACCCCTTTGGTGGTAAAAAACGGCTCGAAGATGCGCGTCTGGATCTCCAGCGGGATACCGGGGCCGTTGTCGGTAATTTCGATATGGACCGTATCCGGACCGGGGGCGGTGCGGATGGTCAGTTCACCCTTGCCCTGCATGGCGAAGGCAGCGTTGTCGATCAGATTCGTCCAGACTTGATTGAGTTCGCTGCCGTGGGCAAAGATGCGCGGCAGATTTGGGGCGTACCGGCGGTGGACGGTGATGCCGTACTTGAGCTTGTGGTGAAGGATGGTGAGCGTGTTGTCGAGTCCTTCGTGCACGTCGATTTCCTGCAAAGGCGCCTGATCCATATAGGAGTAGGACTTGATCGCCTTGACCAGTTGCGAGATGCGGCCGGTGCTCTGGTCCACCTGGTTGACCAGCTCGGCCAGGGTGAGCGTCTCGACCAGCCAGTGGAGCGCTTCGCCGAACGCCTCCGGGGTGCAGCCTTCGGCCAGGGGAGTGAGCTTGTCGGGGTCGATGCCCGCCGCCACCAGCGCCGGAGAAGCCTCCCAGGCGTTTGCGATGCCCCGCTCCTCCAGCCATTCGCCCAGGGATTCCTCGCGGTCGCTTTGATCGAGCGGGTCGAGGCGCGGCGCACAGGCGGCATGGCCGATCGCTGCTTTTTGCAATGCCACGAGTAAGTTGCGCTCCTGGGGAGCGAACAGCCCTTCGCACAGCCCGAGCAGGCGGGTCTGGACACTCGCGAGCGCTTCGCGCAACTGTTGGGCAGCCCGGCGACCGGCGGCGGCGGGGTTGTTCAGTTCGTGGGCGAGTCCGGCGGCGAGTTTGCCGAGGGCGGCCAGTTTTTCTTGCTGACGCATCTGCCCTTCGAGGTCCGTGGCCCGTCCCGCCATCGCCGCCAAGATCACCGCCGCCCCCTGGGAACATTCGGCAAGGACGCGCTTGAACGCCTCCGGCTCGATTTCAAGCACCCGGCTAACCCCCAGGGAGCGGCCGGTGGCCCGCGAGGGGCCGCCGGTGACCATCGAAATTTCGCCCGTAAATTCGCCCGGCTGGTGAACGGTCAGCAGTTGATCCTGACCGTCCACCCGTTTGGTGACCTGCACTTGTCCTTGGAGGACGACGAAGAAGCGGGAGACCGGGTCCCCTTCTTGAAAGATCACCTGCCCCGGCGCCAGATCCACCTCGCGACCGTGTTCACCCAGCCGCTTGAGTTCTTCGGCGGAGAGCTTCGGAAACAGTTCCGGTTGTTGGGGATCGTGGAGCATGGCGAATCCTGCCTGGCTGTCGGGGCGCCCGTCCCTTATTTTATGGAGGCAGCCCGCCTTTGGGGGGGTGGCGGGCCGGGGATCACAACTCGGGGCGGTAGGTGGCGACGCTCGACTGCATGCGGGTGGCCTGGCCGCCGGTGAATTCGACCATGCAGGCGTCGTCGGTGTAGTCCATGAAGTTGATGATCGGATCGAGGCCCGACTGTCGGCGGCAGCTGTCCCGGCCGGTGGGACAGCCGTAGGCCGCCGATTTTTCGGAGGGCGTGTCGCTCACCGAGTCGCCGCTGCTGGAGCAGCCGCCCTGGAAGGTGTGGTAGAGACCCAGCCAGTGGCCGACCTCGTGGGTGCCGGTGTCGCCCTCGTCGTACGGAAAGGCACTGCCACCCGGCAGCGACGAGTAAAGCACCACCACCCCGTCGTTGTCGGGGTCGTTGTCAAGATACCAGGGGAAAGTTGCCCAACCGAGCAAGCCGCCGCTCGGGTTGGCAGAGTAGAAGTTGAGGGTTGTCTGGGGCGAGACGCTCAGGGCGGATTTGGCGGAGCGCTCCGCACTCGAACCGGGGGTCATGCCGAACCAGCTGGAGTTGTTGGTCCGGTCGGTCGAGGCGAGTTGAAATTGAAAGCCCGAAGGGGCGAAGGCGTCGTTGAGCACGCGAATTTGATCGGCGATGGCCGTATCCGAGATGTTGCCGGTGCTGCCGCTGTAGATGACATGAAAAGCCACCGGGATGGTCTTGGTGGCGACAGCTTCGAGGGTGCCGTCGGGACGACGGCGCGCCGCCGTCCAGCGATCGAGCTTCTGTTGTACTTCTTTAATCACCGCCGGGTTCGGGGGCGCCACCGCGCACCGCGCACCGCTATCGATAAACGCTTCTTGCGATTCGAACTCGAATCCGCCGACCGTAAAACCTTTCTTTTCGTCCGCGAGCGCAGGGGCGCTCCAGCACACCACCAGGGCGGCCATCAGCAGCATTGTTTGTTTCATAGATAGTCATCCCACAGAGGACAGAATATCTATACCACAATCGTCGCTTTCTGCAGGTCGTGTCCCCAGATACGTTCGATCGATTCGCGGAAGCTACAATATGGACCGAAGACCAATAGAGGGGGATCCATGCAACTTTGTGTGCTGATCTTCAATTCGGGGTCCGAGAACGAAGGTATCTACACGTTGAATGTCGATAGCGAGAACACCGTGGTGGCCTTCGAGAGTCGGGAGGATGCCGAGCGCTACGCCAACCTGCTCGAAGCCCAGGATTTCATAGTGCCGGAGGTCGAACTGATCGAAGCCGAGGAGATCAAGCAATTCTGCGAGGATTCGTCCCTTGGGCTGATCGTCGTCGAGGCGGGCCAGTTGGTGATGCCGCCGGAGAAGTCCAAGGAGACCCTCGACTGGAGTCCCGAGCAGGCAGCCCTGGAGCCCAACAGCGAACTGGAGCGCATGCGGTCGATGCTTGAGCAGATGTATCGCAAGTCCTCCTAGACGATGGCCCGCTGGTTGTTCAAAAGCGAGCCGGGCGCCTACTCGATAGCCGATCTGAAGGCGGACGGCACCACCGACTGGAGCGGCGTGCGCAACTACCAGGCCCGCAATTTCATGCTCGCCATGCGGGTGGGGGATCTGGGCTTTTTCTATCACAGCAACGCCAACCCCACCGGCGTGGCGGGCATTGTCGAAGTCGTGCGCGAAGCCTACCCCGACCACACCGCCCTCGATCCAGCCAGTCCCTATTTCGACGCGAAGGCAACGGCCGCAAAGCCCATCTGGCAGATGGTCGACGTCGCCTTTGGCGCGCAGTTTGCCGAGGTTGTCACCCTGGAGCGCCTGCGCGCAACGGCGGGTCTTGAACAGATGCCGTTGCTCCGGCGCGGCAGCCGCCTCTCGGTGCTGCCGGTAAGTCCCGGGGAGTGGGAGATTATCCTCAAGGTCGCCCGGCTTCCGAGCAACGATCAATCAAGCTCTTCTCGATTGCAACTTGCTGTGCACGCGCCCGTAGACGAAGTAAACCAGTAATCCCAGCCCGAGCCAGGCAAACAGCCGCAGCCAGGTGTCGGCAGGTAGCCCGGACATCAACGCCAGGCAGGCGACGATGCTGGCAAGCGGTACCCACGGCACCAGCGGACAGCGAAAAGGCCGGGGCAGATCCGGCTGGCGGTAGCGCAAAAAGAGCACTCCGGCGCTCACGACGATAAAGGCGAACAGCGTGCCGATGCTCACCAGTTCTCCCAGGATGCCCAGGGGGACCAAGCCTGCCACGACGCTCACAAAAAGACCCAGCAGCATCGTCGAGAGATAAGGGGTCTTGAAGCGCGGGTGGATGGCGCTAAATAGCGGTGGCAGCAGGCCGTCGCGGCTCATCGTGTAGAAGATGCGCGTCTGGCCGTACAGGGTCACGAGCATCACCGAGGTGAGCCCGGCGATGGCGCCGATTTTGACGATGAACGTGAGCCAACCCAGGCCGATGGCGTCTACACCCACGGCGATCGGGTCGGGCACGCCCAGTTGCCTGTAATCGACGATCCCGGTGAGCACGAGGGCCACCAGGATGTAGAGCACCGTGCAGACGACCAGTGAACCCAGAATGCCGATGGGCATGTCGCGCTGGGGATTTTTGGCTTCCTGGGCGGCGGTGGAGACCGCATCGAAACCGATGTAGGCAAAAAAGATCACCCCCGCCGCCCGCAGGATACCAAAGTACCCGTATCGGCCCGGTTCGACCGGTTCGGGAATAAACGGCGTCCAGTTGGCCGTGTCGATGTAACTGGCGCCGAAAACCAAAAAGGCGACGATCACGGCCACTTTGACGACGACAATGATGCCGTTGACGGAAGCCGATTCGCTCACGCCCACCACCAACAGCAGCGAGAGCGCCAGGATAATCAGCACAGCCGGGACGTTGAGCAACCCGGCCGCCGTCGTACCGTCGGCGAGGGTCACCGGTTGGCCGAAGGAGGCGGTGAATTGTGGCGGCATAACAATGCCGAAATCCCTCAGAAAGCTCACCACATAGCCCGACCAGCCGACAGCCACCGTCGCGGCGGATAGCGCGTACTCGATAATCAAATCCCAGCCGATGATCCAGGCCACCAGTTCGCCCAGAGTGGCGTAGGCATAGGTGTAGGCGCTGCCGGAGATGGGAAGCAAAGCGGCGAATTCGGCGTAGCACAGCCCCGCAAAGGCACAGGCGAAGGCGGCGAGGATGAACGAAATGGTGATGGCCGGCCCGGCGTACTGGGCAGCGGCTTGCCCCGTGATCACGAAAATCCCGGCGCCGATGATGGCACCCACCCCGAGGCTAATCAAGTTGATGGGACCGAGGGTGCGCTTTAACCCTCCGTCGAGGCCCCCTTCTTTTTGCAGGTCGGCCACGGTTTTTTTGAGAAGATATCGACTCAGGGTCAACGCTTTTCTCCCGGCAGAACGTTGAAACTATTTAAACACCGCCGCTTGAACGTTGTCGGGCCTGCGCCCACTCGAATTCGGTGCCGTAACAACGAATACGTTTGAACAATTTGTTACGGTCCATCGCAAACCAAAGTGCCTGCGATTCACGGTGTGCTGGATGGCGCAGCCAGCCCTGGGGATGCAGGTTTCGGGGGCCGTGGGACATCAACGCCGCCCTGTCGCTTTTGCCGTCGGAAGCTTTCGGGTTGTGTACCTGCGGGCGGTTGGGCCTGGGGAGCACAGATCATCACGTCGCTTGCCACTAGACCTGCCGGTGGGCGCGCCACGCAGCGCTCGGGCCGGTCGTCCGCCGGCTGGGCTGACCCCGGTCCACCCGAGCCGGCGATCACCAACAAAAGCACAACGATAGGCATCAGCGGCACGTCGCAGTCAGAATCCATTCGACCACCCGCAGCGCACTGACGTTCCCGGCGAAGTCGTCCAGGTTTTCAAAAAGTGCTTTTGATCGCTGTGGCGGGAGTGCGTTCCTTCCAAGGAGCAAATAGCGGCAGCAGCAACAGCCCCGGTACGGCGGCGGTGGCGGTGAGCACAAAAAACAGCGGCCAGCCGGTGGCCCCAGCTACAAGGCCAGTGGTGGATCCGAGGACGATCCCGCCCACGGCCATCAGGCTCGACAATAGGGCGTACTGGGTAGCCGAGTAGCGCGCGTCGCACAGACTCATCAAAAAAGCGACGAACGCCGCCGTTCCCAATCCCGCACAACCGTTTTCGACGGTGACCACCGCTGCGAACAACAGCGGACTTTTCCCGGCCAGGGCCAGCAGAAAGTAGCCGAGGTTGCTCGCTGCCTGCAGCGCACCGAACACCCACAGCGAGCGGTTGATCCCGATGCGGCCCAGCAACAGACCGCCCGCCAGCACGCCGAGCGTGGTCGCCACAAAGCCGACCCCGCCGCGAATGTCGCCGATGGTGCCCTCGCTGAAGAGGGTCTTGAGGAACGGAACGGTCATGGTGAGAGCGAGCGTGTCGCCCAATTTGTAGAGCACGATAAATGCCAGGATCGCCAGACCCCGGCCCATTCCCGAGCGGCCGAAAAATTCGACAAGCGGCAGGCGAACCGCTTCTGCCAGGCTGGGGGGCGGTTGAAGATTGCGAGGTTCAGGAGACCAGAGGGTAATCAAGACGCCGCCCGCCATCAAGGCGGCCATCCACAGATACACCTCCGGCCAGGAGCGCCATTCGGCCAGCCGGAAGGCGAGGGCGCTAGTCACCACCAGAGCGAAACGGTAACCTAAGACTCCCAAAGCGGCCCCGGCCCCAAGTTCTTCGGCATCGAGGATGTCGGTACGGTAGGCGTCGAAAGCGATATCCTGGGTGGCGCTCAATAAGGCTAATAGCACCGCCAGCACTGCCAATATCTGCAATTGGCCCTGGGGATCAACTGTGGCCATAACCGTCAACACTAGGGCGATGGCGAGCTGCATCAGCGCAATCCAGCCCCGGCGGCGGCCGAAAATGGGAGGAGTCAGGCGATCCACCACCGGCGACCAGAGAAACTTCAGCGAGTAGGGCAGCCTGGCAAGGCTGAATAGTCCAATGGTCGTGAGGGTGATTCCTGCTCCCGTCATCCAGGCTTGCAAGGTATCGAAAGTCAGGTTGTACGGTAACCCCGATGAAAAGCCCAAAAACAGCACGGCGGCCAGTTTGCGACTGGTAAAAACTTGAGAAATCGGACGAGGCGGATCCAACGGTAGCGGCGGATGGCGGAACTGCCTGAGACTGTAGCACAGTGGGCGATCTAAGAGTTTCAGTCGCACCTCCTGCTATTGCATTTTCGGAGGATGCCAGCCCGCGATCACCCAGTTCCCACGCACCTTCAATGCCAACTGTCTGTTCATATTTAGCGCCAAGACAGTGGCCCGGCCAATCTCGGTTTTGTCCTCCAGGGTCACCTTATCGGTTGCCCACTGAAAATGCTCCG
Source organism: Gloeobacter violaceus PCC 7421 (assembly GCF_000011385.1). Taxonomy (NCBI): domain Bacteria; kingdom Bacillati; phylum Cyanobacteriota; class Cyanophyceae; order Gloeobacterales; family Gloeobacteraceae; genus Gloeobacter; species Gloeobacter violaceus. The sequence goes on from NC_005125.1 coordinate 1,783,060, forward strand.
ACCAATTGTCGATTCTAGGATTGAACAAACGTACGATATTGCCCGTAACCGGATCTAGGCCGTCGATTTTCGTTCCCTTGGACAGATTGCACCACTTGCATGAGAGGGCCAGGTTCGCTTCCACATTCGTGCCACCTTTTTGAACCGGCGAGATGTGTTCAATTTCCAGAGTAAAGCCCCCTGCGTACTCCTGCTCAAGCAGGCAGTAGCTGCAACGGTGCTTTGCCCAGTTTCTGACCTTCGTGTCGAGAGTCGTGCCGATGGACCTACGAGTCACACATGCGCTGCCCGGAGTCTTTTACGGCGTGCAAGTTCGGCTCCTGCCTGCGATTGCTTTAAAACGTTACCCTCGAACAAGGTCATCAGCCTTTCAAGTTCTGCTTGTTCGGAAGGCTCTAGAGCGCCGTCGCGATGCATTTCAAGTAAACAATGCAACCGTTCATCCTGCTCGGGTGCAACGCGAATTGAAACCAGAATTTCCAATTCTTCGTCACTGAGTAGCGAAATGTCTTTTCCATACTCATTCAGCAGGTTTTCGCCCTGGATAGGCATTGTCGTTTCGCTTGAATCCTGTAGGGCCATGCTATCGCAGCCGGACTGCCGACAGCCTTTTTAATGGCGAACGCACTCGCGCACCAAATCGGCTGTGCGGCGGGCGGCATCGGGAACCGCGAGCCTGCGTGCGCTCGCAGCCATCCTGGCCAGGGTTTCGGGATTGTCCAGGAGGGCCTGGACGGTGCGGTCCAGGAGCGGGGCACTCAGGGCCGCTTGAGAAAACTGGAGAGCCGCCCCGGCGCGCACGAGGGCTGCGGCGTTGACGCTCTGGTGATCCTCGGCGGCAAACGGATAGGGAATCAAAAGCGACGGGGTGCCGGTGACGAGCAATTCGCTGAGGGTCGCCGCCCCGGCGCGGCTGATGGCCAGATCCGCGCGGGAGAGCAGCGGGGCCATCTTTTCCCAGAAGGCGTAGATGCGGTAAGCGGGGTGGTCGGGGGTACCCTCGCGCACGGCATCGTATTCACCGGCACCAGTGAGGTGTACTATCCACCAGCCGCGCTCAAGCCAGCCGGGGGCGCACTCGCCCACCATCTGATTGATCGCCCTGGCTCCCTGGGAGCCCCCCATCACCACGATCAAGGGCGCCTCGGGCGGCACCGGAACATCGAGCAGCGGATTGGGGGAGATCAAAAACTCGGGGCGCACCGGTGTACCCACCCAGCGGGTCGTGGCCCCACTGACGTAGGTGGCCGATTCGGCGAAGCCGAGGCCCAAGGAGCGCATCCAGCGGGCGAGGTAGCGGATCACCTTGCCCGGCAGCACATTCGATTCGTGACCGATGGCAGGCAGGTTCAGGCTGCGGGCGGCGAGCACCGCCGGGGCGGCGATGTAGCCGCCGGTGGTGAACACCCCCGCGAAGCGTTCCTGACTCAATAGGTTCCGGGCGTAGCGGTAGGCGGCAAAGGTCTGGGAGGCGGCTTCGAGCCACTGGGGGCCGGGTTTGCGGTTGAGCCCCTGTAGAGCGACGGTGTGCAGCGGGTAGCGGCCGGGAACCAGTTTGTTCTCCAGCCGGTCGGGAACCCCAAGCCAGGCGATCTCAAATTCGCTCAATTCGCCAGCCACCGCCAGAGCCGGAAAGATATGTCCGCCGGTGCCGCTCGCGGCAATCAGCAACCGCGGCTTGGGCATAGAGGAAACCGTATGAACCATCTCTCAGGATCTAAAAACAACCGCCATCCCGAATGTAAAGAATCCGATCGCGGGGAGCAGACTCCTGGGATACTCTAGTGGGTACCTTTGATCCCGACCGATGTCAACCTCACCTTTGCCCAAGTTCCCCACCGAATCCGGCCAGCCTCCCCCGGCGCTGACGCTGATGGATCTGGCCAGCCAACTCAACCGGGAACAGCGCAAAATCCAGGATCTGCTCAGCTCGCTGGGTTTTGCCCTGCGCAGTCTGAGCAACCTCAACCAGCTGCTTGAACTCATTCCGCTGATGGCGGCGCGGGTAACGGACGCGGAGGCCGGGGCGGTCGTGCTCTTTGCCGAGGACAGCCAGCCGGGCCTGGTGAAGCTTTACTGCCCGGATACCAAGTGGCAGCCGGCTCTAGAAACGATCCTCGACGGGTTGCGCCACCTGAGTGCCGAGCAGGCGGCGGCTGAGGAGCGCCTCGGCAACGATCCGTGGGTGGTGAGCCACAGCACTTCGATCCTGGTCAAAAGTGCCCTGCGCGGCCGTTTGTACGTCTTTTCGCGCGCCGTCAATTATCAGTGGACCGAGGGACGCCAGAAGCTGTTGCGCCTGGTGGCCGACCAGACCGCTGTGGCGGTCGAAAACGACTCGCTCAACAAAGAACTGCAGCGCAAGGAAAAGCTCGATCGCGAACTGGAGATTGGCTCTGAGATTCAGGCGCAGCTGCTGCCCAGAAGCTGTCCGCGCATCAACGGGATTACCCTCGCAGCCCGCTGCCAATCCGCCGATAAGGTGGGCGGCGACTACTACGACTTTATCCCGATCACCAACACCAACCGCTGGGGCATCGTGATTGGCGATGTGATGGGCAAAGGCGTGCCCGCCGGGCTGCTGATGACGATGACCCGCGGCATGCTCAGAGCCGAAGTGCTCCGGCAAGATCCGCCCGCGCTCATCCTGCAGCACCTCAACCACGTCATGTTCACGGATCTGGAAAATTCCAACCGGTTTGTGACGCTCTTTTATTCGGAGTACGACCCGAATACCCGCACACTGCACTACAGCAACGCCGCCCACATTCCGCCCATTTACTGGAACGCCAGTGCGGGCGAGACCTACCTGCTCGACAACCCCGGCATGCTCATCGGCCTCGACCCGGAGAGTCACTACCAGCAGTCGAGCCTGCAACTGCACCCCGGCGACGCGGTGATCTATTACACCGACGGCTTCACCGAGGCCGCCGACCGCAACAACAACCGCTTCGGGGAGCAGGGGCTCAACCAGGCGGTGCGTTGGGCGGTCACCCACTACGAATCGCCCGAGCAAATTCTTGAATACCTCTACGAACAACTGCGCCAGTTCTGCCCGAGCGGTCGCTGCGGCGACGACATGACGCTGATCGTGCTCAAAGCCCAGTAGCGCCTGCGGTTCTTCCTTTGCCGGTCGGATCGAGCTACGCTATCCAAGATCTACGCCCGCTTGGAAAAACCCATGCAACTGAACGCGCTGGACTGGGCCGTCATCGGCATTTACATTGCCATGCTGCTGTCGATCGGTTGGTCGTTGCGCAAATTTGCCCAGCAGGGCCTTGAGAACTATTTTCTGGGCGGGCGCAACCTGCCGGGTTGGCTCAACGGCATTTCCTATGCCAGCACCTGCCTGAACGCCGATGTGGCCCCGTTTTATTGCGGGCTGGCCGTCGCCACGGGCCTGTACATGGGCTGGTTTTATATCGCCCGCTTCGGATGGGCGCTTTTGATTGGCGGGGTGCTTTTCGCCCTGTTCTGGCGGCGGCTGAAGATTTTTACCTCGCCGGAGTTTTACGAACTGCGCTTTGCGGGCCGGGGAGCGAGCTGGATGCGCGGCTGGATCGCCTTTCGCTCGGCATTTATCGCAATTGTCGCCTGGACGGGGGCGGGGCTTCTGGGCATGACCAAGGTCGTGACCCCGATATTCGGCCTGGGCAAAATCGAGACGATGCTGCTGGTTGTCCCGGTCATCCTGGTGTACCTCTACTTCAGCGGCTACCTGGGGGTGGTGATCACCGACGCACTCCAATCGCTGTTTATTTTTCTGGGCAGCCTGGTGCTGCTGGTGGCTGTCCTGGTCGATTTTGGCGGGCCGGTCGGTCTGGGGGAGGCACTGGCGCAACTGCCCGATGGGGCCAGAGTACTGAGCAGTGTGCCGCCGCTGGAAGACAAGTACGTCTCGCTCTTTGCGGTGATTGCCTTCACCCTCGGCACCTCGATCGGCTACGGCGGCGACGTTGCTCCCCTGGGCGGCGCCATGGAGGGCCAGCGCATTCTCTCGTGCCGCAACGGCCGGGAGGCGGCGCGCATGTACGTCTGGACCGAGGTGGTGCTGTTTTTGTTCTTGCTGGCCCTGTCGCTGCCGGCGCTGGGGGCGATGGTCGTCTGGCCGGGATTGCACACGGGGGCGGTGGACCCGGAACTGGCCTACGGCATGCTCATCGAAAAGTACATCCCAAGCGGCCTGCTGGGGATGGTGCTGGTGTCGATCATCGCTTCGCTGATGTCGACGGTCAGTTCCAACCTCAACTTCGGCGCCCAGGTGGTCGTCAACGACATCTACCGCCGCTATTGGCGTCCCGACAAACCCGACGCCCACTACCTCAAAGTCGGCAAGGCGGTGACGCTGCTCATCCTGGCCATGTCCATGGGCGTCGTCTTCGGCGTCAATTACCTGCTCGACATCGCCATATTTATGATCGGCCTGAGTGCCGCGGAACTGCCCGCCAACTGGGCGCAGTGGTGGTGGTGGCGCTTCAACACCAAAGCCCGGCTCACCGCGTCAATCGGCGGTCCGCTCATCTACGTGCTGGTGCGCTTCGTGCTGCTGCCAGAGCAGGATTTTGCCGTTTGGATTCTCGCTTCGATGGCGCTGACGACCGTGGCCTGGGTAGGCGTAGCGCTGTTGACTCCGCCCGACGATGAAACCACCCTCGCGCGCTTCTACGAGCGCGCCCGGCCGCTAGGCTGGTGGGGACCGGTGGCCCGGCGCGCCCGGCCCGCCACCAAAGCGGTGCTCACCCAGGAGGAGTAGACGGCGGGGTTTTGGGGCCGTCTTTGAAGGTCGTTAGAACATTCTCGATTTCCCGGCGCAGCAGGGGGCCTCCGAGGCGGGCCATCTCGGCGAGGGTGAAGGTTTTGCTCAGCTCCTCCGCCACCCGCATCCCCGCGTAGTAGCCGCTGCGCGCGGGTAGATCCTTGCTTTTGGCGCCGCCGTCAAAAAAGCGGCTCGCGTCCGCTTTTGCCGTCGAATCGAGTTTGAGCAGCAATTGCTCTGCGATGCGCGGCAACAGCGCCGGTCCTTTTTGAGCCAGGGGGGCGCTCAGAAGCACTTCACCGGTACTCGCTCCGGGATTGAGCTTGGCACTGGCGTAGGTGGCCAGCCCCTCCGTCCACAGCTGCAGATAGACGGGCGCTTGATCCGGTGAGCCGTTCGCTTCTTTGAATTCCTTGGGATTGACCTGCTCGTGGTAGAGATGGAACAGTTCGTGCTGAATGAGCACGCCGAGCCTTGCGTACTTGTAGCGGGCCATGGCATCGGGGCCGAATAGCAGCGCCTGCCGCCCTTCGACCTGGTCGGTCTGCCCGTCGAAGGTATAGAGCGACGGCATCAGGTAAACTGTGCCGTTCCAGGCCATATCGGGAAAGATTTTTTTGAAACCGGCATAGTTGGTGGACACTTCCCGGACAAGCTGCCCGCTCAATCTGCGCATGACAGGAACGTACTTGTCGATGCTGCCCAGATATTCGCTCAACCGCTGGTCGTCCACGGTGCCCACGGTCGCGTCGTAGAGCGCTTGATGGGGCTGGATCACCATCTGCCGAAACAAGGCCACCCTCTCAGGCAAGGGTTTGCTGGGAGCCTGCTCCCAAAAGCGCCAGAAATCCGGCATCACATCGACTGTCTTGTAGGCACTGGCCGCAGCGCTGCCCTTGACAGCGGCAGGTTTGCTCGCTTCGGGGGCAGCATCAACTACTGGGGCCGTTGCCATCGCTCCCAGCAGTCCGGCGAGCGTGGTCCAGATTGCTTGTTTCACCCAGTGCGGCCGTTTATTGAGGATTGCCATACACACCGCCGTCAACACCTGCAAGACTCGAACAGTTTAATCCAATTGAGCCGCTTTCGTTGTCAGGCAGCTTATTCTCAGGGAGCCGCGTGCTCTGGCTTGAGTAATCGTACATGTTTATTCTTCAGGGCCAGATCCGGCGAACTATAGTTGTGGTGAACGGTTGATAGCCATCGGGAACGGCTTTCCATGCGCACGCGATTGACCCTTCAGGAATTTTTGGAACTGCCGGATGATGACACGGCGCTGGAATTGATTGACGGTCAGGCGGTGCCCAAGGTGTCTCCCAAGTTCTTGCATGCGACTATTCAAGATGCCCTGCTGCAGCTGATCCGCGCCAGATGTAGAGGTAGAGGCCGCGTTCGGGCCGAATGGGGCGTGATTCTTAAGCGTGGAGGCGTGGACTGGGTTCCCGTGCCCGACCTTACCTACATTTCCTACGAGCGCCTGCCCAGCGAATGGCGGCGCAACGAAGCCTGCCCGGTGGCCCCCGAATTTGTGGTCGAGGTCGTCTCACCCGGACAGAGCCTGGAGACGTTCGCCACCAAAGCCCGTGACTATCTTGCCGCCGGGATTCTGCACGTCTGGGTCGCAGACCCGCAACCAGAAACAATCGCCATTTACTCCGCAGACGGCACCGCTCGGGTTTACAGCACCGATGTCGCGATTCCTGGCCCACCTGGATTGCATCTGAGCGCTAAGCAGGTTTTCCTGGCGGCTCAGCAGTTGGATCAATGAGAATATAAACCTTTCCATGCGCTAAACCAGGCTTCCGACCTGTGTTTGAGTCTTTGGAGATCTTTTTTCAGAATCGTGCTCATAGAAATTGGCACGATAGCGCCAAAGCGAGACTCCGGCGGCTCCTAGCGCAACTCGACGACCGGCTGATCTTGCAGGAGTGTCTGCTGGGTCTGCAAGTCCTCCACCGTGATGCGCAGCTGGCGCCGGGCGTCGACTCGCAGTTGCACCTTCACCCGGTCGCGCCCCGGAAAGCCGGGCGGTTCGAGCCGGGCCACCACCCGGCCTTCGTCCGTGTCGTTGAGGGACCGGACGGTCTGCTCGGACGCGCTCGTGCGGATGGTAAGCCGACCGTCCTCGAAGAAGACCTCGGTGTCTTCTCCGTCGCCCATTTCGCCCACCACCAGTTCGATGACCGGCTGGTTGGAGACCGAGGCCCCCAGCACCAGTTCGACGGGGTTGGCGGTGGGGTAGGCCTGTCCGGCCTTAAACAGCGCGTGCCAGCCGTGGCGAGATTTACGGTGATCCCAGTAGCGCACTCCGTAGGCGTGGTAGAGAAAATCTTCGACCTGCAACCCCTGGCCCAGGCGCAGCGCCCCATGGGCCACCGCTTCGAACACTTTGTCCTTGCGCACTTTGGCGGCCCCGAAGCGATCGACCACCCAGTTTTGCACCGCCGGGATCTGACAGGTACCTCCCACCAGAATCACCGCGTCGATCGCCTCCGGATCGAGGTTGCGCTGGCGGGCCTGCTGCAACAGCTTGCCCAGGCTCTCGTCGAGTTGGGCGATAAAGCCGCGCGCGGCCAGGAGCGCTTCGAACTGTTCGCGCTCCAGTGTCAGCTTGCAGGTGCGCAGCGAATCTTCGTCAAAATAGACCTCCGTGGCCGCCGTTTCGCTCGAAAGCCGGATCTTGAGCCGCTCGGCGACCCGCTGCAACAGCGCCCCTTTGGGAAGTTTCTGTTGGCGGGCGAGGCTGTCGGCAAGCCAGGTGTCGATGTCCATGCCTCCCAGGTTGCGCCCGACCTTGGCGAGTACCCGGGCGGTGGGGGTGCGCGGCGCGCTGTCTTTGCCGGCAAAGAGCTTGCGGCCCCACTTGAGCAAGAAGCCGTCCGGACTCTGCTCGGGTACCGCCGGTTGCACCAGCGACAGATCCAGCGTACCGCCGCCAAAGTCGATGACCAGCACCGTCTGCCCATTTTCGAGCCCATAGCCCAGGGCGGCGGCGGTCGATTCGTCGAGCAACTGGATGCGCGTCGCCTCTAGTTCGCTGCATCCGGCCAATAGCCACTGGCGGTACAACTCGAAGCTGTTGACCGGGACGGTGAACACGACGTCGTCGGGTGATTCGCCTTGATCTCTCAGCGCGGCGATCAATCGCCGGATGAACCACAGCCCCACCCGTTCAAAACCGACTTCGACACCGTCGAGGGCGGGGACGAATCCTTGCACCGCCGAGCCGATCCCCCGTTTGAAGTTGCTGAAAAAACGCGGATCGCCGCTGTTATCCAGGCCGCGGGCGAGCACCTCCTGGCCCGCCAGCACCCGGTCCGCTCCCGCATCCTGCACATAGAGCACGCTTGGCACGAGCGGCGGTGATTCCACCTGGCTCAGGCCCCTGACGGCAAGGGTCTCCGGCTGGGCGAGGGCGCGATTCCAGCGGGCCACGACGGTGTTGCTGGTCCCAAAGTCGAAACTGTACACTACGCGTTGTTCAATAGATACCCACTGAATCGAATCTTACCGCCGCTTTTGTGCGGAGGCATCGTGTGCCTTCGTGCGTATCCTCGGTCGTACCTGGAGGAGATGGTGCCGCAACCGGCGCAATCAATGATTACAATGATATCGATGATTGCACTGCACACCCGTGGCAAGTATTACGATTAGAAACCTGGATGAGCCCCTCAAAGAACGGTTGCGGGTGCGGGCCGCACAGCACGGCCGCTCGATGGAGGACGAGGCGCGCGATATCTTGCGCACGGCTCTGGCCGAAGAGCGAGCCAGTCCTTGCGACCTTGCCGAGGCGATCCGGCGACGATTTGCACCGCTCGGCGGTGTGGAGCTGCCGCAGACACCACGCGGGCCGATGCGCGAGCCGATGACTTTCGAGGAATGATTATCCTCGATACCAATGTCCTCTCGGAGCTGATGAGAGCATTGCCCTCGCAGAAAGTGCAGCGCTGGGTGGCTACCCGGCCGTCTGCGAGTTTATTCACCACAACCGTGACCCAGGCCGAAATTCTCTATGGTCTGGCATTGATGCCGACTGGCCGACGCCGCGAGCAACTCGAAGCCGCTGTGCAGTCCATATTTGAGGAGGATTTAGGCGGACGAGTGCTTCCCTTTGATAGTGCAGCGGCGTGCGAGTTCGGGGTGCTTGCTGCCGCTCGCCGTCAGGCGGGTCGACCTATCGCGCAGTTCGATGCGCAAATTGTGGCGATCGCTCGCTCGCGAGGCGCGGCCCTGGCTACCCGGAACGTAGACGATTTCGAGAGCTGCGGTGTGCAGTTGTTCAATCCCTGGAATTAGTACAAATCGTCATCAAGGCGGCAACACATCCACACCGACGCGCAGAGCCGCCGCCCGTAGAGCACTGTCCTTCGTTGCGATAGGCAGGGCGCGGCGCATGGCAAGTTCCAGATAAGCCGCATCGTAGAGGGTCAGCTTCTCACCTCGCGCCAGAAGCAGAGTTTCGTGCAAAGCTCTGGCCGCTCTCCCTTCGTCGCTGCTGATGGGAAGCTCGGCAATCAACCCGAGCCGGGCGCTTACCTGAGCCGCATTCAGACGACCGCGCCGCTCCGCCTGCAGCAGTACATTGCCGAGCTCGAAGTACCACAAAGGAGGAACGATTGCCCCCTCGTCCCGCAGTCGCTCCAGCAAAGCGTCGGTCTGGGGTGTCGCTTCATCCTCGATACACCAGCAAATGGCGATCGAGCAGTCGAGGACAAAACTGCTCACCGACGCCCCTCATCGCGCAGCTCCTTCCAGGAGAACGGGGCGAGGCTGCTGCCCTTGCGCAGAGCCTTCAACTTGGCAATGGTTTGCTCGACGTTTGAACGCTCCGTAGCTCCGGCTGCGATCAGCTGGGCCACCGGTTTGCCGTGCCTGGTAATCACAACCACCTCGCCGCGCTCGACGCGGTCAAGCAGAGCCGACAGATGGGTTTTCGCTTCAAAGGCACCGACGGTAATCATGATGATTGCACTTCGACTAGTGTTTACAACTAGTCTATATCAGGCAGAGGTCAGTCCGTGTTCGGTTGCTGCTGTAATCCGGGCGATGCCATGCTGGATGGGGTGACTACCGCGAGCATCGATGCAGACTCCGCTCAGTGATGGCTTTATCCAGCCTGCCGAATGGCAACCCCATAGCGCCTGCTGGCTCGCCTGGCCGAGCGACGCCGAATTGTGGCAGAGCGATCTGCCCAAGGCGCAGGTGGAATTTGCCGGGCTGTGCCGGACGATCGCCGACCCGGACCCGCAGAGCGGCCTGCCCCGGGGTGAGTACCTCAAAATCCTGGTTCCCGATGCCGAGGCGGAGCGCGCCGCCCGCCTGGCCCTCGAAGGCCTGGGGGCGCGCTTTCACCGCATCCGGTTCGGCGACATCTGGCTGCGCGACACCGCACCCATTTTTCTAACCGGCCCCTGCCGCGCCCTGGCGGCGGTGCGTTTCGCCTTCAACGGCTGGGGCGGCAAGTACGTGCTTGACCACGACACAGAAGTGGCCGCCGCCGTCGCCGCGACGGCGGATCTGCCGACCTACAGCTTCCCCTGGGTCCTGGAGGGAGGCTCCGTCGAGGTGGACGGCGAGGGCACCTGCCTGACCACCCGCCAGTGCCTGCTCAACCCCAACCGCAACCCCGGTATGGACAGTAAAGCCATCGAGCAGGGGCTCAAAGAAGCGCTGGGGGTTCGCAAGGTGCTCTGGCTCGACGAAGGGCTCCTCAACGACCACACCGACGGTCATATCGACACGATCGCCCGCTTCGCAGCCCCCGGCGTCGTGGTCTGCATGCAGGCGGCTCCGGATGACCCGAACGCCCCGGTGCTCGATAATATCGCCGCCACCCTCGCCGGTTTTACCGACGCGGCGGGCAGGATGCTGACAGTCGTGCGCGTCCCGTCGCCGGGCCGGGTGGTGGACGACAATGGCGAGGTGATGCCCGCCAGTTACGTCAACTTCTACATCGCCAACCGCACCGTCGCCGTGCCCACCTACGGCGCGCCCCAGGATGCAGCGGCCGTCAGCGCCATCGCCGCGCTCTTCCCGGGCCGCCGGACGGTCGGTCTGCCGGCGCGCACCATCTTGCTGGGGGGCGGCGCGTTCCACTGCATCACCCAACAACAACCGGAGGCCGGATCATGAGTGCTCTCACCGTCGCCGCTCTGCAAACAGCCTTTGTCGAAGATGTGGCGACCAACGTCGAGCGCGTCAGCGCCCTGGTGCGCGAGGCCGCCGAGCGGGGAGCGCAGATTATTTTGCCCTCGGAGCTGTTCGAGAGCCACTATTTTTGCCGGGTGGAACGCGACCAGTTTTTTGATCTGGCCCGACCGGCCGAGGGGCACCCGACTATCGCCCACTTCCAGGCCATCGCCGCCGAACTGGGGGTGGTGATCCCCGTCTCGTTTTTCGAGCGCGCCGGCCAGAGCCACTACAACAGCATCGCCATCGTCGATGCCGACGGCCGCTGCCTGGGCACCTACCGCAAAAGCCACATCCCCGACGGCCCCGGCTACGAAGAAAAATTCTACTTCCGCCCCGGCAACACCGGCTTTCGGGTCTGGCGCACCCGCTACGCCACCATCGGCGTCGGCATCTGCTGGGATCAGTGGTTTCCGGAGGCGGCCCGGGCGATGGTGCTGATGGGGGCGGAGGTGCTCTTCTATCCGACCGCCATCGGCAGCGAACCCGAGAGCCCGGATCTCGACACCAAAGACCCCTGGCAGCGGGCGATGGTAGGCCACGCCGTCTCCAACGTCATCCCGGTGGTGGCGGCCAACCGCACCGGCACCGAGGGCAATCAGACTTTCTACGGCCACTCGTTTATCTGCAACCACCGCGGCGATACAGTGGCCGAGTTGGGCCGCAAAGAAGAAGGGGTGATCACCGCCAGCTTCGACCTGGCGGAGGTGCGCCGCCACCGCGCTTCGTTCGGGTTTTTCCGCGACCGGCGTCCGGAGCTGTACGGCCTGCTCACCACCGCCGACGGCCAGTAGGCGCTGCAGGAGAGAGCCCGCCGCTCCCTGCCCTGGGATGCGTCCGCAAAGAAACGCTTCTTCCTACCGGTTGAGTGTTACTTTCTATCTCATGACTGAGCCGTCAATTTAAAAAGTGATAGAAACTAATAATTAAGTAAGGGAAATGAATCAAACACATCGTCCCTTGCAGGCCATCGCGGGCAGATTTTACGGTTTATTCCCGCACATCGCCAAACGGAGGAGAACGACGGCAGGGAGGCGAATGGTCGACAACTGGATAGGGGTTCCGGTGGTGAGTCTGTGGTGCAGGGTTTTTGTCGTTTCCCCTGCTTCGCAGTGCCCGAAGGGAAGCGAAACCTTCCACCAGAACCGTCGAGGGGCTGACATACACACGTTTAGGCCCACGACCGGAACCCTTTCCACACTCTGTTTTCATATCGATTTTCAATGCTGGCGGCTGTCTTCATATAGGAGCCGCCATTTATTTTTGTGAATTACTATGGAATAAATGCCCAGAGATTTTTATCGGCGAACTGCCGATTTATTCGAGTCGAACCAGCCCGCGACGAATGGCGAGGGTGGCTGCCTGGGTGCGGTCGTGGGCGCCCATTTTGGCGAGGATGTTGTTCATGTGGGCGCGCACGGTGCCCTCGCCGATAAACAGACTGGCGGCAATCTCTTTGTTGGTCTGGCCTTTGACCACCAGGTGCAACACTTCGAGCTCGCGGGCGGTCAGTTCGGGATTGCTCAGGCGGTTGGCCAGTTTGGCGGCCACCTGTTGGGGAATGCGCTTGTGGCCCGCGTGCACAGCCCGGATCGCCTCGACCAACTCTTCGGTGGGCGCTTCTTTGAGCAAAAAGGCCATCGCCCCGGCCCGCAGCCCCCGATAGATATCCTCATCGGTGTCGTAGGTGGTGAGCACGATAATCCGCGAGTCGGGAAATTCGGAGCGGATAGCGACAATCGCTTCGACGCCGTCCATGGCGGGCATCCGCAAATCCATCAGGGCCACATCGGGCAGGTGCTCCCGGTAGCGCGTCACCGCTTCGCGGCCGTCGGCCGCTTCGGCGACGACGCGCATGGCCGCTTGGCGATCGATCATGGCGGCCAATCCCTGCCGAACGACGGGGTGATCGTCGGCGATCAAAATCCGAATGGTCGCATCGGAAGGCATCGGGTTGACCTCCCGCCGGTCAGCACACTCATTGCGACAATCGTACACCGTGCGATGCTCCGCGGCCCAGTGGCGGCTTTTCCACGGCCATCTGAGGCTTTTTGTCCGCAAGTTGTGGCCCGTCGCAGCGGCTTTCGACTAGGATTAAGCTTGAGCACGAATTGCCAGTATGGACCAAAAGCATATCCTGGTAGCCGAGGATGTCGCCGACAATCTCCTGCTGATCCAGAGCATTTTGGAAAGCAGTGGGTATATGGTGAGTGTCGCCCAGAACGGTGCTGAGGCGATCGATCTGGTGACCAGCAAGTTGCCAGACCTGGTCTTGATGGACCTGTCGCTGCCGATTGTCGACGGTTGGGAAGCCACGCGCGTCCTCAAAGCCCAGGATGCCACCCGCCACATCCCGATCATCGCTCTCACCGCCCACGCCATGCAGGGCGATCGCGAAAAGGCTCTCCTCGCCGGCTGTGACGACTATCTGAGCAAGCCCATCGACATTGTCGAAATCGAACAGGTGACCGCAGATTGGCTCGCGCGCTCCCAGTTGGACGGCGGGCACCCGGCTTTGCTTGACAGTTAGCTGCCCATCAGTTTTTGCACTTCAGATTGCACCTCGCGCGGGTAGACCAGCCACAGGCGTATCTCCGGCTGGATGAGCGAGCGCACCAACAGCGAAGCGTCCGCCAGTTCGCGCAACTGGGCGCCATCGCGCAGAAAAATCCCCTGCTCGTAAAGGGTATAGCCCTTGGCCTGGGTGTCCTGCAGGGCGCAGTAGTGCTCGGGAGGGCGCCCAGTTGCGGCAACGGCGGCGCGCAGGCGGTTGAGCACGAACTGGCGGTGCAGCTCGCCCAGGGCGGTCACCTCGACGGTTTTAAAAAGATCGCGGTCGAGAAACCGTCGACAGAGGTCTCCCAGAATCGGGTCGGGGTGGGTGCGCCAGCGGTGCAGATGGTAGCCCAGTACCGTGTCGTCGCAGGCCAGGTACGTCGGGAGCGCCAGCCGATCCACCTCCTGCACCAGCCAGGCTTTCATGTCCTCATCGACTTCGAGTTCGCCGCGTCGGGCGTAGTGGGCGGCAAGGGCGAGCGCTTGCTGCAGAATGAAGCGCGCCGCCATGTTCTTGGGGTGGTGGTAGACCTGGGAGTACATAAAGTGGCGCACCACCAGGTAGTGCTCGATCGCCACCATCTGCTTGCGGCCGCTCAAGACCAGCGACTGGGTGGGCGGGTCGTAGTCGAGGGCGTGGATGATTCGGTCGAGGTCGAGCTGGCCGTAGCGTGCGCCGGTAAAGTAGCTGTCGCGCAGCAGGTAGTCGAGGCGGTCGCAGTCGAGCTGGCCCGAGACCAGTTGGGTGAGGGCGGCCACCGGATGGGTCTTATCCAGCACGGCGCACAACTGGGACGGCAGTTGCGGGTCGAAGGCCTCCAGCAATCGGGCGATGTGGGTGGAGCCGCTGAGGATGCGCCGGGTCCAGCGCTCGTGGTCGTAGTCGAAGATGTGCTCGCTCGCGTGGCTGTAGGGACCGTGGCCGATGTCGTGCAACAGCGCCCCGCACAAGGCCACCGCCCGAAAGGGGGCGAGCATCGGGTAGCGGGGGGCGAGCCGGTCGAAGACCCGACGGGCGATGGCGAGCACGCCCAGCGAATGGGTAAAGCGCGACCCTTCGGCGCCGTGAAAGGTGAGGGCGGCCACGTCGAGCTGGCGGATGCGGCGCAGGCGCTGAAATTCGGGCGCGTCGATGAGCCCGATGAGCAAAGCTTCCGCCGGGTCGCTGCCCGAGAGGCTGATCGCCCCGTGGATCGGGTCGTGGTAGGTGCGCGATTTGCGGGTGAAAAGATTCATCGAAAAGCGGCCGGAACGCCCGTCCACAGTATGGCGCGACTCAGCCCTCCAAGGGAAGCGCGCCGGGGGTGTTTTCGGAGGCTGGGCGCCGTTCCTGCCCGTCGGGACGCCCGGGCAGGCGCACCCGCAGGGTGGTACCCCGGCCGGGTTCGCTCAGGGCGTGAATCTCCCCCCGGTGGTTTTCGACGATCGTCCTCGCGATAGCCAGGCCCAGGCCACTGCCGCCCGCCTGGCGGGTGCGGGCCGAATCGACCCGCCAGAAGCGCTCGAATATCCGTTCCAGGTGCTCCGGGGCGATGCCGATGCCGGTGTCGCTCACTTCCACCAGCGCGTCGCGGCCGTCGCGCGCAGTACCGAGGCATACCCGCCCCCCGGCGGGGGTGTAGCGAATGGCGTTGCTCAGCAAATTGGTAAACAGTTGATGCATCTGGTCGGGGTTGGCGGTGACGGTGAGCGGCCCGCCGCTTTTGAGCTGCACCGCAAGATCCGCAGCCTGGGCGAGGGGAGTCTGCTCCTCGACGACCTGTTGGAGGATCTCGGTGAGGTTGCAGCAGATCCGGCCCTCGGCGCTCTGCAGACCTTCGTTGCGCGCCAGGAACAACAAATCCGCCACCAGCCGCCCCAGGCGGCGGGTGAGCCGCTCGGTCACTTCCAGGCTCCTGCGGTACTCATCCACACTCGGCTGCGGGTCGGCGAGGGCCACCTGCACGTTGGTCTGCAGCGCGGCTAGCGGCGTGCGCAGCTCGTGGCTCGCATCGGCGGTGAACTGTTTGAGCCGGTCGTAGGACTCGCGCACCGGTCTGAGGGCGAGTTCCGTCAGAAACCAGCCGCCCAAGCCAATCATCACCATGGTGAGCACGACGCCCGCGCTCAGTTCGATAAAAAGCTGCCGGCTGGGTCTGTCGACTTCGAACCACTGGTGCGAGACGCGCAGGTAGCCCAGCAGGTGGCCCGCACGGCGCATCGGCACCGTCACCTGCCGAAGCTTGTGATCCGGGCTCACTTCGACCGTCGCGTGCAGCGAACCGCGCACCAGCGGCACCGGCCGCGGAAAGACGGCTGTCGAGCGCACCACCTGGCCGCGCCTATCGAACCACTCCAGATAAATCAAGTCCATCTCGACGGTCGGGTCGTCGTCGCCCCCCGCGAAGACGTAGTTGGCATCGACGACCGGTTCGCCGTCCGGTCCGGGCACCACCACCAGCGAGCGCTCGACAAGCTCCACGACGTGGTCGAGGGTATCGTCGACCCGTTCGACCAGGGTGCTGCGCACGTAGGTGTAAAAACCGACGGCAAACAGGGCCATGATCGCGGCGGTGACGGCAATATAGCTCACCAACAACCGCAGGCGGGTCTGCTTGATCGGATTGCGCGGCTCGGCGCGCGGTCGGTCGGCGGGCACAGGTGCAGCGAGTGACGATTACTTTCTATTAAACCTGGCTCTGCGGTGTTGAACGCGGGCGCCGGGCCCGCCGTCCTAGTGGATACCGACCGTTTCGAAGGTAGTCACCATGCAGAAATTTGCCGGCGTTCTCCTCGGTGCCCTGGTGCTGCTCGGCACCCCCGCGGCCTACGCCCAGCAGACTCCCGCTCCCGCCCCTGCTCCCGATGCCCAGCGCTACCCCGGCAAGGGCCACGGCAACAAGATGATGGTCTATGAGCGCTTGAATCTCACCTCCGACCAGCGCACCCAGATCGAGCAAATCTACACGAGCGAAAAGCAAAAGAACGCGCCCCTCAAAGAACAGATGCGCCAGTTGCGCAGCGAGTACCAGGCCGCCCGCGAAGCGAACGACACCGCCAAAATCGAGAGCGTGCGCGAGCGGATGATGGTCCTCAAGCCGCAGATGCAGCAGGCCCGTACCGAGACCGAACAGCAGGTGGCGGCGATTCTCACCCCCGAGCAGCGCGCCCAGATGGAGCAGCTGCGCGCCCAGAAGCAGCGGCGCGGACCGGGTGGCCCCGCACCGCTCTAAGTTCTCCCAGTACCTAAATCACAACCCGGCCGGGGCTCACCCCGGCCGGGTTGTGCTTCTTTAGCGGGCACGGAGGGATTCGAACCCCCGTTAGTCCTGATCCGTAGTCAGGTGCCATATCCACTAGGCGACGTGCCCACGAGAACTCAATATAACACCCGAGATCTGGGAGCCACAAGCTTGAGGTCCATGGGCCGCACGTCTTAGCTGCCGACGGTTTGCGGGGTCTTGGGCGCTTCGAAACTCTGGATTTGATCGAGGCGGCGCTGGTGGCGCTCGCCGCCAAATTCGGTGCTCAGCCAGGTTTCGAGCACGTCCTTGGCCACCTCCGGCCCGAGCACCCGCCCGCCCATGGCCAGCACATTGGCGTCGTTGTGTTCGCGGCTCATGCGGGCGGTGTAGTGATCGTGGGCGAGGGCGGCGCGGATGCCGTCGAATTTGTTGGCGGCGATCGAGATGCCGATGCCGGTGCCGCACAGCAAGATGCCCCGATCCGCTTCGCCGCGCTGGATCTTTTCGGCGACGCTCTGAGCTACCAGCGGGTAGTCGCAGCGCTCGCCGTTGTAGGTGCCCACGTCTTCGAAAGCGTACTCGTGCTCGCCAAGCCAGGTTTTCAATTCTTCTTTGAGTTCGTAGGCGCCGTGGTCACTGCCGATCACAAGCTTCATGCGGGGTCCTCTCAACTGCTGCACACCGATTGTACCGGCTTGGGCAACGGTCCCCGCAGATAAAAAGGCGAAAGGAACATGCTATTTCTAGAGGGTCCACCTCCCCTTTTCTACGGAAGCATCCCAGCGTGCAATCCTCTGGCAGCAAATCTTTTGAAGTCGGCACCGTCGAGACGCTGCCGCTTGCGGACGCGAGCCGCCACCGCGAGATCCCGCTCAAGATTTTTTATCCGGTCGCCGCGGGCTCTTTCCCGCTCATTCTTTTTTCCCACGGCTCCGGCGGCTCGAAAGATTCTTATGACTATCTGGGGCAGTACTGGGCACGCCACGGCTACGTGAGCTTTCACCCCACCCACCACGGCAGCGACACCGCCGTACTCAAAAACGAAGGGCTGCGGGCGATGATGGGCAGCAACGACGACCCGCACCAGTGGGTGGATCGGGTGCGGGACATGGCTTTTTTGCTCGATTCGCTCGATCGCATCGGTCTGCAGGTGCCGGCGATCGCAGGCAAGATCGACCGGGAGCGCATCGCGGCGGCGGGGCACTCCTTTGGCGCTTATACCGCCATTTTGCTCGCCGGGGCGTCGGTGGTCATGCCGACAGGCGAGACCGTGGGCTTTCGCGACCCGCGCTTTCGGGCCTTTTTGACCATCTCACCCCAGGGCTCGGGCCTCAACGGCCTGGTACCCAACTCCTGGATGCACATCGAAGCGCCGGTGATGAGCATCACCGGCTCCGAGGACAAGGGCCGCACCGGCCAGTCCGCCGAGTGGCGCCTCGAAGCCTACTACAATATGCCCCCCGGCAATAAGTACTTGATCGTCATCCAGGGGGCGGGCCATTTCGGTTTTTCTGATCGCAGCCTCGAAGGACTGGGCGATGCCGAGAGCAGCAAGGGCGGTCGCTTCGGAGGGATGTTCCGCCGCGGCGAAGGGGGAGCAATGGCCAGGCGGATGGCCCGCATGCAAATCGACCCCCAGAGCGTTCACCAGTACACCCAAATCGCGAGCCTCGCCTTCTGGGACGCCTACCTCAAAGACGAGGCTGCCGCCCGCGAGCATCTGGCAAGCGGCGAAATTTTTGCCGACAACGAGCATCTGGTCTCGCTATGGGCGAAGTAAGCGGGCACTCAGGGGCCGTTTATGATCGGCTACGAGGCCCAGTGGGAGCGAACGTGCAAGGAAGTGCCAACTCGATCTCCGAAGGCTTGCCTGGAGCATACCCAGCCAATGATCAAATTCCAGCCCAACGGCAAAAAACACGAAACGTGGTGAGAGCGGAACGCAGGCACCGAGCCTTTTCTGGCACCCGTGTGGCACTCGGTTGCGGCTTCGCTCTCAGTGGGCCTATTTGGCGCCGTCGGTATGGAGGACTTTGCGGTTGAGGGCGTGCCGATACCAGTCGTTGGTACCGGTGAACTATGCCAGAGCAGCTTTGTCGAGCAGCGCGGCGAAGGCGCGGGTTGGGGGTTGACGAGCGGCCTGCTGCGGCCAGATTCCGCCACGCCCCGGCCATGGAATTACCAGAAGGGCAACAGGCCACGACGCGGAAAAAGAAGGGGGCAGGACAGAGACCACACGAAACACTTGAGGCAGAGGGCACATTTCTGTAAAATGCTGCCATGGATGCACTGAGCCAGGATGAGATTACTCGGCTGACGCCTCAAGAGCGACTGGCGCTTATCGAGCAGCTTTGGGACAGCCTTGACGAATCGGCTATCCCGTTACCGGATAGCCAGCAAGCCGAACTGTCCCGCCGTCTGGTCTCTCTGCACGATGATCGCTCTCAGGCTTTGACCTGGGAACAGCTGCGCTCTGAACTGGCGCGGCGGCGTTCTTGAGCCTGCCGGTTCTCTTCACGCCTGCGGCCGTTTCGGAGTTGATTGAAGCGGAAGACTGGCATGAGGCGCAAATGCCCGGCCTCGGCGTACAATTCCGCATTGCTCTTGATAGAGCCGTCGCGAGCATTGCCGAACAACCTCACCGTTTCCCCGTTGTTTTCCAGGATGTTGTGCGCCGGGCGCTGCTGCGGCGTTTTCCCTACGGGCTGTACTTCTGCATCGAACCCGATGCCGATCTCGCCGCCAGCTTTTGCGGATTTGGTTGTGGTGATCGGCGACCTGTTCGCGCGACCTGCTTGATCCCCGCTTTGCGCTGATCTCGCTTTAATTTTGCCGCTTCGCTCGGCGGTAGCGCCGGATCAGGGCATTGGTGGAGCTGTCGTGGGCCAATTCGGGTTCCTCGGCGCTTTCCAGCTCGGGAATGATCCGCCCGGCAAGCACCTTGCCCAGTTCCACCCCCCACTGATCGAACGAATCGAGGTTCCAGATGACGCCCTGGGTAAAGACTTTGTGCTCGTAAAGGGCGATGAGCTTGCCCAAGACCTCCGGGGTGAGCCGCTCGGCCAGCAGCGTGTTGGTGGGCCGGTTGCCCTCGAAGACCCGGTGGGGCAACAGCCAGTCGGCCACCCCCTCGGCGCGCACCTCGGCTTCGGTCTTGCCGAAGGCGAGCGCCTCGGTCTGGGCGAAGAAGTTGGCCATCAGCTGATCGTGGTGCGGGGCAATCGGATTGAGCGTCTGGCAAAAGCCGATAAAGTCGCAGGGGATGAGCTTGGTGCCCTGGTGGATGAGTTGGTAGAACGAGTGCTGCCCGTCGGTGCCCGGCTGGCCCCAGATGATCGGACCGGTCTGATAGGTGACCGGCTGGCCGTCGATGTCGACGTGCTTGCCGTTGCTCTCCATGTCGAGCTGCTGCAAATAGGCGGGCAGCTTGCCCAGGTAGTAGTCGTAGGGCAGCACTGCGAGTGTCTGGGCGCCGAAAAAGTTGTTGTACCACAGGCCAATCAGCGCCATCAGCACCGGCAGGTTGCGCTCAAAGGGGGCGGTGCGAAAGTGCTCGTCCATCGCGTGGAAACCGGCGAGCATGGCGCGGAAATGCTCAGGCCCCACCGCGATCATCGTCGAGAGGCCGATGGCCGAATCCATCGAGTAGCGTCCCCCCACCCAGTCCCAAAAACCAAACATGTGGGCGGTGTCGATGCCGAACTTTTCGACCTCGGCCGCGTTGGTGGAGACGGCCACGAAGTGCTTGGCGATTGCTTGCTCGTCTCCCAAAGCCGCGAGACACCACTGCCGGGCGCTGTGGGCGTTGGTCATCGTCTCCAGGGTCGTAAAGGTCTTAGAGCAGACGATAAACAACGTTTCGTCGGGTTCAAGGTCGTGGATCACCTCGGCAAAGTTGGAACCATCGACGTTGGCTGCGAAGCGCACTTTCAAGTCGCGGTCGCTGTAGTGCTTGAGCGCGTCGTAGGCCATGTCCGGACCGAGATAAGAGCCGCCGATGCCGATATTGACGACGGTGCGGATACGCCTGCCGGTGTAGCCTCTCCACTCGCCGCCGCGCACCCGGTCGGCAAATTCGGCCATCCGGTCGAGAACGGCGTGCACCTCGGGCACGACATTCTCGCCGTCCTCGATCACCGTGGCTCCCCGGGGTGCGCGCAAGGCGGTATGCAGCACGGAGCGCTGCTCGGTGGTGTTGATCTTCTCGCCTGAGAACATCGCCTCAATGCGGCCGCGCAGGTCCGACTCCTCCGCCAAGACCGACAGCAGGCGCAAGGTCTCGTCGGTGAGCCGATTTTTGGAGTAATCGAGGTAGAAGCCTTCCGCTTCGAGGGCAAACCGCTCGCCGCGGCTAGGATCTTCAGCAAAAAGCGCGCGCAGATGGATCTCGCGGATTTGCTCGTAATGAGCTGCAAGCGCCTGCCAGGCCGCGCGCTGGGTGAGCGGTGTGGGTGCGAATGTCGAGGTCATACGAAAAGCCGTCTCCCTTGAGATTGTTTTGAGAATAGCCGCAGGGCGTTAACGCGAGACTAAATGCGCGCGAAGAGCCGTTTGCAACCGGGTCGGTGCGCACTTGGTGCCGATCCTACCAGCCGGGGGGCAAAGGAACACTGACCGGGCTCAACGCTTGGCCAGCCCTCGGCGCGCCAGCCAGTTCCGTCCAGAGTCGATCGCCAGTACCAGCAAGAATCCCGCGAAGACGACCACGACAATCGTCGCTCCCGACGGAACACTCAGGTAATAGCTCAAGTACAGGCCCACCACTCCGGCAGCGACCGCAAAGACCGTCCCCAAGAGCATCATGGTACCCAGGCGATTGACCAGCAGATAAGCTGTCCCCGCCGGGCCGACCAGCAGGGCCGCCACCAGCACCACCCCTGCCGCCTGCATCCCGGCCACGATGGCGAGGGTGGCCGCCGTAAGCACCCCCCGCCCCAGAAGGCCCGCCGGCAAGCCGCAGGCCGCCGCCCCCTCCGGGTCGAAGGTATAAAAAAGCAGTTCTTTATAAAGCAGCCCGACTGCCGCGAGAACGACCGCCGCGAGCACCAGGGTGCGCAGGGTATCCGCGCTTGTGGCTGCCAGGATGTCGCCAAAAAGCAAGCTCTCCAGATCCACACCCACGCGCACCCGCGACAGCCCAATCGTCCCCAAAGCCAAAAAACCGGCCGAGACTAACCCCAGCACCGCGTCGGCCTTCAGGCGCGAGCGCTCCTGCACCCAGGCGACCAGCAGCATGCTCCCCGCCCCGGCAAGGAGTGCCCCCACGAACAAATCGATTTTGAGCAGCAGCGAAGCGGCCAGCCCCGGCAGCACCGCATGGGAGATGACATCGCCCAATAGCGCCAGCCGCTGGACAATAAGCAGGCTACCCACCACCGGACAGAGCATCCCGAGCAGCACCGCGAGCACCAGCGCCTGGCGCATAAATTCGTACTCCAAAGGCTCCCATAGCCAGGACAGCAATCGCACACCCCCGTGCCCAGCCCTCAGATTATCATGTAATCTAGAATGAGAATCATTCTTGAATTGGGAGGGGTGCCGATGGCGGCTTTCCGGCGTTGGGCGCTGGCGCTGGGATGGCTGTTGGCGGCGGGATGCACAGAGGCTCCCGATGGCCGCAAAGCCCCGCTGCAGGTGGTCGCGACCCACAGTGTGCTGTGCGATTTGACCCGGCAGGTGGCCGGGCCAACCGTGGCGCTCACCTGTTTGCTGTCCGCCGGGGCCGATCCCCACCTGCACGCCATCACACCCTTCGACCGCCGCGCCGTCGAACAGGCGGATCTGGTGCTCTACAACGGCTTTGGCCTGGAGCCATTCATCGAAGAGTTGGCCGTCGCGGGAAAACCCCCGGCGCTGGCAGTGGGTGAAGCGGTGCTCGCGTGGCCTTTGACAATCGAACAGGAGGGTAAGACTGTGTCGGATCCGCACCTGTGGCACGACGCGGCCCATGCCCGGCGCATGGTGGAGATCATCTGTGACCGGCTTATCGCCCTGGTGCCTGAGCGCGCCGGGGTGTACCGGCAAAACGCCGCGCAGCTGGGTAGCGAATTGCTGCGCCTCGATGGATGGGTGCGGGGGCAGATCGCCTCAATTCCGGCCGCGCGCCGCACGCTGGTTACCACCCACGACGCCCTCGGCTACTACGGCCGGGCCTATGGCCTGGCGGTGGTCGGGATTGTCGAGGGGGGGAGCATGGGTGCCGGGCGGATCCGGGCGATTGTCAAGCGCATCCAAGCGACCGGGGTGCCGGTAATCTTCGTCGAATCGTCCGCCAACCCCAAACTTGTCACTACCGTGGCCCAGGCAAGCCGGGTGGGCGTGGCGCGCGGGGCACTCTACGCCGATAGTCTCGGTGAGCCGGGTAGCGGGGCGCACAGTTACCAGGCAATGCTCATCGCCAACACCCGCACTATTGTCACCAACCTCGGGGGTAGATACACTCCCTTTGAACCTGCGAAGCCTCAAGCAAGCCTGGCTCCTGCCCTAAGTACCCTTCGGCGGGTTCTGCGCAGGCGGCGGCTCCAGCAATTTCTTGGTGCGCTTAAGCCGCTTCCAAAGCAAGCGGATCTGCTCGTAGGCTTCCTCGGCGCTCAGGTTGCCCCCGGTCTCCAGCGCGCAGATATAACCCACCCGTTGGGCAAATTCCTGCAAATTGGCGTCAAAAAGCAGCCTTTCGGGACTGAATGCACCGTAGTAGCGACTGCGCGGGTGCAAAAACCGTTCGAGGGCGTCGCGCCCGTCGGGATCCTCCGGCTCGTTTGGCATTTCCCAAGTTCCTCCACAACGCGGGTACAACCGGCATAAGGTTAAGAATGGATTAAACTTCAAACCTTCGGTTCATTGTAGACGGAAGTCCGCAGACAGCGGGTTGGTGAATAACACTCCCTCGATTGTCGAACTTGGGTTGAAATCTTCGCTGTATACAGATGGAATTTGGTTGAGGCGAGCAGCTGCCCAAATCTGGGCGTCCCAAAACTCGAACCGGTGCATTTCAACTCCTCGCAGAGCTTCCAGGACCACAAACGGCGTCACATCGACCACCTCAAAAGTAGACAAATACCTCCGCACGCGTTCAATGGCTTCCTCAGCGCTGAGTAACTGCCGCCTAGTCCGGGTGGTAGCTGCAATGAATTCCCCAAGCACCTGGGTACTCACAACGGCCCGGGCCGTGCGCACCAAACCGTCGACAATTGCGATGGACCTCGCTTGCTTAGCAGCGTCAAAAGGATCGTAGACATATACCAAAATATTCGTGTCAAGAAAAACTTTAGCGTTCATGGAGGTCTGTGCGATTCCAATCGCGACCCCCGGGCAAGGGAACTCGCTTTTGAATTTCGGCAATGAACGCTTTTTCCTTTTCCCACGCATCGAGGCTGGGACGCGTGGAAGCAAAGCCCCGCAGATGTCGATCGATGGCCTGACGAATGAGTTCGGCCTCACTGGTGCCGCTTTGCTGCGCCATTTCCTTGAGAAGCTTTTCTTGATAAGGCTCGATGTAAATCTGTTTGCGCACTTTAATTCCCATCGGAGAATCTCTTCGGGGTTTATACATCATTTCATACATTATAGTAGGCGGTCTTCTGACCGACAGCATTCGATGATCAGTGTTTCGGATTTAGAGCGATTGGCGAGCATAGCCGTCGCCGGGCTTGCCCCCGCCGCAGTCCGTAAAACTTGCTGCCCGACGCGCCGTGGGTGTGGGCAAGGTCGGACGCGAACCGAGCCTGGTGACCCATGCCCTCGACGGCTACCCCGGTGGGGGCGGCATGCAAAATCATTCCTACGCATTGCCCAAGAACTCCTGCACCCGCCAAAAGGCTAGAATGCCCGCGTGTCCTCTTGCAAAGACGGCTTTATGTCTGCCGATTTTTGGAGCGCGTGGCGGTGCTTACCCGCGCGGGCGAGCGCGAGCGGCATTTTCTCGATTTGCTCTACTTCAGCACCGGCACATTCTTCCGCATCGGCTACGGCGATCAGGTGCCCACGGGCTGGGCGCGTTTGCTGGTGGGCCTCGAAGCGTTTTGCAATTTTCTTTTGGGTCTCGCTTTTATCGCCCAGTTGGCCCCGGCCGCCTGGCAGCATCTGGCCCGGCTGAGTCTGCACAACCAACTGGAAGGTTTCATCCGCAGCCGCAATTGATCGACGACGCCCGGGCTCGATCCCTCCACAAAAGGTAGATGCGCAGTCACGTTTTCGCGCGCTTGATCGAAGCAGTACAAGACATATTTTTGGAGGTTGGGTGTTCGCTCCCCCCTTCGGACCGCTTGAGCCCCCAGTGGGTCATCTGGCCCAACAAGCCGACCACCGCCAGTTCCAGAGACAACGGATGGTCGACGAACAGTTGCGGCCCCGCGGCGTCGAGGCGCAGGCGGTGCTCGCGGCGATGGCGAAGGTGCCGCGCCACCGCTTTGTCCCGCCGCCCTATACCCGGCTTGCCTACGAGGACCGGCCGCTGCCCATCGGGCATAGCCAGACGATTTCCCAGCCGTTTATTGTCGCCTACATGAGCGAGGCCGCCCGCATCACACCGGGTGCGAAGGTGCTCGAAATCGGCACAGGCTCCGGTTACCAGGCTGCCGTGCTGGCCGAAATGGGGGCAGAGGTTTACACCGTCGAGATTGTACCGGAACTGGCCAAGCGGGCGGAGCGCACCCTGGAGGAACTGGGCTACCGCAGTGTGCGCGTGAGGAGCGGGGACGGTTATCAAGGCTGGCCGCAGCACGCCCCGTTCGATGCGATCGTGGTCACCGCCGCCCCGGAGCGCATCCCGCAGCCGCTCATCGATCAGCTCGCGGTGAACGGCCGGCTGATCGTTCCGGTGGGCACCCAGACGGAAGACCAGCGGATGACGGTACTGACCAGAACGCCCGGCGGCATCGTCGAGCAAAAAACATTTCCGGTGCGCTTTGTGCCCCTGACCCGGGAGAAGCCTCAGGAACATTGACCCCACCGATGAGCCGTCAGCGGGGAAGCCCGTGTTCGTCGCAGCCCGGAATTTGCTCGGGGGGGCAGGAGTCTAAAACCGGCAGGGCGGCGGTTTGTCACGCGATTTCGTCAAGTCCGCCCGCGAGAGCGCCGAGCCGTTCGCGGCCATGGGGTTCATTCAAGTTCGCCGGGTCGGGACCGGCGGGGACGATGCCGCCGGGGTTGAGGGGAAAGAGATTGCCGTAGTAATCGCGCTTGACGCTCTCGGCATCGCAGGTGCCCGCCACGCCCGCAAGCTGATAGAGATCTCTCAGGTATGCCCCCAGGTTGCGATAGTCGCGGATGCGGCGGCGGTTGCACTTGAACAGGCCATGGTAGGCGATGTCGAAGCGAAACAGCGTCGTAAACAACCGCACATCCGCCAGGGTGACCCGTTCGCCGCACAGATAGCGCCGGGTCTCCAGGGCCGCGTCGAGGGTGTCGAGGGCGGTGAACAACTCCTCGATCGCCCGGTCGTAAGCTTCCTGGGTCTGGGCGAAGCCGCAGCGGTAGACGCCGTTGTTGACCGAGTGATAGGTCTTTTCGTTCCAGCGGTCGATAGTTTCGCGCAGTTCGGCCGGATAGAGCTCAAGATCCGGGCGGCGGGCAAACTCATTGAATTCGCCGTCGAGTATGACAATAATCTCGGCGCTTTCGTTGTTGACGATTGCGCGGGTGCGCGTATCCCAAAGCACCGGCACCGTCGCCCGGCCGGTGTAGCCCGGCCGGGCCAGGGCGTACAGTTGTGCGAGCGAACGGCAGCCCTCCTCCGGTCGCTCCAGCACCCAGCCGCCCGCCTCTGGAGACGGCTGGACCACCGAAACGCCAATCGCTTCCTCCAGCCCTTTGAGGGCGCGCACCACCAGGGTGCGGTGCGCCCAGGGGCAGCCCAGGCCGACGTAGAGCCGGTAGCGCCCCGCCTCCGGCGGGTAGGGGCCGTGCGCACCGATGACCCCGCGAAACTGGCCGGCCGGTCGCACGTATGCCCCTGTCCGGTCGCTGGGAGCGAGGCGTGCCATCATCGCGCGCCAGAGCGTCGTCCAGACTAAACGGCCCAGGCGGATGAGCAGACCGGGCGGCAGTCCCCCGGAGGGGCGCTTTGCAGCTGCAGATGATCGGGTCATAGGGGCAACCAGCGCTTAATGCCATTTAAGCCATTCGGCGGACCGGTTGGCAGTTGGAAAGCATGGGGCTGCCGCCGGACAGGCATGCTCTTGCAAAAACTGGAGCATGCCTGTCCGGCGGCGGGTAGAACGTGCCGGCATAAAGTCGCCAACTCCCGTCTAGAGGTAGATGTATCCAGATCTGCAAGTCGTCATGATGAAGTACAGCTTTTCCCCCGGCAAACAGCGAAGGCGGCGGCGATGACTCCCTCCCCAACGGCGGCGGATTACGAAGACGACCTCCCGAACGGCAGCTCCAAGGAGCATCCTGAACTGGACGAGCAAGCCGATCCACAGGCGGCTGACGCGCAGGGCGCAGCCCTCAAGGTGATCTCCCGGTTGCAGCAGAAGCTGCTCAACTGGGTCGAGCCCATGGGATTGGGGCTGGTGCTCGGTTCGGAGGCGTTGCGTAAACTGGGCGCGAGCGATTTGCAGGTGCCGGATCTGGCGTTTTTTGCCCGTGAGCGCCCGCGCAGCCGGCCCTACCGCGTCTTTGCGCGGGTGCCGGATCTGGTGGTCCGGGTCGCCACCGCCCCCGGCCAACGCGAACTGCTCGAGAGGCAGATTCTGCGCTGGCTGGAGCGGGGTGCCCAGGTGGGTCTGCTGGTCGAGAACTGGGGGGCCACGATTAGCGTTTTTCGCAAGGGCCAGGTGATCACCCTAGGCTTCGGCCAGGTGCTGAGCCTGCCGGAGGTGCTCCCCGGCTGGGAAATGCAGCTCGCTGCCCTCTAATCAAGTTTGTGGCGCGACGCTGGTTGCGCTCTGGCCGAAGAGGATTTTGCGGCTTTCCTCGGTAACGGTGGGTTGAGTGGCAAGCGCTTTGCCCTTTTCGTAGGCGCGCATCACCGCGGGGCGCTCACCAATGCGGGCGAACCAGCGCTTGAGGTCGGCAAAGTCTTCGAGATTTTGTTGCTGGCGCTCGTAGGGCACGATCCAGGGATAGCAGGCCATGTCGGCAAT
Organism: Gloeobacter violaceus PCC 7421; assembly: GCF_000011385.1. NCBI lineage: Bacteria > Bacillati > Cyanobacteriota > Cyanophyceae > Gloeobacterales > Gloeobacteraceae > Gloeobacter > Gloeobacter violaceus. The sequence continues at coordinate 1,810,872 of NC_005125.1, forward strand.
CGAATAGTCGCCCGCCAGAAAGTCACGCCCGGCAAGGTGCCGGTCGAGGACGCCGTAGAGGCGGTTGGTTTCTTTGACGTAGCGCTCGATGGCGTAGGGAATCTTTTCAGGAGCGTAGACCCCGAAGTGGTGGTTCTGCCCCGCCATTGGCCCGAGCCCGCCCATCTGCCAGAACAGCCACTCCAGGGCCGTCTTGCGCCCGCGCAGGTCGGCGGGCAAAAATTGGCCGGTCTTCTCGGCCAGGTAGAGCAAAATCGCCCCCGACTCAAACACCGAAACCGCTTCGCCGCCCTCGCCGGGTGCGCTGTCGACGATGGCGGGCATGCGGTTGTTGGGTGCAATCTGCAAAAATGCGGGCTTGAATTGGTCCCCGGTGCCGATATTCACCGGCACAATCCGGTACTCCAGGCCCGCTTCCTCCAGAAAAATGGTGATCTTGTGCCCGTTGGGCGTCGGCCAGTAGTACAGGTCGATCATGCGCTTGCCCCCGAAACGGTCCGTTGCTCATAATCGAGTCTAGCCTTGGCTTGGGTGACCTTTTGGGCGGAGGGTAATTTATCGTGAGGGGCGGCCGATGAACCGCGAATGGCTGGTGTTCCTGGCCTGCATGGCTGGACTGGTGCTCTACCTGGTCGCCTCGGCGCGGACCGAGATGTTTACGAAGTGGCCCCGGCGCCGGTGAAGTGAGAGTACCAGGCGGCAAGGCGCGCTGACTAAAACCTGTCCTAAGGGGCCTCCTGCCGCACCGGTCCGGCCGCAGGCAAGTCGTACTCGGGTTTGGGGACACCCTGCAAATATTTGTCGAACCAGCCCACGATGTGCTGCAGCCGCTCGATGCGGTACGAGGGCTTGCCCGTGCGCGACAGATCGTGGTTCTCGCCCGGAAATTGCACCATCACCACCGGCCGCTTCAGGTATTTGAGCGCCCGAAACAGTTGTTCGCCGCCGGCCCCGGGCGGGGTGCGCAGGTCCGCCTCCCCTTCGATGAGCATCAGGGGTGTCTTGATCTTTTCGACGTAAGTCATAGGCGAGCGGGCCTTGAAATCGGCCTCCTCCCGCCAGGGGGCTCCCCGAAACCAGGTCGGCGTAAAGAGGGTGAAGTCGGCGGTGTACCACCAGCTCGTCCAGTCGGCGATCGAGCGCTGGGATACCGCCGCTTTGAAGCGATCGGTGTGTCCCACCAGCCAGTTGGTGAGCACCCCGCCGCCGCTGCCGCCGGTCACCCCCAACCGGTTCGCATCGACATAGCCGCGCGCCAGCAGATAGTCCACCCCAGCCATCAGATCTTTGGCATCGTCGCCGGGATAGTTGAACTGGATGCTGTTGCCGAACTTTTGGCCGTAGCCGGTGGAGCCGCGCGGGTTGGTGTAGAGCACCACGTAGCCCTTGGCGGCCATCCACTGGACTTCGTGGAAGAACGTGTACCCCCAGGCGATGTGGGGACCGCCGTGAATGTTGAGGATGAGCGGATATTTTTTGCCCGCCTCGAATCCCGGCGGCTTGAACAGCCAGCCCTGGATGGTCTGGCCGTCGAAGCTCGGATAGTTAATCTCCTCCGGCGCGCTGGTCTGGAGCGTGTCGAACAGCGGGGCATTTCCACGGGTAAGCCGTCGCGGCGATGCGCCCAAAGAGAGCAGATAGATGTCCCCCACTTCGGTGGGCCGGGAGATTACCCCGGCAAAGCGGCTGCCGTCGGGGGTGGCGGTGTACTCGGCGATTTCGTGATCGCCGGTGGTAACGTCACTCGCGCGGCCGTCCGCGGCGTCGAAGCGCTTGAGGTTGGCACGGCCCCGCTCGGCGGTCGCGATCACAATCGAGCGGCCGTCGCCGCTCCAGACAGGCCGGTAGTCCGCAGCAGCCCGAGGGGCGCGCTGATCGCCCCCGATGCCGTCCCCGGCGTCGAAGTCATAATCCGCCGTCAAATTTTTGGGAGCCGCTCCCGGACTGAGATCGGCCACGAACAGATCCGGTTGGGTGTAGGAATACTCGGGTTTGGCATTGACAAACCCGACAAAGGCGATCCGTCGGCCGTCGGGGCTCAGGGCGAAGGTGCCGATCGGTCCGTCGATGTTGACAACCCGGCTGATCTCCCCGCCACCTGCGGAGACAGTGTAAATATCGGTGTCTACAGGCTCATAGTAAGCTTCGCGCGTCCGGTCGGAGGTGAAATACAGCCGCGTGCCGTCCGGCGACCAGGCAGGGGCATCTTCCTCGAATTCGCCTTTGGTGATCTGTTTTGCCGCCGGGGGCGGAGCCGCCGGGTCGGTGGGCAGGTCGACTATCCAGATATGTCCGGGCCGGTCCTCCTCCAGGTAGCCGGCGCCGTTGAAGCGGTAGATGGCCCGCTTGATGACGCGCACATCGCTTTTTTTGGGCTTGTCGTCTTCGTTTTTTTTCTGCTTCTCGGCAATGTCTTCGTTCTTGGTGGAGGAAGTAAAGGCGATGCGTCGGCTGTCCGGGGACCAGGAGATCCCCCCGGCCCCCTTGGGCAGGTCGGTCAAAGCCCGCGCTTCGCCCCCGTCCAGGGACAACAGATGAATCTGGGGCGGCTCGGATTTGCCGTCTTTTTCCGCCGAGCGCAAAAAAGCGAGGGTCTTGCCGTCCGGCGACCAGCGCGGGCTGCTGTCGCGCGCACCCGTGCTGAGCGGGCGCGCCTCGCCGGTGGCGGTCGCAACCTGCCAGAGGGAAGTGGTGTAAGTGTCCTTTTTCTCGTCGACGCTCACCCGCACATAGACGACGCGCGCGCCGTCGGGCGATAGGCGCGGGTCGGCGACCCAGTTGAATTTGAGCAAATCTTTTTCGGTGATCGGCCGTTTGGACTCGGCGGCAATCCCCGGCAAGGGAACGGCAAAACCGGCGCAGCAGACAAAAAGGGCGGCAGCCAGGACGGCACGCCGGCAAAGACATTTCAATCCCATGGGCAGTCGCCTTCGGTGGAGTGTGGATCAGGAAGTCGGACTGTAAAATTTGTCCCGTGGTTCCAGGCCGCACCGAAAATCATCGCCCGCTGCAAATCGCCGCTCAAAGTTCACTGTTGATTTTGATCGAAAAGGTGTCCCCGCCGGTTTGTCCGGCCAGAGGCAGGTTGTACCAGTAATGAAATTCGATGCGCGGCAATTGCACCCCCAGGTGCAGGCGTTGGTGGGTCGCGCCGTAGCGGCCGGTGTCCCAGGCCATTCCCTCGCGCAGCTCGAAGCCGGTGGCCAACTGCAGTTCGGCGACGGGCTGAAATTTGACGTCGAGGCCCAGGCGCTGGTTGAACAGGCCGTTGCTCGGTTGGCGACCGTCATAACTCATGTCGAGGGCGGTGCGATCGAACAGCGGAAAAAGCAGGCGGGCGGTGGTGGCATCCTCTCCCCCCGTCTGGTAGCGAAACCGAATTTCGGTGGCGCCAATCAGGATGCGGATGTTGCCCGCGAGGGCCTCGCGCTCGCTGTTGGCCTGCTGCGTGACGCCGAAGCGTTCTAGCTGCCCATCCAGGCTGAAGCTGAGCGGCCCCAGGGTCCACTCGCCCGATTGAAAGCGAAAGCGGTCGTACCAGTTGGGGCCGTCCGCTTGATTCTGCCAGTCGTAGCTGAGCGCGCCCAGCAGCGTCATGTACTGCAGCCGTGTCGCGAAGCGCAGCCGCGAGTAGGGATCGGCACTCTGGCGCTCCAGTTGGGTGCTCAGCTGCACATTGTCGAGCGGTTGCCACTCCAGGCGGTTGGTGGCGCCCTGGGTGGGCGGCCCCCCCGCCGCACCGAACTCGCGGGCACCAAGCAGCCACTGCAGGTTCGGATCGAGGTAAAACCGGTTTTCTCCCGACAGCGCCGAGAGATCCGGACGGTCGGCCCCAAGCTGCCCCCGCGGGTCGCCCCGATCCACCACGGCCGTCCGGCTCAGACCCAGCTCAAAGGCCGCCAGGCCGCGCACGGAAGTGCCTTCGACGGCGCTGACGCGCAGGCTCTCGACCTCGCCGAGCTTGAAGGCCTCCAAGGGCGTGTCCGGGCGCGTAGCCAGGGACGGCCAGGTAAACAGCGGCTGCACGGTGAGCGGGTTCAACCACAACTCCTGCGCCGACAGGGGCGCAGTACAGCAGCACAGCAGGTTCAGGGCTACAAGCAAGGGGTTTCGGAACACTGCCCGTCTCACCTATTCTGGGGAGATTCTATCTATTTATTTCAATTTTGGCAGCCGTGACCCCCCCATTGGGCCCAAGATCCCATTTTGTTTGGGATCGAGGAGGCAAATCGTCGGCTTCCTCCCAAGGCGCCTAGTCGGGCCGCTCGGGAAAATAGAATAGTGATAAAGCCCTGGGGTTCCTGCGGGGGAGCCCTGGCGCAGCCGACAGGTGGCCCGTGGCCGTGGACAACTCTGGCAGACACTACGACGAAGAGCAACTGGCGGCCATCCTCAAGCGCGCCGTCCAACTGCAGCAGCAGTCCGGCTCGTCCGACTCCCACCTCAGCCTGGGCGAGATCGAGCAGATCGCCCGCGAGGCGGGCATCGATCCGAGTTTCGTACGCCAGGCCGCCTCAGAACTGGCCGCCGGAGGTGGGCGGGACGCTCCCGCTTCGCCGCTCGGGGGGCCGTCCGCCCTTGCCTTCGAGCAGTCGATCGCAGGCATTCTGGTGGGCGACGACTTCGACCCGCTCCTTGAGGAAATCCGCAGCGCCTTCGCCGATCCCGGCCACCTCGAAGGCCCACGGTCAATCGACCGGCCCTGGCGCTTCGAGTGGCGGCTCTTTAACTGGGGGGGAGTCTCGCTGCAGACGGGCAAGCAGTCCCCGATTACCCGTTCGCTCACCTGGCGCTCGTCCCAGGCGAGCATGCGCGAAATTGGCGTGCGCGTCTACTCACTGGGAGGGGCAACCGTCGTGCGCGTCGAGGAACAACTGGGCAACGCGGCGGTGGGCCTGCTCACTGGAATGATGACGCTACCGATTTTTCTAATCTTTCCCCTCACTTTGCTGCTGACCCACTCGGCGGCCATCGCCCTCGCCGCCACGGCCCTCTCGGCCCTGGGTGCCTACTGGCTTGCGCGCGGCTTCTACCGTGCGGTGACCCAAAAACGCAGCCGCCAACTCAGGCAACTGTTCGACCGGTTGGTCCTTCAGGTGCGTCAGACTCTGGGGATTGCTTAGGGTAGGCGTCAGAATAAAATCGCTCCTTAACCAGGTTTCCGACCATCTTTCTCGGCCTAGCGACAAGCCGGCCCCTCCGCCGCAGTCGACACGCGTCGTGCAGGCCCTGGAAGAGTAAGCCCATCCAACCTGCCAAGCCCCGTTCCCAACCGTGTCGCTAAGTTCGGGGGGTGTCGGGGGGCCGGCAGCCCCGCGAGGCGGGGAGGTTGGAGAGCGCGAGAGGGGAACCCGAAGGGGGTTCCGCCTCTCGCTCCACAGACTCGCGTGCAACACCAACCGCCAGGTACCAGGCCATTAACTTGACAATTTTCTAACCGCTTAAGACAGAATCCACCCATTCCAATCTACCAAAAGATAGATGCGCGCCGAGCGAACCCATGTAGCTTTAGAAAGCACTGCAAAGCACTTTTCTCACAGGGTTCGATACAATGGCAACCATATTGCGCCGCCGCTCCCTGGGCAATCCCTGGGAGCAGTTCGCCAACTGGATTACCTCCACCGACAACCGCTTTTACATCGGCTGGTTCGGTGTACTCATGGTCCCGACGTTGCTTTCTGCGACGATCTGCTTCGTCGTCGCCTTTATCGCCGCCCCACCCGTCGACATGGACGGCATCCGCGAGCCGATTTCCGGTTCGCTGCTGTACGGCAACAACATCATCACCGGCGCGGTGATCCCGTCCTCCAACGCCATCGGCCTGCATTTTTATCCCATCTGGGAAGCGGCCAGCATGGACGAGTGGCTCTACAACGGCGGCCCCTACCAGTTGGTTGTGTTTCATTTTTTGATCGGCATTTTCGCCTACCTGGGCCGGGAGTGGGAATTTTCCTATCGGCTGGGACTGCGCCCCTGGATCTGTGTCGCTTACTCGGCCCCAGTGGCCGCCGCCACCGCCGTGTTCTTGATCTACCCAATGGGCCAAGGATCGTTTAGCGACGGGATGTCCTTGGGCATCTCCGGCACGTTCAATTTCATGTTCATCTTCCAGGCCGAGCACAACATTCTCAATCACCCGCTGCACATGTTCGGGGTGGCCGGGGTATTCGGCGGCTCCCTGTTCGCCGCCATGCACGGCAGTCTGGTGACTTCATCGCTGATCAAAGCGACTTCCTACGAAGAGTCCCAGAACTACGGCTACAAGTTCGGACAGGAAGAAGAAACCTACAACATCGTCGCCGCCCACGGTTACTTCGGCCGCTTGATTTTTCAGTACGCCAGTTTCACCAACAGCCGCTCGCTGCACTTTTTCCTGGCGGCCTGGCCGGTGATTGGCATCTGGCTGACTTCCCTGGGCATCTGCGTCATGGGTTTCAATCTCAACGGCTTCAACTTCAACGCCTCAATTACCGACAACCAGGGACGGACCATCTACACCTGGGCGGACATCGTCAACCGCGCCAATCTGGGCATCGAAGTGATGCACGAGCGCAACGCCCATAACTTCCCCCTGGATCTGGCCGGGACGGAGTCTGCTCCAGTGGCCTTCGCTGCAGCCCTGGGCGACGGCTGAACCTCCTCGCTTAAACTTGAGCGGCACCGGCATCCTCAAATGTCGGTGCCGCTCAAGTCGGGAGCGCTTTGCGAGACAACCAGAAACGATCCGCCTGCTTTGCGCCCGGCGTATTGCTCATTAAATAGGAGAAATGCAATGCGGGCTCTACTGCTGTCGACTTCCCTGTGCTTTTGTCTGGCTTCGCTTGCCCAGGCAGCACCCAAGACGCTCAAATTCGATCAGGGCACAGCGACTTACACCAACCGCGACGCCTTTGCCAGTTGGGAGGGCAATACCTCCGACATCGGCGGCACGCTCATCCTGGATGATCAGACGGGTGAACTGGTCAAAGGCGAGATCCAGATTGGTCTTGCGGCCATCGACTCGGGCAACGGTGCGCGCGACGCCCGGATGCGGGGCGAGTTTTTGCAGACCGAGAAATATCCCAAGGCGACTTTTGTCGTCACCAAGCTCGAAGGTTTCCCGAGTGTCGCCGAGTGGAAGAAATGGGGCCTCAAGCAGACCGGCAAGATCCACGGCGATCTGACCATCAAAGAAGTCACCCGCCCAGTGGTCTTCGAGGCCGAGGCCGTGTATCTCGGCACCGAGCTGAAGGTGAGCGGCAAGGGCCAGACCAAGATGACCGACTTTGGCATCTCCCCGCCGAGTCTGCTGTTTGTCACCGTCGATGACGCCATCGGCCTGAAATTTCAGGCGGTGGCACGACCGGTCAGCACCAATGCCGGGTTGTAGAAAGCTTCCTATCTACAGTCGGGGTACCTGAACCAGGGAAGCTATTGGTTCCCCCAGCCGGGTAAAGTCATTGGGGTTCAGGGTCAACAGTACATCAGACTGGCTCTGTAGGGCTGTTTGAGCAATCAAGGCGTCGTAGATTCCGCCGCCCGGTAAGCCCAATTCCGCCATCAGAGCCACCACCGAACGGTAGTCACCCGCGGTAAGGGGAACGGTAGTCACGTACTCTGATACTTCCAAGATGAGGCGCTTGGCCAAAAGTGGTTGAATGCGAGGCCTGAGCGGCAGACGAGTCAGGACAGCATAACTTTCGGCAAGGGTGCGCACAGCCATCAATCCTTGAACTTGTCCGCTTCGCGCTCGCTCAACCCATGACCAGCAGATTTCGTGATTCTCATGGCTGTGCACAATGGCAGGCACCAGGACCGATGTGTCAAATAGAACCTTCACCGACCACCCAATTTCCGAATGCGCTCCTCCCGCAGCTCCTGGATGACGGTCCTCAGGTCTCCAATGGGCTCAGAGTCCACCACGAGTACTCCCCCTTTGTAGTAAACCTTCTGCTCTTGTTGGATTGGAGCCAATAGTATCACTCCGTCTCGAATTTCTAAGTCGAGTTTGTCCGAGGCAGATAGCCCAAGCTGGTCACGGACCTTCTTCGGAATGAGAATGCGCCCGAACTTGTCGATTGTCAGGGTGTCCATGGTTGGCAATTTTAGCTCAGATTTGGCAAACTGGATCCTGGCTGCAGTGATTGCGCCAACTCGGGCTGTAGCTTTGGGCGTAGCACAGACGACTTCACCGCTGGCTGCACTGGAGCAACTCACAACCAAAAAGCTCAGAACTCGGCGAGGCAAGGTAGCCTATACCAACCGCAACATTTCATCGGTTGGGGGCAAACACCCCTACCCTCACCCGTCCGTTAGTCTTCCGGGTGGAGGCAAGCTACTTGAGCAACGATTTGAAGCATCGGTAGAGGAGCTGGTCGTCTTTGCCAGCATCGACACCTCCAAGCTTCATCTCTAAATGCTGCATAAACCTCGGCTTTGGCAACTAGATAGCTCCAGACGTAGCAGGTACAGATTCCATGGCTTGCAACGCATCTACGGAACGCTCCTTTGCAAATGCCAAGTTGCGATGCAATGGTTTATCCACCATCCAAGGGGTCTCCGCATTCGACAGGTGTGTTCACCAGCGGGAGAAAGTCGTGTCGGTGACCAAGAGTCAAATTACGAGGAAAAATCATGGATTACGGCCCCGACGCATTGTCTCAGGTGGACCTGGGTATGAGCAATCGAAATGCTAGTTCATACTTCGAACTTCCCCTAAAGTTTGATCGAAGAAAAATTCTGTTTGGGGGAGCTGCAATTTTGCTGGTTGGCTGCGGAGCTTCCATCAGCGAGTATCAACAGTTCGCCCAAGCCGGTACAGCCTATGCTGCCGCCCTTGACAAATTATTAGAAGCAACGGGTGCCATCCTGCTCGATGCAAGCTCAGAGAGATTGTTGGCTAATGATACCAACAGTGACGTCCAAGAAGATACCAAGAGGTACGACCGAATCACCGACCTGGACGAGCGCTGGCTCGTATTGTTGCGCAGGATGCGCTCTCACACGTCACTGCTCAAACGCTATTTCGATACCCTCTACGAACTAGCCACGTCCGATGCTCCTGCAAAAGCGCAAGCAGCTGCAGCGAAGATCGGAACTGAGCTTGCCAACCTGGGCGTTCTTTTTAGAACGGCTCCACCTACTGCTGGCCAAGTGTTTGGCAAGGTTGGTGAAATCGTCATCAAAGCACAGATCAGGGGAGCGCTGCGCGCAGAACTTGAAACTCGAGAAAAAACGATTCGCTCTGAAATGAAGATTCAAGAAGAGCTGTTGAAATTTTTGGAGATTAAGCTCACAGAAGATCTTAAGCAGGTTCAAAGCATCAAAAGCGATAGGTACTTGCGTACTCCTTACATTGCCTTACAACCCGTAGAGAAATCAGAAGGTTGGGTGGAGAAACGCAAGGAAATTCGACTCATCACGTTTCGGATCGATGAGTTGGATAAAGCTCAAAAAGCGGCCAGCAGCTTATTAGAAGCTTTCGAGGCTCTATTGCAAAACGACCTCACTCCCGCTCGGGCTGCCGAACTTCTGGCAGACATTGAAGCTTTTCTCAAACTCACCCAAAGGCTAAATGCATAAGCCGGTTTTTGGAGCCCACCCAAGTTATTGTCCACTCGCAGCAAACAAATCAGCATAAATCATGGAGGCGATGAGATGCAAGTTCTCAATGTACAAAGAGCCCTGGTTTTTTATCAACAGATCAAGCAACGAGAAACGCAGTTGTACATAGAAGGAATTCTGGATCGCTTTGGCAGCGAAGCAGATAAAAATCGATTTAAGAAGGCTCGCAGCCAATACTCCATTTACGTAGAAACGGTGGAATTAGATATTGCCTCGGTCATCGTAAGGGAGTTGGAAAAGCTGAGAAATGACTTTGAGAGCGGCATCCGCGACCTCGATAAGGCAATCGACGATCTGGATGCTACTGTTGACCTTCTCAATGCTTTGGCAAGTGTACTGGGTATTCTGGCAAAAATTATCACCCTGCCGGTGTAGTGAGCTCAAACGAAAAGATCTTGTACGGCAGCCTTTCCGATACGCTACGCAACAAACGATTGTCCTCTCTGCCCGCGAGAAATAGCCTCTATTGTCTGCCGCCACTTTGCGCGTGGTTGTAGCCAACGAGCCGTTGTATCGCTCGCCCTGCAGCTTCTCGGTAACTCAGAGAGCCCGAAAGCAGTCTGCCCATCGTGCGGGTGGCGGAGGGGCGGTGAACGCCGACTTTGTAGGCGATGCGCGGAAAAGCGTAGAACACCTGGGCGAGGCGGTCGGCCCAGCGCAAATCCTCTCCCCACTCGCTTTTGATGTGCTCGCTGTAGCGGGCGAGCGCATGGGTGTCTCCTGCTAGAGCCTCGGCGACAGCGTGAGCGGCCTGCACACCGGTGTACAGCGCAGGGCGGATCCCCTCGGCGGTGAACGGGTCGACGATCCCGGCCGCCTCGCCGCACAGAAGCGCGCCCTCGGTGTGCAGCAACGACGGGCCTTTCCAGAGCAAGAGCGGGTGGCCGTGCAGGGTGATTCCGTCCAGCGAAAGTCCAAAGTGGGCGACGTACTGGGCCAAAGGGGTTTTGAGATCGACTTTGCGCCGCCCGAAGCTGCCGATACCGATCGAGTGGGCGCCGTTTTTGGGGAAGTTCCAGAGATAGCCGTCCTTGACCATCCCGAATTCGAAGTGGGCAAAGTTCGGCTCCGGTACCGGTGCGGAAATTTCGACTTCGATCGCCCCGCCAATGGCCACGGCCCGCTTTTCGAGGCCCAACCAGCGGGCGGTGGGACCTTTGGCGCCGTCTGCACCGATGAGGTAGCGGCTGTAAAACGGTCCCGCATCGGTGTCGAGCCGCCAGCGATCCCCGCTGCGGGTAATCGCACCGACCGGGCAGGGCGCGTGCAACTCGGCCCCGCGCGCCACGGCCTGGGAGATCAAAAAATGGTCGAACACGTCGCGGCGGACCATCCAGATGGGTGTCTGCAGGCCCAAAGGCGCCTCGACCCGCTCACCCATCTGCCAGGTGTAGCGGATGGTGTCGACGTAGGCGCAGATGGCGGGAGAAAAATCAAAGTCGAACCAGGCGGCCACCGCCGGGGAGACGCCGCCGCCGCAGGGCTTGTAGCGCGGCAAAGATTGCTTTTCGAGCACCAGCACGCTGTGGCCGCACCGGGCCAGATGGTAAGCTGCCGCTCCGCCCCCCGGTCCCGCCCCAATCACCGCGCAGTCGAATATTTCCGCCATCGCTTTGCCGCCTTGCGAGCCTCCGGAAGCTTATCGTGCCACAAAGATTGCGGCGATTCGGCCAGATCTTGGCAGATTATTACGACCAGTTGACACAATGGAGAAGTGATTACTTCGTCGCTGTTGATTCCTGCCTTGCTCGTTCTATCCAGCCTCGGTTTTCTGGGCTGGGGGTTTTTGCAGGCGCGCAAAGCCGGGCGGGTGGGCATCCTTGCCTGGCTGCAGGCCGTGGTGCTCTTTTTGCCCTGGGTCGGCTTTTTTGGTCTGTTCTGGCTCGGCATTCAGATCAACTTTGGGATATTGCTGGTGATTCTACTGGCCACCACCGGCGCCTACATCTGGCTGGGGCGCCTGCTGCGCGAGGCGGCGGGCGAACAGGAAAAGCGCCTGCGCGAGCGCTACCGGGCGGAACTGGAAGCCAGACGGCAAAGGGGAGAAGCCGGCGGGGACGGTCATGGAGAGGCGATGCCCCCGCCGATTGCCGAAATGCAGGCGGAAGCGCTCGCCATCCCCGAGGAGGACCGCCAGAAGCTGCAGAGTTTGTTCGGCATCGACACGTTCTTTGCCACCGAGACGCTGCCTTTTCGCCAGGGAGTGCTCTACCGGGGCAATTTGCGCGGCGACCCGGATATCGTCTTTCAAGCCCTCAACGAAAGGCTTCAGGCCCTGTTTGCCGATCGCTACCAGCTGTTTTTGCTCAACGACGAATCGGGTAAGCCGACGGTACTGGTGCTGCCCAGCGACCGCGACCCCTTCCAGGCACGCAAGCTGCCAATCGCCATCTCCATCGTCCTGATGGTGTTGTCGTTTGCGGCGGTCTATCTACTGGTCACCCCCAGCAGCGTCAACGCCTTCTCGCCCGAGGGCGTGTCTACGGCTCTGCCCATCGCCGTGGGTGTGCTGTTCACACTGTTTGCCCACGAGGCCGCCCACCGCTGGCAGGCGAAGCGCTACGGCGTGCGCCTCAGTTCGGCGTTCTTGCTGCCGCTGCTCACGCCGATTCCGGTGCCGCCCGCCGGTTTCGCGATTTACCCCGGCACCTTCGGCTCGCTGACGCGCCTCGATTCGCCCCCCCCGAGCCGCCGCGCCCTCTTTGACATCGCCTTTGCCGGACCGGCGGTGGGCGGGCTGGTGTCGCTGGGCTTTTTGCTGGTGGGATTGGCCCTTTCGGGTGTGGCAAATCAGGCGGGACCGCTCACGGTTCGGCCGGCTGACCTCAACGTGCTGGTCGGGATCTTCGTGCGCTTATTGCTGGGTCCAGTGACCGACAGCCAGTTTGTCAATTTGCATCCCTTGTCGATCGTGGGTATCTTCGGGTTGCAGATAACCGCCCTCAGTCTGCTTCCCGCAGGCCAACTCGACGGCGGTCGAATCGTCCAGGCGGTCTACGGTCGGCGCACGGCGCGCATCACCGGCATCGTCACGCTGGTTTTGCTGGGCATCATCGGCATCTTTGTCCCCTGGTACCTCTACTGGGCGGTAATCGTGCTGTTGTTTGCCCGCACGCCGGAGCGGCCCACCCTCAACGAGATCACCGAGACCGACAGCCGCCGCGACGCGCTCGCTATTTTGGCCCTGTTTGCGATGGCCGCCATCTTGCTGCCGCTCACGCCGCAGATCGCTCTTCGCCTGGGGCTTGGGGGCTGACGGCCTTTGCCGCCCAGACGTTAGAATCTTGACGCATCGGATACGAACGAAGGTACTTTGCCGTGGTTTCCCAGACGAGCGGCCGGCGGCCGGTCTTTCCTTTTACCGCCATCGTCGGCCAGGAGGAGATGAAACTGGCCCTCATCCTCAACGTCATCGACCCCAAGCTCGGAGGGGTAATGATCATGGGCGATCGGGGAACCGGCAAATCGACGACCGTGCGCGCCCTGGCCGAACTGCTTCCGGAGATCGAAGTAGTAACGGGAGATCCCTACCACAGCGACCCCTACAACCAGGATCTGATGAGCGACGAGGTGCGCGGGCGCAAACTGGCAGGTGAAGCGTTGCCCGTCGAGCGCCGCCAGGTGCAGATGGTGGATCTGCCCCTCGGGGCCACCGAAGACCGCGTCTGCGGCACGATCGACATCGAAAAAGCCCTCTCCGAGGGCGTCAAAGCCTTCGAGCCGGGGCTGCTCGCCCGTGCCAACCGGGGCATTCTCTACGTCGACGAGGTCAACCTGCTCGACGACCACCTGGTGGATGTACTGCTCGATTCGGCCGCTTCCGGCTGGAACACGGTCGAGCGCGAGGGCATCTCGGTGCGCCACCCGGCCCGCTTCGTGCTGGTCGGTTCGGGCAACCCTGAAGAAGGCGAACTCAGGCCCCAGTTGCTCGACCGCTTCGCCATGCACGCCGAGGTGCGCACGGTCAAAGATCCGAAATCGCGGGTGCAGATTGTCCAGCAACGTGGCGAATTTGACGGCAACCCCCAACGCTTTCTTGCCGCTCACCGCAAGGCGCAGCAGGAACTGACGCGGCGCATCGCCAAGGCCCAGCAGTTGCTCAAAAAAACCGAAGTCTCCGACGATTTGCAACTGAAGATCGCGCAGGTCTGCTCCGAACTGGATGTGGACGGGTTGCGCGGCGACATCGTCACTGACCGCGCCGCCCGGGCCCTGGCCGCCTTCGAAGGGCGCGGCCGGGTCACCGTCGAGGACATCCAGCGGGTGATCGTGCTGTGCTTGCGCCACCGGTTGCGCAAAGATCCGCTCGAATCGATCGACTCGGGCTACAAAGTCGAAAAAGTCTTCCGACGCATCTTCGACTTGCCCCCCCCCGAGACCAACGCCGCCCAGTAGATTGTTTTGCGGCAAATCGCAACACTAGATGTAGTGAATCCTCCAACGGCAAGTACATCGAACGCAGCTTTTGTTGCGAGGCTCGCCCTGCGGGGGGGGTGGCCGTTCCGTTAGGATAGGGACATACAGGGCAGCCGAGTTCAACCGTACGGGGGAGACCCCCATATTTGTCCCGGGCTAGGCTGACTGGTAAGTGAGCATTCCCACTCCACATTTCTGGGAGGAAGAAGAGTATGAAACGGTCGCTGTTATCCCTCGCGGTTGTGGGCCTGGTGGGTGCCGCCGGTGCTTTCCTGCCCGTGCAGGCACAGCAGTATTCGCAGTACGAATACAATCGCGGGGGCAACCGCCAGTTCGATGTCGGCGTCACCCGGCTTGCCCCTGGGACGATCGTGCCGGTGTCGCCCGCCGACCAGCAGGGAACCGTCTACTTGGATCCGGGCACAGCCAAGTTGACTTCGATGGTGATTGCCGAGGACGTCTACGACGCCGGCGGCAACATCGCCTTGCCTGCGGGCACCGAGATCCGCGGCACCTTCAAGCCGGTCAAAGGGGGCCTGCGCTTCTTTGCCGACTCCGCTTCGATTAATGGCCGCTACTACACGATGCGCGCCAGTTCCCGCGTCTTGAAGGACATCAAAGATCCCCGTCAGACATCCGCCGGCAACATCGCCGCCGACGCCGGTATTGGTGCGGCAGGCGGTGCCCTGGTCGGTTCGCTGTTTGGCGGCGCGGGCTGGGGCGCTCTGGGCGGCGCCATCGCCGGTACTGCTATCGGCAACGCCGGTGCGTCCCAGGTCGTGGTCATCAGCGACAACGACCCGGTCGATCTGCGCCTCGAAGCCCCTCTGACGCTGCGCTACTAAAATCGCATCTGCTTCAAGACTGCGCGCCCCGGCGGGATTTCCCGCCGGGGCGCACTTTTTAGTTGACCGTTCCAGTTCGGTGCTTCTTGCTGTGGTCTGGCAGTTTCTAGGCCGCGGCGGATGCTCAGAAGGCCTGGATCCACTCGTGAATTTCGTAACCCGTCCAGATCTGGTTTTCCCAGTAAGGATCCGCTTCGACCAGGGTGCGGGCCTCCGCTTCCGTGTCGGCCTCGTAGATGCCGAAGACGCGGGTGAGGTCGCGGGTGGGGCCAATAGTGATCACTTTGCCCTCGGCTTTGAGTTGGGCGAGGCGGTTGAGGTGCGCCTCGCGGTAAGGGGCGCGCTTTTCGAGCACATCCGGGCAGTAGGTGCCGGTCAGAACGTACTTTGGCATGGGTCGATTGTGCCACAAGGGGGAGGCGATAATGGCGGGAAGACTGGAGGGTCGCGATGGTTGCGCCGGACTTTGAGCGCTTCGAGACACTGGCAAAAGACGGCAATTTTATTCCTGTGTACCGCGAGATTCTGGCGGATCTCGAAACGCCGGTCTCTGCCTGGTATCGAGTCTGTGACGGGGCGAGGGAAAGTTTTTTGCTCGAATCGGTCGAGGGGGGCGAGAGGCTGGGACGCTACAGCTTCCTGGGGTGCGAGCCGCTCTGGACCCTCGCCGCCCGGGGCGATACGTGCGAGCAGGTGTTTCGCGACGGTGGGCGGCTCACCCACACGGGCGACCCGTTCGCGGTGCTCGATCGCTGTTTGGAACCCTACCAGCCGGTGCACCTGCCGGAGTTGCCGCCGGGAATCGGTGGGCTTTTTGGTTACTGGGGCTATGAACTGATTCGCTGGATCGAACCGACGGTGCCCGTGTATAGCGATCCCGACGGCCTGCCCGACGGCTTCTGGATGCAGGTCGATTCGCTGCTCATCTTCGATCAAATCAAGCGCAAGATCTGGGTGATCGCCTACGCGGATCTGCGCGAGGGCGACACGGCGAGCGCCTACCGGCTCGCCGGCCAAAAAGTGGACGCGCTGGTGGAACGATTGGCCCGGCCCGCCGCCAAGGCCGAGCCCCTGGGCCTGGAGTGGACGCCCCACAGGGTCCAAGCCCAAAGTACCTTCAGCCGCGAGCAGTACTGTGGGGCCGTCGAGCGCGCCCGCGAATATATCCGGGCTGGGGATATCTTTCAGGTGGTACTCGCCCAGCGCTTCAGCACGCCCTTTGCGGGCGAGAGCTTTGATCTCTACCGGATGCTGAGGGCGATTAACCCTTCGCCCTACATGGCTTACTACCAGTTCGGCGATTTTCAACTGATCGGTTCGAGCCCGGAGGTGATGGTGCGTCTGGATCGGCGCGACGGGGGAGCCCTCGCCACCGTCCGGCCGATCGCGGGCACCCGGCGGCGCGGCCAGAGCGAAGCGGAGGACCGCTGGCTCGAAAAAGATCTGCTCGCCGATCCCAAGGAGGTGGCCGAGCACGTCATGCTCGTGGATCTGGGCCGCAACGACCTGGGCCGGGTGTGCAAACCGGGCAGCGTGCGGGTGGACGAACTGCTCACCGTCGAGCGCTACTCCCACGTCATGCACATCGTCTCCAACGTCACCGGCGAACTAGCCTCCGGCCGAGGGGCCTGGGATCTGCTCAGGGCCACTTTTCCGGCCGGTACGGTGAGTGGCGCCCCCAAAATCCGGGCGATGGAGATTATCCACGCACTGGAACCGTTTCGGCGCGGACCCTACGCGGGCGCCTACGGCTACTACAGCTTCGACGGCCAGCTCAACACCGCCATCACCATCCGCACGCTGGTCGTCCACGGGGGGCTCGCCAACATCCAGGCCGGGGCGGGGCTGGTGGCCGACTCGGTACCCGAGACCGAGTACGAGGAAACGCTCAACAAAGCCCGCGGCATGCTCGAAACGATCGCCCGCCTCGCCCGGAGCGGGGGCGCGTCCGCTAACGTAGAAGGGCAAGTGCAATAGCAACCCATGGAAAGCGCCCCCGAGAACAAAACCGGCATCTGGCTGCGCAACGGCATCGTCGCGCTGGCCTCGGTGCTGATCGCGGTGCTCGTCTTTTTTGCCGCCCGCAACCAGGCCCCGACGATGCAGCAGTTGGCGGCCGAGGCGGTGCCGTTGGACGAAGCCCTCGCCAACGGCAAACCGACCCTGGTCGAGTTCTATGCCGACTGGTGCGCCAGTTGCCAGACGATGGCTCCGACTGTCGCCAGGCTCAAGGAGCGCTACGGCGAGCAGGCCAACTTTGTGATGCTCAACGTCGATAATCCCCGCTGGCTGCCCGAACTGCAGCAGTACAAGGTGTCTGGAATACCCCACTACGCATTTTTGGACGCGGCGGCCCGTCCTCTAGGATCGGCCATCGGTCTGCAGCCCTCGCAGATATTGGAAGACAATTTAACCGCCCTGGCGGCGGGGGCTGAAACGCTTCCCAAGGCAGGTGCCCCCGCCGGCCAGACTTCAAAATTCACGCCACCCAAAAAAGTCGACCAGCCCCGCGATCACTCTTAAGATTCCTAGCGAGCAAGCCGTGAGCGAAGCGTTGCAACTGTGGCTGTATCAGATCGAGCAGGGGGCCGAGCAACTGGCCAGGGCTCAGCTCACCCAGATTTCGCCCACCAGTTTTTTGCTGTTGTACCTGATTGGCCTCGCCACCAGTTTCACCCCCTGCATCCTCTCGATGCTGCCGGTCACGATCGGCTACATCGGCGGCTACCAGTCGCGCTCGCGCTTCGAAGCGCTCGTGCAGTCCGGGTGGTTCGCCCTGGGTCTCGCCGTCACCATTACCGGCCTCGGCCTGGTGGCCACGATACCGGGTATGCTCTACGGCCAGGTGGGGACCGGTTGGTTCATCGCCATGGGCGCTTTGGCCATCTTAATGGGTTTCAACCTGCTTGGGCTCATTCCCCTGAGCCTGCCCCAGTGGGGCGGCTTTGACCTTGCCAAGGACACCCCCCAGTCGCTCAAGTCGCTGGCCACCGGCGCCACCTTCGGCCTGGTGGCATCCCCCTGCTCGACACCGGTGCTCATCGCACTACTAGCCTGGGTCTCCACCACCGGCAATCCGTGGGTAGGGGCGGGGCTGCTGTTTTCTTACTCCATCGGCCACGCCACGCCGCTTATCCTGGCCGGAGCCTTTACCGGCGCCCTCAAGGCGATGCTCTCGCTGCGCCGCTGGTCAGGTCTCATCAATCAGGTAAGCGGCATCCTGCTCATCTTCACCGGCACGCTTGCGATTTTGAATATTCTGAATCGCTGAGGGACCGCGGTGAGAGTTGCGCTGATCGGAGCAAAGTTACTGTTGGTACTGCTGTCTGCCCAGGTTGCGCATGCACAGACGGCTGCGTATCTCGGTGGCGGGTTGAGTGCCGGATTGACCAGTGGCTCGGGGCCGGGGGAGGGGTCGAGCACGGGTGGGATGATCACGGGTCGCTACGCCTTGCCGCTGCCGGTTCGTCTTTCGCTGCGGGGCGATGTTCTTTTTGGGCGCAAGGCGGCCTTCGTGCCAACCTTGAGCCTCGATCTGCCCTTTGAGCGCAACGTCCTCAGCCTCGGAGCGGGGGCAAGCATCGCCACCGCAGGCGACGACGCCTCGCCCCTGGGTAGCCGCAGTGCCTTCGTGCTCCGCACCGGGTTCGACCGGTTTATCGAACAGAGCAATCTGGTGCTGGTCAGCAGCTTCCTGGTCGGATTCGACGCTTACTCGGACGGCGGCACCGCCGTCGCCTTCAACCTGGGGCTGGCGGTGGGATTTTGAAACCATCGAAGCGCGGGGATCAGTCTTTGTATGGATGATGGTCGGCACCGATGATGGGTCAAATAGAGTCGGAAGCCAATATTGTTTGAACGCTTGTGAAAAATCGTGTTTTGATTCTCGGCGGGCAGGGGCGCATCGGCGCCGGTGTCGCCAGAGATTTAGTCAGCCACACCTCGATGCAGGTGGTAATCACCGGCCGCACCAAAAAGACCGGCCCCGCCTTCGCAGAGCAACTGGGTCCGCGCGCGAGTTTCATGGCACTGGACTTGGCTGACCGGTCCCGGTTGGAGGCGGCCATCGCCGATACCGATCTGGTCATCCATTGCACCGGGCCGTTCCACCACCGCGACGGGACCGTGCTCAAGACCTGCATCGAGCGGCGGGTCGATTATCTCGACGTCAGCGACTACCGCGACTACACGATTGCTGCTTTGGCATTGCGAGAGCAGGCCGAAGCGGCAGGGGTGACGGCGATCGTCAATTCGGGGATCTTTCCGGGGATCTCCAACAGCATGGTCCGGCAGGCGGCCGAGCAACTCGACAAGCCGGAAGCGATCCATCTGAGTTACGTCGTCCAGGGTTCCGGCGGAGCCGGGGTGACGGTGATGCGCACGACGTTCCTGGGGCTCAAGCGGCCCTTCAAAGCCTGGATCGGCGGCGAATGGCAGGAGGTTAAACCCTACACCGGCCGTCAAACGGTGCAATTTTCCCAGGGACCGGGCTCGGTCTACTGGTTCGATATGCCCGAGAGTTACACACTGACCAAGACCTTCCCGGTACACACGGTGGTGACCAAGTTCGGCGTTGACCCGGACTTCTACAATCAACTCACCTGGATGGCTGCCCACTGGTTCCCGGACGAGTTGATGCACAATCCGGAGACAATCGAATTTTTATCGCAGGTCAGCCACCAGATGACCTCGGTGACCGACAGCTTCAGCGGCATCGGCGTGCGCATCCGTGCAGAGGTTTTGGGCCTCAAGGACGGCCAATCCGCAAGACGTACCGCCCTGCTCACCCACGAGAACACCACCGCCGCCTGCGGCATCGGTACCGGCAGCCTTGCCGAATTGATGCTCACCGGCGAAGTGCACAAGCCCGGCGTGTGGACCGTGGACGAGGCGCTACCTACGCCGTTGTTTGAAAAAGCGATGGCCAGCCGAGGCATCCAGATATTGTTCGAGTGATGGCGGAGATGCTCGGCGCTCTATCGTTTTGCGCGAGTCGGGAGCGACGAGTTGCGGATATAGCGTTTATCAAACAAACTGAAGGCATGAGCACAACACCAGAAACCCGTTTCGATCCGTCCGCGCTGTCTGAAGTGGACAAGCAACGGCTGCAGCAGGCGTTGCAGTCGGATTTCCTGCCCGTGCTCTTGAGTAAGGGTGGCGATGTCGTCGAGTTACCGCAGCCGGTGAACGACCTATTCATCGAGATTTTACAGGCGGTCCGACGAAAGGAAGCCGTGTTTCTCATACACGAGGACGAGGCGTTCACAACCCAAGCGGCAGCGGACTATATGGGCGTTTCGCGGCAGTTCTTCGTTCGACTCTTGGAAGATGGAAAACTCCCGTTCCACCGCGTCGGTACGCATCGCCGGGTTCTCTTTAAGGACCTTATCGCTTATCGCCAAGCCCGGAGCGGCGAACGACGGGCCAAGCTCGACAAAATGACGGAGGAGCTGGTGGAAGCTGACCTTGACGCCCAATACGTCGATCTGACACGCCCCGACCCGGGGAGGAAATGAGGGCGGACTACTCGGTGGTGCTCGATGCAAATATCCTCGCCGAGTCTGCCCTCTCCGATCTATTCCTCCGTCTGTCTGAGGAACCGCGGTTGCTCTTGCCAAAATGGACGGACGAAATCTGGCAGGAAGTGGAACGGACGATGCTCAACGTTTTGAAGTGGCCGCAGGACACCATCACTTCACGCATCAACGCAGCAAAGCAGGCCTTCCCCGAAGCGATGATCACCGATTATCAGGTCTACCTCCCCATGTGCACGAACGACCCAAAGGATTGGCATATTCTCGCCGCCGCGATTCGCGGGCAGGTAGAGACGATTCTGACCATGAACGTTCGCCACTTCAAACCCGCTGATGTTGAAATCTGGGGTGTGACCGTTGCTCACCCGGACGAGTATCTGAAAGTACTTTATGACCTTGACGAGGCGGTTGTGGTTCAAGTGCTGAACGACATGGCGAAGTGCCGTAGCAAACCAATCGGGCAAATGCTCTCGCGGTTGAGCGCTCCTGCCCCAGGATTTACGAAAAAAGTGGGCAACGGGCTGCAGTTGACCGTTCCGCCCTACGATCCAGTCGCCTACCGGAATTCATAAAGCGGTCCTCGCGCCGGACAATCGACAGCTAATTGGTAAAAACGGCTCAAAAAGGAGCTATGAAGCGGGTTTCGACGCTCACAAAAAGGTCAAAGGGCTCAAAAGACACCCAATGGTCGACGTGTTGGGCTTGGTGCCCAAGGTGTTTAACAGTTCCGACCACGAGGGGTTGCAGGCTCTGGCGATGAGCATGAAAGGGAGGCTGGTACGCTTGAAGAAAATTATTGCCAACCAGGGATACACGGGCAGTTGCACCGAGGCGGTCGAACGGGTGTGCGGTTGGAAGGTGGATATCGTCTAAGTCAGTGATCCTAAAAAAACTGAGCTCCATATCCTAGAACCCAATCAGGGCAGGGATCTGCCCCAGTGAACCTTCTGCCCTTCACGGGGCACCTTCCACACCCGGCAATAACTGGTTCGCCCGCGCAACCATCAGCAGATTGGACAGGCGTTGCGCTTCGGCGGCGGCAACCCTTTTGCCGAACTCGCTCAACCGGTAGTAACGCCGCCGTTCCCCACCGGGTCCGGCGACTTCCTCAATCCATCCACTAGCCAGAAGCTGTTTGAGAGAGCCGTAGAGGATACCCGGCCCAAGTTTCAGCTTCCCCCCGGAGTACTCCTCAACAGCGCGCATCACTCCATAGCCGTGGCGGTCGCACTCAGCCACGGCCAGAAGAATATGGAACACCGCCGGGGTGAGCGGAATAAAACACACGGGGTCCGCGTTGGCATCCGGCATCTTCACCCTCTCCAATAATCACTTACTGATATATCTATAGCCGATATATCAGTAAGTGATTATTGTCTACATGTCAAGAGTTCTGAAGCGGGTACTATAGCTGTCGCCAACTTTATTAGGACATAGGCTATAACTACCAGTAGTCTCTCGGCGACCGGCCATGGCAAAACCCTACAGTTACGACTTCCGCCAAAAAGTCCTGCAAGCCATCGAACTCAACGGTCTCAAGAAAAGTGAAGCCAGCGAGCTGTTCGACATCAGTCGCAACACCATCAACTTGTGGTCTCAGCGCAAGGCAGAAACCGGAGATGTCCAGGCAAAGCCCAGACCGGCATCCCATAAGGGTCAGAAAATTACCGACTGGGAAAAGTTTCGGGCCTTCGTAGAAGCACATGGCGACAAAACCCAGGCCGAGATGGCGCAACTGTGGGATGGACAGATCAGTAGCCGCACGATTTCGCGGGCGTTGCACAAGCTTGGCATCACCCGAAAAAAAAGACCTACGGGTATCGCGAACGCGATGAGGCGAAACGCTCAGCATTCCTAGAGCTTCTGCCGGACCCGAAAGCCGCGCACCTGGTGTATGTCGATCAGTCCGGCATGGACGAGCGCGACGATTACGGATACGGTTGGTCGCCGTCGGGGGAGCGCTTTTACGGACTGAAAGCAGGTCGTCGTCAGGGTCGCATCAACATGATTGCGGGCTATCGAGCCGGTCAGCTGATCGCCCCGTTCACTGTCGAAGGGGCTTGCAATCGGACCGTGTTTGAAATTTGGCTGGAGAGCTGCTTGATTCCTGTGTTGCAGCCTGGCGAGTGGGTGATTCTGGATAACGCCACGTTTGATCATGGTGGCCGGATTGTCGCATTGATTGAAGCGGCCGGTGCCCACGTACTCTATTTACCCCCGTATTCCCCCGACCTGAACCGCATTGAGAAGTGCTGGGCGTGGTTGAAAAGTCGGATTCGCAAACGGTTACGTGATTGCGGGCATTTGCGCAACGCGATGGATGCCGTTCTCAAACAGGCTGCGTCCTAACTTAAATGGCGACAGCTATATCTTTGGATTTCGGTTGCTGGTGCGTGTGGCTAGAACCGGCCTGGGATTTTGCAAAGGCAATTCCGAAATGCCCTAGCGGCGCGCCTCGGGCAGCCGATGCCAGGGAACGAGCGGGTATTCGTGGTGCTCCCAGTGGTAGCCGAAGTGATAGCAGCTGACAAATGACCAGAAGCTCGAAAGACGGTTGCTGGTGGCCCGGTGACGGTTGCGGTAGCCGCCGTCGGGTTGTCGGTGGGGCAAGTAGGTGCCGAAGTAGAACAATTGCAAGGAACTGAGCACCAGCGGCAACAACCAGAACAGCGCCAGGTTGACGAGCGGAACGCCCATCAGCCAAGTGCACACCCCGAACACCACGGCCATGCCCGCGATCAAAAACGGGGTGTTCCGGCTCTCCATATAGTCCTTCATGAATTTCAAGTACCACTGAAAGAAGCCGCTATGTTCGCCGTCGTGGTAGTCGGGGTCTTTGCCGGTGGCTGGAAAGCGGTGGTGCAACTGATGTTTAATCAGTAGTTCGCGATAGGGCATAAAGGCGTACAGACCGACGGCGGCGGTACCAAGCCAATCGTTGATGCGGTGATTGGCGGGAAACACGGTTCGGTGCATCGCGTCGTGGGCAGTGATAAATAGACCTGTGTGCAGAAAGGTTCTGAGGATCACCACGCCGATGACGGCCTGCAGCGATAACTCGCCAATAGGTAAGCGCAGCGCTGCGGCGAAACTGAAGATCCACAGGCCGATAATCACCAGAGCCCACCAGAGGCCGGAAGAATCGTTCTTATGGGTGATAACCCCTTCGGCAAGCCGCTTCGAAGTACGTTCCTTTACTGCCGAGCCACGCATCATAGACCTTGTAGACCCGAAATAAAACTTTGCCTCCAGCCTGCAGACTGCGTCGCCTGCGGCGAAAGCGATCATTTCTATTTGCATCTTAAGCGTGCATACCCAAAAGACTGTCTATCCGGAGTAGGGTCTAACGCCTGCCGAATTGGGGATCGTCAGAGTCGCTATCCGGTGACAATAGAGTGCGAATCCACGGGCACCAGCGGAGGGGGCGTGTACGAAATCGTCAAAACCGGAGATCCGGTGCTGCGCCTGACGGCCAAGCCCTTGAACAGCGATGAAATTCAAAGCGAAGCGATCCAGCAACTGATCGCCGCGATGGCCGAGCGGATGCGCGAGGCGCCGGGGGTAGGCCTCGCCGCCCCCCAAGTGGGCGTCTCGGTGCAACTGGTGGTCATCGAGGATCGCCCCGAGTACATCGAGCGGCTGAGCGGTGCGGAGCGGCGCGAACGGGAGCGCGAGCCGGTGCCCTTTCATGTGCTCATCAACCCTGTGCTGAGCGTGGAAGGCGAAGAATCGGCCGTTTTTTTCGAGGGTTGTTTGAGCATTCCCGGTTACCAGGGGTTGGTGGCCCGGGCGCGGGTGGTGCGGGTCGAAGCACTCGACGAACGGGCCGCCCCGGTCGTCATCCGGGCACACGGCTGGTACGCCCGCATCCTCCAGCACGAAATCGATCACCTCAACGGCCTACTGTGCGTGGATCGCATGGATCTTCAGACTTTCAGCACCCTCGAAAATTACGACCGCTTCTGGCGGGGAGGGTGATTGGACAGGTGCCAGGTGTCAGGGTAAAAACCGTTGTCCATCGGGTTTTTTATTTGACCCTTGCCTGAGTTGCCCCACTTCCCGATACTTCTGTAGCCCAATGGCGAGCCAGCCCCTTCGCCGCAGTCGACACGCGTCGTGCAGGCCCTGGAAGAATAAGCTTATCCAACCCACCAATTCTCGTTCCCAACCGTGCCCTGAAGTCCGGGGGGTGTCGGGGGGTGGCACGCCCCTGACGCGGGGAGGGGGAGAGCGCGAGAGGGGAACCCGAAGGGGGTTCCACCTCTCGCTCCACAGACTGTCGTGCCAAGCCAACAGCAAGTGTCAGGTCACAGACATCGGTAGGAACTTCCGGCAATAGCGGCATTTCTCTGGCACACTGTGTCGAGAAGCCAGCGACAGTCATGGGCGAGAGCACGTCAAAAAACCCAAAACTCCTCACCCTACCGGATTGGTTGCGTGAATGGCTCGCCCGCCAGACTGCCTACGGCCCGGCCATCGCCGTACTGATCGAGATCGTCGTCTTCAGCGCCATCGCCCCGGGCTTTTTTACCCTCGAGAACTTCATCAACATCTCGCTGCAGACGGCGATTTTCGGCATCCTGGCGGTCGGAATGACACTGGTGATCCTGACGGGCGGCATCGATCTGTCGGTGGGATCGGTGGTGGCCCTTGCCGGGGTGAGCGGGGCCATGGTCGCCCAAGCGGGCGGGCTCGGCATGCCCGTGGCCATCGTGGTAGGCGGTGGGGTCGGGCTTTTGAGCGGTCTGTTGGTGGCGTACTTTCGGGTGGCTCCGTTTGTGGTCACCCTGGCCGGGCTCACCATTGCCCGCGGCCTCGCCTTTTTGCTCACCGGCGGCCGGTCGATCGGCGGTTTGCCGCCCGACTTCACCTTCTGGGGCCAAAAACAGCTCGGCTTACTGCCGCTGCCAGTGCTCGTCTTGATGGTAGTGGTGACCGGAGGATACTTTTTGCTCACCCGCACAGTCTTCGGCCGCCAGATCTACGCCATCGGCGGCAACGCCGAGGCGAGTTGGCTCGCGGGAGTGCCGGTGCAAGGGGTGCTGGTGGCGGTCTATCTCATCAACGGCTTGCTCGCGGGGCTCGCGGGCGGGATGCTCGCCGCCCGGCTCGGAGCCGGAATTCCCAATAGCGGCCAACTCTACGAATTGGAGGTGATCGCAGCGGTAGTGGTGGGGGGCACCAGTTTGAGCGGCGGCCGAGGAGGAGTACTCGGCAGTCTGCTCGGGGCGCTGTTTATCGGCACCCTCGGCAACGGTCTCAATCTGCTGGGCGTCGATCCGTACCTGCAAAAAATCGTACTGGGAGTGGTGATCCTGGCGGCTGTGCTCGTCGATAGCGCCGGACGGCGGGGACAAAGATGAGCGGGATCGCTCTGCGCAGGCGGCGGGAGCAAGCCCAACGGCGGCGCTCCATCGCGGGAGTGCTCGCGGCGGTGGGTGGGGGCACAGCCCTGGGCCTTGCCGCTCCGCCCACCGGCTGGGGGGTGCTGGTGTGGGTGGCCCTGGTGCCGTTGCTGGTCTACTTGCGCGCCGAGCACCGCCCCCGCGCTTTCTGGCTTGGAACCCTCGCGGGGATGGTCTACTACGCCATCTTGCTGCGCTGGCTGCTGGGATTTCATCCGCTCACCTGGCTGGGGATCGAGTGGTGGCCCAGCCTCGCGATCGCCCTGGGGGCGTGGCTGTTCGTGAGCGCGAGTCAAGCCTGGGTGATCGGACTCTGGGCGAGCCTGGTGGTCCGCACCCGCCTGAGCGGCCTGCGGCGGGTGCTCTTTGCCGTAGGTCTCTGGGTGGGACTGCACTGGCTTTGGGGCCAGGGGGAGACCGCCTTTCCCTGGGGGACACTTGCCCAGAGCCTGGCAGGTGACCTGTGGGCGGTGCAAACGGTCGCGCTGGGAGGCGCGCAGCTGCTGGTGGGATTGGCCGTCGCGGTCAATGCGCTGGTGGCCGAGAGCTGGAGCACGCGCCGTGTGGGCTACGCGGGCCTTGCAGCGCTCCTGGCGGCTTCGGTGTACCTATACGGATGGTGGCAACTCGCCCAACCGCTGCCGGCAGGTGAGCCGTTGCGTATGGGCGTTATTCAGGGCAATATCGCCCAGGCGCGCAAGTGGACACCCGACGGCCGGCGCGAGACCGTCGAGACCTACGTGCGCGGCTACGAAGAACTGGCGGCGGCCGGGGCGCAGCTGGTGCTCACCCCGGAGACGGCCTTTCCATTTATCTGGTCGCGCCCAACGAACCCGGCAGCACCGCTGGTCCCCGAGATTCAGTCCCGCCGGGTACCGGTGTTGCTCAGCGCCTTCGAGCGCCGCACCGACGGTCAGGTGGCCACCACCCTGTTCGCCCTTGACGGCGACGCGCGGACCATAAGCACCTTCAACAAGATCCACCTGGTGCCCTTCGGAGAGCAAATCCCCCTCAAGGCGCTCATCGGGCCGCTGGTGCGCAAACTTTCCCCTGTTCAACAAGAAGTGTTTGCCGGCTCGCTGGGCCAGCGCCTGCAGACACCGGTGGGCCTTGTCGCCGCCGGAATCTGCTTCGACTCGGCCTTTGCAGACGGCTTTCGCGCCCAGGTGGCCGCCGGGGCGCGCCTGCTGGTTCAATCGACCAACGACGCCTGGTACGGCCCGGCTATGGCCCCCCAGCACCACGCCCTCGATGCGCTGCGGGCGGTGGAGACCGGCCGCTATCTGGTGCGCGCCTCCAACAACGGCACCAGTGCCGTTGTCGATCCGCTGGGCCGCACCACGCGGATCACCGGCTGGAACGTCTACGCGGCCTTTGTCGAACCGGTCCGGCTTCTTGAAGGGATGACGCTGTATGCCCTCTGGGGCGACTGGTTCGTGCCGCTCAGTGCGGCGCTGGCGCTCTTGGGGCTGATTGCCGGACGGAGCCCCGCCGGACGCCGGGGGCGCCGGAATTTTTAGGCTCTTATTTTCTGCTGAGGTCTGTAGAGCGTTGTGCGTCCCTCAGGGCTCCCGGTGCGTCACCCAAGGCGCGCCGGACGGCGGCGCGCAAACGGTAGGCGGCCGGGTCGCCCGGATCTCGGCGGATCGCCTCGCTGCAATCGCTAAGCGCCGCCCGGTAGTGCGAAGCGGCCTGATGGGCTTCGCAGCGGCGCAGGTAGGCAATTGGGCGCGGCTGCAACGCAATGGAGCGGCTCAAGTCTGCAACGGCCGCGGCGTACTCGAAGAGCCATAGCCGCGCCAGACCGCGCTGAAGATAGAGATAATCGTTGTCGGCGTCTGCTGCGAGCGCCTGGGTGAAAGTGGCTTCCGCCCCTCGCAGGTCACCTGTTTGCAACTTGTGGGTGCCCTCCTCCAGCATCGCTTGGGCAGCCCCCCAGTGATTTTCCTGGCGGACCCGCCACAGATGCAGACCGGCCAGCACCGTCAGGCCGGTGACCACCAGCCCGATGAGCAAAACCCGCTCCCGCACAGAGGAGGAAATGGCTTGATCCGCGAATTTGCCTGCCAACTTGTCACCGTGACACAGCGAGTGTACCCGCGCCTGTTGTGAAGGCGACAGGAAACAACTAAACCTCCGCCAGACTGGCACAGCCTATCCTGTGAACCTGTTGCCAAGACGACAAGCCCACCAATATTTTGGGCGCACTTCGAAGCCAGGTGTTTAATTTTTCGGTTTCTCTTGAGCTGGTGGTGGCGGCTGGGAGGGAGGCGCAGACTGATTTTTGGGCAAGATTTCGACTTTGGTATCGATTTTTTGACCGGCGCTCGGTGCCTGGATGTCGGCGGTAAAAGCGGCGAGAGGATTGTCCCGCTCCCAGCGATTTTTGACTTCGTCCGCCTGCTGAGTAATCTGGACGGCATAGAGCTGGTCGGCTTCCGCCTTCGACAGGGCACTGTCCTGGCGCTCGGAGCGGCCGGCCTCAGCCAGGGTACGGATCTCAACGCGATTGTCCTTGAGTTGCCACAGCTCGATCTGGCTGCGGGAATTGAGCTGGCTGGCATTCCCTTCGTTGCGCGTCAGCATGTCGACGCGGGCGATGGCCAGGGCCGTCACCCCGGCGTACTCAAAAAATGCTTTGACCAGGGCCGTGTCGGGCCGATCGCGATCGAGGATCTCGTGGAGCGGTCGGTCGATCTTGCGCACGATAGGCATCACCTCGTCGCGCTTGAGAAACGTGAGCGGCCCCACCTTCGGAAAAGCACCCGTGCGCACCAACTCCTCGGCAAGCCGCTGAGCGAGCGTATCGGTGACGGGCAGCGAGCCGACCCCGAGCAGGCCCACTCGGGTGGGTTCCTGCCTGGCGACCGAGCGGGGCAGCGCAAGGGAGAGGGTGGTCTTGAGACCCTCCACCAGCCAGATGCGCGTCTGTTTCTCGGTGTAGAGCGGGTGCTGAATCTTGACCTCCCAGCGGCCGGGGGTAAGTTTTTCGATGAGATAGCTGCCGCTGGCGTCGGTGCGGGCGGAGTGCTTACCGAGGCTCACCGTCGCCTCGGCGATTGGGTCACCCTGCTCGTTGCGGATTTGCCCGAGCAGCGTGGCCTGGGTGGGTACCGGGGCGGCAGCGCGGGGGGGGATCACGAATGTCGGGTTGGGCGCCCCCGGATCAGGTTTTGGTGCGCTCTGCACGGCCGGTTTGGCCGGGATCAAAGTTTTTGGCGCCGGGACAGCGACGGGTTTCGGTTCGGCTTTGAGCATTGCGGGGGAAGGCTTGGCAGCCGCTCCTGGCGCTATGCCGGCAGGTGACGATTGTGGGGTCGTAGCGGCGGGTTTAGCCGGAGCCAAAGCCGGCTTGGCTGTGGAGGCCGGCCTGGAAAATGTGGGGATGGTGGGGGATTTGCCGGGTTGCGGCAGGGCGAGTGCCGGGGCGGCAAGCGGTTGGTCCTGGATGGGACCGGGTTTGGCCGGACCGGGCAAGGGTTGGGTCTGGCGAGTCCCGGATTTGGCCGCAGTCGGTACGGGTGGGCTCGGGGTGGCGGCGGGCTTTGACGGGGATACCGACGGCGTCTGCATCGGCTTGAAGGGAGGCTGAAGCTGGATCGCTCCGGCGGGAGCCGGGCGGGCCGGGGTAGTGGTGGGCTTGAAAGGGGCCGATGACTGGTCCTCGGGAGCGCCCCAGGCCGGAAGAGCGGCAGTGAGCATCGCGAGCCAGAGCCACTGAGGGAGAAGGCGCATAGAAAGCCCCGATGAATCGCAAAGACTGGCACCGATGGTAACTTACCCCCCTGCTATCCGGCTTCCCTCAGGCAAGCAGAATCGAGGCCGTACCCAGGTAGCGCACCGATTGGGGGGTGATCTCGAAGCGGCAGGGCAAGACCAGCAGACCGCGCTCGATACCGGCACGCAGCAGTTGTCCATAAAGCGGATCGAGGGAATCGCCCGGGCTGAAGGCCGTGCAGTCACCGCGGTTGATGAAGTACAGCATCGCTGCCCGCGTGCCGTGCTCACAAAGGCGGATCAGTTCGCGCAGGTGTTTCTGGCCGCGGGTGGTGACCGTATCCGGAAACAGGGCGAGGGTGCCCTGGTTGAGGGTAGTGCTCTTGACCTCCAGGTACAGCGGCTCCCCCTCGCCGGTGAGCAAAAAATCGATGCGGCTGTTTTCACTACCGTAAGGCACTTCGCGGCGAATGGTCCGGTAAGTGCCCACCTCGGCAATCACCCGCTCCACCAGAGCCCGGTAGACGATGCGGTTGGGAAGGGCCGTATTCACCCCGACCCAGGTGCCGTCTAGGTCGATCATCTCCCAGGTGTAGGCGAGCTTGCGGGCCGGATCCGGTGAGCGCGACAGATATACCGGACTTCCGAGGGTGCTGATGGCCCGCATCGGACCGGTGTTCGGGCAGTGGGCGGTGACCAGTTGCCCGTCCTCCAGTTCAACCTCGGCAAAAAATCGCTTGTAGCGACGGCGCAGGATCCCCCGTACCAGGGGCGGGTACTCAAAAAGCACACTCATGGTTCGACGACGATGGTGCGCCGGGAACGCAACAATCCCGTGGCCGCCCCGGGACAGATATGGCGGTAGGAGTAGGCACCCAGCCGCTCGACGCTCGCCAGTTGCCGTGGCCAATGAAAGGTACGGCCCACCCGCACGGGCATGGCCCCCCCGTCGCTCGTCGGCAGCAGATGCCGGCCGCTGAAGAGCACTCCAC
This sequence comes from Gloeobacter violaceus PCC 7421, assembly GCF_000011385.1. Classification (NCBI taxonomy): domain Bacteria; kingdom Bacillati; phylum Cyanobacteriota; class Cyanophyceae; order Gloeobacterales; family Gloeobacteraceae; genus Gloeobacter; species Gloeobacter violaceus. Next base: position 1,841,384 of record NC_005125.1, read on the forward strand.
CGTGTGCCTGCCAAAGCAGGCAACTGGACCCCGGCGAGTGACCGGGTGTCCAAAGGGCCGACAGTCCCGCGTCCAGTTCGCAGTCGCCGTCAAAGGCGCGCACTTCGACCTCGCGGGCTTTGACCAGATAAGCCTCCTGTTCGTGGATGCGCACGGCCGCCCGAAAATGACGGCAGAACTCCTCCACCTGGCCCATGGCCCCCCGGTGGGTCAGAAAAATCGCCCCGATTCCCCCAACCCCTTCAATCAAGGTGCAATTCTCTTCGACAAAGGCGGGACAATCGATCAGCCAGTTGCCCCGCAGGCCGTTGTCGGGGGTAGCAACGATGAGATAGCTCGCCCCGCCCAACGTGTGGCGATTGGGCTTGAAGCTGAGCAAATCGGCGAATATGCGGCGATCGGCGGCAAAATTTTCCATGGGCCCTATCCGCCACCAGCCAGATTGTCCGGCAACAAACTGACCACTACGAACAAAATCTGATACAACTTTGCCTCTACAATCTCCCAAGTCCACTGTTCGCGATCGGCCAGGCCGCTATGGGTGGTGACGCGTACCCCGACCGGTGCAAGTCTTCTCAAATCAGTCACGCCCTTCCGGCTATCATGTTCAATGGCATTCATCAATAAGTTAACAGGGTATTTGCCTGGCTCTCCTCCTAGCATAGGTTTTCAGACAATGACTAAAAGTACAGAAAAGTACCATCAGCGTCTGCTCGAATTGCGCCTCGACATCGAAAAGGTACAGGCTTACGTACTGACGTGCACCAGCCGTCCGTCCGCGCACCCGCCTGCAATGCTGCCGACCACCGGCCAGCATCTGCAGCGCGAAATGGAGTCGGCTCGCAACAATTGAGCGAATGTTGCCGGGTCGGCATAGGACTGGTGAAGATTTGCACGCGGTACCGGTGGCCAGTCCGCAGCTACAGGGCGTGAAGCCGGGGGTCCAAATGAGTGGCCTGCGGCTGTTGCTGTACATCCAGTTTTTCTAAAAGTTTTCGGCGTTCGAGGAGTGTACTTTTGGGTGTTACCGTGCGGGCGGCCTGTCCGGCAGATGTAGCGCTTGTCTTTGGACTCATCTGTGAACTGGCCGCCTACGAAAAGCTGTCCCACGCCGTGACCGGCAGTGCCGAGGAGCTGGCGGCCCATCTGTTTGGCGAACACCCTTTCGCCCGAGTGGCCATTGCTGAAGTAGCAGCGGAGGCGGCCGGTTTCGCACTATATTTTTTCAACTACTCGACTTTTCTCACCCGTCCCGGGATCTATCTCGAAGATCTCTATGTGCGTGCGCCGCTGCGCCACCGGGGTATCGGGCGGGAGCTGCTGCGCCATGTTGCCCGCGAAGCGGTAGCGGCGGGTTGCGGCCGGGTAGAGTGGAGCGTGCTCGACTGGAACGCCCCGGCCATCGCTTTCTACCGTCAGATGGGGGCTGTGATCCTCGACGACTGGCGCCAGTGCCGCCTGACCGGTGAGGCGCTTGCGACATTGGGTGCGCCTTGAGTTACTTATGCGGAATCGTAGAAAACGAGGGTGACAGGCACTCCTCGCGCCGCTGCCGCAGAATATATTCGATGGCCACTTGATCGCGCTTGGCTTTCCAGCTGATCAGCTCGCTGGTCATCGTCTTGATTTGCTCCTCGGAGGCGCTCGGATCGGCGATCATTTTCTCAAGTTGCGCCTGCCTGGTGCGGATGTGATTGTTGATGGTCCGAAACTGGCGGCTGAAACTCTGATCGAACTCGCTGCGGTTGCAGGCGCTCTGGGCGCTCACCGGTAGGGCATGGCCCAAGAGCAACACCAGACAGCCCAGGTAGACAAGCGCCCACCCGAATCGTCGCTCAGCGCAGTGTAACAACCAGTTCATCAGCGCTCGTTCGGCAGCGAGATCTCCTCGCGCTCGAGGAGAATGGCGTAGGCATCCTCGGGGGCACGATCCTCCAACAGGTAGCTGCGAGCCGCCATCTCCATCAGTGGTGGGGCGGGCTCGCGGGCGACTTCAACTCCGGTAAGGTCGGAGCCGGCGGTGAGGATCGGTTTGCGGTCGGGACTTTGCCACCAGTACCCTACCACGGCGAAGAGCAGGGCGGCGGCGGTGGTAAGGGAGCCGCTCAGCCACCGCCGCCGGGCCTCGAGACGGTCAAACACTCGATCGGACAGCCGCGGCGGCAAAGCCGGAGCGCCCAATGCGCGGCTGGAGCGCTGCAGTTTAAGCAGGTCTTCGTAGAGCTTGCGGGCCGCCGGATCCGCCTGGAGCCACTGCTCGACCTGTTGTTGTTCGGCGGTGGACAGTTCGCCGTCCAGATAAGCGCTCAGTTGTTCGAAGCGATGCGGGTCCATGGAATTACAGGGGGCAGGGGAGCTTACAGGTAAGCGTTCAGTTGCGACTGCAGACGGCGCCGGGCCCGGGCGATGCGGGACTTGACGGTGCCGACGGAGATACCCAGGGTCTCGGCGATTTCTTCGTAGGCCATCCCCTCGATTTCTCGAAGGACGATGGTGGTCCGAAAAGCTTCCGGCAGCTCGGCTATTGCCCGCCGCAGGTGCTCATAGAATTCACACGTTACCAGATTCTCATCCGGCCCGGGGGACTGGGCGGCAAGCTCCCAGTCCAGTTCGCCGTCCTTGGTCTGGATGGGTGCGTCGAGCGATAGAGGCGGCCAGCCGCGCCGCCGCCGCCGCAACTCGTCGTAGAACAGGTTGGTGGCGATTCGACCTGCCCAGGAGCGAAACTTTTCGGGTTCTTTGAGGCGCTTGACATAGCGGTAGACACGAATCCAGACCTCCTGGGCAAGGTCCGAGCGGTCCTGCCAGTCGGGTGCCAGATGGTAGAGCAATCGGTCGATGTGGGCTTGGTGGCGGCGCATTAGTTCGGCAAAGGCCGCCCGGTCGGGGCTGAACCCTTGCTGGCAGCGCACCACCAGTTCCTGGTTGCTCATTTTGTGCAGGCAGAGGGGCTCCTTGGCGGCGGAGACGAGGGGCCAGGGCAGAGGCAGACTGTTTTCCATCGATTCGGGAGGCCGGGTGAAGTTCGCGGACAATGCCAGAAGTGACGTGCCCTCTACAACCCGGGTTCCTCGATTATCCGCAAAAGATTTGCAAGCCGCCTTGCGCCCGAGCGTAAGATTGAGTTGTTGCATCAACGACCGCTATGGGCAAAAAAAGCCGCACCAAGCGCGAAGCGGCCCTTTCCGGCAGCCCCGAGGCTGCTCCTGGAGTCTCTCCTGCCGCCGAGAACAAGCTGGTTATCCCCAAAGAGATCAACGGTCGCTTCCTGGGGAGGATCGTCTTGTTTTCGGGGGTGCCTTTTGCCCTGGCCCTGGGTGTGCAGTTGATCGGCGCCACCCTGATTCGCGCGGGCTATCCGCTTCCGAGCGCCGTGGTGCTGCTGGTGAATTTGTTGTTTTTGGGCATCAGTGTCTTGGGGATCACCTATGCCATCCTCTCGGCTTCGTGGCATCCCCAGGTACCCGGCAGCCTGCTGGGCATCAAAGAATTCAAAGAAAACGGTGGGCGGCTGCTCGCGGCGCTGCAAAATGAAGGCGAGAAACGTCGAGTGGAGAAAAAATCTTGATTGTCGTGCTCAAGCCGGGTGCTCCCCAAGGCGTGGTGGACGCCCTCGTCGACCAGTTGCGCGGCTGGAATCTGGAAACCCAGACCATCGTCGGGCGTGAAAACGTGGTAATCGGCCTGATTGGTGACACCAGCAGTCTCTGCGACGACCGCGTGCAGGAACTGAGCCCCTTCATCGACCGGGTTCTGCGGGTCAAAAAGCGCTTCAAGCGCGCCTCGCGCGAATTTCATCCCGAGCGCACTGTGGTGAGTGTCCCGACGGCGGGCGGCACGGTCGAAATTGGGGGCGAAGGGCCTCTGGTGTGTATGGCGGGTCCATGCTCGGTAGAATCCGAAGCGATGATCCTGGAGACGGCCCACCGGGTCAAAGCGGCCGGTGCCCGGATCCTGCGCGGCGGTGCCTACAAACCGCGCACCTCGCCCTACGACTTTCAAGGCCACGGCGAATCGGCTCTCGAACTGCTGGCTGCCGCCCGTACCGCGACAGGCCTGGCTATCGTCACTGAGGTGATGGACACCAGTGATCTCGAAGCCATTGCCGAGGTCGCCGATATTGTGCAAGTCGGCGCGCGCAACATGCAGAATTATTCGCTGCTCAAAAAAGTCGGTCAGCAGCCCAAGCCGGTGCTGCTGAAGCGGGCTTTCTCCGCCACCATCGACGAGTGGCTGCTTGCGGCGGAGTATATTTTGGCGGCGGGCAATCCGAATGTGATTCTCTGCGAGCGGGGTATACGCACTTTCGACCGCCAGTACACCCGCAACACCCTCGATCTGGCCGCTGTGCCGGTTCTGCGCAGCATTACCCACCTGCCGGTGATTGTCGACCCGAGCCACGGCACTGGCCTATCGCAATTTGTCGAATCGTGCAGCAAGGCGGCGGTCGCCATCGGCGCCGACGGCTTGATGATCGAAGTACACCCCGATCCGGCCCGCGCCCTTTCGGACGGTCCGCAATGCCTGACGCCGGACGAGTTTGATGCTGCGATGGCGAACCTAGCCCCGATCGCCCTCGCGGTGGGGCGGCCGCTACAAACGGCCGCCCCGGCCGCAGCCCGTCCTTGAGCGCTACGCCGCACTGATCAGGTGCAATTCCACTTGCAGTTCGTTTGCCTCGGTTGCCGCAACCTCGGGGAAAAAATTCAAACGGGCATCGACGCCCTTGCCGAAAAAAGTTTTGAACTTCGGCAGGCGGTCCTCCCAACGCTGGCGATCCACTTTGAGCGAGTCAAAGCGCAACACCAGGGTGTAGCGGCCTTCGACAATCTCCTCGCGGTAGCCCAGCAACTCGGGCAACTCTTCATCGCGGCGGCTAAGTCCGATGCGCTTGAGGGCGTCGGCCATGTGGCGCGACTTGAAGTAGCTGCGCTTCGAGATATCCGACAGTACCTGCTTTTGAATCTCGGTGGCCTGCGCGTCGCGCACCGCATCGATGTTGGCGGGCGGTGCAGCCAACACCGCTGAGGGCTTGACCTCCGAAAATCGCAGCGTGATCCCCCCCACCAGCGGAAACAGAAAGTAATTGAGGCCCACAAAGCTCAAATTGGCCCCCAGATCCGCAAGCCCCGGTTGGGTCTGCAGAATGTAGCCGACCACGAATAGAGCGAACAACAACAGACCGAGCCCGGTGAGCAGGGTCGGCAACGTTAAGAGGGGCGATTTTTTGGCAAGGCTCATGCGCAACTGGATGCATCTTCATCCAGAATGCCCTAGATTCGGCCGCGGCGGTCCGGGATTCACTGGCGAGGCTTGCACTGGCCGCTGCGGATCAGCCCGACCCGACGGGCAATCGCGTCGCCACGGTCCTCAAAAGGACCCCAGGTTTTCTCGGCTGTCTCCAACTGCTGCTGGGTGATCTCGCAACTGCCGTCGGGAAGCTTGTGGATAAACCAGGGATGAGCCGATTCCATAGACTCAAATAGGACGTAGGAAAGTAGAAAATAGGACCCGGCAACTCCTGCTTTCTTCCCCCCAAGCCGAATCCTGTCTCTCTAAATACTAGCTTCCTGGCGGCAAGAAGACACCGAAAAATACACAGATTTTGGTAGGAGCGAATATTTGGCGGCGCAGGAGGCTTAACTTTTCGCTACAATCTGGATCGACGAAGCACGAAAAAGGCCGGTTGCCATGCGAGTGCGGATAGCGGGGGCGGGTCTGTCGGGATTCAGTGGTGCGGGTGGTCCGACCGACCGTCGATTTACATCTATCGTGCTTGCACCTGGAGGTATTCCTGGGCAGCCGTTTGCCGATTTCTCACTAGAGGGCGGTTTTACCAAACGAGTCGATGTGGTCAGTATGGAAGGTGTGCTCCTCTCCGGTAAGCTATGTGCTGGTGCACTCACCGGATCTTTCGCCAACCGCTCTGCCACGGTCCATGCTTGCTAGAGACAAGTCCCTGGAATCTTACGAGGCCTGCCGCCAGTTAACGGCGGAGTACTCCAAAACGTTCTACTTCGCCTCGCTGCTGTTTCCCATGGAGAAGCGCCGGGCGATCTGGGCGATTTATGCCTGGTGCCGCCGCACCGACGAGTTGGTGGACAGCCTTGACTTCAAGGCGGACCCGCGGATGCTCGACCGCTGGCAGGAGCGTCTGGATAAAATTTTTGGCGGTGGGGGCGAGGACGTTTATGATCTGGCTCTCGCAGACGCGGTGCGCAATTTTCCTCTAGAGATTCGACCTTTCCTCGACATGATCGAAGGCATGCGCATGGACCTCACCCAGGCTCGCTACGAGAACTGGGAGGAGCTGCATACCTATTGCTACCGGGTGGCGGGCACGGTCGGGCTGATGTCCTGTGCGGTCATGGGATTGGTAGATGATTGTCCGGAGGCACGCAGGCGGGCTGTCGCCCTCGGGGTTGCCAAGCAGATGACCAACATTTTGCGCGATGTCGGCGAGGACGCCCGGCGCGGCCGAATCTATCTGCCGCTGGAGGATCTGCGCAAGTTCGGCTATTCGGAGGAAGACCTGTTTGCTTATGTGGTCGACGAGCGCTGGGCAGCGTTGATGGAATTTGAAATTGCCCGTGCCGAGGCAATTTATCTAGAAGCCGAAAAAGGCATCCCGTACTTGATCCCCGATGCCCGATGGCCGGTGTGGGCCTCGCTGATTCTCTACCGGCGCATCCTGACCAAGGTGCGCTCCAACGGCTATCAAAATTTTTTACAAAGGGCCTATGTGCCCCGCGCCGAGAAGTTTCTGCTGCTGCCGGTCGCCTGGGCAAAGGCCCAGACATGAAGGGGGCTTCCAGGGCAAGGCCCCTGAGCCTCAGTCCTACGGCGCTCAAGCTCTACGTGCGCTGTGCCTACGCCTACGCCCTTGACAAGATCGTCAAAGTCCCCGGATATCGACGGATAATCGCCGCCCACCTGCACACGGGCCGGGCGGTGCATACGGTGCTGGAGCAACTTGTCCGCCAGGAGCAGATCCGGCCCGAGGACGCGGTGAGTTCACTGGAGCGGACTTTTAGTTGGGGAGCCTATACGGACCGTCAGACGGCTGAGGCTGCCTTCCAGACCGCCCGCGCGCGCCTCGACGCCTGGGTGGGAACGCCCTACGGCTGGGGAGCAGGCGAGCAACTCGCCGTCGAGAAGATGCTGCGCACCAGACCACGACCCCTGGGCAGCGCATCGATAGGCAGTGTAGTGTTGATCGGGAAACCCGATCTGGTACGGGTGGACCCCGAAGGTACCCTCGAAGTGGTCGATCACAAGTCGGGTAAACCCGGCGATGGGGTCGAGGCTCTAAAGCGGGACTTCCAGGCGGCCATTTACCGCATTCTGGCCGAGGAACGTTGGCCAGATTATTCGGCTTACCGGGTCAGTTTCAGCTATCTGGCCACCGGTACCGTGATCGGTCTTACCTACACGCGCGAAGAAGTGGAGGATTGGTGGCAGGCGTTGTTGACGGTGGCAGAGCGGATCGCCCGCGCCCGTCTGGCCGTCGAAAACGACATTGCGCTCGAGGAAGCTTTTGTGCCCGCTCCTGGAGAGCAATGCGCAGCCTGCACGTTCCGGCGGGTCTGCGCTTTTCGGGCCAGTTAAAATGACCGGACTGGCAGATTCAAGACGATTCAATTGGATTTATCTGTACTATAAGTTCGATTGATCGACAGTTCGCGTTATGTAGCGGCAATAGCAGTTTGACGGCGGGGAGCAACAAACAAGGACCGTTAGAGATTTTCTCTGGCATTGTCGTGGGGGGCTGCAGGTGGCATCTAAGCTGGAAGAATGTCCACAGTCCAGGTTCGCTCGGGTGGATTGCAGTTGCTCGCAATGCGCTTCCGAAACTGCCCCCCGTCGAGGCCGGTGGACTATTTAGGGCGTGCTCTTCATCCCTTCGGCCGGGGCGCTCATTGCTCCGCCGGGTTCGCTTGTCGACTCGGTGGTGGTTGTGGTGGTCGTTTCCGATTCGGTGGCAGGGCTTGAGCAACCGACCAACAAGGCTCCAAGAGCGAACACGATCAGGTACTTTTTCATTACGGTTTGCTCTCCGTGGTGGTCGTGGTGGTCGTTGAAGTCTCACCCATCGGGGTCGACTCGGTGGTGGTCGTGGTGTTCGTCTCAGTCTCGGTCTCCGGACTGGAGCAACCGACCAGCAACGCTCCCAGTGCAAGAACAATCGCGAACTTCTTCATCGGATGTTCACCTTTAGAGTTTCCAACCGCAAAACAAAACGCTGTCAATGTGAAGAACAGCTTTTCGCTTTGCGCCTCAGTCCAAAACGAATCATACCAGAAAGCTCAAACGGGACAATCCTTCAGAAGATGGGGCACCTGCAGGAATGCCCGCCCGGATCCCAAGGAAATCGGATGCTGTGCGGAGCGCTCCCCACCGCGCTCCCGGGCGGATCGCCAACTACCGCGGAGCGCGCTATGATGTTGGCTGCCCTCGGGCGGGTATAGTTTAGTGGTAAAACGAAAGCTTCCCAAGCTTTAGTTGCGGGTTCGATTCCCGCTACCCGCTTAAACAGCGATTGACGCCTTTGCACAAGACGGTTCAGCCTGAACAATTTTGTTGCGGTGACGGACTTTTCTGAGCTGCGGGTCTTCGGCGACTGGGATCTGCAACCCCGGCTAGGATGATCGAAAGGACGCGGGGTCCGGTTGTACCTGCGTGCAGCACCGCTCAATGGCAGGACAGTCGCTTCGGGAACGCTGGAATATCTCGCGCCTGGCTCTTAAATACCCCTGGCTGACCCTCGGTTTTTGGGTGGCCCTGAGTGTGGCTGGGATATTTGCCTTCGGATCGCTCAAATACGCGCTTTTTCCGGACATCACCTTTCCGGTGCTCGTGGTCAACGGCAGCCATTCTTCACTAAGCGCCGAGGACACCGAGGCGAATCTCACCCGCCCGCTTGAACAACGGCTCAAAAATCTCGCGGGGGTGGACAAAGTCCGCTCCCAAAGTTACCCGGGCCAGTCGGTGGTCAGTCTGGCCCTGGCGGTAGGCACCGACCTGGAAGCGGCAAAGCGCGAGGTGCAAACGGCGCTTGCGCAGGCGGCTCTACCCGCCGATGCCACGGTCACAGTCGCTCCCGTCAACCTCAACGAGACGGCGGTAGCCAGTTACGCCATCCAAAGCGACACGAGCGATTTAGACACCCTGGCCAAGGTCGCCCGTGCCCGCATCGTGCCGGCTCTCGAAAAGGTACCGGGGGTGCTCAAGGTCACGCTTCTCGGTGAGCGCGGCCTGGCGGACAATCCCACCGCCGTTCGCTTTGGCGGCAAGGACGCCCTGGCTGTGCAGGTGATCAAGCGCGCTCGGGCCAACACGCTGGAGGTGGTGCGCTCGGTGGACCAGGAGGTAGAACGCCTGCGCCAAGCACTGACGGGGATCGAGCTACGCCTTGCCGCCACCCAGGCCGACTACATCCGCGAAGCGAGCCAAGCCACCGTCGAAGCGCTGGCCCTGGCGGTCGCCCTCTCGGTGATGGTAATCTTTCCGTTTCTCGGCAGCTGGCGGGCTACGCTCATCTCGGCCCTGGCCATTCCGATTTCGCTGCTGGGTACATTCATTGTGATGGCGCTTTTGGGTTTCAACCTGGAGACCATCACGCTGTTGGCACTGGCGCTGGTCATTGGAATCATCATCGATGACGCCATTGTCGACGTTGAGAATATTGCCCGGCACCTCGATGAGGGGGAGTCGCCTTACCAGGCGGCGGTCTTGGCCACCGACGAAATCGGCCTGACGGTGACAGCGGCCACCATGACGATCGTGGCGGTCTTTTTGCCCGTGGGTCTGATGGGGGGCGTACTTGGCCAATTTTTTCGTCCCTTCGGAATCACCGTTTCGGCGGCGGTGATCACCTCGCTGTTGGTGGCGCGCACGCTCTCGCCGCTGCTCGCCTCGCGCTGGCTCAAGGCGCGCCCGCATCGGCCCGCCAAAATCGAGGCTTCCTGGCAGACTGGATTGGTGTGCCGCTACCGACGCATTCTCACCTGGGCGCTTGAACATCGCCCCGCGGTGATCGCTCTTGCCCTGGCAAGCTTCGTGGCTGGGCTGGCACTCATCCCACTGATTCCCAAGGGTTTTATTCCCCACCTCGACCGTGGCGAATTCAATGTCCAGTTCGCAGCATCCCTCGGTACACCGGTTGAAGACTCGCTGGCGGTGGCCAAGCAACTTGAAGACATACTGCGCGGGTTCCCCGATGTAGCGGCAATTTTTACGACGGTCGGGGAGCGGGGGGCAAGCCACAGGGGTTTGCTCTACGTGAAGCTGCGCGAGGAGCGCACCCTCAAAACTTTTGACCTGCAAGACCAACTGCGCGACCGTCTGCCGCCGCTTGAAGGCGTGGATGTGAGCGTCGAAGATATTCCTTTTGTGGACAATGGTGCCCAGAAACCCCTGGAAGTCGCCCTTTTGGGTCAAGATCTAGAGCAACTGCAGAGTGCTGCCGCCGCGCTAAAAGAGCGGCTTGCCAAGCAGCCGGGCTTTGCGGATCTGGCCGTCGGTGGGGCGGGGCAGTACGAGGGGCTCACCGTCGAAATTTCGCACCTGGATGGCGAGCGGGCGGTGTATCTGAGCAGCAACCTCAGCCGCGGGCTGACCATCGGCGAGGCGACCGATCGCGTCAAAGCGGCGGCAAAGACGGTGCTTCCCGCCGGGGTGCGCCTCAGCTTTGGAGGCGATACCGAAAATGTCTCCAATGTCTTTGGCGGCTTTGCGGCGACGCTGGTGCTCTCGGTGGTCTGTATCCTGGGGGTGCTGCTGTGGCTATTTCGCAGTTGGACCGACCCGTTGGTGGTGCTGCTGTCGCTGCCGCTTTCGGTGGTGGGAGCGATGCTCGCGCAATTTGTCACCCGCAGCGATTTCGGGATGATCTCGGTGATCGGGATCATCTTTTTGTTGGGTCTGGTCAATAAAAATGCGATTATCCTGGTCGATTACATCAACCAACTGCGCGCCGGTGGACTCGCGACCCGCGAAGCGATTCTCAAGGCGGGACCGATTCGCCTCAGGCCCATCTTGATGACCACGGCAGCGGCGATACTCGGCATGCTGCCCATTGCCCTGGGGCTTGGGGCGGGGGCCGAACTGCGCGCGCCGATGGCTATCGCCATCATCGGCGGGCTGTTGACCTCGACGCTGCTCAGCCTTATCGTGGTCCCCGTTGCCTATAGCCTGTTCGCCCCCTTGAAAGAATCCAAACACACCCTATGACCCTGCGCGTGTTCGTGACGGGCGGCACCGGCTTCGTGGGAGCCAACCTCGTGCGCTTGCTGCTCACCGAAGGTTACAGCGTGCGCGCCCTGGTGCGTGAACCTGCGAAGGCACAAGATCTGGCGGCCCTCGGTGCCGAAGTGGTAGCCGGAGATCTGGGCAGTCGCGCTCTGGCTGGGCAGATGGCGGGCTGCCGGGCGCTCTTTCACGTCGCCGCCCACTACAGCTTGCTGCAGGCCGATCGCGAGCGGCTCTGGCAATCGAACGTGCTCGGAACCCGCAACGTGCTCGCGGCAGCCCGCGAGGCAGGGGTAGAGCGGACGGTCTACACCTCATCGGTGGCGGCCATCGGCGTCAAAAGCCCCCGCGCCGATGAAAACCACCAGAGCCCACCGGACAAACTCGTGGGCGTCTACAAACAGTCGAAATATTGGGCGGAGCAGGAAGCACGTCGGGCCGCTGCCCGCGGCCAGGATGTGGTGATCGTCAACCCGACCGCGCCAGTGGGTCCCTTCGACAGCAAACCGACGCCGACCGGCGACATCGTGTTGCGCTTCTTGCGCCGCCAGATGCCCTTTTATCTGGAGACCGGCCTCAACTTCGTCCACGTGCGCGACGTGGTCCAGGGGCACCTGGCTGCCCTGGAGCGGGGCCGCTCAGGGGAGCGCTACATCCTCGGACACCGAGATTTGTCTTTCAAAGCGCTGCTCGACACGCTGGCGGAGGTGACCGGCATACCAGCCCCACAGATGGCTGTTCCCGATTGGCTGCCCCTGGGAGTGGCCTGGATCGACGAGCAGCTGCTCTCGCCCTTGCTCGGCCGCCCCCCCAGCGTGCCCATCGACGGCGTGCGCATGGCCGCCCAGCCGATGTACTACGACGCCTCGAAGGCCGTGCGCGAACTGGGGCTGCCCCAGACCCCCGTCCGGGAAGCGCTCGTCGATGCCGTAGACTGGTTTAGAAAGAACGGATACATCGGCAACGGGGGGGGATTCCGGCATGGCGGTTAGTCTCAAACAAGCGTTCGAAGTCGGAAAGTATTTGATTTCCCAGCGTCTCGCGGGCCGCGAGCGCTTCCCGCTGGTGTTGATGCTCGAGCCGCTGTTTCGCTGCAATTTGGCTTGCCCAGGCTGCGGCAAGATTCAGCACCCGGGCGAGATTTTGCGGCGCAACCTGACGCCTGAGGAGTGCTCTCGGGCGGTGGAGGAGTGCGGCGCTCCGATCGTCACCATCCCGGGAGGCGAACCGCTGCTGCACCCGCAGATCGACCAGATTGTCGAGGGGCTGGTCGACCGCGGCAAGTTCGTCTATCTGTGCACCAACGCCATCTTGCTCGAAAAAAATCTTGACAAATTCACACCCTCCGATTATTTCAGCTTCAGTGTGCATCTCGACGGTTTGCGCGAGGAGCACGACCAGGCGGTAGACCGCGAGGGCGTCTTCGATATCGCCATGCGGGCCATCAAAGCGGCAAAGGCGCGCGGCTTCCGGGTGACCACCAACACGACCATCTTCAACAACGCCGATCCGCAGCGGGTGCGGGAATTTTTCGATTTTCTGGGCGGACTCGACATCGACGGCATGATGGTCTCGCCCGGCTACAGCTACGAGTGGGCGCCCGATCAGGAGCACTTTTTGCAGCGCGATCAGACCCGAGCACTTTTTCGCGAGATTCTTGCTCCCTACCGTTCGGGGGAGGCGCGCTGGAACTTCAATCACAATCCGCTGTTTCTCGATTTTCTCGAAGGGCTCAAAGATTACGAGTGCACCCCCTGGGGAATGCCCAGCTACAGCGTGCTGGGCTGGCAGAAACCCTGCTATCTGCTCAACGAAGGTCACTACGCCACCTGGCAGGAACTGCTCGACAACACCCGCTGGGAGGATTACGGACATGCCAGCGGCAACCCCAAGTGCCGCGACTGCATGGTCCACTGCGGCTATGAGCAGACTGCCGCCATCGACGCGATGGAAATCGCCAACATCCCGCGGGTGCTTGCCAGCGTCATCACCGGCCGCTGACGGTCGATGATCCGCTCGCTGGTCTGGTTTCGCAAGGGTTTGCGACTACACGACAATCCGGCATTACTAGATGCAGCCCGGGACGCTGCGCGGCTCTACCCGCTGTTTATTGTCGATCCGTGGTTTGTGAACCCAGAGCGGGTCGGTGTCAACCGGATGCGCTTTTTGCTTGAAAGTCTGGGGGAGATTGACGGCAACCTTCGCCGACTTGGCTCGCGCCTGATTGTTCTGCAGGGCAGACCTCAGGAAGTGCTTGAGCGCGTACTTTCACGTTGGCAAATCGGCAGACTTTGCTTCGAGCGGGACACCGAGCCCTACGCCCGCAGGCGCGACGAAGCGATCCGCTCGATGGCCGAGCGCGTCGGGGTGCGGGTAATTTCCCCCACCGCCCACACCCTCTACGACCCCGATGAGCTTATCGAGTTGGGCCGTGGGAAAGTTCCCACCACCTACGGCGCCTTCGGGCGGTTGGCGGCAAAATTGGGCGAACCGGACGCCCCCGTGGCTTCTCCGTCGCACTTGCCGCCGCCAGGAGAATTGGACGCGGACTATGGCATCCCGACCCTGGCGGAGTTGGGCTACCCTGATCCCGAGTGCCCGTCCAGGGGGATCATCCCACCGGGAGGTGAAGGAGAAGGGCTGCGGCGCCTGCACGTCTACCTATCCGACCGGCAGCGATCGGCCGGATTTGCCAAACCCGACACCGACCCCACCGCTTTCGATCCGCCCTCTACCACCGCCCTGGGAGCGCATCTCAAATTCGGATGCCTCTCAGCCAGAACATTTTATGCCGAGGTCCAGAAAGTCTACCGGGAGGTGGGCGAGCATACCGAGCCGCCAATGTCTCTCATTGGCCAGATCCTCTGGCGCGAATTTTTCTACACCGTGGGCTACGCGACCCCGAACTACGACCGCATCGAAGGTAACCCCGTGTGCCGCCAGATTCCCTGGGACGACAATCCCGAATACCTGGCCGCCTGGAGCGAGGCGCGCACGGGATTCCCGTGGATCGACGCCGCGATGACCCAGCTGCGCACCGAAGGCTGGCTGCACCACCTGAGCCGCCACGCGGTTGCCTGCTTTCTCACGCGCGGGGATCTATGGGTGAGTTGGGAAAAAGGCCAGGCCGTCTTCGAGCGCTTGCTGCTCGATCAAGACTGGAGCCTCAACGCGAGTAACTGGATGTGGCTTTCAGCGAGCGCTTTTTTTAACGCCTACTACCGGGTCTACAGCCCGATCAGCTTTGCCAAAAAGTACGACCCCGAGGGCCGCTACGTCCGCCGCTACCTGCCGAAGCTAGCCCGGGTACCCGCCGAATTTATCTACGAACCCTGGAGGGCGCCCCTGTTGGTCCAGAAGCAGGCGGGCTGCGTCGTGGGCCGCGACTATCCGGATCCCATCGTCGATCACGAACAGGCCAAGGCCTGCAACCTTGAACGGATGCGACTGGCCTACGAGCAGAACGCCAAAGGTGGCTGAGCGCTTAGAGCGGTTTTCGGGTGCTTGCTACACACCTCATCTTCTAAAGCGCTTGCCGGGAGCACGTTTCAAAACGTGGCTATGTAGTGTCGGGCTGCGAACCGCTCTAGGAAGGAAATTGCTCGGCGTAGATTTCGACCAGAATTTGCAATGCCCCCGGGCGCACCTCGAATTCGAGCAGCTTCAAGGACATGCCTTCGAGTTCAAAATTGCTGATGTTCCCCAAGTCGTTGGCTTTTTGCAATAGACCCTGAGTGAGTTGAGGTGAGAGCGCTTCGCCTTCGGGGTACTGCACATCCTCCAGACGGATGCGGTTGGACTGCCTGTCACCCACCATATGGGCATCGAAGGTGACTTCGCGCTCTTCGCGGGTCTGGTGAATGAGAATGAGTGCCCGCATGCGGATGCGCTCGCCCCCGGGTAGTTTCACCTCGACGCGCCGGGTGTCGACGGTGAGTTGCTGACCGTCCGCCTGCACCTGCATATTCTTGAGCATGCCGAGGATGTATTCGGAATTGAAGGAGCGGTTGATATCCGCCTCGGTGAGCAGCACGCGGCAGGTGGCCTCGGTGGGGCGCTCCAGTTCGATTTTGCCCATCGCCGCCGCCAGCGGGTTGATCGAGATGCGTCCCACCTCGATCTCCATCTTCTCGACGCGCAGGTTCTTCTGCATCACCAGCCCTTCGCCCTCGACGGTGACCGAATCGACCTCACCGGTGATCAGCTTGAGCGGGTTGGTCTTGATGGAGACATCCATGTTCTCCACTTCGCGAAGTTGGCTTGACAGGCCAATCTCGGCCACTTTATTGAGCGCCTGTTCCCCAAGTCCTGCCGTGTCCTCGGCCATGGTGTCGCCTTCCGGTAATCGTTTCGAGGTCCACTGTAGGTGCTCACTGCGCGACGGGAGAGAGCACCAGGATAGACAAAGGTGGCCAGGCGTCTCCCTCCTGCGGGGGAAGGTTTCTTACTAACGCACCCACTCGCGCGAGCGCTCGACCGCCCGCTGCCAGACTGCGTAGTGCGCCTGCAGAACAAGTTGCCGTTCGCCCGATTCGAAGACGCGGTCGATGGGACGGGCAGCTACCAATTCGGCGTAGTCGCCCCAGAAGCCGGTCCCCAAGCCGGCGGCAAAGGCGGCGCCCTGGGCGGTGGTGTCGATGAGCTGCGGCCGTTCGACCGGCACCCCGAGCACGTCCGCCTGCAACTGCATCAGCAAGTTGTTGCGCACCGCACCGCCGTCCACTTTGAGCCGGGTGAGGGGCGTGCCCATGTCGGCGGCGAGGGCGTCGGTCACCTCCCGAGTCTGAAAGGCGATGGCTTCGAGCACCGCCCTTGCTATCTGGCCCCGCCCGCTGCCGCGCGTGAGGCCAATCAGCAACCCCCGCGCCCCCATATCCCAGTGGGGAGCCCCCAGACCACTCAGGGCGGGGACAAAATAGACTCCGCCGCTGTCGGGGACGCTCGCGGCAAGCGCCTCACTCTCATCGGCAGTCTCGATGATCCCGAGGCCGTCGCGCAGCCACTGCACGCTCGCCCCGGTCGTAAACAGCGCCCCCTCCAGCGCGTAGCCGGTGGAGGTGCGGTCGCTCCAGGCGACGGTAGTCAACAGTTGGTGGCGCGAGCGGATGGGGCGGTCGCCCGTGTGGGCCACCAGAAAAGAGCCCGTGCCGTAGGTGCATTTGACCAGGCCCGGCCGGTCGCAGCCGTGGGCAAACAGAGCCGCCTGCTGATCGCCCAGAATGCCCGCGATCGGCGCACTGTAACCCAAAACCCGCACGTCGGTCTCGGCGAGTACCCCGAGGGAAGGCTTGATCGCAGGCAAAATTTCCGCCGGGATGGCCAGAAGCTCCAACAGCTCCGGATCCCAGTCGCGGGTGTGCAAATTGAACAGCATCGTGCGCGAGGCGTTACTGGTGTCGGTGGCGTGCACCCGCCCGCCGGTGAGCTTCCAGATAATCCAGCTGTCGATGGTGCCCGCTTTGAGGCCGGGATAGTAGGGCCGGCGGTGGGCCAGCAACCAGGCCAGTTTGGTGGCCGAAAAATAGGCGTCGATCACCAGACCGGTGCGCTGCCGGATAGGGGCTTCCCAGCCTTCGGCGCGCAATTTCTGGCAAAGTGCGGCGGTGCGGCGGTCCTGCCAGACGATCGCGTTGCCGTGGGGGGTGCCGGTGGCCGCGTCCCACAACAGGCACGTCTCGCGCTGGTTGGTGAGGCCGACCGCGGCGATGCGCGCTGCACTTTGCGCCTGGACCTCGGCCACTACTTCGCAGGTAAGCTGCCAGATTGTCTGCGGGTCGTGCTCGACCCAGCCCGGCTGCGGGTAGATCTGCGGCACTTCCCGGTAGGCTCCTGCCGCCACCGCCCCGGACGGGTCGAACAGCAGCGCCCGGATGCCCGTCGTCCCCAGATCGAGGGCCAGAATCGCCCCGCTCACAGCAGCACCCGCGGAGGCAAAAACCACACCAACCGCCCCTGGTCCTGGGGATGGAGCAGGTCGATGCGCACCACCCCCGCCTTTTTGATGTCGAACCCCTGCCGGAAGCTCCCCCAAAGCAAAGTCTCCGCCCACGATCCAAGATCGGGCTGATGACCCACCAGCCCCACCGCCTGCAGCTCGGGATTGGCCTCCAGCCAGACGCGCAGATCCGACAGAGCGCCGCCTGGGGCCAGAGGAGCGAAGCGCTCCAGGCGCGGCGCGACGCCTTCGTCGATCAAAATCTCGGCCGTCTGGTGCGCGCGCACGAGGGGGCTGGTGAGCACGATTTGCAGTTTCACGTCCAGTTCAGCCAGACGCCGGGCGATGCGGCGCGTTTTTTTGCGCCCCTCGTCTGTGAGCATCCGCTCGTCGTCGTTGTCGCGCGTACCACGCTCCTCGGCGATGCCATGCCGCAGGATAAGAAGATCCATCGAAGCCCTTCCGGTCGTACCGGCACAATGAGCTAATATATCCCCGTGCAACTGGGTTACACCATGAATTTTTCCGGAGCCATGCTTTTCCGGTTGGTCGCCTCGGCCCTCGCCGCCCTCGTTTTTTTGTTCCAGGCGTCTTTCGCCTTTGCCCTTTCTGAAGATCAGCTTGTCGCCAAGCTCAACCTTGTCCCGGTCTTCACCATCGCCGACGCCAAGAACACCCCGCTGCTGCTGGTTCCCAAAAACGACAAGAACACGGCGGTCTTGAACTTCTACCTGGACCCGGCCCTGGCCAAACAGGCGATGCAGGTGGTAAAGACCCAGAACCCCGACAAGAACAAGACCTACCGGGTAGCAATCACCAGCCTCGGCCAGGCCTACAAAGTCGCCAAAGACGAACAAAAGAAACAGAGCGCCAAGGTGCGCTTTCAGTTTCTGAGCAGTCCCAAAAGCGTCGAGTATGCTACCGAGTTCTTCCGCAAAAAGGATCCCAACTTCAAGATGTTTCAAGGGGTGCCGGTGTTCTTTCTTTCCGGTGGCTCGGGCAACGGTATTCTGACGCTCAAGCGCGACGGTCAGGAGTACCTGCCGATGTTTTTCTCGGAGGTGGACCTGCAGCGTAACCTGCTTGAGCTGCGTAAAGTGCGCTCCGATCTGCCCAAGAACCTCTCCGTCGAAGCGACCACCCTCGATTCGATCGTCGGCACGATATTGAACGGCAAAAACGACAACGACTCGCAGAAGATCACTTTCGTTCCGGCCAAAGACGCCCTCGATTATGCCAAGACCGTCCAGAAGGACGCCAAACCCAAATAGAGGAACCCCGTTCCCGGTTTTGCCGTCTTGCACTAGGATGACAAGGGCTGCTGTCGGCTCGTCGTTCAGACAACCTATACATTCCCTGGAGCATCATGCAACAACGTTCACTGCAGAGAGTCGCCGCGTTGGGCTTCGCCGCCTTCCTGACTTCGCTGATGACCTGCACGCCCGCCCGGGCGATCCCCGAGGACGAGGTGATCAAAAAGCTCGATTCCGTCCCGGTCTTCTTGATCGCCGATACCAAGGGCAACCCCCTCATCGTCACCGTTAAAGACGACAAGACAAAAAAGGACACCTCCATCCTCTGGCTGTTCCTGGACCAGAACGCGGCCAAGGAGGCCTACGGCAATCTCCAAAAGAGCAACGACAAAGCCGCCAAAGAATCGCAAATCGGTGTGATTAGCCTCGGGCAAGCCTTTAAGGCGGCCAAAGAAGAACAGAAGAAAAAAGAGAACAAAGTCAATTTCCAATTCCAATCCGACCCCAAGACGGTCACCGCCGCCCTTGATCTGGCCAAGAAGGTCGACCCCAAGACCAAGGACTTCCCGGGCATCCCGGTTTTCTACGCCATGGGTACCGACGAGAAGACCAAGGCCAAAGGTTTTGTCACCTTCGAAAAGGACAACAAGCAGTACGTGCCGCTGTTCTTCGACAAAGACGATCTCGAACGCAACGTCGATCAGATCAAGCGCTCCAAGCCGGAACTGGCCAAGCAGATGAATATCGAGGTCGCTCCCCTCGACGCGGTGGTGGGCAACATGCTCGAAGGCAAGAACGACACCGAATTCAACAAGCTGACCTTCGTGCCTTCATTCAAGGCGGTGGAGTACGTGCAGTCGCTGAAGAAGGCTGCCGCTCCGGGTGCGGCCCCGGCTTCGGTGACCCCGGCTTCTTCCGCCCCGAAGCCGTAGCGCTGCGGCGGTGAGACAGCCGGCCGACGGTTGGCGGGAGCAAGCCCTGGCCGAGGCCCGGGTTCACGACATTGATGCGGCCGAAATCGACTACCTGATCGAAGCGGTCACAGGTCTCGACCGGCTGCGGGTACGCCTTGGCGGGCCACAAGCACTCGAAGCACACCGCGAAAAGCTCGCCGCCCTTTGGCGTCGGCGTATCGAAGAAGCGATGCCGCTGCAGTACCTGCTGGGCACCGCCCACTGGCGCGATCTGCAATTGCAGGTGAACCCTGCGGTGCTCATTCCCCGACCGGAGAGCGAGGCGCTGGTGGATGTTGCCGTCGATTTTTGCCGCTCCTGCGCCGGGGCGCGGGTGGTGGATTTGGGCACCGGTTCCGGGGCAATCGCCGTCGCCGTGGCCCGCGCCCTACCGGGAGCCACCGTCTGGGCGGTGGACGCTTCGGAGGCGGCTCTCGTGGTGGCAGGAGCCAATATCGAGCGCTACGGGCTTTCTGAACAGGTGCATTTGCTGCGGGGCAACTGGTTTGTACCTTTGCCCACGCAGCCCTTCGATGCCGTGTTGAGCAACCCGCCCTACATCCCGAGCGCTGAAATTGCCGCACTGATGCCCGAGGTGCGCCTGCACGAACCGCTCTCGGCTCTCGACGGCGGTTCAGACGGTCTTGATGCAGTCCGGCAGATTATTGCCGATGCCGCCCGGCATCTGCGGCCGGGCGGCATCCTCGCTCTCGAAGTGATGGCGGGTCAGGGCCCGACGGTAGTGCAACTATTGGCCCGCGACAGTCGCTACGGCTGTATCCGCACGGTGCGCGACTGGGCGGGGATCGAACGCATCGTGGTTACGTACGCTTGGGCGAGAGGATCATAATCATGTTGCGCCCCTCCACCGAGGGCTCCTGCTGCACCTCGCCGATCTCGGCGGAGTCGGCGGCAAGCTGCATGAGCAAATCTTTGGCCAGATTGGCATGCTGGATCTCGCGGCCCCGGAACATGATGGTCGCTTTGACCTTGTCGCCGTCTTT
Organism: Gloeobacter violaceus PCC 7421; assembly: GCF_000011385.1. NCBI lineage: Bacteria > Bacillati > Cyanobacteriota > Cyanophyceae > Gloeobacterales > Gloeobacteraceae > Gloeobacter > Gloeobacter violaceus. Next base: position 1,861,779 of record NC_005125.1, read on the forward strand.
GAGAAAGCGGATCGTATCGCGCAGACGCACCTGGTAATCGTGCTCGCCAATCGTATAGCGCATCTTGACTTCTTTGACGTCGGCGGTGTGCTGTTTCTTGCGCGCTTCTTTGGCCCGTTTCTCTTGCTCGAATTTGTATTTACCATAATCCATGATCCGGCAGACCGGCGGCTGGGCGTCTTCGCTGACTACCACCAGATCGAGATTGCGTTCCTCGGCAATGCGCAGGGCATCGCGCGGGTGCATGATCCCCAACTGGGTGCCATCGGCGTCGATGGCGCGGATCTTCGGAAAGCGGATCCGCTCGTTGATCATGGGGAGGTTGGCTTGACCCCGGTCAGAGCGCTTCTTAATGACCAATCTTTGAGGAGCCTCCAGGCGAGAAAATCTTCCAAAAAACAAAGCAAGCCAGAGCATTTGCCCAGGCCGCAATTGGATTGGAAATTTGGGTGTTGATACTATTAGGGTAAGTTTTCCAACCTGCCCTGTCAAGTTGCTCAAACCAACGGAATCCAGGCCTTGAGACCCTTTGACGCCTTTGAAATCGAAATTGCCCTGGCGGACGGCACCGTGCTGGGGGGCGAATTGGTCGCCCCCGACACCCCGGTGGCCGGGGTGATCTTTGCACCGGCGACGGGCCTTGGCGATCGCGACGGCAACGACACCGACGTCGGCTTCGCTCCGCTCGCCCAGATCGCCGCGGGACTTGCCGGGCGCCGGATCGCCTCTTTGCGCAGCGAGGGACGCGGGGTGGGGCGCAGCGGCGGTGAATTTGTCGGGCCGCAGGCGGCCCTCGACGATTTTGTGGCCCTCGTCGAGCTTGCGGCCGGTCGCTTTGCGGAGTTGGGCGGGCGGCCCGTGCTGCTGGGCCACGCCATCGGCTGCACGCTCGCGGCGGTGGCGGCAAGCCGCCTGGGGCCGGAGCGACTGCGGGGCGTGGTGCTTATCGCCCCGCCCATCAGCCCCGTGAGCGAATTGATGGGCTTTCGCTCGGAGGCGTCCAAAGCGATGGCCGCTCTTCCCCCTGCCGATCAATGGCAGGCGCTCGCGCGGGTGCAGGCCGAGTATGGCCGGCGCAAGTCGTTTTTGCCCGCCGGGATGCAGATTCGGGTACCGTTGCTGGCGGTGCAGGGGGAGCGCGATTGGGTCTTCCCGCCCGCCGAGTCGGCGCGGCTGGCCAGCCAGGTGGATGGAGCGGTGCGCTTGCTGCTGAGCGGACTCGATCACTGGCTGGTGCGCGCCGACGGCTGGCGATCTCCTACCGAAAATTTGACGGCGGATCTGCCGGTGGATCCGCAAGCTGTCCGGGCGATTGCGGACTGGATTGCGGCCCTCCCGTAACATCGGCGGGGCGCGGGTACACCTCTGGCTTAAAATAGGCGAGGTCTGGCCCGATGAGGATCTATGCGTTCCGGATTGCGCTATCTGATGTGCTCGCCCACCCACTACGAGGTGGACTACATCATCAACCCCTGGATGGAGGGCAACGTTCACCGCTCCTCGCGCGAAGAGGCGGCCCGCCAGTGGGAGGGACTGCACAAGATCCTGGACGAGCTCGCCGATGTGCAGCTGGTCGAGCCTGCCCCCGGCTGGCCGGACATGGTCTTTACCGCCAACGCCGGGCTGGTGCTCGACAAGAATGTCGTGCTGAGCCGGTTCTTCCACCCGGAGCGCCAGGGGGAGGAGCCCCACTTTCGCGAATGGTTCGAGGCGCAGGGCTATGTGGTCTGCGAGCTGCCCACCAAGATCGCCTTCGAAGGGGCGGGCGACGCGCTGCTCGATCGAGAGGGCCGCTGGCTGTGGGCGGGCTACGGGTTTCGCTCGTCGCTGGAGTCGCACCCGTACCTGGCCAAGTACCTCGACATCGAAGTGCTCTCACTGCGGTTGGTGGACGAGCGCTTTTACCACCTTGACACCTGCTTTTGTCCGCTGTCGGACGGCTATTTGCTCTACTACCCGCCCGCCTTCGACGATACCTCCAATCGCCTGATCGAATCGCGGGTGAGCCCGGACAAGCGGCTGGTGGTGGGCGAAGTCGACGCGGTCAACTTTGCCTGTAACGCCGTCAATGTCGAGCGCACGGTAATCGTCAACCAGGTGACGCCGGGGCTTGCGGCACGGCTGGCCAGTTGCAACTTCGCGGTGCGCGAGACGCCCCTCAGCGAATTTCTCAAAGCGGGCGGAGCGGCCAAATGTCTGACGCTGCGCCTCACAGAGCCGCGCACTGTCGAGATGCCCCAGGTGCAGGTCGCCACCCGCAACGTCGAGATGCAGGGGCACCTGCTCGATTCGGCCCTGATGACCGAGGTGATCGATCTCATTCTCAAAGGCGGCGCCAGCTTCCAGATCCTCGACTTTAAAGTCGGCCAGCGGCGCCAGGACACCTCCTATACGCGATTGCAGGTGACTGCCCCCACCGCCGAGACCCTCGAAAGCGTCCTGACCCAACTTATCGATCGCGGTGCGGTGCTCGCCGAGGAGGCCGTTCGCGATGCCGAACTGCAGGCGGCCACGCAGGACGGTGTGGCGCCGCAGGACTTTTTTGTCACCAGTATTTATCCGACGGAAGTGCGCCTGGGGGGACGCTGGGTGGTGGTGGCCCACCAACGCATGGACGGCGCCATCGTCGTCGAGCCGGAGACTGGAACCGCCCGCTGCGCACTGCTGCGGGACATCAAAGCCGGTGAGCGGGTGGTGACCGGTGTCGAGGGGATCCGCACCCGCCACCAGAAGGCCCTTCCTGACCGCGAGCGCGAAGAGTTTTCGTTCATGGCCTCGGGGGTCTCCAGCGAGCGGCGCGTCGAACTGGTGGTCGAGCAGGTGGCCTGGCAGTTGCGCCGCCTGCGCACCCAGGGCGGCAAGGCGGTGGTGGTGGCCGGACCCGTCGTCATCCACACCGGCGGCGGTGCGCATCTGGCCAACCTCATCCGTGAAGGCTATGTGCAGGCGCTGTTGGGCGGCAACGCCATCGCCGTCCACGACATCGAGCAGGCTTTCCACGGCACCTCGCTGGGGGTGGATTTGCAGCGGGGCGTCGTCATCCAGGGCGGCCATCGGCACCATCTGAAGACCATCAACCTCATCCGCCGCTGCGGGAGCATCGCCGCCGCCGTCGAGCAGGGGGTGCTGCACTCGGGCATCTTCTACGAATGTGTAAAAGCCGGGGTGCCCTTTTCGCTGGCGGGTTCGATCCGCGACGACGGGCCGTTGCCCGATACCGAGATGGACTTGATTCAAGCCCAAACCGACTACGCTCGCCTGATCGAGGGGGCGGATCTGATCTTGATGCTCTCCTCGATGCTCCATTCGATCGGTGTCGGGAACATGACGCCCGCCGGGGTGAAGCTGGTGTGCGTGGACATCAACCCGGCAGTGGTCACCAAGCTGGCCGACCGCGGTTCGGTCGAATCGGTGGGCGTGGTCACCGACGTCGGTCTGTTCTTGAGCTTGCTTGTGCGGCAGTTGCATTACCTGGATCACTGAATCTCAAGTTCGACTGCACAAGGGTTAGACGTCTTGAATTATGCGGGCTTGCCCTCGCTGCGGCGGCCGTAAAGACTCATCAACGGCGTCACTGAGATGCCGTGCACGACGATCGAAATCGCCACCACCATAAGGGTGATCGCCGTTAGGGTGCGGGCGATGTCCCCGGGTAGACCGTGGGTAATCGCAAACATCAAATAGTAAATGGAGCCGATGCCGCGAATGCCGAACCAGGCCATCAACCGGCGCTGCAGTCCGGAGGTGTTGGAGCCCAACAGTCCGATCCACACCGAGATCGGCCGGATCACCAGAAACAACAGCGGCACAAACCACAGCAAAGCGGCAGGCGGCGGCAAGAAAGTAGCGAGCAATCCGCCCACCAGCACCACGATCACCACCTCCCCGATGCGCTCGAGTTGTTCGTTGAATTCGAGCACCGCCTGGGCCATAAACAGCGGCGCCGACTCGGAGCCCGGGGGTACTTCCTCCTTAGCACCCTGGCGGGCCATCGCCTGAACGTCCTCGGAGGGCTTTTCGCCGGCGGCTTGCAGTTCAATGCTGCGCAACGCCAATCCGGCGGCGAAGACGGCAAGGAATCCATAGCCGGCTACCAACAGCGCCGCTCCGTACGACAGGGCGATCAATCCCAGGGCCAGAAAATCGTCGAGTTGGACGGCCTCCTCGCGGCGACTGCGCAGATAGAGCACCAGTCTGCCCACCAGCAGGCCGCAAAGCCATCCCACACCCAACCCGGCAGCCGTTGCCCAGAGGACATCGACCGCAACCCAGCGCCAACCTCCCTCACCCAGCTCGTGCAGGCCCAGCAGTCCCAACCCCAACATCACAAACGGAAAGGCGGTGCCGTCATTGAGGCCCGCTTCGCCGGTGAGGCTGAAGCGCAATCGATCGCTGTCGAACGGATCTTCTAGTTGCACGTCGGAAGCAAGCACCGGATCAGTTGGGGCAAGCACCCCCCCAAGCAAAATCGCCGCTCCCAGGGGCAATCCCAGCCAGAACACTCCTGCACAAGCAATCAAGGCGACAGTGACCGTCATCGAGATGAAGGCGAGGCGCACGGGCAGTTGCCAGCGTTTCTTCGACAGCGGTGTGCGCAGCTTCAGCCCGGAGGTAAACAGCGAAATGATCACTGCCACCTCTGTGATTCGTTCGAGCAACCCGGCTTGCTCAATGGCATCGAGCCGTATGAGCCCCAGGCCGACGGGGCCGAGCACCAATCCCACCAGAAGATACAGCAACGAAGTGGTGAGCGGTAGACGACGCAGAATCGAGTTGGAGAGCGCCATAACGATAAATAGCGCCCCAACGATCACAAACCACAAGTTAAAGGTCATGACTGAATCAACGAAAGTTTTCTGGCGACCGCCTGGACAGTCGGAGTCCGGCCCGCCCATCTTTGCAGACAATATGGCGCAGTACATCTCCCTGTTGGGATAGTCCACCGCCTTCGCAGGCGGAGTTTAAAATAAGGCTCGTCGCGCGAGAAAGCTGCTTTGAACTACACCAGAACCCTTCTTCTCACCCTGACCGCCGCTGCGCTCGTCGCCCCGCCGGCCGCGGCCCACGACTACTGGTTGATGCCCGAGAAGTTCACGCCCGTCGCGGGCGAGCCACTCAAGGTGCATCTTTATTACGGCGACGACTTCAAGCCGGAAAACGAGCGCCCCTTTCAGAAGGATCGCACCCCCAGCTTTGTGCTGATTTCCGCCACTGAAGCACGGGAGTTGAGCGCTACCACACCCGATCAGCAGCTGCCGCTGGCGGAGTTGACCTTTGCTGAGGCGGGCACCCATCTGCTGGCCCTCGATCGCACTGCCCAGAACATCAATCTCGAACCCAAACAGTTCAACGAGTACCTGCGCCACGAAGGGCTCACCGATATCCTGGCGGTGCGCAAAAAGACCAAAAAGCTGCAGACCCAGGGGCGCGAGCGCTACTCTCGCAACATCAAAGCGCTGGTGCAGACCGGGGATGTCCGCAACGACGAAATTGCTCTGCGCACCCTGGGTAAGCCCATCGAGATCGTCCCCGAGCAGAACCCGGTGAACCTGCAGCCTGGCCAGAACCTGGGGGTGCGCGTGCTCTTCGAGGGCAAACCGCTTGCAAACCGGCAGATCGATGCGCTCAACACCACCAGCGGCAAACTCGTGCGCCTCTCGGCGCGCACCGACAAAGAGGGCCGCGCCGGCTTCCGGCTCGATCGCCCCGGCCCCTGGATCGTGCGGCTGGTGCACATGCGCGCCTGCGCCCGGGACTGCCGCAATGTCGATTGGGAAAGCTTCTGGAGTTCGCTGACTTTTGCCCTGGCGGACGCCCCGGCTCAAAGTGCCCGGCCGTAGCGCGACCCGGCCTGCTGCACGAGCAGTCCCCGCAGTTCGAGGGTGAGTAGGGCGCTTGCGAGCCGGTCGGTAGTAAGTCCCGTCCCCAAAGCCAATTCGTCGAAGGAGCAGCCGTCGCCCTGGATCTGATCCCAGATGCGCTTCTCGTCGCCGTCGAGCACCGGGGGTAGCGCGGAAGGCACCGTGGCGCGCACCAGTTGGGCTCCCAGATCGGCAAGCAGCGCTTCGAGGCCAAGGATGACCCGCGCCCCCTGGGAAATCAGCTTGAGGCACCCTTGCGCCTGGGGCGTATCGATGGCCCCGGGCAGAGCGAACAATTCCCGGTTGTAATCGCAGGCCAGATACGCCGAGATGAGCGCACCGGAGCGCTCGGGCGCTTCGATGACGATCGTGGCGAGGCTCATGCCCACGACAATCCGGTTGCGGCGGGGAAAGTTGTGGGTGAGGGTTTCTTCCTCAGGGGCATATTCGCTCAGCAACAGACCGCTATGGGCAATCTCGGCAGCCATACCCGCGTGCTCAGGCGGATAGACGCGCGTCAGGCTGGTTGCGAGCACCGCTGCGGTCTTCCCGACCCCAAGGGCGGCCTCGTGGGCGATACCGTCGATGCCTGCAGCCAGACCGGAAATCACCAGAAAGCCTGCCGCAGCCAAGGTTTCGGCGATTTGGGCGGCCCAGCGCCTGCCGTAGTCGCTTGGGTGACGGGTTCCCACCACCGCGACCGCGGGCGACAGTTGCCGCAGCGGCCCGCGGTAAAAAAGCAAAGGGGGCGGGTCGGGAATCTCGCGCAACAGCGGTGGATAATCCCCGTCGGCCGGCGTCCAGAAGGATGGCCAACGGTCCTCCAGTGCTTCGAGCAAAAGCCCCGGATCGGTGCGCTCGCGGTAGCGACGGCTTTCGAGCCCTTTGCGGGCGCTCCAGCCCTCGACCGCCGAGAACTCGGTCTCTGCCGCTTCCCAGGCCGCCTGCAACGACCCGAAATGCTCCCTGAGCCGCCGGATTGTCAGAGGACCAACCCCCGGCGATTGCCGCCAGGCGACCCAATAAGCCCGCTCACTTGTCAATGCCCCACTCCATCCGACGATGGCAGCATCACCCCGCCTCGCCCTTACCGGCAACGGTTCGGCGCTGCCAGCCGCCCACCGGACAGGTGCGTGGTCAATCGGTGTGTCCAACCCCGGAATCGGGATCGCCCCGGCGCATGTCCATGCGCTCCAGGAGCTTGATGCCTTCCTCGCGGCGCACCCCGGGCACCAGTTCAAGCGGTCCGCGCACCAGGGCGTCGTTGACGTTGCGGGCGGTGGCCCCCTCCAGCAGTGCCTGCTCGATGTTCGCGTCCTCGGACAGCGCCGCGTAGACCACCCTCGGGATGCCCACCAGGGACATCGCCGACAGACACATCAGACAGGGTTCCAGGGTGACGTACATGCAGAGGTCTTTTTTATCCTCATCGCTCATCCCATCGAGACGTTCGGCCTGCGCGCGCAGGATAGACATCTCGCCATGGGCAGTGACGTCGTGGGTCTCGGCATACTGGTTGTGCTCGAGGGCAAGCACCTTGCCGCGCCAGGTGAGCATCGCCCCCACCCCGGCCTTGCCTTCGTCGACGGCAGCGTTTGCCTCAGCAATAACCATGTCTATACAGTCAATATCATATTCTGTCGGTAAGCCAATTCCCATTGCTGCGATCCTCAGGCTTTCTGCCATACACGCTACTGTTTAAGTGCGGCATGCGCCTACACACAAAGGAAGAATGTAGTACGCTTTATCTCTGGTAGGGTTGGATCTATCCCTCGCAGGTTGCACCCATGCCAAAATTCTGGTTAGTGATTGTGTGTCCTTTTTTTTTGGCGACGGCGGCAACAGCCGCACCGGTCGAGCTGATCGGGCTGGCCGGGAACAACACTTTGGTCCGTTTTGAAGCCGGGCGGCCCGCCGCGGCGACAACCCTCAAAGTGAACGGTGTGAGCGGCACCCTGGTGGGGATCGACTACCGTCCTGCCGACGGCAAGCTCTACGGCCTCAGCGACGCCCAGAATCTCTATACCATCGACCCGGCGGGCGGTTCGGCATCTTTGGTGAGTACCCTCTCGGTACCCTTTACCGGTGGGGTGCGCTCGGGATTCGACTTCAACCCGTCGGCGGACCGGTTGCGGCTGGTGGGTGCCGACGGCCAGGATTTGCGGGTGAATGTCGATCTGGGGGCAACGGCGGTGGACGGCAAGCTGGCCTACGACTCCCGCGACCGCAACGCCAAGAAAACTCCCCAAGTGAGTGCTTCGGCCTACACCAACTCGCTGGCCAAAGCCGGGGCGACGAAGCTGTTGAATATCGACTTCAGCCTTGATGTGCTTACCCTTCAAGAGCCTCCCAACGACGGCGTGCTGAAGACCATCGGTCCGTTGGGGGTCGATTTTGGACCGGCAAGCGGGTTTGACATTCTCACCGGGCCCGACGGCAAAGACCGGGCGTTTGCCACCTCGGGTAGTGTGTTCTACACGGTCGATCTGGCCAGCGGCCGGGCGCGCAAGGTTGGTACTATCGGCGACGGCAAATTGGCGGTCTTTAGTCTGGCGGCCGGGCACGGCCGACCTTGAGGGCCTGCATCCAAACATCGCCAGGGTACGTAGTGTTCAATAAGCAGTCATCCCTGCTTACCGACCCCATCCGTTCAGGGCCCTTCAGTAAAACCCCATGCACCCTCCCGACTCATCGGACAGCCGGCCGGCAAATCTGCGCGCAGGCGGGGATGTCGAGTTGTTCCGCTCGATCAAGGGCGGTCAGTTGGCCGCCCTGGGAACTCTTTACGACCGCTTCGGCGGTTTGGTCCATGGGCTGGCGCTCGCTATTCTCACCAATCCCCAGGAAGCGGAGGATCTGACCCAGGAGGTGTTTCTTTCCCTATTTCGCAACTGTACCTACGATCCGACCAGGGGGGCGCCGAGCAGCTATCTCATCACCCTCACCCGCTCGCGGGCTATCGACAGGCTGCGCGCGAAAGGCCGGGCGGCAAAATTGATGCAACGCTGGGGGCAGAGCAGGGTAGTCGAGACCTCACCGGTGACGCCGATGGAGAGCGCTTCGATCAACGAATGTTCGCAGGCGGTGCGCGACGCCCTCGAAAAACTTTCTCCCAACCACCGCCGGGTGTTGGAGATGTCCTACTTTAAAGAGTTGAGTCAAAGAGAAATCGCCGAGAAGTTGGGAACACCGCTCGGCACGGTCAAAAGTTGGGTGCGCAGGGGGCTGTCGGAACTCAAAGAAACGTTGCAGGAATATGTCGGGTAGTGTGGACTTATGTACGGATCCCCGGGCCCTAAAAGCCGCGAAGATTTGATGATCGAATATGTTCTGGGCGAACTTTCCAGGCGCTCGCCCCAGGAAGCCGAAAAGTTTGAGCAACTGCTCGCGCAGGACCTCGCCCTGAAGCGCGAGGTGCAGCAGTTGCGCAAGGTTTTGGGGCTGTTGCCCTATGCCACGGTGAGTGCACCTCCCAAGCACCTGCGCACCGCTATTCTCGATGCCGCCGCCGCGCCGCCGCGCCGCGCGGGCGGGCCGCGCATCTCACCGGGCTGGATCGCGGCGGTGGCAGCCGCCTGCGTGGCGGCGGTCTTCGGCATCGACGGCTTCCGGCTGCGCCAGCAGCTGCAGGCGGTCAAAGAGGCCAACGAAGCGCTCCAGCAGCCCAATCTACTGTTGCAATTTTCTTTGATAGGGACCGGACCGCTCTCGAACGCCTTCGGCAGCGTCGCGATGGATCTCGACACCAAACGGGCGGCCGTCGCCATCAACAACCTGCCGACCGCACCCGCAGGGCAGGTGTACCGCCTCTGGGCGATCACGGGCAATAAAACCGTCCCCTGCGGGCAGTTCAACCCCGGGGCGGGGGGCAAGGTGATCACCCAGTTTGCGATTCCAGTCGAAGCCTACAGCGGCCCGATCGCCCAACTGCTCGTCACCTTGGAGCCCGCGAGCCTGCCGGCCCAACCCACCGGCCCGTCGGTGCTGGTGACCGGCTGAGCGGCGCAACGCCGTAAAAAGCCCCCCGCCCACAGGCGGGGGGCTTTTGGCAATCGGGGGGAAGGGGGGTCAGGAGTTTGCCGGTCTAGTGGCAGTTATTTCGCCGGGACTGCGGCGAGGCCGACGAAGTTGAGCGAACCGTTGCCCACGGTGCCGACGTTGGTGGCTTTGCCGGTCACCAGATCGACCGCGTAGAGGGTGGCTCCAGAGATAGCGAAGGCGCTGTTGACGCCGTTGTCGTCGATGAAGATGTCAAAACCGGCGGTGGGGCCAAAATCGGCTCCCAGGGGGCCGACCGTCTTCAAGATGCCGTCGTTGGGCGGATCTTGAATGACCAGCACGTCGAGGGCGATGTCGATGTCGTACAGGCGGGTGGCGGGGGCGGCGGCCACGTTGTTGATGTAACCGGAGCCGGAAACGTTGGGATCTTTGCCGGCGTTGACGTCATTGGCGTCGTAGACGACATCTGTATCAGGAAAAACCTCGTTGGTGTCGACATTGACGCGCAGGTTCTCGTTGGTGTGCTTGCCCACCAGCCGCAGGCGGTCCGCCGACGGGTTGAAGTCGAATCCGGACTTGTTGCCGCCGCCGAAGGGGGTGGGCAGCACGCTGATGAACGTCGAGGCACCGGTGGCCGGGTCGATTGTGTAGAGGTAGTTGGTGTCGGTCAGGGCATAGAGCAGCTTGTTGGCCGGACGAAAGTCGATGCCGATCACGGTGCCGTTGACGTCGCGGATCTTGATAGTCCGGGTCTGGCCAGGGCGGGCGGAATTGAACCGTACGAGGGTGTTGCCGTCGGTCAGTCCGATGAGCGGGGACTCCGACGCCTCCACTGCTCCGGCAAACAGGGCCGAGGCGGCCACGGCGAGGGCGCCGGCCAGAGCAATCAGCTTGTTGGGTCGCATGAAAAGCCTCCACAAAATTTGGGCGACGCGAAAACATACGCCGCCCACGCCGGGGTGGATGAGCCCGAGGGTCAAAGTTGCCACGAAGGTCTGAGGCCCACCGATCTATTTCAACGACCAGCCGGTCTCTTGGGGCCTGAAGACCCAAGAAGTATGTTTATTTTCGCAAAGATGTTTCTTGAAAACCGTCCCCTCGCTGACCGCAATCTAGAATGCTGATCGCGGGATTTTTTTAGCTTTTCTCAACCCCGACGGAGCCTAACTGGGCGACCAGCTGGACATCAGGCTTTAGTAATTCTGTAATACGTATCTTGTATATAGCTCGGGAAACCCCCTTTCCAAGGAGACAAAAATGGAGCAGCAAGCCCACTTCGGACGATCGAGCGGTGCGGGCGTGGGGTGGTTAAAAATCACAACCGACGATCCCTACTCGTATGGGTTCAGTCCCTTCGACACTGCCCAGCAAGCCCGAAAGCGCCGCGCGGCATATATGGCCGGAGCGTCGCCGACTTCGAGGCGTTGCCTGCAGTTGGGGCTCAATCCCCTTTGTTGCTTCAGAAAGAAACCGCTTTATCCAGTCTGGAGTGGAGGTAGGCCGTGAAAACCCGTGGTTGGAAGCGATTGGTCAACTTGAGCGCCATTCGTTGCGTGTACGACTGCCGGCCGGCTTTGGTGGCGGACTTGGCGGCAAGAGTGCGTCAGCGACAGCAGATCCGGAAGATGTGCGACCGGTTCGTCGACTGAGCGACACCTTGCGAAGGTTGCCAAGAAACACCTGCGGTTACGGGTGCGGGTCTATAGTAGATCTCTTGCATGAACCGGATTGCGGAACGAGTTTCCGATGGTTTGAGCTGTTTATCTTGGCATTCGCGCAAGCGGTCTAATATTTTGCTGCTTGTGCCGTTGCTTTTTGCATCGCCGAAGGTTTCCCTCTATTTGCTTGCTTGAAATCTTCCCCGGCACTCGAAGCACACTTTGCGGGATCCCACGATGCAAGACGAAAACACGGCCAGGGAGCGATCCCCCATGGGAGGTGCAGCTTTGCGCCGCTTTATAGAGAGGGTGAAAGGGACGCACCTGCACAAACGACGGCTGCGAAGGCTCGCTTGCGATTGCGAGGTGCAGCTGCACAGTGCCGAGCGGCAGATCCGATTTTTCCTGGAAAGCACCACCGATGCGTTTGTCGCCCTCGATCGCCAATGGCGTATCACTTATGCCAACCAGCGCGTTGCTGCCCTCAACCACCTGCCCCTCGAGCAAATTGTCGGCAAGACGCACTGGCAGATGTGGCCCTGGTCGGTGGGTAGCCGGGTGGAGCAGGAATACCGCCGGGCCGTCGATGAGCAGAGCGAGGCACACTTCGAGATTCTCTACGAACCGCTCCAGCTGTGGCTGGAAATCCACGCCTACCCCTCGCCGGATGGGCTGGCCATCTTCTTTCGCGACATCACCGAGCAAAAGCAGACCCAGCAGTGGCTGGGTCTGCTGGCGCAGGCGAGCGAGGTGTTCGCCGCTTCGCTCGATTACCGCACGACTTTGCAGAATGTCGCCCAACTGGTCGTCACGGTCATGGCGGACTGGTGCTTGATCGACATTGTCGAAAACGAGCAGATCGCCTTTACCAACCCGATCGTTGCCGCTGCCGACCCGGAGTTGGTGCAGCTGCTGCGCGATTTGAGGCATCTCTATCCGCTTTCCCGCGACGCGGATTACGGTGCGCCCCGGGTGTTTCGTACCGGTGAACCGATCCTCGCAGAGGTGATCCCCGAGAGCTTTTATGCAAGCTTCTGCGTCAGCGAACAGCAACTCGACATGCTGCAGCGGCTGGACGCCTGCTCCTACATCATCGTGCCGCTCGTTGCCCACGGACAGACGCTCGGCACGCTCGTGCTCGCCTCGGGGCGCACACTTTCCGGGCGCCATTACAGCGACCGGGATCTCAAAACAGCAGAAGAACTGGCCCGCCGCGCCTCGATATCGGTCGACAACGCGCGCGCCCACCGGGCAGAGCAGCAGGCGCGCAGCCAGGCCGAGACAGCGCGCGCAAAGCTCATCGATACACTCGACAGCATCACCGATGCATTCGTCGCCCTCGATCCTGAGTGGCGCGTCAGCTATGTCAACCGGCTGGCAGCGAAATTCAGCGCCAAAACCCAGCAAGCGTTGATAGGCAAAAATGTCTGGGAGGAATGGCCCGGGTTGGTGGGGACTCGCTTTGAGACGGAATGCCGCCGGGCGGTGGTCGAGCAGGTGGCTGTTCACCTGGAGGAATTTGATGTTCCCTCGAACCTCTGGTTCGAAGTGCACGCCTACCCGTCGAGCGACGGTCTGGGAATTTACTTTCGCGACATCACCGAGCGCCGCCGCTTCGAGCGACAAATCATCGCTTCGCTACAAGAAAAAGAAGTGCTGCTGCGGGAGATCCACCACCGGGTCAAAAACAATCTGCAGGTTGTCACAAGCCTGCTGCGCCTGCAGGCCCATCAAACCGTTGACGCAGCCTCCATCGAGGCGCTTCAGACCTGCCGAAGGCGGGTGCAGTCGATGGCCTCCATTCACGAACTGCTCTACCAGTCGGGGGATCTGGCCAGCGTCGACTTTGGCGAGTACGTCCGGCTCATCGGGCACCAGCTGATCCGCTCCTACAGAGCACGACCAGGAAAAGTGCGACTGAAGATGGAAGCATGCAGTGTACGTCTGGACCTGGCGATGGCGATTCCTTGCGGCCTGATTGTCAACGAACTGATCTCCAACAGCCTCAAGCACGCCTTTGCGCGGGACAAGCGCAACCGGATCGGCGTCAGGCTCAGCCAGAGCGAGCAGACGGTCACTTTGCTGGTCGAGGACAACGGCAGTGGGCTGCCTGCCGATTTTGACCCGGCCAAGCTCGAATCGCTGGGGCTGCAACTGGTAAACGACTTGGCCCTACAACTTGGGGGAAGCGTTGTGTTCTCGGGTGCCCAGGGTACCTCGGTGCGCGTGACTTTCCCGGTTCATCGCTAGGAGGAGGCAACCGGCTATGCGCAAGCTCAACATCATGGTGGTGGAGGACGAGCGCATTGTCGCGCGGGATGTACAAAAAATTCTCGAGGCGATGGGTCACACTGTCCTGGCCTCCGTCAGCTCTGCAGAGGAAGCCATCCAGAAAATCGTGCGCGCCCAGCCCGATCTGGTGCTGATGGATATCCGTCTGCAAGGAGAGATGGACGGGGTGGAAGCGGCCGGGCGTATCCGCCGCCAGTTCGGCGTGCCGGTGATCTACCTGACTGCTTATGCAGACGAAGAGACGGTGCGGCGCGCCCAGCCGACCGAACCCTTCGGCTTCATTGTCAAACCCTTCGAAGCAGTCGAGTTGCGCACGGTGATCACCATGGCCATGCAGCGGCTGAAGCTCGAGAGGCAGCTGGAGCAACAAGGGGCCATTCAGGCGGAACTGCAGCACTACCGGCAGTTGCACCACCAGAGGATCGGCGATCTGACGACCCTGGATGGCCCGGAGGAAGGCACCCAAAGCCCGGCAGAGAGACGTCCCCGGCAAACTTTCGAACGCAGTAAGGAGATCCCCCTGGAGGCCCGGGCAGTCTGGCAGGTGCACTCGGGCTTGGTCAAACTGAGCAAACTGCATCCGAGCGGTGAAGAGGTGCTCATCGGTCTGGCCGGACCCGACCGGCTGTTCGGTCCGACGCTGACCTCTCTGGAGGCCTGTCGGGCTACAGCGCTCTCCCGGGTCGAACTGGTGCGCCACGGTGTGCAGGAAATCTCGCCTGCGACCGCAACCGGTCGGCTGCTGCAGACGCAGATTGAGCGGGGCATCCACCAGACCGAGGCACTGCTTGCCATCTACGGCCAGAGGTACGCCGGGGACCGCCTGCGGGGAGTGTTGCTGCTGTTGGCTGTGGAGATTGGTTGCCCGGTGGCGGGTGGAGTGCGCCTGGAGGTGCGGCTCACCCACGAGGAGTTGGCCACCGTTCTCGGTGTGGAACGGGCCACGGTGACGGTGCTTCTCGGCCGTCTTGAGAAACAGGGGTGGCTCACCCACGATTCCAGGCATCACCTGATCCTCAAAGACCGCCTGCTGAAGACCGCCTCCGAGGAAGGCTATCGGCTACCTGCGGTCAAAGACGGCTGATGATACTCCTGCAGAGATTTCACCTCCAGCGGCCCCTTCTGCAGCGCGGCAATGGCCGCTGTGACGGCACGGGCAGCAGCCAGGGTGGTGATGACCGGGATCTTCTGGGCGAGGGCGGTACGGCGGATTACCTGGGCATCGGTCTGGGCTTCGCTGCCCGAGGGAGTGTTGAAGACCAGCTGAATCCGGCGGTTTTTGAGCAAGTCGCCGATGTGGGGGCGACCCTCGTGAATCTTGAGCACTTTCTCGACTGCGAGGCCCTGCTCCTGCAAAAAACGCTGGGTGCCCTCGGTGGCGATCACCCGAAAGCCCAGGTCGAGCATCTGCTGGACAATCGGTACGACCGCGTGCTTGTCGCGGTCGGTGACGGAGACAAACAACGTGCCGGCCGTGGGCAGCTTCTGCCCGGCGCCGATCTGGGCTTTGGCGAAAGCGCGGCCGAAGTCGGTGTCGATGCCCATCACCTCGCCGGTCGAACGCATCTCCGGTCCCAGGATCGTGTCGGTGCCGGCGAATTTTTCAAAGGGCAACACCGCTTCTTTGACGGCGATGTGGCCGGGGATCACTTCCTCGGTGAAACCCAATTCTTCCAGGGTGCGCCCCGCCATCACCCGGGCGGCAATCTTGGCAAGCGGTACCCCGGTCGCCTTGGCCACGAAGGGTACCGTGCGCGAGGCGCGCGGGTTGGCCTCCAACACATAAACCTCGGCACCCTCCCTGTGGGCTTTGACGGCGTACTGGATATTCATCAGTCCCACCACCTTCAGGGCACGGGCCAGTTTGACGGTCCAGTCGCGGATAACGGCCAGCACGCTTTCATCGAGAGTGCGCGTCGGCAGCACGCAGGCTGAATCGCCGGAGTGGATGCCCGCCTGCTCGATGTGCTCCATGATCCCGCCTATCACCACCTGACCGGTCCGATCGCAAATAGCGTCCACATCGACCTCGACGGCATCTTCGAGAAATTTGTCGATCAAAATCGGTCGGTCGGGCTCCACCTGGACGGCGTGGGCCATGTAGCGGCCCAACCCTTCATCGGTGTAGACGATTTCCATCGCCCGCCCCCCCAGCACGTAGCTCGGGCGCACCACCACCGGGTAGCCGATGCGGCCGGCCACGGCGACGGCATCGGCGGTGGAGCGGGCCATGCCGTTGGCGGGTTGTCGGATGCCGAGTTGCTGGCATAACTGCTCGAAGCGCTCGCGGTCCTCGGCGATGTCGATCGAGTCCGGGGAGGTGCCCCAGATGGGTACCCCCGCCTTTTCGAGGGGCACGGCGAGGTTGAGGGGCGTCTGGCCGCCGAACTGAACGATGACGCCCACCGGCTTTTCTGCTTCGACGATGTTGAGCACGTCCTCGCGGGTGAGCGGTTCGAAGTAGAGCCGGTCGCTGGTGTCGTAGTCGGTGGAGACGGTCTCGGGGTTGGAGTTGACCATGATCGTCTCAAAGCCGTCTTCAGAAAGCGCAAAGCAGGCGTGACAGCAGCAGTAGTCGAACTCGATGCCCTGGCCGATGCGGTTGGGGCCGCCCCCCAGGATCATCGCCTTGGGCTTCTCACCGGAAGCAATCTCGGACTCAGAAGCGTAGGTCGAATAGTGGTAGGGCGTGAACGCCTCGAATTCGGCCGCACAGGTATCGACCGTTTTAAATACCGGCGTCACGCCCAGTTCCTGGCGGGTGGAGCGCACGCTCTGCTCGTCGGTGCCGGTGAGAAAAGCCAGCTGCATGTCGCTGTAACCTTTTTGCTTGGCTTCGAGCCACTCGGCGGCGGTGAGGGAAGCCAGGTCGCGACCTTGGTAGGCACGCTCGAAGGCGACCAGTTCCGCGAGCTTGTCGAGAAACCAGGGGTCGATGGCGGTCAGCTCGTGAACCTGCTCGACGCTGAAACCGGCCATCAGCGCCTGGCGGATCTGAAAGATGCGATCGGGGGTGGCGGTGCGCAACTGACTTTTGAGCGTCTCGGCGTCGGGGATCTCTTCAGAACGGTCGGCACCGAAGCCAAAGCGCTTGATCTCCAGCGAGCGCAGCGCCTTTTGCAGCGACTCGCAAAAGGTGCGGCCGATCGCCATCACCTCGCCCACCGAGCGCATGGCGGTGGTGAGCACCGGCTCGGTGCCGGGAAATTTCTCGAAGGCCCAGCGCGGGATCTTGGTGACTACGTAGTCAATCGTAGGCTCGAAGCTTGCCGGGGTCTTCTGGGTGATTTCGTTGGTGATTTCATCGAGGGTGTAACCCACGGCGAGCTTCGCGGCAATCTTGGCGATCGGAAAGCCGGTGGCCTTGGAGGCGAGGGCCGACGAGCGCGAGACGCGCGGGTTCATCTCGATGACGATCACCCGGCCGTTCTCCGGGTGGACGGCAAACTGAATATTCGAGCCGCCCGTTTCGACGCCGATTTCACGGATCACTTTGATGGCGGCGTCGCGCAGGCGCTGGTACTCTTTGTCAGTCAGAGTCTGGGCCGGGGCGACGGTGATCGAATCGCCCGTGTGCACTCCCATCGGATCAAAATTCTCGATCGAGCAGATGATCACGACGTTGTCGGCCAGATCGCGCATCACCTCCAGTTCATACTCCTTCCAGCCGAGGGCCGACTCTTCGACCAGCACCTGGGAGGTGGGCGAAGCGTCCAGGCCGACGCGGATCATCCGCTCGAACTCCTCGCGGTTGTAGGCGATGCCGCCGCCGGTGCCCCCAAGCGTAAAGCTCGGCCGCAAAATCAGCGGAAAGGAACCAATCTCCTCGGCCACTACCCGCGCTTCTTCGAGAGTGTGGGCGAAACCCGAGCGCGGTACGGCCAGGCCGATTTTCTCCATCGCCTGCTTAAATAGCTCGCGGTCCTCGGCTTTTTTGATGGCGGGGAGTTTTGCGCCGATCAGTTCGACGCCGTAGCGATCGAGCACCCCCGATTCGGCCAATTCGACGGTGACGTTGAGCGCCGTCTGGCCTCCCATGGTGGGAAGCAAGGCGTCCGGCCGCTCGCGTTCGATAATGCGCTCGACGAACTCGGCGGTGACCGGCTCGATATAGGTGCGATCGGCCGTGGCAGGATCGGTCATGATCGTCGCCGGGTTGGAATTGACCAGGACAATCTCGTAGCCTTCCTCGCGCAGCGCTTTGCAGGCCTGGGTTCCGGAGTAGTCGAATTCGCAGGCCTGACCGATGACGATCGGTCCGGCGCCAATTAAGAGAATCTTGTGAATATCGGTGCGGCGGGGCACAGCGGCGACCTGCAACTAAGCAAACAGTCCTATCTTAGTCCTTCACCTACAGAGCGACGGTGGCCGGTGAACATCCGGCGCTCCCGGCCGGACCTAGGATGGTAAGAAACGCCGGAGTACAGCTGCCGAATCACCTTATCGCCTTTATCACCGCCTTCAAATGCAACACCCGCTTCGCATAGGACGAACACCACGGCTGCTTTGATGATGCGGGCAAGTCGCTTCTGGTCACGGCCCTGGGTCGCCTGTTCCACCGGCGCGGGGTCAAAGCCGCTCCCTTCAAAGGCCAGAATACGGCCCTCAACGCCTACGTCACCGCTGAGGAACACGGACATGGTCTTCACTGCAAGCCTACGGTCACCAGGCTGGCTCGTACTATACTTTGATTACTATTTCTGTCCACAGCGGAAGACTGTCAGCCCACAATGCTAGATTCGCTTATTAATTCTGTTTTGGCTTTTCTAACAACTCTAGCTGGCCCTGTAGCGACTTTGCTGGCAGGAATTATTACTGCCTGGACTGCTTTCAAAGTTGCAGAATATAACTACCGAACAATAAATTCCAAACAGGTTCAGGAAAGATTACCAATTAAAATTAAGCGCATTGAGCAAAAAACTATAAACAAGTTGTCTCGCATAGGTGAGCTATTTTGGTGGTCTTGCGTTTGTTTTTTTGCAGTGTTCCCAACCTTCCTCGTTATTCTACTTGCATCTGAAACAACACGAACTCGACTAGCCAACGATTTGGGTTTTGCCTTGAACTACTTATTCTTGTTTCTTGCAACGATCGCGGCTGCGATTTACTTAATACCCTCTACTCAAAAGCTGGAGAGGCAGCTCTCGCCAAAAGCAACAGTAGAGATAGAAGCTCGATGGCAAGACATACTCAGCGCTTGTCGAACGGCTCTGAGAGCTATTGACGCTAGCATAAAAACCTTTGACTCTGAAGTTGGCCTGATAAGAGCAACGATGAGGGTCAGTTTACTTTCCGTTGGTCAAGAACTGGTGATTAGAATTCGCAAACGGGATAGTGACTCTGTTTCCCAGATTCACTTGGTCGAGATTGAGAGCATTTTTCCATTGAAACCAACAAACGCGAACCGTGAACCGCAAGGTCATAAGCAAGTGTCAAAAGACGAAGCAAATCTAAGTGAGATTCATGGCATTAATGTAAATAAATTTGTACAGCAGCTAGAGAAGTCTGAAGCGCGTTCGACCGATGTAGAGGCAGGGACTTTTCTTCCATCCTCTGAAGGTTCTGATACTCATCCTCCATCCAATGTCGTAGGAAGTTTCGATAGAAAGTCTTGGGAGTTGATACTGAAAGAGATTAGAAAGATAAGAGAAGAAGAATCAGAGCACAAAGTGAAGCCAGAAAATGGAAAATTCAAACGTACATTTGGCTCGGCAAAAGGCTTGATCAAGGTTGCTCCTGATTTTGATGCACCTTTGCCTAATGACATTATGAAACATTTTGAATGAGTTATTTGCTAGATACCCATGCATTTCTCTGGTTCATCTCTGGTGATATTCGCCTCTCCACAAACGCAAGAGCAATCATTGAGAACGAAAGCAATGAGACATATCTCAGCGTAGCCAGTATATGGGAAATATCTATCAAAGCGCGCTTGAGCAGACTCGAACTGATCGGTTCACCGGAGAAAGTAATTCAGGATAATATGTATTCAAACGGATTTATTTGTCTACCTATCGAAAAGACTCATGCACTCCAAATCTATAACTTGCCTGACTACCATCGAGATCCCTTCGACAGAATCTTGATTGCACAAAGCCAGGTAGAAAATTTGATTTTGCTCACCACAGACTCTCAAATTAAACAGTACAATGTCGCCACCATTTGGTAATTTATCAATGGCTCACTGTCAGACTGCTTGAACGTTCCATGCAGCCATTAATATCTTGACCCACAACACCTACCTCGCATAGGACAAACACAGTGGCTGCTTTGATGGTCGTCGGCACTTCCTCTCACGCGGGCAAGTCACTTCTGGTGACGGCGCTGGGTCGCCTGTTTCACCGGCGCGGGGTAAAAGTCGCTCCCTTCAAAGGCCAGAATATGGCCCTCAACGCCTATGTCACCGCCGAAGGCCACGAAATCGGCCACGCCCAGGCGGTGCAGGCCTGGGCCTGCGGACTGGAACCCAGCGTGGCGATGAACCCGATTTTGCTCAAGCCCCAGGGCAATATGACCAGCCAGGTGATCTTGAAGGGCAAGCCCGCCGGGGTGTGCGGGGCCGTCGATTACTACCGCGACTACTTTGAACCCGGCTGGCAGGCGGTGGTGGAGGCACTCGCTGAGTTGCAGTCGCAATACGAACTGGTGATCTGCGAAGGAGCCGGCAGTCCGGCGGAGGTTAACCTGCGCCACCGGGATCTGACCAACATGCGCGTCGCTTTGCACCTGGGGGCGCCGACACTGCTGGTGACCGACATCGACCGGGGAGGCGCCCTCGCTCACGTCGTAGGTACTTTGCAGGTGCTGCCCCCCGAGGAGCGCGCCCTCATCAAAGGCATCGTGATCAACAAGTTTCGCGGTTCGCTTGCACTGTTGCAGCCGGGCCTCGACTGGCTTGCCCAGTACACCGGCGTGCCGGTGGTGGGTGTGCTGCCCTGGCTGGAGATGGCCCTACCCGAGGAAGATTCGATGGGTTTATTCGATCGGCGCGGAGCGCGCAAACAGGCGCAATTGGAGATCGTCGTGATCCGACTGCCGCGCATCGCCAATTTCACGGATTTCGACGCCCTGGAAGCAGAACCCAGCGTCCGGGTGCGCTACGTGAGCCCCGACGGATACCTTGGTCATCCAGATGCAATTATCCTGCCAGGATCAAAAGCCACCATCCCCGACCTGCTTGCCCTCGAAGCGAGCGGCATGGCTGCACAAATCCGGGCTTACGGGGGGGTGATCCTAGGAATCTGTGGTGGTCTGCAGATACTGGGAAGCACCATCGACGATCCTGAAGGATTTGAGGGGCACCCCGGCCGCCATCCCGGTCTTGGGCTCATCGAGGCTACAACCGTTTTCGAGCCGCTCAAGATTACCCGTCAGGTGCAGGTCGAATCGCGCCTGCCGGCTGGGGAGCCTGTCGTCGGTTACGAAATTCATCAGGGGCAGACGACTTTTGCTCCCACCCTCGAAGCGCTGTTTGCCGAGCCCCATCTCGGCGTGGTCAGCAGTAATCGCCGCGTCTGGGGTACCTATTTGCACGGCCTGTTGGACAACCACGCCTGGCGTCGCCACTGGCTCAACGCGCTTCGGGAGCGCCGGGGCCTGCCACAGCTCCCCGTGCAAAGCGGCCATTACCGTGAACAGCGCGAGGAGATGTTCGAGCGTCTCGCCGACGCCTGGGAGCCCCATCTGCCGATCGATGGGTTTGCCCAGTTGGCCGGGTTTGCCTCCCAGGTGTAACAAGCGATTCATGTTCCCATCTATTCTGTTTGCATATTGTTGTTGTTGTGGGCAGCGAGAAAAGAGAAAAACTTCTCAGGAATATTTTGACAAAAATATATTCTTCGCATAAATTCTGGAGGAGCAACTCTCTGCAGGTAGACCGTGGAAGAAAAGTATTTCCTTCAGAACGAGTCAGATGGCAGTGGAGATGCCACCTACATCGGCACATTGGGTGAAGAAGGCGCACAAGTTAATGCTTTCAGCCAGAACGGCGAGTACAGCTATGGTAGCGACGGCAACCAGAATGTGTTGTGGGATCAGGACAGCGACTACTACAGCGTGCAAAATCTGTACGCGAGCGAGGACGGCAGTAGTCTTGACAGTGGCACTGGCAGTACCAACTTCGGCAACTTTGAGAACGCATGGATAAGCGGATCAGCGAGTCTGTCCGACAATGAACAAGACATTGACACCAATTCAGATGTCTATGACAGCATTGCCCAGGGAGTGAGTGGTCTCGATTTTGACTTCGACAGCTTCTCCGATGCGAACGGCACGGTGTTCGCTACCAACGCGGATAGTCCGAACAGCAACTACCCAGGCGCAGATACTTACGGCGCGATGAACGACGATGGCTATAGACTACTACCGGGGGCCAGCGCCGTCACCGACTCAGCTATCCCTCAATTCGAACAAGCAGCTACTGACCAAGATCTACCACTCGCTGCAGACGAACTACTCGTTGTTGACGCGCAAATTGAAGTTGAAAACGATATCCACGCGCTTTTGGTAAGCAGCGGCGAACAAGCGTCGATAGCCTTCTCGCTACCACAGGGTGCCAATGCAGATTTTATGAACGATTCCAGCGTGATGGCTATTGCCAAGTGGGATGAATTGGGTGGTAGTTCGAATGGGCAAACTGATAGTTGGAACGCTGACGAACTTAATGTAATCGCAGGCAAACTACCTGCAGGTCCAAACGGCTATCCGGACGATAAGACCTGCAGGCTGTTGCATGAATTGGAACAAAAATATCCGGATACACCACAGCAGAAACGCAGAGAAGAGGAGCGTAGGTCGATGGAGCAGATAACTTATCCAGGGGCAGGCGGTATGCTGGGCACCATTGTCGGCAGCGGCCTGACAGGTGCAGCGGCAGGCTCTGCAGCGGGTTCCTTAGGCTTTGGAATCGGTGGACTCGTCGGGGGTGCAATAGGTGGGCTCGCCGGTACAATAGCTGGTGAACAGGCAAGCCAGGATAAAGTATGGGTTGAGGATGCCTACAAACATTGTGAAGAACAAGGAACCCAAGCACCCTGGACTAGACCAGAACCCCCTCGATAGGCGATGCAAACGTTGGATGCATTAAAGCCGGAGTTTTTTGGCTGGGCCATTATCAATGGAGCCCTGATCGCAGTTGCGACTCAGCTGGCCTGGGCTCAAGCAGGCCTCAAGTGGTACAAATCGGTTGTCATTGTTGCTTTGCTTGTCGCACTACTGGCTGCAGGATGGAGCAGCTGGCTGAATCCGAGAGGGACAGCGTTCTCCGTGGGGCTGTTTGTCTGTGCTTTGGCTATTCTCTGGCCGCTGTACAGGCGATTTTCGACACGATGGTAACAAGCGTCTCGTCGACGTCTGGGAGCCCCATCTGCCGATCGGTTCGGTTTGCCAAGTGGGCTGGGTTGAATTCCCATTTGGTTTTCTAGCTGCTGCGGCCTTCCACCGCGACCATCGCCCCGCTACCCAGGCCGAAGGCCCGGTGCACCGCCTGGAGAGACGCTTCGCAGCAAGCAGCCTCCACGATGCAGCTCACCTTGATAGTCGAGGTGGAGATCATCTCGATGTTGGTGCCGAGACTCGCAAGCGTCTCGAACATGCGGGCGGCCACCCCCGGGGTGCCGACGATGCCCGCTCCCACCAGGCTGAGTTTGGCCACCGATTCGCGCACGACCACCCCGCCACAGCCTGCGAAGCCCATGCACAAAGAAGCGAGGGCGCGTTGGGCCGCGCGCACGGCGGAGCGGCTGACCGTAAAGCCGATGTCGTTGGTGTCGGCCCCGCGCTGCGATTGGACGATCATGTCGACGGCAATCCCTTCTTGGGCCAGACACTGAAAGATCTCCGCCGCCACCCCGGGCCGGTCGGGTATCTGCAAAATCGCTACCTGGGCTTGATTGGTGTCGAGGGCTACGCCGCGCACCGCCTGGGCGACCGGCCGCGCGCCGCTCACCACCGGCGGTTCCTCGTAGACCGGCGCGCGCAGGCCGAACTGGCCACAGAGCACCTCGCCCGCCTTCTCGGCCTGCTCGCCTGCAATCACGCAGCTGAGGCTGGTTTCGGAAGTCGAAATCATCTGGATATTGATCCGCGCCTCGGCTAGGGCTTTGAACATCTGGGCGACCACACCCGGTCGTCCGATGATCCCGGCGCCGCGGATGCTCACTTTGGTGGGCACCGGGTCCACCACCACCGCGCAACCGCCCAGCGCGGCGGCGGCCGTTTCGCTCGTGGCGACCGCAGCGGCCAGATCCGAGCGCTGGACCGTAAAGGCAATGTCGTTGGTGGGTTCCGGAGCATTCGGGTGGTGGATGGACTGGATAATCAGGTCCACATCGATCCCCGCCTTGGCCAGGTGCCCAAAAAGGGCCGCCGCCACACCGGGACGGTCCGGAACGCGCAACAGCGCAATTTTTGCCTGATGGTTGTCGATGTAGACGGCGTCTACCGGCCGCTCGGTCTCCAGATTGTCGATGGCCCGGTCCACCGGCAGACGGGGCGAGAGCACAATCGTACCGGGGGCGTCGCTCCAACTGGAGCGCACCACCAACGGCACCGCGTAGTTGCGGGCAATCTCGACGGCGCGCGGATGGAGCACCTGGGCACCCAGGCTCGCCAATTCCAGCATCTCCTCGCTGGTGATTTCCTCGAGCAAGGCGGCATCGCCCACCAGGCGCGGATCGGTGGTCAGTACCCCCGGCACGTCGGTATAAATTTCGCAGCGGTTGGCCTTGAGCACGGCCGCGAGAGCCACGGCGCTGGTGTCGGACCCGCCCCGGCCCAGCGTCGTAATTTCCCAGAAGCGCGAGTGGCAGATGCCCTGAAAGCCGGCCACCACCAGCACGTACCCGGCAGCCAGAAGCTCGTTGATGCGGCCTGTCTGCACCCTGCGGATGCGTGCCCGGGTGTGGTTGGGTTCGGTGACGACACCCACCTGGGCACCGGTCAGCGAAATCGCCTTGCAACCCAAGGCGTGCAGCGCCATGGTCAAGAGCGCCACGCTCTGCTGCTCGCCGGTGGTGAGCAGCATGTCCATCTCGCGCGGGTCCGGCTCGCCGTGCATCTCGCAGGCCATTTTGACCAGGGCGTCGGTGGTGTGGCCCATCGCCGAGACGACCACGACCAGATCGTGTCCCTGGCGGTGGGTGCGGGCGATGCGCTCGGCCACCGAGCGCATCCGTTCGGCGCTGCCCACCGATGTGCCGCCGTACTTCTGAACGATGAGGCCCACGGAAAAATTCGGTTGCCGACAGATCCCCACGAGTCTACCGGTACGCTGCTCCAGGACACAAGGGATTCACCGACCCTCCCCGCAGGTGGGCAGTATGTTGATCGAAAATCGATCAATATTCGGCTCTACACTGAATAAGTAGAAATGACCACGGACGGAGCTTGGGAGGCGCGCAGGCTATGCAGCAGACGATCCAAAAAAGGTTGACGGTCCAGTCCGGAGCGGTGGCACCTGAGACGGTGGCGATGCGCTGCCTCGACTGGGATCGCGACCGCTTCGACATCGAATTTGGTCTGCAAAACGGCACGACCTACAACTCGTACCTGATCGAGGGCGAGCAGGTAGCCCTGGTGGATACCAGCCACGAAAAGTTCCGCTCCCTTTATTTAGATCTGCTCAAAGGCCACATCGATCCCAAGCGGATCGACTATCTGGTGATCAGCCACACCGAACCCGACCACAGCGGTCTGGTGGCGGACGTGCTGGCGCTCGCTCCCCAGGCGACGGTGGTCGCTTCGCGCATGGCGCTGCAGTTTCTGGCGAACATGGTGCACCGCCGCTTTCCGCAGCGGGCGGTCAAAAGCGGCGACACCCTCGATCTCGGAGGCGGGCATGTGCTCGAATTTGTCTCGGCCCCCAACTTGCACTGGCCCGACACGATGTTCACGTTCGACCGGGGCACGGGGGTGCTCTACACCTGCGACGCTTTTGGGATGCACTACTGCAACGAGCGGATGTTCGATGAGGACTTGAGTGCCATCGAGCCCGATTACCGTTTTTATTACGAGTGCCTGATGGCTCCCAACGCCCGCTCGGTGCTCACCGCCCTCAAGCGCATGGAGCCTCTGGGGGAGATCACCGCCATTGCCACCGGCCACGGGCCGATGCTCAAGCTGCACCTGGGCGAGTTGGTCGATCGGTACCGGCGCTGGAGCCAGGAGCAGAGCGAGGCGACCACCAGCGTGGCAGTCTTCTATGTCTCGGACTACGGCTACAGCGACCGGCTATCCCAGGCGATTGCCCAGGGAATCACCAAGTCCCACGTCGCCACCGAACTGGTGGACCTGCGCGCCACGCCCCTCGCCGAGATCCAGGAAATCGTCCGCCAGAGCGCCGGGGTGGTGATTGGCACCCCCCCCACGGCGGGGCCGGCCGCCCAGGCGACCCAGGCGGCTTTGGGCGTGATTCTGGCCAACGTCAAAGAAAAGCAGGCTTTTGGCATCTACGAAGCCTGCGGTGGGTTCGACGAGCCCGCCTTTCCGCTTTCGAGCCGATTTGCCGATCTGGGCCTGGTGCGGGCCTTTGCCCCCATTCGCATCCCCGGGCGCGAAGGGGCGCTGGCCGAGGCCGAGGCGACCGGCACACCCACCCCGGCGCTGTACAAGCTCTGCGAAGAGTCCGGGACCGACCTGGCCCAATGGCTCACCCGCGACCGCACCGTCCAGCAGATGAAGGCGGTCGCGGTCGGGCTCGACAAGGCGATGGGCCGTCTGTCGGGCGGGCTGTACGTGCTCACCGCCGCCAAAGGCGAACTCAAAGGCGCCATGCTCGCCTCCTGGGTCAACCAGGCGAGCTTTGCCCCCCTGGGCGTCACGATCGCCGTCGCCAAGGACCGGGCCATCGAAGCGCTGATGCAGGTGGGCGACCTGTTTGCCCTCAATGTGCTCGAAGAAGGCAAGTACGCTCCGCTGATGCGCCACTTTCTGAAGCGCTTTGCCCCCGGCGAGGACCGCTTCGTGGGTGTGGAAACGCTCACCGGCACGGGCGGCACGCCAATTCTGGCCGATGCCCTCGCCTATATGGAGTGCCGGGTCGCCAGCCGCATGGAGTGTTCCGATCACTGGCTGGTCTACGGCGTGGTTGAGGATGGCCGCGTCTCCAACCTGGAAGGACTGACCGCCGTCCACCACCGCAAAGTCGGCAACCACTATTAAACAGGTGACAAATGTCAGGCCAGGACAGCCTGACCGACACGCGACACCACGAGGAGAAGCGCCATGACCCCTGCCCAAACGCCTGTGCGCGATATCCAGACGGTGGCGGTGGCCCCCGATACTTGGGCGCTGCGCTCCCGCAGCTTCGTGCGGCTCAAATTCGAGGTCGAGTACGCCCGGCAGCGGGGCACCACCTCCAACGCCTTTCTGTTTCAGGGGCCGGATCGAACGGTGCTGCTCTCCCCGCCGGGCGAAACGTTCACTGCCCTGTTTCTTGCGGAGTTGGAGCGGCTCATTGCCCTGGAGCAGATCCACGCGGTAGTGCTGGGTCACATCAACCCCAACCGCGCCAAAACCCTGATTGCCCTGCTGGCGCGCGCTCCCCGCCTGGAGATAATCTGCTCCAACCCCGGGGCCATCGCCCTTAGACCTTTGCTTGAAGGTGAAGCGGCCGACCTGCAAACGCAAATCCGGATCGTCCGCGGCCAAGAAGTCCTGGAACTGGGCGGCGATCGGCGGCTGCAGTGCATTCCCGCTCCGACGCCGCGCTGGCCCGACGGGCTGTGCCTCTTTGATCAAAAGCACTCGGCACTTTACACCGACAAATTTTTTGCCGCCCACGTCGCGGACGATGCCCTCTTCGACGAGAGCGGCACCGCCACGGGCGAGGACGCCCGTTACTTTTATGATTGTCTGATGGCAAGCCAGGCGCGCCAGGTCGAAGCGGTGCTCGACCGGCTTGCCGAGTGGCCCGCCCGGGTGATTGCCCCGGTGCACGGACCGCTGTTGCGCTCGGGCGGGCTGGATCTTATCTCCCATTACCGCCGCTGGAACCGCGCTCAGATTGAAAAGACGCTCACCGTCGCCTTGCTCTACGCCTCGGCCTACGGCTCCACCGCCACCCTCGCCCAGGCGCTTGCCCACGGGATCACCAAGGCCGGGGTGGGTGTGGAGACCATCAACTGCGAATTCGCCACCCCGGAGGAGATCCGCGAGGTGGTCTCGCGCGCCGACGGCTTTGTGATCGGCTCGCCCACCCTGGGCGGTCACGCCCCCACCCAGATCCAGACGGCCCTGGGCATTGTGCTTGCCACCGCTCCCAAATCGCAACTGACCGGGGTATTCGGCTCCTTCGGCTGGAGCGGCGAAGCGATCGACCTGCTGGAGGGCAAACTGCGCAACGCTGGATATTCCTTCGGCTTCGAGACTATTCGCGTCAAGTTCAAACCCAACGCCGGCACCTTGCAGGAGTGCGAGGAGGCGGGCACCGATTTTGCCCAGACGCTCAAGAAGACGCGCAAAGCCCGTCAGGGTCGCGCTCCTGCCGCCTCCACCCCCGTCGAGCAAGCCGCGGGCCGCATCGTCGGTTCGCTGTGTGTCGTCACGGCCCGGCGTGAAGAGGTCAGCAGTGCGATGCTCGCCTCCTGGGTCACCCAGGCCACCTTCAATCCGCCGGGGCTCACCGTGGCCGTCGCCAAGGAGCGGGCCATCGAGTCGCTGCTGTACCCGGGTGACGCCTTCGTGCTCAATATCCTTGAAGACGGGCAGCACCTGCCTTTGATGAAGCACTTTCTCAAACCCTTCGCTCCTGGCCAGGACCGTTTTGCGGGGGTTGCCACGCGCGCGGCGGCCAACGGCTCGCCCATCCTCTCAGAAGCGCTCGCCTACCTCGAATGCCGTGTGGAGGGGCGCATGGACTGCGGCGATCACTGGCTGGTCTACTGCGTGGCCGAGGGGGGAGATGTGCTCAACCCGAACGGCAAGACGGCCGTGCACTTTCGCTCGACCGGTACGCACTACTGACCCTGGGCGGATGTGGAGGCCGCTCCGAGGGGCAGCGGTGCACCGGGAGGATTGGGCGGGCTCAAGTAGCGGGCCAAAAACCGGTAAATTTCTTGGCGCGATTCTCTGGCCAGGGCCGTGTCGAGGCGGTTGAAGGCGTGGCCGCCGGGGGCATCCTGGTAGATTTTGTACTCGAACTGTTTGCCCGCCGCCTTGAGGGCCTTGATGAGCGCCTCCACCTGCATAACGTTGACGTCCTCGTCGTTGGTGGTCGTGTGGACCATCAGCGGAGTCTTGAGCTTCTCGGCGTGGAAGACCGGCGAGCGGCGGCGGCGGTACTCGGCCACATCCTCCTCGGGGGTCTTGCCGATGTGGTGAGAGGCAGAAAATAGCTCCCGGTAGTTCTGGCTTTTGTAACCGAGGCGCAGGATTACATTGAGTTTTCAGTTATCTCTTCCTTGAGCTCTCAGTTATCTCTTACTTATTAGACATGCCAGCTAGTAGTACCATGACTAATATTAAAGAGTACTAGATGGAATTGAGGAACCGATTTCCTGCATTCCTAAAACCACGCCACCCTCTCCCGGGCGATCCAGTACTGGTTTTGTAAACAAACCGAATAGTCCCCTTCCGAAGCAACTTTCGGCACTTAACCGTTCTTGAAGATTAGGCAAATCGATTCGGCTCATGCGCCTGACCGAAGCGCGCTCGGGCAGGCACAATCCGGATTCGTATAGCTATCCACAATTCATCACTCTTGAGGTATGCATTTATATGTCACGCATATCAGGTTCTGCTGTGTTCCTGTCGGTTGCGCTTGCGACCGTTCAGCCTTTTGCATTGCCGCTTCTGAGTCAGGAGGCACTGGCTCAAACTACATCCGCAATCACCAGTTTTTCGCCCACCAGTGGCCCGATTGGGACAGCGGTGGTCATCAACGGCAGTGGTTTCAGCAACGTCAGTTCGGTCAAGGTGGGCGGGGGCAATGTCGGCTTTACCCGCAACTCCAGCACCCAGGTGACCGCCACCACTAACAGCAATGCCAAAACCGGTCCAATTTCGATTCAGACCAGCAACGGCTTGCTCACCAGCTCCAGCACCTTCACCGTTACAGTCAACAATCCGACTATTTCCAGTTTCTCGCCCATCAGCGGCCCGCCCGACACCAAGGTGGTCATCCAGGGCACCTACTTCAACAACGTCCAGTCCGTCAAAATCGGCAGCATCTATTTGAATTTCGTCCGCGACTCGGAGACGCAGCTCACCACCACCACCAAAACAGGCAATGTCAGCGGCAAGGTAACCGTCACCACCACCGGAGGCTCCGCCGTCAGTTCGGCAAGCTTTACTAGTGATCCGCCGAGCATCACCAGCTTCACCCCGACCAACGGCACCGCCTATCCAGCCACCGACGTCACCATCAAGGGCATCAACCTGCTCAATATCACCAGCATCGGCTTCGGCAAAGGCTATGCCGAGAACTGGCAATCCTCCAGCCACAAGGAAGTCAAGACCAAAATCCCCTGCACGGCGAGCACCGGCAAAATCGCCATCAACACCTACGCGGGTGTGATCTCAAGCACCACCGACTTCAGCGTGCCCGACGCCGGTGTGCCGAGTGACGTGCCCCAGCGCATCGCCTGCGTCAAAGACCCCCGCACCCCCCCGGACGGTTTCACGGCCATCACCTATTGGGGACAGGCGATCGTCGATACCAGCAAAACTGGTGAAGCCATCGTCGAGATCGACTACATGAAGCTCTGGTGCACCATCAACGGCACCGAGAAGCTCCTCGCCGACGACCAGGGCTCGATCGACGGCCAACTCTATGTGCGCTCCGGCTGGTACAGCATCCGCGAGACCGAGCCGATGCCTTACACCTACAACGCCGAGAATGACTCGGTCGTGCTGCCCATCTCCGACCATCCCGACAAAATCTTCCACTGGTACATGAGCACCCCCCGAGCTTCCTGGTCGCCGGACGAGACCGTCAGCAGCTGCCGCGTCGAGGGCCGCATGAAAATCAGTGGACCGGCCCTGGTGCAGTTGGGTGCCGACTGGTGGGTGGACGCCTACGCCCCCTGGAACGGCGCGCAGGTGAACAACCGCGAGATGGGTTATTCCAACTGGTATCTCGCATCGCCCGATTGGCAGGTTATCCGGATGCCCTGAACTTGAGTTGAGAGGTTATTTTTACAGAGGTAGCCGTGATTTAGGTTCAGCACGGCTACCTCTGTACCCTGTTAGACTCGCTTGCCAGCCTGGGTACCACCGACTCATTCCAGCCGCGCACCACCTCTCGAAATCGGCATATTGCTCCCCACTCCAGTACGCCCAAGGAACTGCTCCTCGCGGGCCCTTGGTGGGGGGCATATGCGATGTCTGACCTTCTGCAGGAGTGACATTCAAGAACGCGAACAACTCCCGCGCCTGCTGAAAAACTTCCTCGCTTCGGGCAATCCATTTTCGCAAGAAGCCATCCGAGAAATAACTGATTTAGCCCGAGCTTTTCGCAGTAGCCAATCGCGAACTCAGCGCTCGAATCAAGAAATCTCTTGATGCCTGAACACGCCTGGTCAGGCGCTCCTGTACAGGCGCGTAATCAATATTACTGGTATTTGTCTTGTCACCGTCAAAAATGCGCTCGATCAGGCCCAGTTTGTTCAGTAAGTCGCCAGTTTTGGCGGCCTTTGTTTTGCAGACGAACACGTTGAAGGGCTTGTGGAAAATAATTGAGAATATCGAACCGTGGTAAGAGTCCGTAAAAACATAAGCCGCTTGTGAATAGTACCGTACCCACTCCTCAGGCCCAATACCAGCCAGGTTGTACTGTGCAATTCTGTGGTGGTAACCTACCGAGACAATTTTTAAATTGCGTTCACCCGCCAGTCGAAGAATAAAACTCTCCTCTGAGCTACTCATCGGACCCATTTTATAAATCAGCAAAAAAGGGCTGTCGATGGCAAGCGCTTTGCCCAAAAACTCTCCATAACCGACCAAAAATGTTGGGTCAAGTACCTGGATCGAATCCAGGGCGCACTCTTCTTTGATCACGCGGGCTGTGTTTGCATCTCGGACTGAAATGGCCTGGAATTGACGCACCAGGCTTTGAACGTTACTGCGATGGGCACCCAGGGTCTCGGTGTGGCCTGCACTGGCTGCATAGCTGATTTTAAGCGTTGTTTCTCCGTCGATAAAATCCAGAAAAAATGACGGATCGTATCCGCGCCATCCGTCCGTGGACCAGACCTGGTCACTCCCGACGACAACGGCGTCGTAGCAACGTTTGAAGCGCTTGAGGCCTTCCGATGAAAAGTAGACCCCTTCACTGAGCTGGATGCGCGATTCTCTGAATTGCTTCATCTTGAGGATCTTGGCAAGATTGCTCAATACGGGTCGGCTGGGCAAAAGCTCTCTGACATAATAGTTTTTCATCGCAACAAAAGGCTGGTAGTCGATGACCTCGGCTTTGAAGCCCAGGTTGTCGATGGTTTTCCAGAGCGCGTAGTTCTGAAGCGTTGCCCCATAGTTGCTAGTGTGATGAAACGAGAGAATTCCTACTTTCATTGTCGAGCTTCCCTGGCTAGTGTCCGACTTTAAGCTATGCTATCCAACCGATAGTACCATGTCAATTTAAAGGAGATAACTTAGTCCACACTGATCACTTCTAATTCAACCTTTTGCAGTGCCATCAAGTGCAAAATTTTGGTTATCGTAATCAAGGTCACTATCGGCGTGCTGCTTTTCGACTTGTTTAAAATCCAGTTGCTGGTTTTGCTGGAAAACCAGGCTTCACCGATACGCAATCCCCGCAGTCTGTCCATGATTGGATAACAAGCCGATTTAAAGACTGTGCCGCAATTGGGCAGAGTATTGTCCTGGTGTTCTTTGGCCCACTGTCGACGTTCCTGCAGAGGGTTGGAAGCAAAATCCGCCGGGCTGAATTGCAGCACAGCGCTCAAGATCAATTTGCGGGTCATGCCGGTGAAGACAGTTTGGCGATAGCTTCTGGTAATCTGCTCGTTGGCGAGGGTCTTGACTTCGCCGTTTTCAAGAAACGTCACGCTTTCCACAAAATCGTAAATGGTGCGGCTGTGAAGTTTGCCCCTACCGGCGTTCATTGCCAACGCTCCGCCAATCGAAGCGGGAACCGAAGCCAGATAGTAAAAGCTGTCAAAAGAATTTTGGCCGCAGTAGTTCAATACTTCGTTGATCTGCACGGTGGAAGATACCCGCAGGCGGTAGTCGGGAAGCGGTTCGAGGGTTTTGGGCAAGCTATTCTTGAGCACCAGCGAGCGCACCGACGAGCGAGTGAACAAAGTATTGGAGCCGTTTCCGAGGATATAGACCTTCGCTCCGTGCCGGTCTGCCCACCGGCAGTAGTCCATAAATTCCTCGGCGCTTTTGAATTCTCCGTAACACTCAAATCGATGAGTGGTCCGAAAAGTGGAAAGTTGGTTCGATTCGACAGAAACAATACTCACCACAGTTACTCCCTGAAGCAAGAACGCGACCTATACGATCAAGACGCTTTGCTGCCCGCCGCTTTGGGCAACAATTCGCGGGCGTAGGCAAACGCCCGCTCAAAGAGCGAAGGAGCGCCCCAGCGCAACGCGAGCAGATAAACACCAGCGCCCACGGCAATGGAGAGTACAAGTAACGACAAGGGATCGAGCCGCTCGACAAGCAACTGCCGGGTTACCCAGATGGCCGATACCATCGCCAACGAGCTCATCAAGGGAGGAATGAACTGTCTCAAGTACACGTCAAGCTCAATGCGGATGAGGCGGTCCACCGCCCAGACGGCCACCGGCGTGAGCAGGTAGACCCGCAGTGTGTAGGCGGCGGCGACCGCCACAATCCCCCAATGAACAGCGAAGGCGAAGGCGACCAGACCGCAGACAGCGTTGAGCAAATTGATCCCAAGACGCCAGGCAGGCTTGCCCATCGCCACGAGCACCGTCGAGTTGAAAAAGAGGACCGATTGCTGAAGGCCCAGCAGTGCCAGGATCTGCAGCACCGGCACACTTGCTTCCCATTGGCCGCCGAAGACGACTGCCACCAGTTCCGGCGCTAAGGCCGCTACCCCCAGAAATGCCGGGAAGGAGACCAGGCTGGTGAACTGCGTAACGGTGTAAAAGGCGGAACGCAGGCGCTCCGGCTGCTGCTGCAGTTGGGAGAACGTGGGCATCGCCACCTGGGTGGTGGTTGTCGTCAACAGCATGGTCATCACCGTCAGGATGCGCATGGCGATGCTGTAGTAACCCAGTGCGACCGGTCCGAGAAAGTAACCGATCAAAAAATCGACGGCGCGGCGGTTGAAAAAATTCGACAGGTTGAAACCGGTCACGTTGATCCCGAAGCCGAACAGCTCGCGCAAGTGCGCTTTGCTGATCTGCAACCCCGGCCGCCAGGGGCTGGCAAACCAGAGGATCGCCAGCCCAATCGCCTGATTAACGAGTTGCTGACCGACGAGGCTCCACACCCCAAAGCCGCCAAGGGCCATGGCCAGGCCCACCGCCCCCCCCGCCAAGGTGGCGACAAGCTGGCGGGCGGCAAGGGCGCGAAAGGCGAACTCGCGGGTAAGGACCGCCTGCTGAACGGCGCTCAGCGAACCGATGAGAAAACTGGGGGCAAGCCAGGCAATGATCGCTCCAAGACGCGGCTCACCGAAAAGGGCTGCCACCGGTCCACTGACTGCGACGCCGAGCAACGTCAGCACCAGCCCGATGGCCGCGTTCGTCCAGAAGGCGGTATCGAGATGGGAACGGTCGAGCCCAGGGCGCTGGATAATCGCTTCGGTGAACCCTTGCTCCTGGAAAACCTGGACAAAAGCCACAAAGACACTGGCGAGTGCCACCAGCCCGAAAGTCTCAGGCCCCAGTACTCTGGCCAGAACCAGATAGACCAGCAGGGAAAGGAACTGGCTGCCGAAATTTTGAACGGCAGACCAGCCTACCCCCTTGATTGCTTTGTGACGCAGGTTCATCTATATGCCTGGTGGGTGTACTTAGAGATTGGGCAGTCCGAGTGAGACCTGCATCCCGTCGCCCCAGATCGAACGCACCAGGTCGCCTTTGAGCTTGTGTCCCCACCGCTCGCTCGTCCACACCACACTGTCCACCACCACGCTGTCCGCGCGGATCGTGCACCCGTCGCTCACGCAGCTATACCCCAGCACCCGCGCACCCTTCTCGATCGTGCAGCCGGAGCCTATCAGGGCCTGTTCGGAGACCACCGCCCCGGCTTGCACCACCGTCCCTTCGCCGATGCGCTGGGCGATCTCCGGATGGGTCAACAGCTCCCAGTGCGTGTACAGATACTGCGAGAGCGTCCCGACATCCGACCAGTACGCCCCCGTGCCCATCGCATAGACCGGAGCCCCCTTGCAGACCAGCAGCGGAAACAGGTCGTTGCCGAAATCGAAAAAGGCCGCCTCGGGGATGTACTCGAACACCTCCGGCTCCAACACGTAGATGCCCGTATTCGCCAGGCGCGAGCGCTCGGTGCCTTTGGCCGGTTTTTCCTGAAAGCTGCGCACACGGCCGTCGGGGTCCGCGACCACGACGCCGAAACGGCTCGGGTCGCCGACTTCTTTGACCGCCATGGTGGCGACAGCGCCGGATTGTTTGTGGAAGCGCACCAGGGCGCCCAGGTCCAAGTCGGTCATCACGTCGCCAGAGATGACCAAAAAGGGGCCGCCGGCCAAAAAGCCCGCCTGCCTGCGCACGCCGCCGGCGGTGCCGAGGAGCTGTTCTTCCCAGGAGTACTGCAGGCAGACACCATGGTCGTGTCCGTCCGCGAAGCGCTCGACGATTTTTTCACCGCGGTAGTGGAGGTTGGCGACGATCTCGTCGAAGCCGTGCTTGCGGCACAGCCCGAGGATGTGGGCCATGACCGGTTTGTTGATGACGGGCATCAGGGGTTTAGGGAGGGCGTCGGTGAAGGGGCGCAGGCGGGTGCCTTTGCCGGCGGCAAGCACAAATGCTTTCATCGCTTTGCTCCTGTAAAGTCAATGGGTGTTGCGAAGCGGGAGGGTTCTAGCGGTTTGTCTTCTCGACAAGGTTTCTGAGGTACTGGCCGTACTCGGTCTTGCCCAGCCGCCCCGCCTGCTCCAGCACCGCCTCGACACCGATGTGACCCATCTGGTAGGCGATCTCCTCCAGACACGCCACCTTCAAACCCTGCCGCTTCTCGATCGTCTCGATAAAATTCGACGCCTGCAACAGCGACTCGTGCGTGCCGGTGTCCAGCCACGCCATCCCCCGACCGAGACGCTCCACCCGCAACAACCCCCGCTCCAGGTAGGCGTTGTTGACGTCGGTGATCTCCAGTTCCCCCCGCGCCGAGGGCTTCACCCCCGCGGCGATCTCGCTTATCTGTGCGTCGTAAAAATACAGACCGACCACCGCGTAGTTGGACTTCGGCGCTTTGGGCTTCTCGTCGATCGACAGCACCCGCCCTTGCTCGTCGTACTCCACCACCCCGTAGCGCTCTGGGTCCGAGACGCGGTAGGCAAAGATCGTCGAGCCGAACGTGCGGGTGGCCGCTTTTTGAAGCATTTCGCCCAGGCCGTAGCCATAGAAGATGTTGTCGCCCAAGATCAGACAGGCCGGGCCGCCCTCCAAAAACTCGCGTCCGAGGACGAAGGCCTGGGCGAGGCCGTCGGGGCTCGGCTGGACGCAGTAGCGGATCTCGATGCCGTAGCGCGAGCCGTCGCCGAGCAGTTCTTGGTAGGCGGGCAGGTCGCGGGGGGTGGAGATGAGCAGCACCTCGCGGATGCCGGCGAGCATCAGGGTGGCCAGCGGGTAGTAGATCATCGGTTTGTCGTAGACGGGCAGCAGTTGTTTGCTGACCCCCAGGGTGAGGGGGTAGAGCCGCGTGCCCTTGCCCCCAGCCAATATGATCCCTTTCATCGCAGTAGTTTCCTCGGTGGTTGGGTGGTGCCGGCCTGGCCGGGTGCAGCTCACGGCAACGACAGACGGGTAATGGAGTAAGGCGGCAGATCCAGCTTGCCCGCGAAGCGGCCCTGGTTGTGGTTCAACGAGGCGCTGTCGCTCACCAGGGTCAGCGGTGCACCCGAAAGCTGCTCGAATCGGCCGTTGGCCAAAGCGGCGGGCAGGGCCAGCGGCTGTGCGCCCGCCGAAAGATTCAACAAAACAGCCTCCCGGCGGGGGCCGTCGCCAAAACTCCACGCCGCCACCGCCGAATAGGCGAATCCCCCACGCCCCTGCAGGGTGGGTGAGCCTGGAGCAGTCCACCTTTGGACATCGGTCATTCCCCGCAGGGCATCTCCGACCAGCTGCAGCGCCCGGCCGCTTGCGCTTAAGGCGAAAGGCACCGTCGCGGGCGCTTCGGTGGGACTGGTAAAGCCTGCCAGCCGAAAACCGCGCTCACTGCTGAAGACACTCGCAAACAGAGCGTTGCCGATGAGGGCATGGCACTGGATGAGGGTGATTTTTGGATCCTCGGTGAACAACAAGGTCGCCGCGGCCAGACCCAAGCCGTGCATCCAGGTGCCGGGGAGCGGCTGCCCCTGGTCGAAGAGGTTGTACTCGGTGATCCAGACTTCCCGGTCGGGTTCGACCAGCGCCAAGCCGTTTTGTTGCAATTTCGACCAGGCCAAAAAGGGCATTCCCAGCACCACGGCCACCTCGGATGGAGAGTAGCGCACCGGCAACGCCTCGCGCGAGGGCTTGAACTGGGTATCACCGATTCCGCTGCTGTAATAGTGGTGGATCGTCACCGCATCGGCGCTCCGCAACCGCGGGAGCAACTCGCGGTTCCACCCTGTCCAGCGCGGGTCGGAGGCTTGTTCCGGAACGACGGAGGCGCCCACCGCAGCCACCTTTGCTTTGGGAAAGGCCCGGTGGATGGCGGCACTCCAGCGGTTGGCTTCCAGGGCGTAGTCCCTGGCGGAGGGAAAGGCGGCTTTGTGATCGCGCTGACCGATGTAGTACTCGTTGCCCAGCTCCACGTGCGTAACCGGCATGCCCAGTCCTTCGGCGCGGCGCAGCATCGCCAGTTGCTCTTCGAGGGTGGAGGTGAGCATATTGACCACGAACAGCGGTTTGGCTCCTGCCGCTTTGAGTGCCGGCCGGATATCTTCCAGGCGGTTGGTGTCGACTTTCGGCCGGATCCCGCGGTAGCTCGGCGGCAGGTCGGCGCCGGCGGCAAACCAGCCTTTGCGCCAGTCCCAGTAGTTGGCTTCCGTCCCGGCCGGGTAGCGCAGCGTCGAGGGCCGCAGCAAAGCGAGCGTCTGCAAAAACTGAGGTGTCGTCCAATCGACGCGGTAGAGCAAATTGGCGCCGTTGTACCCGAAATAGTCGGCCGCCAACG
This sequence comes from Gloeobacter violaceus PCC 7421, assembly GCF_000011385.1. Taxonomy (NCBI): domain Bacteria; kingdom Bacillati; phylum Cyanobacteriota; class Cyanophyceae; order Gloeobacterales; family Gloeobacteraceae; genus Gloeobacter; species Gloeobacter violaceus. The sequence goes on from NC_005125.1 coordinate 1,899,868, forward strand.
CCCGCGGGCGGCCCACGGCCTGCAGGGAGGACAACTCCGCGGCGGCCCCGGCCGCCGGATACAGCACCGACCAGAGCGCCACAAGCGCGGCCGCCGCGCGGGAGGGCACCCGCACACCCGATTCCCTCAACAATTGACTTCCTTTTTGCTCACGTCCCTGGCCGGATTGCCTACCATCACAGCCCCTTCGGGCACGTCCTCGAGCACCACCGCCCCGGCACCGATCTTGGCGTTGTCCCCGATGGCAAGACCGCCGACGCGGTGCTCTCGGGAGATGATCAAGGCCCCGGCACCGAGCAGCACATCGTCCCCGACCACGATATTCGGTCCACCGAGGGTGACATTCTGGAGAATCACGCAGCGGCTGCCGATCACGGTGTCCGGGTTGACTATCAGACCGCGGGCGTGCGCCAGAAACAAGCCCGGCCCGATCTTCACCCGCGGCCCGATCCACACGCCGTGCAAAAAGTCGTTGAGACGCACCGTCAGGTAGGCGACGGGCTTGAGGCGGTGCCGGTAGCACCAGCTTGAGAACCGGTAAAGCACCACGGCCGTGAACATCGGGTAGTACAAAAAACTCAGCCATGAACCGCCATGGTGTTGGCGAAAGACTTTGATATCTTCTGTCAAGTTTTCAAACATCGCCGGGGTCTCCTGCTCAACGATTCGAGCGCTCGGGAAATGGCAACCACGCCGTCGCGGCGCTCAAGAAGGGGTTTTGACACCGGCCCGCTCCTCGGCGGAAAAGACCGGTTGGACTGCGCCCACTCGGCGGGCCGCCAAAGCGCGGTAGGCGTCGGCCACCGCATCCCAGTCGTAGAACTGTTCGATGCGCCGACGCAAAGCCTGGGTGCGATCCGGCGATTGCACCGCTCGACGCAAGTCCGCAGCCAGCCTCGTTACGGTGAAGTATTCGCCGTCCTCGCCGAGCGCTTCGCGGCTGAAGGGGGTGTCGATGGCGAGCACCCGCGGGCAGGACTGCATCGCTTCGAGTAAGGCCGGGTTGGTGCCGCCCACCGAATTGCCGTGGATGTACACCGCGCAGTGGCGGCGCAGCACCGTCAACACCTGCGCGTCGTACTCCGCGCTGCACACCTGCACGCTCGCACCTGCCTGGGAGGCCAGGCGTTTGAGTTCGAGGCCGTAGGCCGTGTCGTGGGCGTAGCCGACGACCAGATGCTTGTAACCTTGGGCGGCGAGCCCGGAATCGACAAAGGCACCGGCCGCCTCGGCGGGCAGATTGTCCGGCTCGATGCGGGTGATCTGCAAAGAGAATTTTCCAGCCTCGACGCCGTATTGCCGGAGAATCTCGGCGGTACGGGAGGCGGAGACCTCCGGCAGCCGGGGAACACCGTACGGAATGAACACCGAAGTGGCCCCGAAGCGCCTTCTGTAGTAGAGATTCAGCTCTCTGGAGTCAGAAATCAGGTCGCATAACCTCGCGATCACGGCGGAAGCGAGAAAGTAGTAGAGCTTGAACGGAGCCGACCATTTGGGCCGCCGCCATTCGAGACCGTCGGTGTTGATGCTCATTGGAATGCCGCTCAGCAGGGTGATCAAAATTCCCGGAAGGTTGGCGTTGTTGAACCAAAAGACATAGTCGTAGCGGCCGCGGTTGGCCAACAAGAACAAACCGGTCTGAATGGAGGAGATGAATGTGTCGAGGCTTTTTTTGCGGGCACCCGCGACGTAAATTAATCGGCGCCCCTCGCAGTGCTCGAGCTTCTGGGGATACATGCGCGCCCGGCAAAAGACTTCACACTCGACCCCGCCGGCGGTCAATCGGGCCGTAATTTCCTGTACCGCAGTCTCAAAGCCGCCGTACTTCGCGGGAAGCCCGCGCGTCCCACAAAAGGCAATGCGCATGGTTATCTCCAGTGAGGAATACAAGTAGCGGTTATGGGTTTGCTCAAGGCGGGCTGCTAAAGCACCTTGGCGTAGATGTCGAGAATTTGCTCGTAATGGCGCTCCTGGCTGAATAGCCTTTCGATCTTTTTGCGACCGGCCAGGCCCATGGACAGGGTTTGCTCCCGGTTGCGCAGGGCAGTAAGCAACCGGTCGCGCAAGGCTTCGACATCGCCTGCTGGAAACAACCACCCATCGGTTTCGGGGTCTACCAACTCCGGGATGCCGCCGATGTCCGCCCCGATCACCGGCCTGCTAAAGGCATAGGCCTCCAGCACCGACATCGGACAATTTTCGTACCACTCCGAAGGCAGGATGCAGGCGCGGCTGCCTCCGATGAGCTGTTGCAATTCCTCGCCGCGCTTGGGTCCCAATAGCCGAATGTGGGAAAGCCCACGCCGCTCCACCAGTGCCTGCGCCTCCGCCCGCGCCTCCCCGTCACCGACAATCAAAAGTGGCGTGTCCTTCAGGGGGGCTGCCGCTTCGATGAGTGTGAAGATCCCCTTGAGCCGCTCCACGCGACCAAAGTAGAGAAAATACTCTCCCTGGACTGGATTGACGGCAATTTGCGAGACATCGACAAAGTTGTGCACAGTGCTCATTTTTTGGGCGGGCACGCCGAGTTCGGCGAGTTTGCGGCGCTGGAAGTGGCTGACCGTAATGAAGCGGTCGATGTGGTCGACAACTCCGCCGAGCAGACGGGCGTAGTACGCCTCGGCGGCACTGAGCAGCGAACGGGCGAGCGAGCCGCGGTTGCAGCGGCCGGCGACCGCCCGCCAGTAGTCTTTGCCGCTGCACGCCTGGCAAAGCTGTCCTTGGGCGTCGATGAGCGTGGAGACCGGGCAAGCCAGGCGGTACTCATGCAACGTCTGGACCGCCGGGATGCCCGCGCGGCGCAGGATCGGCAAAATCGCGGTGGTGAGTTGTCCGTAGTAAATGTGCAAATGGGCGATGTGGGGGCGGTGTTCGGCAAGCAGGCGGGCGAGAGCCCGGGCAGCGGGTCGAGAGTAAAGGAAATGCACGAGGTCGGCCGGGGAAGGGGAACTGAAATTAACCGCCGTCGGAAAGTAGCGCGCCCAGGGTGTGGGGAGGTTTTCGGGCTGACTGGCGGCAAAGGGGATGACCGAATGGCCCTTCTTCTCGAGCAACGCGGCCAGCGAGAAGAAATAGCGATCGGAGCCGCCGCGGATAAAGTAGTTTTGCGAGACCTTCAGCACAGTGGACGGCACGGCTGGCACCTCGAATCAAGGATTGGTCTGGTTGACCTGGAAATTGTCGTAGACAATCTGCACTGCGGGAGCGTCTTTGCTGTAGGCCATGATCCCGGACCGGCTGCGGCGGTCGAAGTAGCGACCTTTGTCCGCCCCGGCCAGCGTCACGGTGCCGGGCAGCAGCACCTGACCGGTGTCAAAGGTCGGGTAGATTGCTCTGTAAGCCGCCCGGACCGTGCTGTTTGTCGGATCGGCTATCAAGAACACTTCCAGCGACTGCACCGAAGCGGGATCGGTGAGGGTGATTGTGCTTAGCGAAGTGCCAACGGCCCGGCGCTCCTGGTAGAACTCGATGCCGACGGTGCCGGGGGCGGTGGCCCGGGCCACTACTTTGATGAAGTTATCCTGGTCCGGTCCGAGAAAAATGCCGGATTGCTGATAGGGCGGCGTATTGAGTTGTGAGAGCGGTCCGAGGATCTTGGCGCTGACGGTAAAGGGGATCGAGCGACCGTCAAACGCCAATTGCAACCCATTGATGAGGGTGTTGTCGGTGCGGCTGGGGCTGGAGTTGGCGGTGGTGAAGACGAGGGTGCCGGTGTTGTTGAAATCGAGCCGCAACAGACTGGGGTCGTAGGAGACCACTGAGGAGAACGTATCGCTGCTGTTGCGCTGGGCACTGAGAAAACCGAGGCCCTGGCCATTGGTATCCACCAAGCTGTTGGAGACCGAGGAACGAAAATACAACACCAGCTTGGTGGAGCCGGGAGCAGGGGCGACGACGGCCGGGTCGAGACCGGAGTTTTCGGGCCGTGCGTTGGTGAGCAAGAATACCCCGTCGTTGTAATCAAAATTCTTGGGAGTGCTGGGCCCAGGCTGAACATTGCCCGGATCAGCCACGGCGTACCAACTGTTGACAATCAGTCGACCGAGACTGTCGCGGGCAGGATAGAGCCGCCAGTTGTGCAACAAGTCGGGCTTATTCAGGTTGTCGTCGGTGTAGGTGTCGCCGTGATAGAGAGTCAAAGCGCTACTGGGATACTCGGCGATATTGCCTGTCGTCGGTGTGAGGCTGGTGACACCGAAGTCGAGCGTCACTTTGGGCAACAATTTCTGGTTCTCGCCACCGTACTCATCTGTGCCGCCTACGAAGGCGTAGATGAGACTGTTGTTGCCGTTGGTGCCTGCTTTGGCATAGTAGTTGGTATATCCGCTCACATCGGTGCCGCGGCCGGCGTATCTGCCCAGTGGCCACACATACAAAGGTTTGCTCGCATCGGCGCGCACCCAGTACGGAGAGTAAACCTCCTCGCCGAGCCATTTTTTAGCCCCGCTAGGATTGAGGCTCTCTGAACCCACGACAGTGCCGAAACCAAACGTGCGGACAATCTCGGCAATGGAAGGTTCGAAATTACCTTCAAAGTCAGCGGCGTTGAGTCCGGCCAACTGCACCTTGGCACTGGGCAAAGCCGGATCGTCTGAGTTGATGGTCAAAGTGGCATAGTTTTCGCCGTTGGTGGTGTGGGTAGGGCTGCCTGAGACCACACTCGAGACGCGCTGGGGAGCAAACTGAACGGACAGATTCAAAGAAGCGCCGGGAGCAAGCGTCAACGGCAGTGCCGGGGTGTTGAGAATCTGAAAGTCTCCGGGTCGTTGATAATCGGCGGTTCTCCCGCTTACTGCGTTTGCGGCTTCCTCCGAATTGCCGAGCAACAGACTATTAATCGTCAGTGGGCCAGAACCGGAATTGGTCAGCGTGATTGACTTTGCTGCCAGTATTTTTCCACGGGTTGTGCCGAAAACAACCCGATTCTTGACGATATCGGCTTCCGGTGTCTTCAACAGCAGTTTGCCCGTGGCCTGGGCGCGAGACGGGGCAATGGGCAAAAAGCCCATCCACAAAAAGCCCACACATGCTACAGGAATGAGACTATGCATCAGTCCCAACCAGACTTTCCCAACGTTCATGTTCATGCCTTCTCGTGAAAAACATCCACAGTTCTAACGCTCAGCTTGCATTGGGTACAGCTGTTACCGACCCATTTAGGACATGTGAAGTTGCGCTTCATCCAGCACTTGGCCCCGATTGCGAACTTCGGTTTCCACTTCCCTTCGCCACATATCAAAGGGTTTACCATCCCAATGTTTGTAGGGAATAAAATTCAGGATCAACGCCCATCGCGGATTCTGATTGTAGCCACCCTGATGAGCAATCAACTGATTTGATAACGTTAGCATGCCTGCTTGACCAAGTATCGGCTTGCTGCGTTGCCCGCTATAAAAAAGAACCATGTCTCCAAACTTGTCGGAGCGAGTGTATTTTTCGTGACTCCAGCGCAAGGTCTTCCACCGCACGTACAACAAATTAACCAACTTGCGCACGACATGCCGATGGGAACAAGGAATAACATGGTAAGGACCATCCTCCAGTCCAACGACGTCATTCAGGTAGACAAATGCTTTGTAGCGCAATGTCAAGCCATCGGTGTGTAACCGCCTCTTGGTGGTACTGTCGGGCATATCCAGCTGAATGACGGCACTCTGCGCCACCAGACGGTCGCCGGTTCGCTCCTCGAGCATCCGCTGCACTGTGGTTAACAGCTGCGAAAAGCGCGGGTCCAGCTTCTGAACATTGATAAACTGGACAATACCAAGATTAATGTCTCGAATTTCAGACCGATAATTGACATAGCACTTGCCCCCGTCTTCATCGTCAGTTCGATAGTTTTGGGCGGGGATAATGCAGCTTTCACCACTCATATACTTTTTGGCAAAATCAATGATTTTGCTGCAGTCTTGGCGGCCAAGAAAAGCAGGAAAAACCTCGTAACCTTTGCGGGTGAATGTATTGATTGGCTGGCGGTAGATATCGAAAGCGGACACAAGAATTTCAGAGCTCATGCGGAAATAATTGCGTAAGTAATTAGCCAACTTTTGCAATTTGTGCATTGTTCGACTCGACAGATTGTGGAAGGTTATGCTGGGCATTTGCCCTCGCAGGTAAGATACTGAATTGTATTTGCTTGCGTTTTGCCCCGCTTGGGGGAAATTTTCCGCACTTTCGTTTATTCTACGGTAGATTTTCCGAGAGGTAGAACTCATTATCTCGGATTCTCTAAAGAACAATGTCAATATTTTTGTAATAATACTTATTGATTAATTCAGTCGAACATTGATTAATAAAGACATGATCAATGTAGACAAACAATAATATTTTCTTTTCTGCTTTCCCTTCCTACTGAAAGCCTAAGATTCGGTTTTAGGCTTATCGATTATGCGTAAATGTGTTCAGGCTTTGTAGCTGTTCGCGTTCTTGCCAAGAGTTTGTCGAATCAACAGAATTTCCGGAGAATTTATGCGCCTCAAGTTAGCGTTTGTTTGTGGATTTTCAGCGCTTTTTGCATTAAATCCTGTGCAGTTGCCAGAGCACTTCATGGGTTTGGTTATAGATCAGCCTTCTGCCTGGGCGGCCTCGTCGCCGACCGTGAGCAGCTTCTCACCGACCAGTGGCGGACCTGGCACTCAAGTCACCATCAACGGCAGCAACTTCGACGGTCTCGAAAATATCAACTTCAACGGTGCCTACGCAGCCTATATCTGGGTGTCTTCCAGCCAACTGAAGGCGACGGTTCCATCGGGGGCAACCACTGGTAAAATCCAAGTCAAAACAACTGTCGGTTCCGCCAGTAGCTCCAGTCAATTTACGGTGCCTGAGGTGATCAGCAGTTTCTCGCCATCCAGCGGTCCAGTCGGAACTTCGGTGACCATCAACGGCAGCGGATTCAGCAATAGCGTCAGTTCTGTTAAATTCGGAGACGGCTACGTCAGTTTCGTGCGCGAATCTGCGGGAAAGATTCAAGCAACGACCAATACCAGTGCCTCCACCGGCAAGATCATCATCAACAATGGAGGCACCCTGATCAGCAGTTCCGGAACTTTTACAGTGACCACACTCCAACCGAGAGTGGATAGCTTCACGCCGACCAACGGGCCACCGGGTACTAAAGTCGTCATCAAGGGTGCAAATTTTATCAACGTGAACTCTGTTCAAATCGGCAGCATCTACCTTGCCTTCACGGTAGATTCTGAAACCCAGATCACGGCCACCACCAAAACCGGCAACGTGAGCGGGAAGATTACAGTCACCACCCTGGACAACGGTTCGGCCAGCAGTGCGGGCAGTTTCACCAGTGATCCGCCCAAGATCACGAGCTTTTCTCCCATGAGCGGCTCGGCTTATCCTGTGACCACTGTCACGATTAACGGCCTCAACCTGGTCGGGATCAGCGGCGTTTCCTTTGATGGCGCCCCAACCAGTTACCGGATCCTCTCCGACAAGAAGTTGGAGGCTGAAGTCCCCTGCCCGGCCCGCACCGGGACGATCTCCGTCAAAACCTTCGCCGGGACCATTTACAGCACCTCCAACTTTGGGGTGCAAGACGCCGGGGTTCCCGAAGACATCCCGACTCCGATCGCCTGCCTGGTCACTCCCACCACTCCTCCGCCGGGCTTCACCGCCGCGACCTACTGGGCGGTGGCCCTCGTCGACACGGCCAAATCGGGCACCGGTTCGGTCGAGGTGGCCTACACCCAACTGTGGTGCACCATCGACGGGGTCGATACCAAACTGGCGGACGACGTGGGTACGCTGTTCGGGGGGCTTTTCTCCCGCGACACCTGGGATGGCGCCCCCGTATCCACCCCGATGCCCTGGACGTACAACCCCACCAACAATTCGGCCATCGTCTATCCTTCCGAGAACCCGGATTTGTTTTACCACTGGTACATGCCTACACCCCGCGCCTCCTGGCCCTCCGATGCTTCGGTCACCAGCTGCCGGGTCAAGACTCGGGTGAAAATTTCTGGTTCGGCGCTGTTGCAGATGGGCGGGGACTGGTGGTTGAACTCGACCGCCGCCTGGAACGGCGAACAGGTCAACAACCGGGCCATGGGCAACACCAACTGGTACTTCCCGAACGGGGAATGGCAGGACATTACGTTCCCCTAACACCTTCAAACTCCTTGACTGCCGCTCCGCCCAAGCAGGCGGAGCGTTTTGTTTGCGATCAAATCGAGCATCACGTTGCGGTAGGCAAGGGCCACCCGGTCCCAGCCAAATCGCGTCGCACTTTTTTGTGCCCGCTCCCGCCAGTTGTCCGCCAGCGCCTGCCGCAGCGCCGCGGCGTAGGCATCGGCATCGGTCACATCGCACAGCAGGCCCCCGTCGCCTACGATGAGCTGTCGCACAGCATCGTCGGTGGCCACCACCCCAAGGCCCGAAGCCATCGCCTCCAGATAGCACAGCCCCCAGGGTTCGTCGATCGATGGGAGGGTAAACGCCCGGCAGGCGCGGTAGACAGCCGGCATCTGCGCATAGGGAAACGTCGCGATGCGAAAGCGCCCCGCACCGAGTTTCTGCTCGCCGAGAGCGGCAAAGTAGGGACGATCGCGGCCGTCGCCGCAGATGAGCAGCGAGACGCCCGCAAGCCGGGAGACCGCCTCGATGGCGAGATGGACCCGTTTGTGGCCTCCTTGCCACAGCGAGGCTACGCACAGAACCACCGGACCTTCGAGGCCCAGATCGGCGCGCTCGCCCTCCGGGCTGAAGCGGGCCAGATCGACGCCGTTGGGGATGACGGTCACGGGCTGCTGGGGACTGCGGCTACGGACCCGCTCGGCAATCTCCTCGGAAAGGGCCACCAGATGATCGGGCCTGAAGCCCAGGTTGCGCTCCAGCAGCCGCCCCCCCCCCACCAGACCGCAGTGCTCGGTAAAGAGCACCGGCGTACCGGTAAGGGCGCGCACCAGGCAGGCGACCGCCAACCCGCCGATGTCGTTGTTGGGAAAGATCAAGTCCGCCGGCCGCTTGATCAGATGCCATAGGCAGGGCAGAAAATTGGTCAGATGCTCCGACCAGATCTCGGGGGCGTCGATAAACGGTTTCCACAGAGGTGCCAGCTTCGGGTGCTCAAAAAATTCCCGAGCCCGCGTGCGCGGTATGCCGCCGGTCGGGATGCTCCAGGGACCGCAGTCCGCACCGCTGAGCAATTCCACTTCAAAGTGTTCGCTGAGCTGACGGGCCATCTCGATGCTGAAGACCTCGGCCCCGCCGCTGAGGTTGACGCCGGCGCTCGGATGGATGAGCACCACCCGATAAGGGCTCAAAACCGGCGCGCCGGTGGCCGCTTGATGAAAAAGCACAATTTGCTCCTGATGTCGAAATGGTGAAATGCTACCGCCGGATTCAATAGGCTCCCTTTTTCGCCAGGACCACCAGCGCCGTCCTCCACAAAATCCACAGATCCAGACCCAGCGACCAGCGATCGACGTACTGCAAATCCAGCTCCAACATCTGCACAAAGTTCAATTCGCTGCGCCCCCGGACCTGCCACAGCCCACTCATTCCGGGCAGCACCGACTGCCGACGCGCCAGTCGCCGGGGCTCCACAAATGTCCGGGCTTTTTGGCAATCGCGCTCCTGCAGCGGCCGCGGACCGACCAGGCTCATCTCGCCTGTCAGCACGTTGATCAGTTGGGGAAGCTCATCGAGGCTGGTGCGGCGCAAAAAGCCGCCAAGGCGGGTGACGCGCGGGTCGTTTTTCATCTTGAAGAGCACCCCGCCCTCCGATTCGTTGAACGCTTCGAGGCGCTCAAGCCTGACCTCGGCATCGGCGGTCATGGTGCGGAACTTCCAAACGCGAAAGCGCCGCTCGCCCAGACCCATACGGACCTGCCGGAAAAAAACCGGTCCTGGCGAGTCGAGTTTGATGAGCACCGCGATGAGGAGAAATACCGGAAAGAGCAGCAGCAGCCCTGCTACAGCCCCGGAAAGATCGAGCAGGCGTTTGCCGGCCAGTTGGCCCGGCAAGGTACGCAATTGAGAGTCCCGGGTAAGAGTGTCCATTATTATTTTCTGGTTGTAGAAGATACAATTTTTGCCAGTTCATCCGGCTTGAAAGGCGGTTTTTGCGCCTCCAAACCGAAGATTCTGACGATAGCCAAAGAAGCAAACAGCATGTACAAAGCGACCACCAGCGCCGCCGCGGCTACCGGCGGCAACGCCAGCAAGGCGGCGCAACCAGCCGCCCCGACCGCCGCGAGGGTAGGCAGCAGCACCGGCTTTGCCGGCACACCGAGATTCCAGCCGGAGGTGCGGCAGACCGCCACCCAGAACCAGCCGGTGGCTCCGGCGCCCATGACCAGAGCGACGGCGATGGCGACGCCCACGACTCCCCCCAGCCAGGCACCCAGGACATACGAAGGGAGCGTGAGCGGGACGAGAACCCAGTTGATCCGCGCGTTGATGCCCGGCTTGTCGAAGGCGTTGAGGGCGGTTCCGATGATGGACATCAAGCCGCGGGCGTAGGCAAAGATCAGGACCAGCTGAAAGAGCACCGCCGCCTCGGCCCACTCCTGCCCGTAGATAAACGGGACCAGCCAGGGGGCCAGCACGAAACTCAGCGCATACACCGGTGCACCCAGCAGGGCGTACTGCTCTAGAGCACGGCCCACATAGGATTGCTGTTCGGCGCGATCCATATGCGACAGGGCCGTAAAGTGCACCCGGTTGACCTTGGTCAACGCGAAGACCGGCACCATCGCCAGCTGGTAGGCCACGTTGTAGAAACCGAGAGGCTCGGCCCCCAGCAGCCTACCGATGACGAGGTTGTCGCCGTTGGTGTTGGTCTGCACGGCCAGGTTGATGCTCATCATATCGGCGATGTAGCGGCGCACCGCCTGGATAGCCTGGGGGTCCGGCCAGAACGAGTAGCGAAAATGATAGCCGCTGGCGCGTCGCCGGGCGACAGCATCGGCGGCCGCATAGGCGATCTCACCGGCTGCAAAGGCCCAGACTCCCCCTCCAGCCAGGGCGCACGCGACTGCCCCGACCAAGCGTGCCCCTCCTGCAGCACAGTCGCACAGAGCGATTTCGCGAAAGCGCATCTGTCTGAGGAGCACCGAATCGTGGGCACCGGTGCCGGCATTGATCAAGAAGATCGTCCCGTGCAAAGCGGTGAGCGGCCACAAAATCGGCTCCCCAAAAAACAGCGACAGCGGATAGCTTGCCAGAACCTGGAGTACGAACAGCCCGACGGAGACGTTGACACCCAGGCTGTAGACGGCATCGACCATGCGTTTGTCGTCGAGCCCACGCTGGACGAGCACTGCGGCGATCGTCCCGTCGCGAAATAAAAGCGACAGACCGGTAAGCACCAGCACCATCGCCCACAGTCCGAAGTCGCTGGGCGAGAGCAACCGCGACAGTAAAATCTGAATGACGAACTGGGAGGCTTTGACCAGCACAAAGGCGCCGAGGAGCAGAGCGCTGCCCTGGGCCAGACGTCCGCGCAACGGCAGCCGCTGCAGGAAAGCGCGCAGCCGATGGAAGGGATGGGACACGATCACCTCGAATGTGATGCACTTGTCTCCCAATCACGGTTCAGGAACGGGAGGAGGGGGGAGTGTCGCCAACGCTGAAAGGGGTGGAGGTGAACTTGGCGCGGAAAAAACCTCGCAGGCCGATGCGCAGTACGGTTTTGCCGTCTTCGGGCGACGCGACGCAGATCGTCCGGTACAGCAGCCGCCAGAGCAGATCCCGCGGCCGGGATCTGCAGGCGATGCCCTCGCGCAAAGTGAGGGCGATCATCTTCCAGGCCGGGTAGCGCTTTGCACCATCTTGCAGAGCCAACATCGCCTGATAGTCGCCGTCTCGCTCCAGGTCGAAGCGCTCGGCAAAGCCGTGTTTTGCGGCCATCGTGTTGATGAATTCGGCTACGGTTTTGTAGGACATCAGCGCGTAGGCAAAGTTGCCGCTGCGGCTGCGCCGGTTGTTGCCGTGGATGCGGTAGTACATCAGCGGCTCCTCGATGCAACCCACCTGGCCATAGAACGGCGCCACCGCCACCAGATAGCAATCGGAACCGTTGTTGTAAGGACGGCCCGCAACGATCACCTCGCGACTGGGAATGGGAGTGATCTTCTCAAGCATTGCTCGGCGATAAGCAAGCCCCGAGGTGATGGCGCACGGGTAGCGCCCCCAGTTCAGGAGCATCTTGCGGACATCTCCGGCAGCAAAAGTGCGCACGCCTTTGCCAATCACGCCGTTGTCGGCATCGACGGAGATCCACGGGTGGGAGATTTGCATCCAATCCGGGTGCTCCGCGAAGGCCTGCACCACCCGCTCCAGTTTGCGGGGATGGTAATAGTCGTCCGAATCGAGCAGACAAACGATTTCTCCGCGGCTGTGGCGCAGGGCCGTATTGTAGGCCTCGGCTTGGCCGCTGTTGCGCTCAAGAAAAATCGCCTGGACCCGCTCGCCAAAGGAGCGGATCACCTCGGCGGACCCGTCGGTGGACGCGTCGTCCACAACGATCAGCTCAAAGTTGGAGTAGGTCTGCCCGAGAACGCTCTTGATGGCCTGGCCGATAAAGCGGCCAAAGTTGTAGTTGCACATCACGACGCTCACCAGGGGCAGCTGGAGACCGCTTGCAGCACCGCTATTCGCTTCGAGTTGATTCATGACATGCTCCGCGTCATTCTGGAGGACACTGCCGTTTTGGACGGCTTTTGGTCAACGACAAGCAGGACACACAACAGCACCACCGACAGGCGCACAATCTCAAAGGCTACGACCGCCGAAATCATCGTCCAGAGCACCAAAGTCCATAGCCCGCAGTCGGGACGCTCGTCGCGCTCCTGCCAAAGCCGTAGCCACAAACTTGACCAGAACGCCACAAACAGTGCCGTTCCCACAAAGCCCTGGCAGTACAGTAGCGAGCCGAGGATGAAGCTGTGGCTGCCAATCTGGGCGGGTTTATAACCGGGGATCACCGTTTTGCCGGGCATCCCGAAACCGAACAGCGGCAGATCCTCGGCCACTTTTTCGAACGTCCTTTCGTAGATGAGTCGGCGGGCGTCGGTCGATTCTTTGCGAAAGTTGTCCGTCGATTGCACCGTCCCCTGATAACTGCCCAGCACCGCCTCGGTTACCGGCGGCACGCTCAAGATCGTGAAGCTGCCCGCCGCCGCCAGAGCCAGCACAGCTGCGATTCCGCCGCTTTTGCCCAGGCTGAACACAAACCGAAGGGCCGCCACGATAGCCAAGCACAAAAGGGCCGAGCGGGTTCCGGTCAAAAGCAACGCCAGCAACCCGGCTCCGCCGAGCAAGAAAGGCCAGAGGCCCCTGCCGCTCAATGACAACAAGCACACAAACGCCATCGCCTGGCCGGCAAATTCGGGATGGGCAAAAAACGAACTGTAACGAGCCCCACCGAAGAAGTTGAAGCTTTCGCTCGAATCGAGAAGACGCAGGTAGTTCGAATCTCCCATTCCCCCGGCGTATTGCTCCTGCTTGCCCAGCAACAACCCAGTCAACGAACGCAAAATCGGGACATTGCCGCCCATTACAATCTGAGCGACAAACCAGAGCGCCAAAATCTCAGCCATGAGCACCGCGCCGGCCCAAAGCGCCACCCGCAGCCGCACCCGGATATGATTGCTCTGGATATACCAAAGCAATAATCCGCCGCTCAGCCAGTGGGCGAGCGGGCCAAGCAGTGTGTGTCCAGTGATCGCCTGCGCATTGAGATTGATGTTGACCCAGCAGTAGACCCCGAAGCACAGCAGGAGTACCGCCTCCAGCCGCGGTTTAGCAAGGCGTATCCGGCCGAAGCGCCACCAATCGCTGAGGGCAATGCCCAGCAACAGCAACAGCAAAATGTACGCGTAGCCTATTCCCCACCAAACCGGCAGCAACACAATAATCCCAAAGACAATGCGCTCGGCATGGGTCAGCTGCTCCCAGGCGCTCTGGACTCGACCCAGGAGACTGGGGGGTACTGCAATCGTGGTTGTCATGGTTGGTTCGCCTAACTTTCGGACGACGAGGCGAGGGCCGGCCGCTCGTAGCGGTACCGGTAGGACCCCTTGGCCGATTCGCCGCCGTTGATGACCAGGTGAACGCTGCTGCCAAAGCGCTGCAGGGCGGCGAGGCTGGCGTTCACCTCGTCGCGATTGCTCACTCCCGGACGGACCACAAACAGCACGTTGCCGATGGCCGCCGCGATGAGCTTCGTTTCGGCCACGAGATCCTCGGGGGCGGTATCGATGAGGACGTAGTCGTAGCCCCCGGCACTTTCCAATTCGCTCAGGTAGCGGCTGAAATGGCCCCGGGCGATGTACTCTCCGACGCTGGTGCGCTCATCCGGGCGGCCGGCCGGCAGAAAGCTCAGCGACGGGGCAAGGGCTACCGGCTCGCTTCCCGGTCCCACCTGCAGCTTGCGGCCGAGGCCCGCCTGGCGAAAGTCGGCGTCGACCACCAGCACCCGAAAACCCAATTCGCGCAAAGCTTTTGCCAGCCCCAGGGTGACGGTGGTTTTGCCTTCGCCGGTATTGGCGCTGGTGATCATCAACCGCCGCGCGGGCAAAGGCAACAGGCTGACCACCGAGGCGAGCTGCCGAAACTCCTCGGCTTCGGCGGCGCTGAGGGCGGCGTCTTTGAGTTTGGGGATGCGGCCCAGCACCGGCAGACCGGTACTGTCCAGTTCGCGCACACCGAGCATCGGGTTGCGCCGCTCCAGCCACAGCGCCAGGGCGATGCTGCCTGAAAGCATCGCCACCAGCCCTCCGACGGCGACCAGCAGCCCCGAAGGAGAAGGTTTGGAATCGACCGAGGGCGCGTCGAGAATCTGTACGTTCGGATAGGCGTCGAAGGCGTTGACTTTGGCCTGCTGCACCTGAGCGACCAGACCCCGGTAAATCCCCTCGGCAATCTCATAGCGCCGCTGCAACTCCTTCAGCCGGCTTTGCTGGGGAGCGAGGGTGCGCAGGCGTTCTTCGAGGGAAGCGGCTTTTTCGCCGATGCGGGCCGCCTGGTTGGTGAGGGCGCCATTTTCGGCCTGCGACTGCACCAGTTGCAATATCAGGTCGATGCGCGAATCGCGGTAGCTGTTGCCCCCGAGTGAAACGTTCACTTTGCTCGCGTCGGGTACGATGCTGCCGACTTGCTGCTTGATTTTGCCCAACAGTTCCTCGCGCTGGAGCTCGAGCGATTTGACGCGCAGGTTCTTGCCGGTGTAGAGTCCCCGCGCCTGGGCCAGTTGCGATTCGATGTCGGCAAGGCGTTGGCGCAGGGCTTGAAGACCTTTGTCCTCCCCTAAATTGAGGGCGGCGGTGGCGCGGCGCAGGTCCATGCCGACCGCCTGCTCGAGGGCCGTCGCCCGCCGGGCGGCGGCTTCGGCCTGAGCGAGGGTGAGCGTCTGGGTCGAGCGCAGGGAATTGAGGGTCTCGACGATCCCGCGGGTCTGATCGTCGGCGTTGACCAACCCGGTGCGCCGCTGGTAGCCGTAAAGCTCCACCTGGGCGGTTTGTAGATTGTTTTGGGCCTTAGCCGTTTCCACCCGGCTAAATTCGTCGCGCCGCCGGGCATCGTCGAGGCGCAGGGCGTTGAGGCGCGTCTGGTAAGACTGGAGCACCCATTCGGCACGCTGCTGGGCCAGTTCGGGACTCGAACCTTTGGCCTCCAACTGCACGATGGTCGATTGATCGCCAGGTTTGCCTTTGAACAACTTGCCGTAGGTGTCAAGGCGGGTGAATTTCTCGGTGCGCTCGGGGTCTTTTTGCCAGACCGGGCGCAGCACATCGCTGCTCAATAGAATGTTGGACTGGATGCTGGTGGGGTTGAGTTCGTTGGAAAACGGCAGCCCCTGCTGCTGGATGTTGCCCAAGGGTCCGAGATTCGCACTGAGGTTGCTGCTGGCGTTGGGCAAGATGAGCTGAGCCGAGGCGGTCCAGGTGCGCGGATAAAACACGGCGATCCCGACGGTGGCGGCCAACAATACGGTGTTGAGGGCCAGCAACGGCCGCCAGTGCCGACGTCCGATTGCAACGATACTGCTCATGGCAAAGTTTTCCTCAGGTACGGTGGGCGACTAGCGGAACAACCACACAAAAGGCATCAACAAGGGCGAGAGCAGGCTCATGACGCCGCTGGTATTCGCCGTCGAACCGGCGTCGAGCACGACCGAGTCGTCCTGCATCAACTTCGGATCGCTGCTGCCGCCCAGCACCTCGGCCATCTCAAAGCTCTTGGCGGTACGCTGACCGCCGGCCGGATCGGTGCGAATCAGCGTCACCTTGCGCCCCGAGCGCAAAAACGATTCGCCCGAGCCGCCCGCGGCCGTGAGCGCCCCAGCGAGGGTGGTGCCGGGCCGCAGCTTCACTGGTCCCGCCGAGCCCGCCGGCAAATCCTGGCCCGAAACGTAGACGGTAATGGTCTCCGGAGCCAGTTGGGTGGGCAGGTTGCTCGCCTCGGACTGTCTCGGTCCAAGGCTTGCCACGATGATGCGGTCGCCGCCGATGACCGGGGCGTCCTGGCCCGGCGGCAGCTTGATGCGCTTGCCGGCGCGCTCCAGTTCGATGGCGGTCACATCGGCGTCGGGTCGCACCCCGCCCGCCTCCTTAATGGCGTTGTAGACAGTCCGGGTCGCACCCGGTTCGCTCCCGGCGGTGGAGCGGATCGTCAGTTGCCCAGGCCGGTAGACCGCACCGGCGACCTCGACGGAGGCGGGGCTCAACGAAACTACGCGCACCGACACATCCGGCACCCGGATGAAGTTCCGCAGGCGAGCGGTCAGTTCCTCCTGCAGTTCGATCTCCTCCCGTCCTGCCGCCGGTATGCGGCCCAGTTGCGGCACATGGATGGAGCCGTCCGCACCGATGAGAAACCCGGGATCGGTACCGTCTTTGGCCGAACCGAATTCTTCGCCGTTGGCCACCGCCACCGAGACCCGGTCAAAGGTGCTCAAGGTTGTGGCTTCGGCCGGTGGTCCGGCAAATCCCAGGCCGCAGAGCGCGAGCCATCCGATACCCAATCGACGCTTGTTCCGGCAAGCGCGTTGCATGGCTTCCTCCTTTGAACTCTTGCTCAATTCGGACCTAGAGACCTCAGTCAGGGGCGTCCGACGCCGATATAGGTCAAGCCCGCCGCCCGAGCGGCGGCGGCGTCGAGACAGTTGCGCCCGTCAATGAGAATGGGCTGGCGCAGGCGACGGCGCAATACACTCAGATCAATCTCGCTGTAGAGCGGCCATTCGGTCATCACCACCAGGGCATCCGCCTGGGCTGCAGCCGCGAGTGGGTCGGCCGCCACCTGCATTTCCGGCAGCTGTTCGCGCGCCCGCTCGCTGGGTACGACCGGATCGTGCGCCACCACCCGGCAACCCAGGGCGACGAGCTGCTCGGCCACCTCAAGCGCCGGTGCGCAGCGAATGTCATCGGTGTGGGGTTTGAAGGCCAATCCCCAAATCGCCACCGTCCGCCCCTTGAGGATGCGCAATTCCCGCTGCAGCTTCTCGACGACGCTCTGCTTCTGCGCCTCATTGACGGAGAGGGTCGCTTTGAGCAGCGCGCACTCGTAGCCGTACTCCCGGCCGGTACTGACCAGGGCTGAGACATCTTTTGGAAAGCACGAGCCGCCCCAGCCCGCCCCAGCGTTCAAAAACGCCCGACCGATGCGCTTGTCGAGGCCGATGGCCTCGGCCACCTGCTGTACATCGGCGCCGACGCGCTCACAGATGTTGGCCATTTCGTTGACAAAGGAAATCTTCGTGGCCAGGAAGGCGTTGGCGGCGTACTTGATCATCTCGGCGGAGGCGAGGTCGGTCACCACCAGCGGCAAGGCCCTACCCAGCGGTTCGGGCGCAATCCAGTGGGCATACAGTTCGCGCATCACAGCCACGGCCTGCTCACATTCTGCCCCGATCACGATGCGGTCGGGATTGAAGGTGTCCCAGACCGCCGACCCTTCGCGCAAAAATTCGGGGTTGCTCACCACATCGAAGGCGGGCTCGACCGGATGGGCAGTACTCACTCCCGGCGCACCGACCACCGTCGCTCCTTCCAGTTGCCGCGCTCCCTCTTCGACGAGCATCCGCACCCAGTTGCCCGACCCGACCGGGACGGTCGACTTGTTCACAATCACTCGGTAGCTCCCATCGAGGTGGCTGCCGATACCCCGGGCCACCGCCCGCACCGCCGTCAGATCCGGCGAGCCGTCCGCACGCGATGGGGTACCGACGGTAATGAAGATGATTTCGCTGCCACGCGCCACCTCCGCCAGATCCGCCGTAAATTCGAGCGATCCGTTCGCGCTGGTACGCTGAACGATATCCTCCAGACCGGGTTCGTGGATCGGAATCACCCCGCGGCGTAGACGCTCGATTTTGAGCGCATCGTTGTCCATGCAGCGCACCCGATGGCCCACTGCAGCCAGACAGGCGCCCGTGACCAGACCGACATACCCGGTACCGATGACTCCGACTCTCATGCGATTGCTTCCTGTGTGATTTAGCAAAGTCCGGACCCGCCCGGGGAGCGCTCGTCAGCCCCCCCCCCACGTCTTTGCCGGCGGGGGCAAGGCACAGCCTCACCGCTTTTACTTCCACCCCCCCCACTGCTCAAAAGACAGATCACCCCCATCTCTGGGGAACCGTTCAAGCGCACTCACAGGTGTCGTCTCGAGCAGACCCGAAGCAGCCGCCGGTAGGCGGCCAAGGTCGGTAGGTTGTGGAGTCTTAATACATTTCAACAAACGCAACATAGTCGACCGCGCCTGTATCATTCGGTATCGAAAACTACTTTTTAAACAAAAAAGCCTCGTACCTCGATCGACAAATGTAGCTTTGTTGGTAACGGAGCACCATTTTCGATATTGGCGACATCCATGGCTGGAAATGCCCGATTTCAGGGCAATGCAAGCTTTGTGTTCGATGAACCACAGCATCGACACTGTAGCGGGACTGACCTACAACGGCCTATTTTCGTGAAGCAGATAACGCTTTAGCCCAATAGCCGAGACTTGCCAGCCACGGGAGCCGCCTGTGCTCCTCGCCCCAGGCGGAGGTAAACCCAAATAAAATACAGTAAATCGACCAAAATTAAGTAGTTTAAATAGTGACCGGGAGTTCGGTAGACAGGCGCTGATTTCTCCGGATTTATACTTATGAATCGAGAGCGCGCGGACTTGTGTAGCTTTCCTACCGGAGAATAGCGCTATTCTCCAGCAGGACATTGGGGTTACGGCCGCTTCTCCCCCGGTGCGATCCCAGCCGCCGCCCGCTGCCCTGACGGCCCTGACTCCCCGCGAGCGGCAGGTCTCGGGACTGATCGCCCGGGGAGCGAGCAACGCCGAGATTGCCAGGTCGCTCTACATCTCAGAAGGAACGGTGAAGTTCCACATCACCAAGATCCTCAGCCGGCTCGGGGTGCGCGACCGCACCCAGGCGGCGATTCTGGCCAACGCCTGTGCCGAGTGGCTTTGAAGGTTCCCAGCTGCAAAGGACAGGTACAGACCTGCGCATCCGACTTGCGAGGGAAGCGTCCGCCCTACCGGCTGTGCGATGTTCATGACAATCGAGTAGGGCCACACCATGGAAAGCCAGAAGGACACCACCAAAGTCGACCTCACCTCCGCCTACGAACAAGCCCAGGAACTGGCCCAACCGGCCGAGGCGCCTGCCGCAACCGCCGAGCCCACGCCGGAAGCCGGTATCCTGGCGGTGGACGAGGGTCTCACCGAGCAGGGCAAACTGGTGCAGAGCGTGGTTGCCGGTGAAGCCGAGCAACCCGACAATCTTGGCGAAGGCCAGTCCAGCGATCTAGCCCCCGAGGTCGAAAACGCTGCGGAGCCCGACGAAGTCGATTCACCGCTGGAGCGCTTCGGCGGGCCGAATGCCGATGAAGAGATCCTCAATGAACCTGTCGATGAAGAACCGCGGGACGAGACCTCGGCGGGTTAAGCCCTCCGGCGGGGGGCGGTGTCGGCATCGGGCAATGTGGGACAATCGGTTGCAGTCTTCTGCCGAAACCGGCGATGCCAGCTTTTGACTTTGGTCCCTTTCCTGTTCTCAAAACCGAGCGGTTGCTTCTGCGGGAGGTGGTGCCGAGGGACGCGCAGGCGATCTTCGCCATCCGCAGCGATTACGAGGCGACCCGCTACAACATCGGCAGGGCGTACACGGGCCTGGATCAAGCGCGCGGCTTGATCGAAGACATCGCCGCCGGCTATGCCACCGGCAGTGAACTGCGCTGGGGAATCACTTTCGTCGGGCAAGAACGGGTGATCGGTATGGCCGGTTTCAATTATTGGTCCCCAGGGGACCGCCGCGCTTCGATCGGTTTCGATCTGGCGCGGGAATTCTGGGGGAAGGGGATCATGGCGGAGGCGCTGCAGGCAATCTTGCGGTTCGGTTTTGAATCGATGGCCCTCAACCGCATCGAAGCCGACACCAGCGCCGCCAATGCCGCCTCGAGCCGGCTGTTGTCCCGGCTCGGTTTTCGCCTCGAAGGCTGCCAGCGCGAACAGTATTTCCAAGAAGGCCGCTTCCACGATCTGCTAATCTTCGCCCTGCTGCGCCGGGAGTTTGGCCCTTGAGCATGGAGCGTCTCCGGGGAGTCTGGCTGACAAACGTCGGTAGCCGCGTGCTGCACTCGCGCGAAGCGATCGTCCGGGCGATGGACCTGCTTGCCCAAACCGGCTTCAACGCGGTCTTCCCCGTGGTCTGGAACAAAGGTTTCACCCTCTACCCGAGTCGGATCATGCTGGAACTCTTCGGCATCGAGATCGATCCGCTCTACGCCGAAGCAAAACGCGACCCGCTTGCGGAGGTGATCGAAGCGGCGGGGCGGGCGGGAATCCGGATGGTGATCCCCTGGTTCGAGTACGGCTTTGCCAGTTCGCCGCGCTCCGACGGCGGCCATATTTTACTCACCCGGCCCGCGTGGACGGCCCGGGTGAGCGGCGGAGCGCCGCTGGTCAAAAACGGTCTGGTCTGGATGAACGCCCTCGACCCCGAGGTGCAGAATTTCGTTCTCAGCCTGATGCTGGAGGTGGCGACGCACTACGACATCGTGGGAGTCCAGGGGGACGACCGCCTGCCTGCCCTGCCGGTTGAAGGGGGCTACGACCCGCGCACTGTCGAGCTGTTTCGCGAGACCACCGGCAGTGATCCTCCCGGGTGGGCGAGTGAGCCGGGTTGGGTGCAATGGCGGGCAGACAGGCTCACGGAATTTCTAGGAAGGCTATACACACAGATCAAATCCGTTCGGCCGGAATTGCTGCTTTCCCTGGCTCCGAGCGTCTACCCCTTCAGCTTGAACCACTACCTGCAGGATGTGGCCGAGTGGGCGCGGCGGGGTTGGTTCGACCTGCTCCATCCCCAGGTCTACCGCGAAAACTTCGGCCAGTACCGGCGGGAGATCGACAGGTTCAAACGGGATTTTCCACCCGAGGCGACGGGCCGGATCGCACCGGGGATCGCCTTCAAGGCCAACGGTGTCGAGATCGGCGTCGACGATGTGCGCAGGCGCATTGCCCTCAATTGCGAGCGGGGATTGGGGGGGGAAGTGTTTTTTTACTTCGACGGATTGTGTGCGAACGATGGGCGAATGGTCAAGGCTTTTCGAGACTGAATGTGAGAATTCGTAAGCATCTGCAAGTTCTTCGGACAGTCCCGCAAGCTTGAACGCACCTTTGCTTGCACAATCTGCACGAACGCCCCGGCGGCGTACCTTACAGTGGGCTTGTTCTGGTAATCGGGTATCGACAGGATGGCGGCTATGGGAAAAAGGTGGGTCGCGTTCGGCTTGGGCCTGGCAGGCTCGCTCGCGGCGGTGGCGGCGGTGGCGCAGCAGGTCAATTCGACGGCTTCGGAGCAGTCTTTGCGGCGGGCAAGGGCGGTGCTCGATGCGGGGATCGAAGCGCTGGGCGGGCCGCAGGTCCTGGAGAAGAGCCGCCGCATCACCCTCAAGGAAGTGGGCCACAGCCTGAACGCCTACCAGAGCGCGAATCCTGAGCCCCCTTACAGCAAAACCGCCTACGAGGAAGTGACCGTTATCGACTACAAGGACGGCCGATTGTTCAATGAACAAAAGTCGGCTTTTCCCGGAATTGTCGTCTGGAACCGGACGATCATCGACGGCCAGAATGGCTACAACCTGGACATGCGGGCCAAAACGGCGGTGGCGATTGCCGACCCGTCAATTGCCGCCAACCGCGCCATCGTGCGCAAATTGCCCCATTTGCTTTTGCGGGAAGCCCGTAACCGCGTCGATACCTTGCGCTGGGTCGGAGAAGACGACTTTGGGGGCAAAAAACAGCAGGTGATCACCTACGCCCGCGACGACGGCCGCCAGCTTGCCCTCTACTTCGATGCTCAGACCCGTTTGCTCACCAAGAGCGATTTTTTGTATACCGACCCGGCGGTGGGCGACTCGCGCTCCGAATTCGTCTATCCGGGCTACCGGGAGGTAGAAGGCGTCAAAGTGCCCACCGGCCGTTCCTTCTATAACGCCGGCGAGCCGATTCAAACGACCGAGTACACCCAGGTGCAATTCGGCCAGGCGGTGAGCGACGCCCAGGTGGCGATCCCGGCAAATTTCAATAAGGCCCCCGCCCCGACCCCCGACGGTGAGAAGCTGACCCAACTGGGCGATGGCGTGTATCTTCTCGAAAACGCGGCCCTCAACTACAACACCCTGTTCGTCGCTTTCGAGGAGTACGTTCTGGTGGTGGACGCCCCCGAGCCGCTGCCCTACTCGGCCCACACCAGCAGGGTCATCGAGCGGATCAAAAAGACCGTTCCGGGCAAACCAATCCAATATCTGGTGCTTACCCACCACCACGCCGATCATACCGGGGGCGTGCGGACCTATATTGCCGAGGGCACCACGGTCGTCACCACTCCGGGTAACCGGGGGGCGATCGAAAAGCTGATGGCCGGCCGCTACACCATTGCACCGGATGAGTTTGCCAGGAAGCCCCAACCGCTCAAACTCGAAACGATCGAAGGCAAAAAGCGGGTATTCCGAGACGGCAAGCGCATCGTCGAATTCTACGACATCGGTCCCAACCCCCATGCCCAGGAGATGGTCGTAGCCTGGCTACCCAAAGAAAAAATTCTCTTTCAGGCCGATCTCATCAACGTCAATGCGGGGGGCACCGTTCCCCCCGCCCAGGAGGCGACCATCAGCCTTGCCCAGAGGCTGGCACAGTTGGGGATCACCCCAGAGCGCATCGCCTGTGTGCATGGGCGGACGATCACCGCCCAGGAACTGCGCGCTTCCCTTGTCCAGGCGCGTGACGACGGTTGAAGGCCGCCCCTTGCGCGTTATCGAGCGCATAAGCTTGCAGGCAGTCGGAGCGCAGGCTTAGAAAAGCCTGCGATTCCTGCGCGCTGCCTCTCCATCAAGATCCCTGCTCCTCTCCGAACAATCGGCGCAGAATATGCCCTTGGGCTCTGTAGAGATCCTCAATACGTTCTTGATGGCGCTGCAGTTGTTCTTGCTGGGCGAAGATCTGACCCTGCTGGGTGAGCATCTGGTCCTGTTGGGTGAGCATTTGGTCCTGTTGGGTAAGCATCTGCTGTTGCATGTTTTGCATGACCGGCAGGATTTGGCCGAGGATGTTGGCCATCTGCTCAACGACCGAGCCGGTAGCAGCCAAATGCTGCAGCGTTTGGGTAAGCTGCTGGTTGAGCACCACTTGACCGGTGCGCAGTTCGGCAAGGAGGTCGAGCTGGTTGCCGAACTGTTGGACCAAAGCTTCCAGAACACGCTCGACACGCTCGATTCGATCGGGAGGTTGGCCGTTGGTGTTCATGGGTTGCCCGGGTTAGAAGTGCACGGCGATACTCTATTCAATCACTGCTGAATCTTTACTGTGCTTGCCCGTAAATTGCTGTCGGGTGCTGCTGGTAAAAAGCCCAGAGCTGATCGCCATAAGAAAAATGCCACCACTCCCCAGGATGTTGCTGAAAACCGGCTTCCTCCATGGCCGTGCGCAGTCTGGCGCGGTAGTAGTGAAATCGCCGCCCGATCTCAGTCGGGTCTTCAAAGTAGTGGTCAGGAGAAGAGCGCTCGGAAATCTCGTCGATTTCTCCACCCATGGCCACGGGTTTTCCAGACGTATCGGCCAGGGTCAGATCCACCGCAGCTCCGGTGCTATGGGGCGGGGGAGTGGCCGGATCGAGGCTCGGTTCGGCCCAGAAGCGGTGCACTTGCTCGACAAGTTCCGAGCGCTGTTGAGCAGTCAGCCTTTGCGCGTCCAATCCGAAATGGGACAGCAGATCCGCGAAAGTCCAATCGACCATGAACTGCTGCACAGCGATGGGCCGGTAGGCATCGAAGATGATCAACCACAGGTCCGAATCGTTTGTCTGCAAAATGCGCTGCGCCTCCAGCAAACGCTCGACCACACCCGATCGCAGACAAAACGGCGAAATCCGGCCGTAGGGAGCACCGAGGGCGATGTAGGGGTGAGGCTCGAAGCGCAGCAGAGCGGGCGGCAACTCCACCAGCGGCTCGCCGGATTCGACAATCGGTACTTGCCGGTACGCCCGATTCAGACGCTGCCTCCCACTTTGTCGCGGTAGAGGGCGAGCAAACGGTCGAGGGTGTCCTGGACTGTGAAGGTGTCGGTGTTGACCTCGATGGCGTCGTCTGCCTTGCGCAAGGGGGCGTAGGCGCGGCTCATATCCTGGTTGTCGCGGCTGCGGATCTGCTCTTTGAGCACTTCGATATCGGGTACCGGCAAACCTTTGGCCTTCAGGTCGTCCGCGCGGCGCAGCGCCCGCTCCTCGACGGAGGCGGTCAGATAAATTTTCAGTTCCGCCCGGGAAAAGACGTGGGTGCCGATGTCGCGGCCGTCAAGGATGACCCCCCCCGCTTCGCCGATGCGGCGCTGCTGGGCAACCAGTTCGCTGCGCACCCCCGGATGGGAAGACACGGCGCTCACGTGCAGCGACACCGCCTCATCGCGCACCGCCCGGGTCACTTCTTCGCCATCCACCCACACCCGGGTGGGAAAGGCACTCTGGTAGCCGGGGGCAAGCCGGATGCGCACCGCCCGGGTCAGGGCGCTGAGCCGCTCCCCATCGAGGGGATCGATTCGCTCCTGCATGGCCCTCCAGGTGACCGCCCGGTACATCGCCCCCGTGTCGATATAGAGAAACCCGAGCCGCTGGGCCAGGCGGCGGGCGAGCGTCGATTTGCCCGCTCCGGCGGGTCCGTCGATGGCGATAATCGGCCGGCGCTCGTGGTGCTGACCCAGCACGACGTTGTCGATCAGACGCGTGGATCCGACCCGCACCGCCGCCGCCACCAGCACCGGTCCCGCGTTGTCCTGACGGGGAGCGAGCCGCTCGGGATCCACCGCCGCCACGTATTCGATCTCCAGGCCCGGTTCGCTTGCGAGCACCGAACGGACGGCGCGCTCCAGTTCGCTCGCCTGCCGCTCGCCCCCTGCCCACAGATGGGCCGCTTTGTCGAGGGCGCGGGGCAAAGCGAGGGCGGTGCTCCGTTGCGCAGAACTCAAATAGACATTGCGGGAACTCAGGGCAAGGCCATCCGGATCGTGCACGGTCGGGCAGACGACGATGCGACCGCCGATATTGAGATCGCAGCAGACGGACTTGATCACCGCCACCTGCTGGGCGTCTTTCTGGCCGAAGTAGGCGCGCACCGGCTGCACCAAGTTCATCACCTTGGCCACGACGGTGGCCACACCGCTGAAGTGGCCTGGGCGCGAGAGTCCGCACATCACCTCGGTGAGGGCCGGATCCGGTACTACTTTGGTGCCGGAACCCAGCGGGTAGAGTTCGGACTCCGGCGGCGCAAAGACGAGATCCACCCCTTCGTGGCGGCAGAGTTCAAGATCGGCTTCCAGGGGCCGCGGGTAGCGGCTCAGGTCTTCGCTCGACCCGAACTGGGTGGGATTGACAAAGATACTGACCACCAGCACAGTGTTCTCACGGCGAGCGCGGGCGATCAAGCTGCGGTGGCCTTCGTGCAACGCCCCCATCGTCATCACCAGCCCCATCTCCACGCCGGCGACCGGGGCGCGCGCCCGCCGGAACGCTTCGAGCCTGGCCACGGTTTCGACGACTTTCACAGCGTTCCCCCCCGACCCGACGGCATCCGTGGGCTTCAACTGCCGACAGCGCTCCCCACCAGTCCCGTAAGCGGCGAACTGGCGCTGGCGTAGGTTTTGACCGGGATGGCCCCCGCCTGATGGGCAAGCCGGCCCGCCTCGGTGGCCAGGCCCATCGCACGGCCCATGGCGATGGGCTCTTCGGCCTGGGCGATGGCGGTGTTGATCAGCAGCGCCGCCGCTCCCATCTCCATCGCCCGGCAAGCCTCCGAAGGTGTGCGGATGCCCGCGTCCACCACCACCGGCACCGGCGATTCGGCAATAATGAGCGCAATGGCCGCCGCGTTTTGAAGGCCCTGGCCGGAGCCGATGGGAGAACCCAAAGGCATCACCGTGGCGCAGCCCATCTCCCAGAGCCGCCGGGCCAGGTGAAAATCGGCGTTGATATAGGGCAGCACCGTGAAGCCCTGTTTGATGAGCGTCTCCGCCGCCTGCAAGGTGCCGAGGGGGTCGGGCAGCAGGTACTTGGTCTCGGGGATCACCTCGAGCTTCACCCAGTGGTTGTCCTCCTGGCCCAGGATCTTCGCCATCTCGCGGCCGAAGTGGGCGTAGCGCACCGCTTCTTCGGCGCTCTTCGCCCCGGCGGTGTTGGGCAGCATCCAGAGTTTTTGCCAATTGAGTTCCTGGCCGAGGCCGCCGTGGCCCGGCACACCCTCCTGCACCCGCCGCACAGCGACGGTGACAATTTCGCTTCCAGAAGCGGCGACGGCGGCGCGCATCACCTCGAAGGAGCGATATTTGCCGGTGCCGGTCATCAGCCGCGAGCGGAAGGAGCGATTGGCAATCTGCAGCGCATCGGGCGGCGATTGGGTCTGGATCACAGCAGATCCTCCGTGTCGGGGTGATAGTGGTCGTCCCCGTTTGCCGGCGCCTCTTCTCCCTGCACCAACGAGTAGACCTGCTTGCCGACCAGCAGGCGGGTGATCCCCTTGCGCAGCAAGTAAAGGCGCGTCGAGAGAATCAGGTGCGCGGGCAGACGCAGCGGGCGGTGGTAGTGGCTCGAATAGCGCCGCGCCACCCGCTGGTTTTCAAAGATCGGAAGCGTTATTTCCTCGCGCTCGCCGTCGGGGATGGTGCCAATGTTGAAATCGCGCAAAGGCCGGGTCATCAGTTCAGAGGCGCGGTCCACCACCACCCAGCAGGTGCGCGGAAATTCGGCTTCTGCAAACGGCAAAACCTCGATAGGCAGCGACGATTCGGCAGTGAGGGTTTCCGGCTCCAAAGGCAACCCGTCTTCATCCTCTTCTTCGTCAAAATCGTCTTCTTCGTCGAATTCTTCGCCCGCGAAGCGCCCCGCGGACTGGGCAAATTCCGCCTCCAGTTCGGCAAACTGAGACGGTACCGCGGCAGAAGCTTCAGAAGATTCACCCGTCGACATCCGAGCTGGATCGGAGCGCTTGAGGATGCGGCTGCGCACTGGGGGGGGGTCCGCCGATTCGCCCTCCGGGCGGGCCGGGGCGGGCGGCGCCTCGGAGGCAACGGGCTCAAACTCCGCAATGGCAGGCAGGACTACCTCAACCGGCGGTTCTGGCGCCGGGGCTACAATCGGGGGGCTCTCGGGCTCCGGCTCCGGTTCTGCGGCAGCGGCTCTACGGCGGCGGCGGCGGGGCGGCTCTGCGGCAGGAGCCGATTCCACAGCAGCAGATGCTTCGAAAGCAGGCGTCGGTTCCACCTCCTCAGAAGTCTCAGAAGCTGGAACAGGTTCTGTCTCGGCTGAAATCTCAAAAATGGAGGCTGGATCGGGTGCTTCCGGGGCCTGGGAAGCAGCAGTCGGTTCGGGCTCGACGCCGACCTGGGGCGGCAACTCAGAGGCGAGCTCCAGCTCCTGCGACTCCGGAAGAACCGTCGGAGCGAGGGCTTCAAGATCCACCTCGCCGGCCAGTTCGCCCTCAACGATGGGTTGCAGCGCAGACGGTTCCTCCTGCAGGGCGACCGGCGCCACGGCGGGCAATTCCTCCTGCACCACCTCGGCAGGGGCGCTCGCTTCGGATGGGCCACGGGCAGCGCGGCGCATGGCGCTTAAGCCCGTATATTCCTGCTCGCTCAGCTCGCTTTTGAGCAGGCGGCTGATGGTACTTACACTGACCCCAAATTGCTCGGCAAGCCGGGTGGTCGAGGTGTGGGTTTCGCGGTAAAGCCGCGCAATGTCTTGCTTTTCTTGATCGCTCAGTTTGGCTCGGGCCATGGCGGATACTTGCCTGGGGTGATTGCTGATCAACCTCACTATCATAGCGACAAGCTCGAAACCTGAGCCTGGAGGCCACTTGCCTTAAGATGAAGCAGACAGAAGGCATCGGGATCATGGAAAACACCCAGGCCAAGGACACGCGCAAGACCCGCAGCCTGTTGGGGATGCGGGGGGCGGACACCAACGCGCAGCGCCCGCTGTGGCAGATCCGGTTGCAGTTGATGAAGCCCGTCACCTGGATTCCGTTGATGTGGGGGGTGCTCTGCGGCACCGCCTCCGCAGGTATGTTCAATTGGGCGGGTTACTTCCAGTGGAACGGTACCTATGTGCTGGCCGGCGTCGCCTGCATGGTGCTGAGCGGACCGCTTTTGGCCGGTTATACCCAGACGCTCAACGACTATTACGACCGCGAACTCGATGCCATCAACGAGCCCTACCGGCCCATCCCCTCAGGAGCGATCGCGATCGCTCAGGTGGTGGCCCAGATTCTCGGTCTGCTGGGACTGGGGCTGGCCCTGGCGGTGGGTCTCGATCTGTGGGCGGCGGCCGAGTTCGGGGCGCGGCACACGCCTTGGGTGCTCACGGGGCTGACGCTTTTCGGCGCTTTTCTGGCCTATATCTACTCGGCACCGCCTCTCAAGCTCAAGCAGAACGGCTGGCTGGGCAACTACGCCCTGGGAGCGAGCTACATCGCTCTGCCCTGGTGCGCAGGCCACGCCCTGTTCGGCTCCCTCAGTCCAACGATCGTCGTGCTCACACTCTTCTATTCGTTCTCCGGCCTCGGGATCGCCATCGTCAACGACTTCAAGAGCATCGAGGGCGACCGCAAACTGGGCCTGCGCTCGCTGCCGGTGATCTTCGGCGTCGATCGGGCCGCCTGGATCTGCGTGCTGATGATCGATGTGTTTCAAATCGGCGTGCTGGGCTATTTGCTCTATCTGCAAAGTTGGGTCTACGCGGCCGTTCTGGCGGCGCTAATCGTACCGCAGATCGTTTTTCAGCGGCGATTTCTGGCGGACCCGGTGGCCAACGATGTGCGCTATCAGGCGAGTTCCCAACCGTTTCTGGTCTTTGGGATGCTGGTGACGGGTCTGGCGCTCGGTTGGGGGAGCCTCTAGCCCATGGAATGGATCCAGAGGCTGATCTCGGCCGGATTGCTGGCGGGTCAAGTGCTCATTCATCTGCTGCGCGGGCGCATTCACTGGCGCAACACGGTCGATCAACTCTCGGTGGTCGGCACCGAATCGGTACTGGTGGCCGTGATCACCGCCATCACGATCGGCATGGTCTTCACGATCCAGGTGGCGCGTGAATTCATTTCTTTCGGTGCTTCCTCCGCCATCGGCGGTGTGCTTGCCATCGCCCTCACCCGCGAACTGGCCCCGGTGCTCACCGCCGTGATCATCGCCGGGCGGGTGGGTTCGGCTTTTGCGGCCGAGGTAGGCACGATGCGCGTCACCGAGCAAATCGACGCGCTGGAGGTGCTGCGCACCGATCCGATCGACTATTTGGTCACCCCACGGGTGATTGCCTGCGCGGTGATGCTGCCGGTACTCACCATCGTGGCGGACGTCACGGGATTGGCGGGCGGATTATTCATCACTACCCAGCTTTACGGCATCTCGGCCACGCTCTACCTTGATTCGGCCCGCAACTTGCTGGAGAGCTGGGACATGATTAGCGGCCTGATCAAGGCGGGCATTTTCGGGGTGCTCATCGCCCTCATCGGCACCAATTGGGGACTGACCACCACCGGCGGCGCCCGGGGGGTGGGCAACTCCACCACCCAGTCGGTGGTGACGGCCCTTTTGACGATTTTTATCGTCAATTTCATCCTCTCGGCCTTGATGTTTCGGGGAGCGGGCGAGGCCCTGCAAAGGGGGTTCTAGTGCACCTGCTGTTGGTCGAGGACGAAGCGGAACTGGCCGATCCCCTGGCTGCGATGCTGAAACGCGAAGGCCACGTGGTCGAAACAAGCTACGACGGGGAGCACGCCTGGGATCTGCTTTCAAGCCAGAGCTTCGATTTGGTCATCCTCGATTGGATGCTGCCTGGTCACTCGGGACTGGATTTGTGCCGCCGGCTGCGCGCCGGGGGGCGCTCGGTACCGGTGTTGATGCTCACCGCCCGCGACACGATCGACAGCAAACTCGCCGGTTTTGAGGCCGGCGCGGACGATTATTTGGTCAAACCCTTCGAGCTGCGCGAGTTGCTTGCCCGGGTGCGGGCCTTGTTGCGCCGTCCTCCCGAGCGACAGTCCGACGAGTTGCGTCTGGGTGATCTGGTGCTCGATGTCAGCAACAAGCTTGTCCGCCGCGCCGGTCGTCCCATCGATCTGTCGGCCAAAGAATATCAGTTGCTCGAATACTTCATGCGCCATCCCGGCCAGTTGCTCACCCATGAGCAGATCCTGGAGCACGTTTGGGACTCGGGGGCCGAACCGAACAGCAACGTGGTGGCAGCCCAGGTTAAACTGCTGCGTCGCAAAATCGACAAAGACGCCGGCACTGCCCTGATTCACACAGTCTACGGGCAGGGTTACCGCTTCGGGATGCCGTAAGACTATCAAAATACAAAAGTGAGCAAAGCCACCAGCACGATCGAAAAAATAATGGCGATACTGTAGCCGATTATGAGCAGTGAATATTTAATCAACGTCTTCAGCCATCCCTGCTGGTATACCATCATCATCGCGACGAACAGATATAGAAGATGGACAACGGGTGTCCAGGGTAACAGCAGATTGCTGTTCACCAGCGTGGCCAGGCCCAACGTCAGAAAAATAAAGGCATGGAAGTGGAGCGAGAAGATTAGATGCTCGGCGTAGTAGCGCCCGCTGCGCCAGTAGAAGACCTTCAGCAGAAAAGCGAACACAGGCAGAAGGGTGAAGACTGCGATCGGCAAATTGTCCTCAATGTCGCGAATGAGACGCTCCTGTCCGCCCGGGGCTGTGTAGTCGTCGACTTTGGCACGAATTTGCCTGTCAAGAAAGCGATCGAGGTCCGGGTTTCCAGTATCAACCTCGATATCCTCGGGCTTGATGTCTAGCGGCAGGCTGCCGTCGTCGCCAATGCGAACACTGACGCCTTTTTGATCGGCGCCGGGGGGATCAAGCTTTGGATTTGGCGGTTTGAGCGCGTTGTCGATCTTCCGAGTGGCTTTGGAATTATCCAGAACCTTTGCAGGAGCGTCGGCTCCTGCGTCCGTCTGCACTGTGAAATCATTTGAGTTGTCGAAAAGGGTGTTGCTGAAAAACCCTAAAATCACAAAATAAAGAACGCTCACAAACAAATACATGCGCAGGGGAGCGATGTAGCGTGCTCTACGGCCTGCGATGTATTCGTTGGTCAAAAAACCGGGTTTGAACAAGAGCGGCAGAACACTTTTGGGAAATTTAAGATCGACGGTGAAATAGTCGTTGATGAAATCGGCGACCAACTTCCGGGTCGAGACCCGGTACGTTTCGTTAAGTTGCCCGCAGTTGATGCAGTAGTTGCCGGGGGTCAGTTCGCCGCAGTTGAGGCAAACGGGCGAGCGGCGGGCGGCGCGGACCTGTTCGCGCTTCTGGGCGCGCGTGAGTTTGGCTGGTACAGGAGAGTCGACAGGCAGCGGCTGGGGCACTCTCGCATCGGCTTCGGCCATCGTCCGTACCGTCTGGTGATTGAAAAAACTGAACATCCTGTTCACCGCATATGCTAGCAACGAATCTTTCCCCTCGGACTGTACCTGCTCACCCTCCATGGGCAAGCTCCCCTGATTTGTTGCAAAAAACCCGCCGGCAGAGCGGCGGGTAAGGAGCATTTCAGACGTGGATTCACGATCGCAAGGCAAGGAATGGAGGTACCGGCTCAACAGAGAAATATCTGGCGCACATCACCATGGGTTGCAGTAAAGACAAGGATCCAAAATATTGTTCGGTGCATCGACACCCCCGGTACCCGACTCTCAACTGACTTCGCTACGCTGTGGCCTGCTCCGTGCGCGTTTCGTCGGTATCGGCATCCACGACGGAGGCCGTTTGCTCGACTGCCTGCTCGCCGGGCACGTGTTCTTCAGCAGTATCCTCGGCGGCCTCAGTCGGCTCGACGATAGCTTCCTCTTCGGTAGTCTCTTCCAGCGGGGTCTCAGAAACTGCCTCTGCAGCGGCAACCTCGGAATCCTCTGCAACGGGCTCTTCAACCACGGCAGCCTCCTCTTCGGTGACTTCCGCCTCGGCAGGCTCCCCAACCATTTCTTCAGGGGCGGCGTGCTCGGAAATGCTCTCCTCTTCGACGGCCGTCTCCTCCACAGCGGTGGGTGCCTCTAAAGTCGGCTCCTCCAGAAGCTCTTCAGCAACGATGGTTTCCTCTTCCACCGGCTCGGCTGCTGTCGTTTCCTCTAGATGTGGCTCCTCGGCGGTCGCTTCTTGATCGAGCACTTGCTCGACAACGGGCTCATCTTCTGAAGTGGCTTCGACACTCTCGGCAACAACCGGTTTTTCCTCAACTTCAAGCGGCGCCTCCGTCGACGGAGGCGCAGTATTCATATTCTCATCCATCAATGATCTCCTTGCCCGGCGATCCCGGGGAGGTGGTTGCAAGACATTTGTAGCTGGCGTCCAGGCATGTCGCCACGACTTGTAACATTCCTTCGTCATCGTGTCCTAGGCGACAATCTCGGGGATTTTGCTGAGGGGAATTTACCAACGACTGACGCAGCAATCTCTCAGCGCAGCTGGGATCACCCTCTCGCAAGCTTCCTCGGACTTAAGCCGTTGTAGGGCGGTGTGATTTTCTTTTTGCGATCCCCGGTCAGCAATTTTGCAAGAGTTCACGGTGTAGAATTTGATAGGCCAGAAATGGTCGTGGCGCGCTCGTAAAAAAACTTCCAAATAAGATATACTATACTAAGTCCAGCAATTTAGGGCAACTATTCCAATTTGTCTGTTTGATTTTGAGTAGAGTGCAGATTGTCGTTTGCCGTCTGAAACCGGGGTAGGCCCGAAGGCTGTCGCGAAGGTACAACCCACACACCAGCGAGGCGGGGAGCGGTTACAGCTGTGGGAGCGGTCTTGCTATTGTGATAACTGAGCGTTCTGGTTACATCGATGCAAGAGAGAGGCAGTATCACCGTCCACACCGAGAACATCTTCCCGATCATCAAGCGTTGGCTGTACTCCGACAAAGACATCTTTCTGCGCGAGCTTATCTCCAACGCCGCCGACGCGATCAGCAAGCTTAAGATGCTCGGCTACTCCGGGGAATTTCACAATAGCGGCGAGGAATTCGAGATCCACGTCACCCTCGATAAAGAGGCTAAAACGCTGAGTGTGACCGACAACGGCATCGGCATGACCGCCGAGGAAGTCAAAAAGTATATCAACCAGGTGGCTTTTTCGAGCGCCGAAGAATTCTTGCAAAAGTACCAGGGCGATGATGTCAAGCAGCAGATCATCGGCCACTTCGGCCTGGGCTTCTACTCGGCGTTCATGGTGGCAGGCAAAGTCGAGATCGACACGCTCTCCTATAAAAGTGGCGCCGAGGCGGTGCTGTGGAGTTGCGACGGCACTACCGCCTTCGAACTCACCTCTTCCGGGCGTACCGAGCGGGGCACGACCGTCCGGCTCTTGATCGACACCGAGAACGAAGAGTTTCTCGATGAGGTCAAGGTCCGGCAACTTATCCGCAACTACTGCGACTTTCTACCGGTACCCATCAAATTCAACGGTGAGGCGGCCAACCGCCAAAAGCCGCTTTGGACCCAATCGCCGAGCAGTCTCAAAGACGAGGATTACAAGGAATTCTACAGTTACTTGTATCCCCTGGATGACGAGCCGCTCTTCTGGATCCACCTCAATACCGATTATCCCTTCAACCTGCAGGGCATTCTCTATTTTCCGCGCCTACGCTCCGACATCGATTGGACCAAGGGACAGATTCGCCTTTTTTGCAATCAGGTGTTCGTGAGCAACAACGTCGAGGAAATTATTCCCCAGTTTCTAACACCATTGCAAGGAGCGGTCGACAGCCCCGACATTCCGCTCAACGTCTCGCGCTCCTTTTTGCAGAACGACCGCACCGTGCGCCGCATCGCCGATTACATCACCAAAAAAGTCGGCGATCGCCTCAAGGAACTGCACCGCGACGACTACGAGCGCTATGTGCAGTGCTGGAAAGACATCAACATGTTCATCAAGTACGGCGTGATGAACTCCGACAAATTTTATGAGCAGGTCAAGGACATCTTGATCTTCCCGGTGGCCCTGGGTGAGAGCTACACCACCCTCAAAGACTACCTGGAGCACAACAAAGAAAAGACCGGGGGCAAAGTCTACTACGCCAGCGACACCGGTGCCCAAGCGCCTTACATCGAACTGCTCAAAAGCCAGGATATCGAAGTGCTGTTGCTCGATGCCTACATCGACACCCACTTCGTCTCGTTCCTGGAGCGGCACAACAGCGAGGCGCGCTTCGCCCGGGTCGACTCCGACCTGGACGAAAACGTCCTGAGCAAAGACAAAGCCGCCGAACTGGTGGACCCGGCCACCAACAAGACCCGCAGTGAGCAACTGGTGGAATTATTTCAGCGGCAGCTCGGCCAGGCCAAGCTCAAAGTGCGCGCCGAGGCGCTCAAAAGCGAGGCCACCCCGGCGGTGCTGTTGCTCCCGGAGTCGCTTCGGCGCATCAAGGAGATGACCGCCCTGGTGCAGCAAAAACCGATGGAGTTCTTGGACGACCATACCCTGGTGCTCAACACCAGCAATCCCCTCATCCAGAACGTCCAGCGGCTGGCGGATACCGGCCGCGACGACGCGCTGGTGACGCTCGTTTGCCAACATGTCTACGATCTGGCGCTGCTGTCACAAAAGAGCTTCGATGCGGCGGCGATGGGTCAGTTCATCCAGCGCTCCAACGACGTGCTGACCCGCCTGTCGAACCGGGCGGTGGAGTAAGGCACCGACTCACGGCCGGGACGCCCGTACTCAGCTCCCGGCCGCCCCCCCAATATGAACTAGTAAATTTATAGCAAATTTCTGTCAATTTGCAGGATATCTGTCCAAGGGTAGATATCTGAGAAAAGCTCTACATAGCAGTCTGGTGGAATAGGGTATACCCGGCTTCGCTCCGGGAAAGTCCGGCTGTTTAGCAGTGAATTTGCTATGGATTCCAATACAGAACCGTTTACGCCGTTTGAACCGACTTCCTCGGGAACTGCAAGTGGCTGGATTATTGCGCTGAGTGTAATCGGATCGGCGGTGTTGCACGGGGGAGTGATGCTCTTGAACCTGCCGGAGCCCAAAGCTCCCGAGCCGCCGCCCGTGCAGAAGATGGTGATGGTGCAGACCGCACCTCCTAAGCCGCCCGAGATTAAGCAGCCCGCTCCCCCCAAGCCGAAGCCCAAGCCGCCCGAGCCGGTACAAACGAAGCCCAAGTCCAAGTCGGTGGCGAAGCGAAGCGCGCCGCAAAAAGCCAAAGCCTCGCGCCCGATCCTGAGCAGCAAAGCTCCGGTTCAATCTGAGACCACCGTTTCGGAAAACATGCTGTCCGGTTCGCGCGGCACCGGCTACGGTACCGAAAAGGGCGAAGATTTCGGGAGTACTTCGCCGGTGGGTGTGGACGGTGGCACCGGCGGTACCGAGGCGGTGGAAGCACCGCCGCCCCCACCGCCGCCGCCCCTGGTCAACGCCCGGCCGAAGGGCAACGTCCAGCCCGACTATCCGGAAATTGCCCAGCAGAACAACTGGGAAGGGCGGGTGATTGTCAAAGCTTTTGTCAATCCCGACGGCACGGTAGCCGAGGTGCAGGTGGCCAAATCCTCTGGCCATGTGGAACTGGACAACGCGGCGATGGAAGCGGTGAAACGCACTACCTTCGAACCTGCCCGCCGCGGCGAAGAAGTGGTCTCCGCCTGGGTACGGGTACCGATCACTTTCTCGTTGCAGTAGGCGGGTTTCACGCTACTGACTCGCTGTGCTCACCTTCAGGGTTCCGCCGCCAAGACGGAGTCGGAAGCATTCGCACGGCACTCGCACAGGGGCAGTTCGACGGTAAAAACTGCCCCCTTGCCTTGCCCATCGCTCTTGGCCCAAACCCGACCGCCGTGCAGTTCGACGATGTAGCGCACGATAAACAGGCCCAATCCCAGGCCCCCTTGCCTGCGCGTGCCCGCGTCTCCCGCCTGGCGAAAGCGCTCGAACAGATGCGGGATAAACGCAGGCGAGATGCCTGTCCCGCTGTCAGATACCACCAGGCACAGGCAGTCGGCCGCCTCCACCAAGTGCAGCTGCACCCAGCCGCCGGACGGGGTGAACTTGATGGCATTGGTAAGCAAGTTCCAGACCACCTGTTGCATGCGGGTGGGATCGACCATCACCTCCGGCAACCGCTCGGCCACTTCGACTTCCAAGGCCACCCCGGCGTCCTTGGCCAGGGTGCGCACCGCCTCCACCGCCGCCTGCACCACCCCGCTCAGAATCACCGGCTGGGGCCGGTGGCTGAACTTTCCCTGCTCGATGCGCGCGACATCGAGCAGGTCCTGGATGAGCTGGTTTTGCAGCTTGGCGTTGCGCTCGATGATCTCGAGCACCTCCACCTGCTTGTCGGCGGCCACCGAGCCGCGCTTGAGCATCTGGGTCCAGCCGATGATCGGGTTGAGCGGTGTGCGCAACTCGTGACTGAGCAGGGCCAAAAACTCGTCCTTGGCGCGATTGGCGGCTTCGGCCGCCAATCGCGACTGCTCGGCACTCTCCAGTGACAGCCGCAATTCCAGTTCGTCGACGACAATGGCCGCCAGGTCTGCGAGTGTCCGGCGCTGCGGTTCGTCGAAGGTCGCGTGCGGTTGGGTGTCGATCAGACAAAGGGTACCCAGGTTGAAACCGTCCGGGCTGGTCAGTGGTGCCCCCGCGTAGAAGCGAATGCCGGGTTCAGCCTGGACCCACGGGTTGCACGCCAACCGCCCGTCGAACCGGGCGTCGTGGATCACCATCAGTTCTTTCTGCAAGATCGCCCAGCTGCACAATGACTCGTCGCGCTGAACTTGTTCGCCGCTCCAGCCGACCTTGGACTTAAACCAGACACGGCATTCGTCCACCAACGAGATGACACAGACTGGCACCGCGAAAAGCCGAACCGCGAGGGCCGTTATCCGCTCAAAGCCGGGCTCGGGGGGAGTATCGAGGACCTTGTAGCGCCGCAAAGCCGCCAGGCGTTCGTCCTCGTTCGCGGGAAAACCCACCCCCCCCTCGCCTGGGCAGGAACTTGCCTCTGCCCGACTAGCGGGGATTTGACGGCCGTTTTGCGGTTCGCGCTGTTGATCTTGGCTATTCACGGTCCAGTTGTGCCTCCCACCGCCAACGGTGCCCGATTGGGCGACAGATACGAGTGTTCGTCACCCCGTAACGCAAGAATACCAGGGAACTTTTTGCCATCCTTCCTGCGTTGGTTTGATGTGCCCAAAGGAGTAGAGATGGCCGTCTGGAGCCTATCGGCAGTGTCGGCACCTGTTTTGTGCGCCTACCCGGACGCAAGACAGGCTAGGTTGGCAATGCCTGCTCCGGGAGTCTCTTCATGAAGCTCAGCGATCTCACCGCCATTGGCCGCCCGGTGGACCCCTCCTACCCGACCAACCGGACCATCGCCTTGATCGCAGGCATCACCGCAGTGGGGGGAAGCGTTATTCAGTTGTTCCTGGGCGCGCCGTGGTTGCAGAGTGCGCTCTGGGGGTTCACTGCGGGGATTTCAGTGTTTTTGGCCTGGGCCATCGCCCGGGAGTTAGATCCGGATAGGGATCTGTCCGCATTTGTGGCGGCGGGGCTTGCGATCGTGGGCACAGGCATCTGGGGGCTTCCAAATCTGGGGATATTGCTCTGGCTGATGCTGGTGGTGCGGGTGGTAAACCGGACCACCGGGCTATCTGTGAAATGGAGCGATTCGCTGGCGGTGTTGGCTTTGGGAGGCTGGCTGGCGTTTCAGGGAAATTGGGCCTACGCAGCACTGACGGCGGTGGCGCTCTGGCTCGACAGCCGGTTGCCGC
Organism: Gloeobacter violaceus PCC 7421; assembly: GCF_000011385.1. NCBI lineage: Bacteria > Bacillati > Cyanobacteriota > Cyanophyceae > Gloeobacterales > Gloeobacteraceae > Gloeobacter > Gloeobacter violaceus. Next base: position 1,938,164 of record NC_005125.1, read on the forward strand.
CGGCTAATCGGCCCCAGGTTGTCTTTGCGGGCCTGGGTGTTGTGCTCACGCTGGTCGTGCTGGCCTGGGGAGAAGCCGCCCCGGCCGCAGGGGTCTCCTTCGCGGCCGGGGCACTGGCGGTCGGACTGGCGGCGGTGTTTCTGCCGGTGGGCATTGGGTCGGGACGGCTGGTAAGCGTCGGCGACGAGGACGGCGAAGCGCTCGTGCCGATCCGGGTCCAGGCTGCCCAGGCTTTGGCGCTGTCGGTTGGAATCGAAACTGCCCTTTGGGGCGGAGCCGCGGGGCTCTCGGCACTGACCCCCTTTTGGGCGGCGGTGGTCGGAACGGCGGCTTACCGATGGTTGCGGGCTTTTACCGCTTCAAGATGAATCGAGCAGCACACTGGGGAGCCGATGGCGCGAAGCGAAAAAGAAAAGATGCTCGCCGGTGAACTCTATCGTGCGAGCGATCCCGAACTGGTGGCCCTGCGGGTGAGCGCGCGCGGACTGCTCGCCCTCTACAACGCCACCGAACCCGGACCAGGGGAGCGGCGGCAACAATTGCTGCGCGAGCTGTTGGGCGCCGTCGGAACGATGGTGGAAATCGAGCCGCCCTTTTTCTGCGACTACGGCAGTCAGATCTATGCCGGGGAAGGATTCTACCTGAATACCGGCTGCGTTATCCTCGACTGCGCCCCGGTCACTATCGGCACCAATGTGCTGTGCGCTCCTGGGGTGCATATCTACACCGCCACGCACCCCACCGAGCCTGCCCTGCGCCGGTCGGGCCTTGAATTGGCCGCCCCGGTAACCATTGGCGACAACGTCTGGCTCGGGGGCAAGGCAATCGTCTGTCCGGGGGTGACGATCGGCCAGAACACCACCATCGGCGCGGGCAGCGTCGTAGTCAAAAGTATCCCCGCCAACGTCATCGCCGCCGGCAATCCGTGCCGGGTGCTGCGCCATCTCGATTGAGCCCTGGGCTTCAGCTTTGGTCTTGGTACAGATTGGAAAATTGTTTGCGCAGTTGGGCGAGCTTGGGCAGATCGTGGAAGACCACGTAGGGATGGGCAGGGTTGAGCTTGACGAAGTCCTGGTGATAGGGCTCGGCTAGATAGAACTTCTGCAGGGGCGCCAGTTGGGTGACAATCGGTTGCGGGAAAACGCGCGCTTTGTCGAGCTGTTCGATGTACGTTTGAGCAATGCGCTGCTGTTCGCCATCGGTAAAAAAGATGGCCGAGCGGTACTGGGTACCCTGGTCCGGTCCCTGTCGGTTGAGCTGGGTCGGGTCGTGGGCCACCTGAAAGAACACCTTCAACAATTGACCGTAGGTGATTTTGGACGGGTCGTAGGTGATGCGCACCGCTTCGGCGTGGCCCGACCGGCCGGAGCCCACCGCTGCGTATTTGGCGGTGGAGGCGTCACCTCCGGCGTAGCCGGAGACCGCATCTTCGACGCCTTTGAGGTGCTCGAAGACCGCCTCGACCCCCCAAAAGCATCCCCCGGCAAACACCGCAGTCTGGGGGCCGACGGCACTGGTCAAGGCCGCATCCGTGGCCGGATCGGGAGTGGTCGCGGAGGAAGCGCTGCAAGCGAGCGTTCCGGCGCTCAATGCCACAATCGGCAAAGCGCGGCCCAGGAAGCGGACGAAGGCTAAACGGCGTAGTGGCATGGTGTGGCAAAATCCTTTAAAAATCATCTGACTGGGATACGAAGCCGCCCCTCTATCAGATTGGATCGCCCCGCTACGATTGTCACCTTTTTGCGCGGCGCCTACCCGGCTGGTGATTTGCGTGCCTTCAGGCGGCGCATTTCCCTACAGCGACAGAGGAAAACTCCTTCCGGGGGCCGACTCGGTATGAGCGTCCGCTCGCAACAATGGATGCTTGAACTCCAAAGGCCTAAATTTCAGCCCTTGGAGCTTGCGCCGACCTTGACGGCAAATCCGTCCAAAGGCGGGCTCGAACCCTTCACAAACGCGCTTGCGTAGGAGCACTTTCAATGTCGGATAAATTGGACACAACGCTAAATGCTTTTCGCGAAAACATCGCCACTTTTGCCGTGGGCAAGGCGGTTCGCAACATCGAGGCCTGGCGCAAGGATCTGCTTGAAGCCGGTCCCGAGTTTGAAGAGATTGCAGGAGAGCTGGAGAAGCTCGAAGGCTTGCTCAAGGAAGAACAGGTCGATGGCAAATCGGTCGGCAAACTCCTTGGCAAACTGAGTAAAGGCGTCAAAAAGGTGGCCAAGGGCGCTGAATCCGGCCTTGGCGACAAGCTCGAAGAGCTCAGCCAACTGATGGACAAGGCGGCCAAGGAAGACATCGAGGACGGCGGCAAAGCCGGAAAATCCGACCGCGATGGCGGTAAGAAAGCCGACGCCAAAGCCGACGAAGAAGACAAAACCAGCACCAAAAAGGCCGGCACCAAAAAGTAACTTACGACCTGCGATGATGCACCGGGCGGCTGCGGGGTTCTCCTGGCAGCCGCCCGGTGTCTTCGCCGCGACTTACGGACATCGGCCGGCTTCAGCGTTTGCGGGCCGTCGGCTCCTGGCCGTAGGCGCACCAGGGGCGAACCGGGCAGCGGCTGCACAGGGGCGGAGCGCCGCTCAGGCAGATTGCCCGGCCGTGCTGCAAAAACAGTCGGTTGCTCCCGGCCCACAGATCGCGCGGCATCACGACTTCGAGCGCTTTTTCGGTCTGCTCGGGGGTCTTCGTTGTCACCCAGCCCAGTCGATTGGCGATTTTGTGCATGTGGGTATCGACGCAGATGGCCTCGCGGTTGAAGGCATAGATGAGCACACAGTTGGCCGTCTTGCGACCAATGCCCGGTAGAGCAAGCAGTGCGTCGATATCGTCAGGAACCCGGCCGCCGTACTTTTCAAGCAGGATTGTCGCCATGGCAATCAGGCGCGGCCCTTTGGCCTCCCGGTACTCGCTGCCGGCAAGCAGCACGAGCAATTCTTTTTCATCGGCCGCAGCCAGTGAAGCCATGTCCGGATAGCGCGCGAAGACGCGCTGCGAGACCGCTGTGGTCTGCTCTTCGCGGGTGCGCTGGGAAATCACCGTCGAGACCAACACCCGGTAAGGCTCGCCCAATTCCACCGAGCCCCGGCCGCGGTAGGTGGCCGCCAGACCCTCCATCACCGCCCGCACCCCCCCGGGAGTCACCATTGTCTCGATTGCCATCGCCCTCTCGCCATCGGTACTCTCCAGACTAAATGTCCGCTCCGCCGGTGCCTATCTCTCCGCCGACGGAAGGGAAACAGCGGCTAGATGCATTAACATCAAACAGTTTGATCAACAAAGACCATGGGAACGAAGTATCGGGGCACCCCGGCGGAGGTCCGGGCACTGGACGCCTATATCAAACTGACGCGGGCCAGCGATGCGGTGAGTGGCCGCATCCACGCGCATCTTGCCGGTGCCAACCTCACCGTCAGCCAGTTTGGCGTCCTCGAAGCGCTGTTGCACCTGGGGCCGCTCTGTCAGAGTGCTCTGGCGGGGAAATTGCTCAAAAGCGGCGGCAATATGACCCTGGTGATCGACAACCTTGAAAAGCGGGGACTGGTAGAACGGGTCCGCTCCGTCACCGACCGCCGCTATATCACGGTGCACCTCACCGAGGCCGGGCGGGAACTGGTCGAGCGGCTGCTCAAGCCCCACGTCCAGGGGGTGGTCGCGGCGATGGACGCCCTCACCCCCGACGAGCAAGAGACCCTCGGCACCCTGTGCCGCAAACTCGGCACGGCTCAACTGGGGACACCGGCAGACAAGTAGTTTAATATTAAAGTATTCGATGTATTATTATACTAGGACGAATTGAAGCCGGTAACCTTGCCGGCATTCCGGGAGACAGACATGATCACATTGCGAGCGAGCGAGAAGCGCGGCCGTGCCGAGCACGGCTGGTTGGACAGCCGCCACACTTTTTCTTTTGCCGACTACTACGACCCCCAGCACATGGGTTTTCGGTCCCTGCGGGTGATCAACGAGGACCGGGTGGCCCCCGGACAAGGCTTTGGCACCCATTCCCACCGCGACATGGAGATTATCACCTACGTGCTCGAAGGCGCCCTGGAGCACAAAGACAGCCTGGGCAACGGCTCGGTGATGCGTCCCGGCGACGTGCAGCGCATGAGTGCCGGTACCGGAGTGGCCCACAGCGAGTTCAACCACAGCAAGGGTGAGCCGGTCCATTTTCTGCAGATCTGGATCCTGCCGTCCGAGCGGGGAGTGATCCCCGGCTACGAGCAAAGCCACTTCGACGCGGCCAGTAAGCAAGGCCGGTTGGTGCCGGTGGTGGCGGGCGACGGCCGCGAAGGGGCGCTGGCAGTCCACCAGGACATGGTGCTCTATGCCGGTTTGTTGGGCGCGGGTGAGCGGGCGGAGCACACCCTTGCCCCGGGCCGCCAGGCCTGGGTGCAGGTGGCACGCGGTGCAATCACCCTGAACGGCAAAACCCTGACAGCGGGCGACGGCGCGGCGGTAACCGACGAGTCGCTTGTCGAACTGGTAGGGGTCGAACCGTCCGAAGTTCTGCTGTTCGATCTGGCGTAACCCACAAGGCCGGTTGCCGGAGAGCGCTTCCGGGGTCCACGTAGCAACGGAACAGTAAACCGGGTTAGGGCTGAAAGGCTTGCCACGAGAATTTCTTAGAAATGCTGCTCACAGAAAATAACCGGTAGTGTGAGGGGCAGGTTCAAGAGCAGTGCTCACACCAGTATTTCTCATTCTGGTTAAGATCAATACTTGTCGTCGCAAAGTTCTCACGACAAACTGGTACCCACTGCTTAACCCGGTTTTCTGTTCGCCTGCGACTCAAACCCCGAGTCTGCCACATAGCCCGCCCGGTCAGCGTTGTCGTGTCAATAGCCTCGATGAGGAATTGAAACTTTACCCCGCGCTGTTTCAGGTCGTCCGTAGATACCCACGCATACCCGATTTTCATGGGCTCATGAAACCATTACCGATCTTCGCGGGCATGCCATAAACGCAAGATAAATACAGCATCGTCCTTCAACTCATAGCGCATTTCATAGTCCACAATGATCAGTCGTCGGACATCACGCGGGGCAAATTCCGGCAAAGCTGTACCGAGTTGCGGAAATCGTTCAAGCCGCTTGGCCCCTGCGGTCAGGTTTCTGACCACAGCGGCGGCGGCTTGTGAATTAACCGGTCTCAGAAAGGCATGAAGTCGTGCCAAGTCCTCAAGGGACTTGCTTGTCCACGTTACCTGCATGCTGGCGGGGGTAAAGGCATATCGCCATCAAGACTGGCTGCCCATGCTTCAACGGTGATATGGTCAATGGTGCGCCCGGCATCAACGTCGGCTAAGCCTTCCAGGGTCAGGCGGTAGCGATGCTCTTCCTGTTCAACAAACGCAGACAGGGCTTGCTTTACAATCCAGCCCCGCGAACGCTCAAGACGTGCTGCGAGCAGATCGACCTGATCGGCTAAAAGAATCGGAACGTGTGCAGTCATGACGCGGGTTTCTGGCGTAGTCATGTGATTAACTCCTAATCATTGTTAATCACTATCACAAAACGGGCATGACATGCAAGATATTCTTGCTCTGACGATACCCGCGCATACCCGATTTTCATGGCTGCATTTTGCAACAGTCATATGCAACATGGCAAGCCTTGATTTCATTGGGTTTCAGCCGAGATCAATACTTGTCGTCGCAAAGTTCTCACGACAAACTGGTACCCACTGCTTAACCCGGTTTTCTGTTCGCCTGCTACTCAAACCTCGAGTCCCAAGGCATTGAGATCGAACATCCGTTTCGACCATGTTTTCACCTGGAGAATCGCCTGCGATAATCTGTCGGCGATATTGCAAGATGGCGCTGAAAAGTGACCCGCATTCTCTCCTCGTCGCCAAAGCCGCACTGGCGGCCGATCTGATCGGCATTGCGCTCTGAATCCTCCAACAACCGTCGCGCCGCTTCCAGCCGAAAAATTTCGACTGCCTTTGCCGGTGTCCGGCCAGTTCTTTGTTTGTAGACGCGCGCGAAATTGCGCGGGCTCATACCGACTCTTTCGGCCAAAAGGTCTACCGTTAAATTCTCGTTGCCGATATGGTCGGCGAGCCAGAGATGCAAGCCGTCGAAGGCTGCGCTGCCCTGTACTTGCGATTGCAGTAGTTCGCTGAATTGGGACTGTCCGCCAGGCCGCTTCAAAAAGACGACCAGCTCCCGTGCAACCTTCATGGCGATGTCACGTCCGCAGTCGGCCTCTACGAGGGCCAGTGCGAGATCGATTCCGGCGCTGACGCCGGCTGAGGTCCAGACCGAATCTTCCTGAACAAAGATCGCATCGCGTTCGATCTCAATCGAGGGAAAATGTTTTTTCAGCAGATCGCACATCGCCCAGTGCGTGGCGGCACGCTTGCCGTCGAGTAGCCCTGCCTGCGCCAGCAGGAAGGCACCGCTGCATACGGATGCAATACGGCGCGCTTTGCCGGATATCTGGTGCAGCCATTCCACCAGTTGCATGGAGTTGTCCAATACCTGCTCGATATCGGGGGAGCCGGGGACAATGACGGTATCGACCGCAACGTCTGCGAACTCGACCAGTACCAACGTTGCCAATGCCACGCCTTCAGCACTGTGCACCAGCCCGCCATTCAAACTGATAGTATGGCGACTGTATCCTGGTAATCCACGTTGTTCCATGTATCTTGATGCCGCCCAGAACACCGTTTGCGCTACTGTCAGGTCAAGCAAACTCATGTCAGGAAACGCTACGAAGAGAACACATCGTTCCTGGTGAAGGGGAAGTGGCGGAAATTCTGGGATATATGTCATTTACGCTAAATGCTTTTATGGCTAATATCAAGATGTCAAGTGGAAACGACGCAGCGATACACAGATATATCTAGACATCAATAGCCCGCGATTTGCGATGAGCTGCCCGTCACCCATGGCATGCTATCCCTAAGTTGAGTGTGGCCGACCCTTCATCGACAGGCAGGGACAGGGCGATGGCAGAAGAAATGAACCGACGGGAGAGCGGGTACTGCAGGTGTGGTGCTCGCCGCTACAGCTTTGTAGGGTTTGCAGCGTCGCTTGCGGCGTTGCTTGCAGCCTGTGGAGGCACTGAGCGATCCGAGTTGCAGCCGCTGGCGGTCGAGCCGAACGGGACGAGCGTTTACGTGCAATCGATCGAGGCCAAGGGCGATCTCGTTACCCTCGGCGTGCTTGCGATCAACGGCAGGAACGAGCCTGTCAAGCTCTCCGAAACGACCGACCCGGTGATGCTGCAGGACGAGGCGGGCAGCCAGTACTTCGCAGCCAAAGAGGACGTGGAAGTGCCGCCCCATACCGCCGCCGTGCTCAAAATTCCTTTTGCCGGACCACTGAGCCGCAATAGCAACAACTTGACGGTGCGCTTCAACCCCAGGTACGGAAACCGCTTCAACCGGCCTCAGCTGATGGTTCAGGGTCTTCCCGGCAAGCAGGGCACGCTCATCGACTTTGCCACCCCCATTAACCGCGAAGGCCCCCTGGAACTCTCCGCACACCACGCCAACGGCCTGACCCTGGCGCTGGGAGGCGTTCGCTTTACCGAACGCGACACGCGCGTGGCTTTCGAGGCGATCAACGGCAACGATCGCGAGATCTCCCTGTCCCGGCGCAGCGATTTACCCTATCTCGAAGACGGCCGCGCCAACCGCTACTATCTGGTGCCCCCGGCGAGCAATCCCCAGCTTCTGGTCTCAGGCAAGCAGAAGCTGGCGGGCGTGCTGCACTTTGCCGGCCGGGTACCCCAGGACGTGGGACCGCTGACGCTGCACATCAACGAACGCTTCGGCAATCCCGACTGGAAAGAAGCGCGCGATCCGAAGCTGCAGATAGCCGGCATCGCTCCGGCCCAGACAAGCGAAGTCGCTATCCCCGCCGAGGGGAGCAAACCTGCCCCAGTAGCCTTTAGCGCACCGAAACTGCCGGAAATCCAGCCGGTCTCGTTGCAGGTCAACCATCCAAACGGCACCGTGCTGCGGGTGAGCAGCGTCACCTTTGCTCCCGACGCGGTGGTGCTCGACATGGCGGTGACCAATGGTCTGAAAGAACCGATTCAACTGAGTGGGGCCGGGGACATGCTGCTCACCGACGATCTGGGCAACCCCTACTTGCCTACTCCGCCTCCCGACAACCAGGCGCTCAACGTCGCCCCAGGCGCGACGCTCAAGGGCCGCTTCACCTTCTTAGGGCGCGTTGCCCCCGGCGCTTCCCGGCTTACCCTCACCACCAACAGCGTCTACGGCAGCGACGACTGGAGCCGCTCCACCAAGCCCAAGATGATTGTGGGAGGCATTTCCATAGGGCAGTCGCAGGCCGTGGCAAGCACCCCGCTGGCGGCCGGCGCTGCGCAATCCGGTGCGTCCGCTGTACCGGGGCCCGACAGTGCTGCAGCACCGTCTACTCCCGCCGAGAGCATGCCGCAGGCAGCCGCTCCCGCTGGGCCGACACCCCCCCAGCCTCCGGCCGGCGGCAACACGATCGAGGTCAATTTACAGACCAACCACCCGAACGGCTCGGTGATGCGTCTCAGCAAAGTCACTTACAACGAAGACAACATTGCCCTGGAGATGACCGTCACCAACGGCCACAACGAACAGATTCAGCTCAACTTCAGAGACGACATGCTGGTGAAGGACGATCTGGGCAACCGCTACAACCCGGCCCCGCCCCCCAGCAATCCGAAAGTGACCGTCAACCCCGGCGCTACGATCAAAGGCCAGTTCGTCTTCATCGGCCGCATCGCTCCGGGGGCGCGCAACATCACCCTCACCACCAACAGTGTTCTAGGCAGCGACTGGAAGCGCTCCGACAGGCCCAAGATGATCATCTCGGGCATTCCCGTGGGAGGGTCATAAACATGCGGACTGTCTTTGTGCTTCGAGCAACGCTCCCGGCCCTGGTACTGCTGTTGGTGGCTTGCGGCAACAATCCCGCTCCAACCACCGCCTCGCGCTCAGGGGAGCCCGCCGTCTCCACCCAGCCCATCGGTCGTTCGTTGGTCGCCCTCGACCCGAGCGAAGTGGCCCTCATGTCCCCCACCGGCTCTGAGACCGCCGCGGACAGTGCCGGTGGTTCCGCCACCCGCAGCACCCAGATCGCGGCCTCCGAAACGCAGGTGGTCAACCAGATCCTCTCCGACTTCAACGCCCAACGCACCGCCTCGGGAATCGTGGTCACCCTGCCGGAGGATATTCTCTTTGATTTCGACAAGGCCGATTTGCGCCCGAGCGCTCAGGTAGCCCTCCAGAAGATGGCCCAGGTGATCAATTTCTACAAAAATGCCCCTATCGAGATCTCGGGCCACACCGACAGCAAGGGCGCCGACGGCTACAACCGGAGCCTCTCCGAGCGGCGGGCCGAAGCGGTGCGCTCCTATCTGGCGAACAATTTCAGCGTCACGACGGGTCGCCTCACAGCCCGCGGCCTGGGCGAGGGTAAGCCCGTCGCCCCCAACACCAAACCCGACGGCTCCGACGACCCGGCAGGCCGCCAGAAAAACCGCCGCGTCGAAATCTTGATCAAAAATCAGCCGGGCCAATAAAAAAGCCCGCAGCTTTCGCCTCGGGCTTGTTGAAAATTGAAGCCGGATCAGACGCTGCCGGTCTGGGCAGCCACTTCCTCAGCGAAGTTCTTCTCTTCTTTTTCGAGGCCCTCGCCCAGTACAAAGCGCGCGAAGCGGCGCACCTTGATATTTTCGCCAATCTTGGCGATCTTCTGGGTGATCAGTTCGCCGACGCTGATCGACTGGTCCTTGATAAAAGGCTGCTCCAACAGCGCCCGCTCTTTGAAGAGCTTGTCGACCCGGCCCTGGGCAATCTGGGCGCGGATCTTTTCGGGCTTGCTGAGCAAGTCTTCGCGCTGCACCTCGATGGCCAGTTCGCGGTCTTTGACTTCTTGATCGACATCGTCGACCGAGACGAACTCGACATTCGGGCTTGCCGCGATCTGCATGGCGATGTCGCGCACCAGCTGCTGGAACTCCTCGCCCTTGGCGACGAAGTCGGTCTGGCAGTTGACCTCCACCAGCACGCCGATACGACCGCCGGTATGGATGTAGGAACCGACCAGTCCCTCGGTGGCGACTTTGTCCTTGACCTTGCCGGCCTTCATGATGCCCTTCTTGCGCAACAGCTCGATCGCTTTTTCGAGATCGCCTTCGGCTTCAGCCAGCGCCTTTTTGCAGTCTAGTACGCCGACCTGGGTCTTCTCGCGCAGTTGCATGACCATTTGGGATGTGATTTCAGCCATGGTGTTTGCCTCGCCAGTTATTCTTCTTCGTCGTCGAACGAGTAGAGCACTTCGCCTTTATCTTCCGATTCCGCCTCGGCGGGAGCGGCCACCGCCACCGCCACCGCCGCCACAGGGGCGGCGGCCGGCACCGGCTCCTCCTCGGAGAAATCTTCGAGCTGCCCGTGGCGACCTTCGTAGATGGCATCCGCCAACTTGCCCACGATGAGCCGGATCGAACGAATGGCGTCGTCGTTGGCCGGGATGCCCACGTCGGTCAGATCCGGGTCGCAATTGGTATCGAGAAGCGAGACGATCGGGATGTTGAGCCGGCGCGCTTCCATGACGGCGTTCTGCTCGCGGCGCTGATCGACCACCAGCAGAATATCAGGCTTGCGGCGCATATTTTTGAGGCCGCCCAGGTACTTGGTGAGCCGCTCCAGTTTCTTGCGCGTCACCGACGCTTCTTTTTTGGGCAGCAGATCAAGGGTGCCGTTGGCCTCCATAGTTTCGAGTTCTTTGAGCTGGTCGACCGAGGTGCGGATCGTATCCCAGTTGGTGAGCATGCCGCCCAACCAGCGCTGGTTGACCCAGAACATACCGCAGCGCTTGGCCTCCTGGGCGATGACGGGAGCCGCCTGGCGCTTGGTGCCCACGAAGAGGATTTTCTTGCCCTGGTCCGAAGCTTCGCGCAGATAGCTGTAGGCCTCGTCGAGCAGGTGGGCGGTCTGGGTGAGATCGATGATGTGAATGCCGTTGCGGTCGGTGAAGATATAGCGCCGCATCTTGGGATTCCAGCGGCGGGTTTGGTGTCCAAAATGGACACCGGCTTCCAGCATTTGCGGCAGCGAGACAACGCTCATATTGTTCTCCAATCGGGTTGAACTTCCACCCCGAAGACACGCCCGAAGGCGCACCCGAATTTCAGGGTGTGCAGTGTAGTTGGCCAACCTAGTCTATCGGATAAGCGCCGCGCCCCGCCAGGGCGGCTCCCGCCGGGGCGATACTGGAAGGCGTTGCTGCCGGGCCGTTCTATGCGCGTCGTCTACTTCGGCACCGCCGAATTTGCCGTTCCGACTCTCGAAGCGCTCCTCGCCGCCCGCGAGATCGAGGTGGTCGCCGCCGTCAGCCAACCCGACCGCCCCCAGGGCCGCGGCAACAGGCTCACCCCCCCGCCGGTCAAAGCGATTGCCCAGAGCCGGGGCATCCCGGTATTTCAACCCGACCGTCTGCGCAAAGACCTTGAGGTCCTGGCCCACCTCGAAGCGCTCCAGGCCGACTTTTTTGTGGTGGCCGCCTACGGCCAGATCCTGCCGCAGCGCGTACTCGATATGCCCGGGCGCGGTTGCATCAACGTGCACGGATCGCTGCTTCCCAAGTACCGGGGGGCCGCCCCCGTGCAGTGGGCCATCTACCACGGCGAACCCGAGACCGGCATCACCACCATGCTCATGGAGGCGGGCCTCGACACCGGTCCGATGCTCAAAAAAATCGCCGTACCCATCGACGAGGACATCACTGGCGAACAACTGCTCGCCCAACTGGCCCACCTCGGCGCCGGGCTGCTGCTGGAGACGCTGCGCGAATTCGACCGCATCACCCCCGAACCCCAGGACGACAGCCTGAGTTCCTATGCTCCTCTCATCGACAAAGGCCAGTACCTCGTCGATTGGGGCCAGTCCGCCCGCCAGATCCGCAACCAGATCCGGGCGTTCTATCCTTACACCCATACATTCCACCGCGGCAGCCGCCTGCGGCTGCTCGCCGCTGAATTGACAAGCACTGGTTCAGAACAATTTCAGCCTTCCGCAATCATTCATGTCATCAAATCTAAGGGATTCGAGGTCGTGACGGGCGATGGCGCACTCTTACTCACCAGGGTGCAGCCGGCCGGCGGCAAGGAGCAACCGGCCTGGGACTACGCCAACGGCTGCCGCCTGATGCCTGGGGAGAGCCTGGGCCTCTAGAGGTATCCCCCGAGTCGGTGCATTCTCAAGAAAAGGTGCCATGTCTTTGGCGCCCGGTGGCGCGTGCAAACAAGCCTGCTACACTGCTGAATGTGTATCCCAGAGCACGCCATGCCGCTGCTAAAAAACATCTTGCTTGCGATCGAAGAGTCCCCGGCGCCGGTGCAGATGCTCAAGGCGCTATTGGAGCTTCCCGGCAGCCGCGGGGCGCGGATCACCGCACTGCACGTGGCGAAGAACACCCCGTCCGCCCAGAAGCACGGCGACGATCTGGCCCGGGGTCGGCAGTTGCTCGAGAAGGCGGTGGCTGAGCTGGCCCTGGGTTCCGAGTACGAAATGCGCACGATCTTGCGCACGGGCGACCCGAAGGACGTGGTCTGCCTGGTGGCCGAGGAAGTGGACGCTTCGCTGCTGTTGATGGGTTCGCGCGGTCTCAATAGTCTGGTGGCCATTCTCAAAAACTCGGTGAGCCAGTACGTCTTCCAGCGGGCTTCCTGTCCGATGCTGCTGTTGCGCGACGGCTACTACGCCAACCGGATCAACCGCGTCGCTGTAGCCATTAGCGACACGATGGCCTCCAAGTACGCCCTGCAGACTGCCATCGAGCTGGTGCGCCAGGTGGATGGCGGCGAATTGTTGCTCATCCGCGTGCGCACCCGGCCGCTCGATCCGCGCGAGACGGGCAAGCTCGTCCAACCTGAAGAAGAAAGTTTGTTGCTGGCCACCGCCGCCGGGGTCGCCCGCCAGCAGGGGGTCTCCTGCCGTTCGATCTACGGCGTCGGCAGCCCCGGAGCCGAAATTTGCCGTCTGGCCGAAGAAAACGGCGCCGACTTGCTGGTGCTGGGCTGCCAGGACCGCCGTCCGACCATCGCCAAGAACCTGCCCGACCTCGACCGGCTGCTGGGCAACTCGGTCTCCGATTACGTGCGCACCAACGCGAACTGCCCGGTGCTGCTGCAAAAGACCGCCGAGTAAATTCACCCGCTCCGCGACCGCTGCGCTAAGCGCCTATGATCAGAACAGGCCCCACTTCGTTGCCTTTTGATGGACTCGCTGGCAGTACAGCTCGGCCTGGTTTTTTTACTCATTGCAGCCAACGCCTTTTTTGCTGCGGCGGAGATCGCCCTGGTGTCGATCAACCGGGCACGGCTGCAGGTGCTCATCGACGCGGGCAACCGCCGCGCCCGCCTGGTCGAGAAGCTCAGCGACGACAGCACCCGCTTTTTGGCCACCATCCAGGTCGGGGTGACTTTTGCGAGTTTTTTCACCTCCGCGACCGCCGCGGTGCAGCTGTCTGCACCCCTCGCCGCACTGCTGGTGCCACGGGTCGGTCCCTGGGGCGAGCAGCTGGCGTTTTTTGTGGTGACGGCGGCGGTTTCACTGCTGAGCTTGATTTTGGGCGAGCTTGTCCCCAAGCGCATCGCCTTGGGGTCGGCGGAGGCGGTGGCCCTCGCCGTCGCCTACCCGATCGACTGGTTGGCTCGGGTCAGCTCGCCGCTGGTGCGCTTGCTGAGCGGGGTAACGGATCTGATCGTGCGCCTGAGCGGCCAGAACAAGTTGCCGTCGGAGGTGGGCATCACCCTGGCTGAGATCAAAAGCACCATCGACCTGGCGGAGGAGTCCGGGACGGTGGGCGAGCAGGAGCGGCGGATCATCTACGGCGCGGTGGCGCTCAACACCCGGCCGGTGCGCACGCTGATGGTGCCGCGCGTGCAACTGGTGAGCATTTCGGCAAACGCCAGCATCCCGGAGGCGCGTTCGATTGCCGCCCAGTCGGGTCACACCCGTCTGCCGGTCTATATCGAGACCATCGACACGATCATCGGCATCTTGCACGCCAAGGATTTGCTCGCCCTCAACCCGCAGCAGGAGGCGACCCTCGCCGTGCGCGAAATCGCCCGACCGGTGCAGTTCGTACCCGACAGCAAGCTCGCAGGCGGTCTGCTGCGGGAGATGCAGTTGCAGCGCACCCATCTGGTGGTGGTGGTGGACGAGTACGGCGGCACGGCGGGGGTGGTCACCCTCGAAGATTTGCTCGAAGAAATCGTGGGCGAAATCCGCGACGAGTACGACGCCGAGGAAGAAACGGAGTACGAGCGACTTGAGGACGGTTCGGGGATCTTTCTGGCGCGCACGAGCATCGCCACGGTCAACAATGTCCTCGACTTCGAACTGCCGCGCGACAGCGCCCTCACCCTGCGCGGTCTGATGGAGGCGGCGTTGGAACGCGCCCCCAAAGAGGGCGAGCGCGTCGAAGTCGACCGCTTCGAACTGGAATTATTGCCCGACGGCCAGCGCATCACCGTGCGCGCCCTGCCGGAACCCGAGCAAGAAGAAGCATAAAAGCCCCGATCGATGCCATCCGAACCGGCCGCCAGACCCGTACACCAACTGCCGCGGAGAGAGGCAACCCGATTGCTGCTCCCGACTCGCAGCAGGGCATTGATTGCGGATGCGGCTCTGTTAAACTGAGCCCGACCCGACGACACCCGCGATTCCGATGCAAAGACTGGACGTGGACGATTTACAGATCATCGGCCGCGAGCAAACGACCGCAATTTTTTGGAAAGCCACTGAACTTTACAACAATCCCGGCGATGCGATTGGCACCTTGAGCTTTGACGCCGCCGCCGGTCCGCTTGCAACCCTGGCCCAGTACCGCAAGGCCGGGTATACGGCCGGGTCGGTTTTCGAATCGCTCGAACCGGGGCAGGTCGTGCAATTGATGGAAGGGTATTTCGTTCTTGACGATGAAGATTTTCCGCTGTCCTGAATTTTGCACCTTCAGGAGGAAGGAGCCGGAGGATGGGGTTTTTACAATGAAGCGTCCACAAGCATTCTACGGATAAGCTATGAGCGACGAAATGCACGCCGATCGCATCGAAGGTATGCCCGAACCGGTCTACAGCGAACTCGACCGCTGCGGCGAAGTCGATGTGCTCGAAGCGGCCATTACCCTCAAGCGCAAGCTCAAAATGGTGCTCAAAGGTTCCGACGAGCACTTTATTGTGATGCCAATCGACCTTGAGACCCGCGACGGCACCGAGTTTTTGCACTACGAGGCGGATCTGGAGCGCCGCTCAGTAGACATCAACACGATCGCCACCGTCGAGGTCTTCGAGGTGGAGTAGCCCCTAGACGTACTCGCTATCGACGTAGTCCGGATCGATGGGCGGGTTGTACTGGGGCTGGAAATGGTACAGCGCGAAGACGACGTTGCGGCGCACCTCGACGAGCATCTGCAGAAACAGCTCGTAGCCCTCGTTTTTGTACTCGATGAGCGG
The DNA here is from genome assembly GCF_000011385.1 of Gloeobacter violaceus PCC 7421. Lineage (NCBI taxonomy): Bacteria > Bacillati > Cyanobacteriota > Cyanophyceae > Gloeobacterales > Gloeobacteraceae > Gloeobacter > Gloeobacter violaceus. The sequence goes on from NC_005125.1 coordinate 1,953,646, forward strand.
ATCTTTCTGGCCGTAGCCCCTGAGACCAATCATCTCGCGCAGGCTGTCCATCTGCTGCAGGTGCTCGCGCCAGAGGGTGTCGATCTGGTTGAGGATAAAGTAGCGCTCGGCTTCGCGCATCAGATCGGGCTGGATGGCGTTGATATATTCTTCACGTGTCTCGTAGGCGAGCAGGGCCTGGCTTTTGAGATCTTCCTCCAGTTCGACCGCCGAGAATTCACCCAGCTTGACCGCGTCGAGCTGGTTTTCGAGCAGCGGAATGAGTTGCTGCAGGTCCTGGATGAGAGCAGGCAGCTCCCACTCTTCGGGGGGACGTTCGGCATTGACGTGGGCGCGGACGATCTCATCGACGGTCTGATCGATGTATTCGCGCACGACGGCGCTCAGGTCCTGGCCTTCGAGCGCCCGGCGACGCTCGGCGTAGATCGCCTTGCGCTGGTTGTTCATGACCTCGTCGTACTCGAAGACCTGCTTGCGCTGATCGTAGTAGAACGTTTCCACCTTGCGCTGGGCGTTCTCCAGGCTCTTGGTGAGCAGGCCCGATTCGATGGGCATGTCCTCTTCGACTTTAAATGCTTCCATCAGACCCGCCACCCGCTCCCCGCCAAAGATGCGCAGGAGGTTGTCGCCCAGCGAGAGGAAAAAGCGCGTCGAACCGGGGTCACCCTGGCGGCCGGAACGGCCGCGCAACTGGTTATCCACCCGCCGCGCTTCGTGGCGCTCGGTGCCGATCACGTGCAGGCCGCCCAGTTTGACGACTTCGTCGTGCTCGCGGTCGGTGACGACCTGATATTCCTTGTAGATGGCGCGGTAGATCTCGCGCAGGTGCTGAATGACCGGGTCGTCGGTGGGGCCTTTCTCCGAGGCGACAGCGATCAATTCTTCCACCTGCAAAGCCGGTTGCGAATCGGCCCCCAGCATCGCGACGGCATAATCGACGGCCGCTTTGAGTTGTTGTTTGGTAGACTCGCTCAACTCGCAAGGAAAGATCTCCGCCTTCGGCAGAGCTTTTTTCTTGCTCGTCGCCGCAAAACCGGTGCCGCGGCTGTTGCCGTTGTTCAGCAAACGCATCATCGGCGAGAAGGCATCCTCATCGTCGATCACAAGAGCCGGAAAGAGCACCTCCTTGAGCTTGAGGCGCGCCATGTATTCGGGATTGCCCCCAAGCAAAATGTCGGTACCGCGACCGGCCATATTGGTGGCGATTGTCACCCCGCCTTTGCGTCCGGCCTGGGCGACGATTTCCGATTCGCGCTCGACGTTCTCGGGCTTGGCGTTGAGCAGGTTGTGGGCGATACCCTTTTCTTTGAGCAGGGCCGAGAGCACTTCGGATTTTTCGACCGAGGTGGTGCCCACCAGTACCGGGCGCCCGTTCTTGTTCATCTCGGCAATCTCAGCAGCCACCGACTGCCACTTGCCGTTTTCGGTCTTGTAGACTTGATCGGACATATCCGTGCGGACAACTTTGCGGTTGGTGGGGATGGCCGTGACTTCGAGGCTGTAGATCTTGCCGAACTCGGCCTCTTCGGTGAGGGCGGTGCCGGTCATGCCCGCAAGCTTTGGGTAGAGCAAGAAAAAATTCTGATAGGTGATCGAGGCCATTGTCTGGGTCTCGTTCTGGATGGTCACCATTTCTTTGGCCTCCACCGCCTGGTGGAGCCCCTCCGACCAGCGCCTGCCCGGCATGACGCGGCCGGTAAATTCGTCGACGATCACCACTTCGTCGTTGCGGACGATGTACTGCACGTCCTTGTTAAAGAGTTCCTTGGCCTTCACGGCATTGAAGACAAAGTGCGCCCACGGATCGCGGGGGCTGAACAGATCTTCGGTGCTCAGCATCTGCTCGGCGGCGATGAACCCCTCGTCGGTGAGGGTAACGTTGCGTTGCTTCTCGTCCACTTCGTAGTGGGTGTTGCGCTCCAGAGCCGTTGCCACTTCGTTGGCACGCATATACTTCTCGGCGGGCTTGGCCACCATCCCCGAGATGATCAGCGGCGTGCGCGCCTCATCGACGAGGATCGAATCGACTTCGTCGATGATGCAGTAGTTAAAGGAACGCTGCACCAACTCGCCGGCGTTGGTGGCCATGTTGTCGCGCAGGTAGTCGAAGCCCAGTTCGGAGTTGGTGCCGTAGGTGATGTCGGCGGCGTAGTTTTGGGCGCGTTCGCTCGGGGTCATACTTTGCTGGATGAGCCCGACGCTGAGCCCCAAGAAGCGGTGCACCTGCCCCATCCACTCCGAGTCGCGGCGGGCGAGGTAGTCGTTGACCGTGACGATATGGACACCCCGGCCGGTGAGCGCGTTGAGGTAGGCGGGCAGGGTGGCCACCAGCGTCTTGCCTTCGCCGGTCTTCATTTCGGCAATCTGACCTTCGTGGAGCACCAGGCCGCCGATCAGCTGCACGTCGTAATGGCGCAGACCGATGACCCGTTTGGCCGCCTCGCGCACGACGGCGAACGCTTCGCTGATCACCCCGTCGAGGGCCACGTCGATCCGGCGCCGCCGCTCGCGGATCTCAAGCGCGTCGAGGTCCACACCCTGAAGCTGGTCGGCAACGCGTTTTTGAAACACGGCGGTCTTGGCGCGCAGTTGGTCGTCGCTCAAGGCGGCAACCTCGGCTTCGAGGGCATTCATTTCGGCCACCCTCGGCTGATACTTTTTGACCTTGCGCTCCTGCGGATCGCCGAAGAGTTTGTTCCACCAAGCCATACTGTCTACCAGATTCCGGATACCACCGATCTTACCCCAATGCCACCGCCCACCCTGGGTGACGATGACGCCTAAAGTGGCCAAGCAGGCTCTGCTCGATCCCGCAGCAAAAACCTTCAGGCACCCGAACCAGACTGACCCGGCGGCGGTGCGCAAAGCGAGTCGTTACAAGAGTGTCTCCAGACCTTACCGCAGTTGAACTCCGGCAGCCGCGACAGGCTGCCGGTGGTTGGAACATTCAGGAGAGCCGCCACAGTGGGGGCTGCGCCGTGGATTTGCTACGACTGTCAAGGGACGAATATTACCCTTTGCGATACATGTGGCAAGCCGTCACAAAATGCATAACTCCGTCCATAGGAATGTAAGATGAGGGCGATTCTACATACTTATGAGGAGACTGATGGAACCCTCCACTGCTCTAGCTATGGCTGCCGCCAAGCTGCTCTTTGACGAGGCCGTTAAAGAAACAGGTGGCTCTCCTGAGTCGATGGTGTAAGCTGTATAGCAGCGCACATTTGTCCTATGAGCATTGAACTGACTCAGTTACTCGATCTGCCCAACGTTTATGTCGAGCGACAGTCAATTAATGAACTGGGCATTTTCTTCTACTTGCAACCTCTAGCCCAAGAAATTCTCTGCCCGGGCTGCGGACAACTCACTGATATTCAGCATCAGGCACGTCCATTACAAGTCAGAGATTTGATGATGCGCAAGAAGCCTGTGTTTCTAAGGATTCCTCGGCGGCAGTTCTATTGCAAAGCTTGTCAACGCTACTGTACCGAGAAACTCGAGTTTCTGGATTGGCGTCGGCGACACACCCGCCGTTTTGAAGAAGATGTTTACGAGCGTGTTCAGCACTCCAGCCTCGAACAAATTGCCCGCGAAGAAGGAATCAGCCCGGAGGCAGTGCGGGGAATATTTGAGCATGTGGCAGTCGAGTCAAAAAAAAGACTGGGGCGAAGTAAAGCGCATCAGCATCGATGAGTTTAGTATGCGTCGTGGCCATGATTTCAAGACGGTAGTCAGCGACATCGAGACTGGAGAACTGCTGGAAGTTGTGGACAGTCATAAACAAAAAGGAATTATTGAAAGCTTGTCACAGCAGCCTTTTAAGGTTCGTCAAGCAGTGAGGGAGGTCAGCATTGATATGTGGGGCGGCTTCACAAAAGTGGTGCAGCAAGTATTTCCCAAAGCCGTGATCGTCTACGACCGTTTCCATGGGACGCGGATGGTGGTCGAGGCGGTGAAGAAGATTGCTAAACAGTGCGGCTTTAGAAAGTGCAAAGAGCAAGCCTGCCTACTCAAAAACGGGGTGGATTTAAGTATCGAAGAGCAGGAGGAGTTAGAAACACGCCTGAAGAGCAGCCGGCGGCTGCGCAAAGCCTATGCATACAAAGAAGAGTTCCGTTCGATTTAAGAGACAAGCCGGACGCTGGAGGAAGGTCAGCAGCGATTGGAAGTGTGGCTGTTAAAAGTTTGGGTTAAAAGTTTGGAAGGTATATGGGCGGGTAGTGCAAACAATAACGGAGCACTTCGAGAGGATATGCAACTACTTCTTAAGCCGTTCAAGTAGCGGAGTGATGGAGGGGATCAACAACCGTATTAAGCTAATTAAGCGTCAGGGCTACGGCTTCACGAATTTCAGGAATCTGCGATTACGGTTGCTCGCTTGCTTTGCCAAGAAAGGTTGCGCCTCACCTTAAACTCAGGAGAGCCTGTGCCGTTGGCCACGCTTGATCAGGAATTGCGTAGCGCAGGCAGTGCCCTCGGCCTTGTCCTGCTCGGCAGTTGAGCCCTGGAGGGGGCTCCGTTGCAAAGACCGGACATGCTGAAGCGCACACCTTCTGGTCGCCTTTCTCTATATCAAGTGGCGACATTTTCAGGCGGATCTGAATCGTGCTGTGCGTGCGCTGGTACCTACGCAACCCGCTCGACCACCGGCAGATGTCCATGGGCGCTGCCCTCGAGTATTGCCGGGCGAGCGGCCACCGCCGGGTGCACCTTTGGGCCTTCGCGGGTCTCGCAGCAGCCCGGCAGCCCTACGACCGGGCGGGTTTTCGCCTTGCGGAGCAGCACGAAGACGGCCACTGGGGGCGCCCCTTCACTCTCCAAGCTTCGAACTGGAAGTCGCCGAGTAAACCACTCCCGCTATACCGCCTGCCGATTGGTGGGAGTATTTGACTGGGGGAGGGGAAATGTGTCGGCTTCGCCGTGCCGGTAGGCAGCGGTATCGATACCCTGTTCTATGTCAGGTGCTGCTTGAATGCTGAATTCGGGTGGACAACCCGCACGCCCTGGACAATGTCGGGTTCGGCACAGCGTTTTCCTCCTGCGTCCGCTACTGTGAGGCGGTCCCTTTCCAACGAAAGCGAGAGGACGAGTATGAAAACAACGATTCTGTCGTTCTTGGTCGGCGGTCGAACGGCCCGCCCGCGTGCGCCGCGCCGTTGGCAAGGGTGGTTGAGCGCGTCGTTGGGGGTGTGGTGGTGGGCAGTTGCCCTATCACCGGTGGGGGCGCAGGTGCCGCCGGGGGCCGTGGAGACCCGGGTGGGCGGGAGCCTGGGTTTTGTCCTCAACGGCAGCAATGTCTTCGATCACTCCGGCTTTTCTGTCAGCGGGGCGGGGGACGTCAACGGCGACGGACTGGACGACCTTATTGTCGGGGCTACTGGTGCCAACACGGACGGTCTGTCTTATGCCGGTCGCAGCTACGTGGTGTTCGGCAAGCGCAACGGACAGCCGGTCGAACTGGCGGTAATAGAAAGCGGCACGAGCCGGACGGGCTTTGCCATCAACGGCAGCAACGAGTACGATCGCTCCGGCTTTTCTGTCAGCGGGGCGGGGGACGTCAACGGCGACGGACTGGACGACCTTATCGTCGGGGCTACTGGTGCCAACACGGACGGTCTGTCTTCTAATATCGGTCGCAGCTACGTGGTGTTCGGCAAGCGCGACAACCGACCGGTCGAGTTGGTGGTAATCGAAAGCGGCACCGGCCGGGACGGCTTTGCCATCAACGGCAACAATGTCTTCGATGACTCCGGCTTTTCTGTCAGCGGGGCGGGGGACGTCAACGGCGACGGACTGGACGACCTTATCGTCGGGGCTTCCGGTGCCGACCCGGACGGACGATCTACTGCTGGTCGCAGCTACGTGGTGTTCGGCAAGCGCAACGGCCAACCGGTCGAGTTGGCAGACATCGAAAGCGGCACCGGCCGCCACGGCTTCGTGATCAACGGCGCCAATGAGACCGATCGCTCCGGCTTTTCTGTCAGCGGGGCGGGGGACGTCAACGGCGACGGACTAGACGATGTCATCGTCGGGGCTACTGGTGCCAACACGGACGGACCGTCTTCTAATATCGGTCGCAGCTACGTGGTGTTCGGCAAGCACGACAACCGACCGGTCGAGTTGACGGCAATCGAAAGCGGCACCAGTCGGGACGGCTTTGCCATCAACGGCAGGAATGACTACGATTTCTCCGGCTTTTCTGTCAGCGGAGCGGGGGACGTCAACGGCGACGGACTCGATGATGTCATCATCGGGGCTCCTTTTTCCGACCCGGACGGTCGGTACAATGCCGGTCGCGGCTACGTGGTGTTCGGCAAGCGCAACGGCCAACCGGTCGAGTTGGCGGCAATCGAAAGCGGCACCGGCCGGGACGGCTTTGCCATCAACGGCAGCAATGACTACGATTCCTCCGGCCGTTCTGTCAGCGGAGCGGGGGACGTCGACGGCGACGGACTCGATGATGTCATCATCGGGGCTCCTTTTTCCGACCCGGACGGTCTGTCTTATGCCGGTCGCGGCTACGTGGTGTTCGGCAAGCGCAACGGCCAACCGGTCGAGTTGGCGGCAATCGAAAGCGGCACCGGCCGGGACGGCTTTGCCATCAACGGCAGCAATGACTACGATTCCTCCGGCTATTCTGTCAGCGGGGCGGGGGACGTCGACGGCGACGGACTAGACGATGTCATCGTCGGAGCTTCCCGTGCCGACCCGGACGGTCTGTCTTATGCCGGTCGCAGCTACGTGGTGTTCGGCAAGCGCAACGGCCAACCGGTGGAACTGGCGGACCTGGAAGCTGCCGGGCACACCCCTTAGCTGCGGTTGATCGGGGGGCAACGCCGCCTGCGCTCCCCACCCAGCTTCACCCTTGACGGGCGGTCCCGGCCGGTACCATCCTGCCATCGGTACCCCGCCTACCCTCCCGGTGCCATCAGGACCGCATGACCCAGCCCGATACCCCTGCCCGCCTGGAATTCGCCCCCTCCCGCCAGTTCCCCAACTGGCTCGCCGAACAACAACTCGCCCTCGCCTTCACCACCTACCAGGCCGGCAAGCTCTTCCTCATCGGTCTCCAGCCCGACGGCCGACTGTCGCTGTTCGAGCGCACCCTCAACCGCTGCCTCGGGCTGTGGACCGACGCCCAAAGCCTCTGTCTCGGCACCCTCTACCAGATCTGGCGCTTCGAGAACGTCCTGGAGCAGGGCGAGACCCACCAGGGCTACGACCGCTGCTTCGTGCCGCGCGTCGGCTGGGTCACAGGCGACATCGACGCCCACGACCTGGCCGTCGACGCCACAAGCCGCCCGGTCTTCGTCAACACGCTCTTCTCCTGCCTGGCCACCGTCAGCCCCACCCACAGCTTCGCCCCCCTCTGGCAACCGCCTTTCATCAGCCGCCTGGCCGCCGAGGACCGCTGCCACCTCAATGGCCTCGCGATGCGCGACGACGGCAAGCCGGGCTGGGTGACGGCGGTCTCGCGCACGGACGTGGGCGACGGCTGGCGCGAACACCGCAGGACGGGCGGTTGCGCAGTGGAGGTGGCAAGCGGCGAAGTGGTGGTGGCGGGCCTGTCGATGCCCCACTCGCCGCGGTGGTACCGGGGAAGGCTCTGGTTGCACAACTCGGGCAGCGGCGAATTCGGCTATGTGGACACCAAAGCAGGCAAGTTCGTGGCGGTGGCGTTTTGTCCGGGGTACCTGCGGGGATTGGCCTTCTGGGGCGATTTCGCGGTGGCGGGGCTCTCGAAGCCGCGGCGGGACCGGGCGTTTTCGGGACTGCAGTTGCAGGAGCGTTTGAACAAAGAAGGGGTGGGGGCGCGCTGCGGGCTGGTGGTCATCGACCTCAGGCGCGGGGACACGGTGCACTGGCTGCGCATCGAGGGGGAGATGATCGAAGAGTTGTACGATGTGGCAGTCCTTCCGGGAGTGCGTCGGCCGATGGCGATCGGTTTTGTCAGCGATGAGATCCGGCGGTTGCTGTCGGTGGGTGAGCCGCAATCGCTGTGAGGGCCACACCAATGACGAGTTGCATAAGGTAAACGCCCCCAGCGGCCTCGGCAGCGCTTGGAACGGTCTGTTTCCTCAGAATGTGTCAACTCCTGTAACTACATGGAGGCACGCATGCCCATGTTAACCGTAGTGCTTACAAGCGGACAATACAGTATCAGCAATCGAGGTGATTGTCTATCTCAAGCAAGTTTCCAGTTGCCCCAGCCATTGTTTAAAATGCGGGCACTCTTCACGGATGGCATCGAGACCAATTTCCAAGATGGCTAATTTTCCGAATAGAATCTTGCTGTAGCCAGGCATCAGTGTTTTCAGACGTTGTGATGGCGCCGTCTGCGGAGAATCATTGATTTCCTCTGGAGTAGCAAACTGCAGGCGAATTTCCTGCAGGTTTTGAACTAAATCGGGACGTTCAATTCCTCGTGCAAACTTCTCGCAGTCACTGAACAGCAATGCTTCAAACTCATGCATCATTATGTATGGTATGAAGCGCTTTGGGTCAAAATGATCTCCAAGCTGATTACAAACATCGACAGTCATTGCTGATTCAACTTTCTTTGCGTTCTCAGGAAACGGCAGCAAAGCAGCTTGATCACAGCCTGGCCACGCATTATTTCCGGTGCGCGGGAGTGCGTAGTAATCAACCATCGTCGTTGACAAACAATTGGGATCTCCTTGAAGATGATTGATTATATCTTTGCGAACTGCCTGCCAAGCACGAATGCCGCCGCGGCGAAGGCGGTTACGAGAATTACCTAATAGGCGAGCGCTGATACTGGTATAGCCATGACTGAGAAGATGTGGACCGAGTATTTCATTGACAAAGGTTTCCTCCGTTTGTCCTTCAACATGTACCAGTAGTCTGGACATCCGGTCATTCTCTCCTAGGACGTCCACCAAATTCATTCTTCTCCCAAAGCTGGCCAAGACTATAGTCCTGCAGCATGGCTGCAAGTTTTTCCGGCTCCAATCTAGAAAATTGTGTGCTGCCATCAACGCGCTCAGCAACCAGTACGTCTTCCGCTTCAAATTGATCTAGAAGAAGAGACGATTGGGTTGAAAGAATAACTTGCGTTTCAACAGCCGCTTTCTTGACAATTGATGCAAGAAGATTGATTGCATAGGGATGTAGGCCAAGTTCAGGTTCGTCTACCAAAATGACCGAAGGGCGAGAGACTGCAGGCTGCAAGAAAAGTGTGGCCAGTGCAATGAATCGCAGCGTACCGTCTGACAGGGATGCAGCATCAAAGTAAGCGTCGGAGCCTTTATGCAACCATTGCAGTTGGATCTTTTTATCATTCAATTTTAATGGTTCGAGTATGAAGTCATCGAAAAATGGAGCAACGAGCTTAACAGTGCGAAGGATAAGGCTGTAGGAGGTTTCGTGTTTTTCACGTAAGTAGTAGAGATAGGCAGCGAGATTTGAACCATCGGGCCGCAAGTAGCGATTATCGTTGATATCAGCTGTCTTTTTCATGGGTGAAGTCAAGCCGGTATCATGAAAATGATAGAGCCTCCAACTATCAAGCCTCGTGCGAACATAGGTGACAATTTCTTGAGTCTTTGGGTCGCTTATTGCGGCCTCTCTCCCAAATGGCAGGAGCGATCTTATGGTTTTGGAGTCAGAGGCCGATTTATCCGAAGAATAAATAAACTCAGATTGTACAATCAGCTCATCAGCAACCGTCGGCTGGAGTTCAATCTCATACCGATTCCGACCGCCCCGAAAGGAAATGTCAATTTGAATTTTATCCGTCACTTTAGAACCGTAATGAAGGATTTTCTCAGCCCCGCCAGCCTTAATCACATAATCTTGAAGACGCCCTTCTCTGAGCGCATGCAGGAAGGTGAAAACATCAATAAAGTTGGACTTTCCTGAACCGTTCGGGCCGATAATCACGTTGATCGGCTTTAGCTTTAATTGCTCGATAGAAGCAATACTCTTGAAGCCTTTAACAGTAATAGTTTCAAGTTCAACCATTGGATAACCCTTACATTTGCAACTATCTTCAACAATGCAGAACTTACGGAGCGGAAGTTGCCGCGGCGCGTTGGGGATCGATATTCAAGAACACCGTTGACTTTTCGGCCCCCTCGACGCGGATCACTTTTACCGGGATATCGGCGCCTTTTTCGCGGGCGGCGTCGATGCGCTCCTTGAGCTTTTCGTAAAAGAGCAAATCCGCCAGTTTGGCATTTCTGGCCGCCGCCTGGCCCTGCAGTTCGATCGCCTTGCGGTTGGCGTCCGCCAGGATCAGCTTGCGGGTGGTCTCTTTTTGCTGAATCTGGGCTTTGACCGCCGCGGTTTGGGCAGTGATCGACGCCACCTGTTTTTGCTCAAGCGACGCTTTGAGGGCCTCTGGAAATTCGGCGGTGCCCAGGTAGACATCTTCGATAAACAACAGTGATACTTTCTTGCCCTCCAGCACGCCCTGGGGCATGTCCCGGCCGATCAGGGCGGTCATCTTCTGCTCCATCTCGGCGCGACGGGCTTTGTTGTAAAAATCGCCGGAGGTGTAGTTGGCCGCCACGTCGCGCACTTTCGAGCGCACCGTCGGCACGACGATATTTTCCATATAGCGGGTGCCGACATTCGCGTGCAACTGGTCGAGGACCGCCTGGTTGGGGCGCAGGGCGACGAAGACGTCGGTTGAAAAGGCCTGGCCGTCGGCGGTGTTGATGGTGATGGCGTTGCCTGCCTGGTTAGGGACCGGGGTGCTGTTGGTGAACTGGAAGACCCGCGTGCGGACGTTGTAGGTAATCGGACCGTCGACCCCAGGCACCACGAAAGTCGCCCCCGGCCGCTCGATACGGCCCTTCTCGATGCCGGTAAACGTGTTGAACATCACCGTCGCGTTACCCGGTTCGGTGACGTACAAAAACGGATGAAACAACAACAAAAATACGGCAACGATACCCGCCACGAGTAGGCCGCCCGCGAGCAGGCGAAGGGGAAGTTGCTTGTCTTCTACCGTGGTCACATCGAACACCTGCTACGAAAAATAAGCGCCCTAGCGGTTGATCAGCGTGTCGAGGGTCTCGCCCAATACCCCCGACTGCACCACCCGCAGGTACTCGGGATTTTTGGTAAGGGCGTCGGCCTTGGCACCGAGGCGGCCCGCCTCCGCCTGGGCTTCGGAAATCAGCGTCTTGGCGTCCTGGGTGGCCTGGTCGATTTCGTAGGCCTTGCGGGCCAGTTGATTTTCGGAGATGGTCTTCGCTTCGATGGCGGCGACGAAATCTTTGCTGAAATTGACATCGCGCAGCAACAGATCGAGCACGTTGATGCCGTACTGGCTCAGATCCCCCGCCACCCGCTCGCGGATCTGCGCCTGCAGGACCGGCCGCTTGGTGGAATAAAGATCCTGCGCCGAGAAGCCGCTGGTCTGCGAAGAGATCACCGAGCGGACAATCGGGGCGATGCGATCGATATATTCGGTCCCCAGGGTCTCGTAGACCTTGGGCGGATCGGCCACCACGAACTGCATCGTCACCTCCGCACCGATTTCCTGGCCGTCGCGGGTCAGAGCGACGATGCGCGGCCCGTAACTGTCGCCGCCGTCCTTCCAGGTGAGCGCCTGCGTCTTGACGTCAAAGGGAATCGTCTCGCTCACCACCGGCAAGATCAAATGGCCGCCCGGTTGCAAGGGCTCCTTCTGGATGCCGCCGAACCAGGAGAAGACCACCAGGTTTTCGCCGTTGCCCACGAAGCGCACCGGATTGAGACTGATCAGCAAAAACCCCAAAATCAGCACCCCTACCAGTTGGGGTGCCCAGGAGAGCCAGGCTTGCCGTTCAGCGGACATAGGCACCTGTCGCGTTTATTCCATTGTGCAGGGGAGGCGTCCCGAGCCTAGCCACAATTAAGCAATTCTTTGCTCAGGGCTGGGTCGGATCGATGACGGTGCCCAGCATCGCCACGAAGCCGGAGTAAGTGTTGACCACGGCGAACATAAACGGCCGATCGGCGCTGAAGGTAAAAGGTGTCTCGCCCGGACGCAGGGGCAGCGCGAACCGCTCGCCGCCCGTGGCGGCGCTCGGGCGGGTGAGCCCCGTTTCAGAGACCGTAAAAGCGGTCTGGTGATCGACCGCGTCGATGAGCAACCCCGCTTCACCGAGGCTCTCCTCGCCCTCCGAGCGGGTAAAGGCGGACCGCATCCCGAGGGCTCGAAGCGCCCGGCGCAAATCCTGGCCGTAGCGCAGGCGCAGGCGAGGAAGGGTCACGCTCCCGTCGCGCATCCGAAATTGCTCGAACCACAGACGCCATTTCTCGTCGCTCAAGTTGCGCACAAACGACCGCAAAGGCACCCCGGCCGCGGGCACAAACACCGCCATGCTCCACTCGCCGTCGCCGCCGAAGGGCAACTGGACCGCCTGAAAACCAGGAGTCTCGTAGTAGCGAAAACTGCCCGTCCGGCTCATCTGCCAGACAGTTGTCTGCTTGCCGTCCAGGAGGGTGAAAGGAGCCTGGAGACTGCTCTGGGGGTTAAAAGCCCGACTCCAGATCCCTTCGAAGACGGTCGCATCGACCACCACCAGCGGGCCAGGCCGGCGGGGGCCGGGGATGAGCGCTTCGCCAATCTGGCCGCCGGTGGCGGCGGCGATCCAGCGGTTGATTTCGGGGGGAGCCGCTCCGTCTTGAAAAGCGCTCTCCAGCACCCGGTTGCCGCTGAGATCCCGTCCCAGCTTCACGGGCGTGCCCGGCTCCACCCAGTACAATCCGGCGTGCACCGGCTGCACCTGGGGATCGGCCCCCGTCAACTGGGCGGCCAGTAGCGCCGTCGCCGACTGCGGCTCGATCAACCCGTCGTTGGGCCATTCGAGGGAACTGGCCACCGCCCGCTGCGCGGTCTCGGACAAACTGGGCAGCAGCCGGCCCAGGGTGATCCCCAACCCCAGGGGTGAAAGGAGTACGTTGCGTTCGACCGCGAGCGGGGAGCGCTCCCGATTCGCCCGCAGGGGCGCTTCGTTGATCAGACTGAGCAATTTAAAGCCGAAGCGCCAATTCGCCTCGCGCATCTGGATGAATGTCGGCACCTCCACCCGATCGGCCACCGGTGCGGCCCCGATGGGCGCCGCGGCGGCCCTTACCGAACCCCCCAAGCAGACCAGCGCCACCGCCAGCCACCAGACTTTCTGCATCGCGTTCGACAGACCACGGCACTACAACTCGACCCGGATCCTGCCGACCTGACGGTCGCGGACAACGGTCAGTACCAGTGTGCCCGGATTGCGCTGCAGAATCTGCTGCAGTTGGGCAGAGTTTTCGAGGCCGGCATCGCCCACCCCGAGCAGTTGATCTCCCGGAAGCAGCCCGGCGCGCTCGGCGGCGGAACCCGGCTGGACCTCGAGCACCGTCAAAGAGCGGGCGTCGAGCACCACGCCCAGGCCGCGCTGCGGCCCCGGCCGGACGGCCACCCGACCGCTGTCCGGGTTTGGACTGGCTGCCACCAACGAGCGCACCGCACCGGTGGGGGTGGCGAAACCAATGCCGACGTTGCCGCCGGTGCGGCTTAAAATCGCTTTGTTGATGCCGATGATTTCGCCGTCGGAATTGAGCAACGGCCCCCCGGAGTTGCCCGGGTTGAGGGCGGCGTCGGTCTGCAGGTCGCCGTTGGGGGCGATGCGGCTCAAAATGCCCACCGTCAAAGTGCGATCGAGGCCGAAGGGGTTGCCGATGGCGTAGACGCGCTGGCCGACCCTGGCCGAGGAGCGCGCCAGATCGATGCTCGGCAAAGGCCGCTCCGGACGGATGTCGACAATCGCCAGGTCGTTGCGCCGGTCGAGGGCGCGCACCGCCCCCGGATACACCCGCCCGTCGGCGGTCTGCACCTGCACCCGGGTGCTGCCGCGCACCACGTGGTTGTTGGTAATCACCACCCCGCGCGGGTCGATAATCGCCCCGGCGCCGATGCCGCCGGAAGTGCGGATACTGACCACGGCCCGACTCGTCCGGTCGTAGACGTCGATGGTCGTCGTCTCCTCCGGGTCGAAGGCGAGGAGGGCAGCAGGAAAATTCAACGGGAGCGCGGCTACAGCCAAGGCGGCAAGGGCAGACTGGATCTTCATCGTGGTTGTCGCAGGGGTGAGATACCAGATAAAGACGCCGGAAACGCCACAACGTTCCGCCCAAGGCTTATCCTGTTTTTGCATGGGGTGTGAGCAGCTTCACATGACAAACGCTCGAATAATTGCTAAATCTCGATAGAGATACCGGGCAAGGCGATGACCGATACGATGCGGCGCTCGAAAGTCGAGCAAATCAAAGAGAACAGCCACAATCTGCGCGGCCGGCTGCGCGAAGAGTTGCAGCAGCCCGAGACGACGCACTTTGCCGAGGAGTCGGTGCAGCTGCTCAAATTCCACGGCATCTACCAGCAGGACGACCGCGACGAGCGCAAGGCGCGCAAGGACGCGGGCCTGGAGCCCGATTACGCGTTCATGGTACGCACCAAAAATCCGGGCGGCTACGCCCCGGCAGCCTTTTACCTGGCGATGGACCGGTTGGCCGACGCCCTCGGCAGCGGCACCCTGCGGGTGACCACCCGCCAGGGCCTGCAGTTGCACGGCATCCGCAAACACAACCTGCGCGAGGCGATTGCCACGATTAGCACCCAACTCGGTTCGACCCTGGGAGCCTGCGGCGACATCAACCGCAACGTCATGGCCCCCCCGGCGCCCTTCACCGCCCGCCCCTACGCCGTGGCGCGCGAGGCGGCGGCGGCGATCGCCGATATGCTCACCCCGCACACGGGCGCCTACTTTGAGGTGTGGCAGGACGAAGCGCTGGTCTATTCGGGAGAGCCCGAGGTCGAGCCGATTTACGGCGAGACTTACCTGCCGCGCAAGTTCAAAATTGCCGTCGCCGTCGAAGGCGACAACTCCGTGGACATCTACACCCAGGATCTGGGGGTGATCCCGGTGTTCGAGGACGGCGAGCGCTTGTTGGGCTACAACCTCACCGTCGGGGGCGGCCTCGGCATGACCCACGCTAAACCCGAGACCTTTCCGCGCCAGGCGGACCACCTGGGTTTTGTTTCCTCCGAGGACATGCTGGAGGCGGTCAAAGCGGTGGTGCTGGTGCAGCGCGACCACGGCGACCGCTACAACCGTCGCCACGCCCGGCTGAAATATCTCATCCACGACCGCGGCCTGGGCTGGTTCCGCGCCCAGGTGGAAACTTACCTGGGCAAACCCCTGCAACCGTGGCGGACCGTGGCGCCGTGGGTCTTTCACGATTATTTGGGCTGGCAGCCCCAGGGGGACGGCCGCTACTGCCTGGGGATCTGGATCGAGAATGGCCGCATCAAAGACGAGGGAGCCTTTCGCCTCAAATCGGCCCTGCGCGAGATCGTCGAGCGCTTTGAGGTGGATTTGATCTTGACCCCGACCCAGAATGCGCTGCTGGTGGATGTCGCCCCGGAGGTACGTGCACCCATCGACGCGATTTTGCAAAGCGCCGGGGTGCGGCCGGTTCAGGCCGTCTCCAACGCCGAGCGCTACGCGATGGCCTGTCCCGCCTGGCCCACCTGCGGTCTGGCCCTCACCGAGTCGGAGCGCGCCCTGCCCGGGATCATCGCCGAGCTCGAGGCGAAACTCACCGAGCTGGACCTCGCGCAGGAGCAGATTTCGATTCGCATGACCGGCTGCCCGAACGGTTGCGCCCGCCCCTACATGGGCGAAATTGGTTTCGTGGGCAGCGCCCCCGGTGCCTATAACCTCTACCTGGGGGGCAACCTCGCCTCGACGCGGCTCAACTGGGTCTTCCGCGAGCGGGTCAAGCGCGAGGATATCCTGGCGGTGCTCGGGCCGCTGTTCAGCTACTTCAAGCGCGAGCGCGCCCCGGGGGAAAGCTTCGGCGATTTTTGCCTGCGCAAGGGCCGGGCGGACCTCGAAGCGCATCTCTAGGTCGGCGCTTTGGCTTTGACGCCGCCCCTGGTGCTTGCTCTGTTTGCCCTCGGCTGCATTTTGCTGTGGCTGCCGGTGGCGATCCCACAGCTGCTGCGCATCGGCTGGCGACCGGGGCGGCCCCTGGTCTTCTCGGGCAAACTCCAGCTCATCTTGAGCCTGTACCTGGTCATTGCCCTGGTGCTCTGGGCGACGAGCGCCTGGCTTGGGGTGCCCTTCGGGCGCTGGGGCCTGCGGGGCGGCTTGGCAGGTTGGGGGCAATTGGCGGCCGGCCTCGGTCTGGGAGCCCTTGGCCTCGCGATCCTTTTCGCTGTCGAGATGCGGGCAGGATGGCTGCGCCTGCAACCCGTCCGCCTCAGCAGCGGGGCGCTCTTCGCACCGCTTGCGGTCGGCTTGTTTGTGGGCGCGGTGGAGGAGGTGCTTTTTCGGGGCTTCGTCTACGAAACACTTCTGCCCTATGGCCCGGGCTGGGCGGCGGTGGTAAGCAGCCTCATCTTTGCTGCCTTGCACCTCATTTGGCAGCTCGACGACTGGCAGGGGGGGGCGCGAGAACTGCCCGGCCTGTTTGCCATGGGCCTGGTGTTGGTGCTCGCCCGGCTGCTCAGCGGCGGCAGCATCCATCTGGCCTGGGGTCTGCACGCCGGCTGGGTCTGGGGAATCACCCTCATCGATACCCATACCCTGGCGGTGCCCACCGGCAAAACCGCCACCTGGGTGACCGGCTTCGGAGGCAAACCCCTGGCAGGAGCGATGGGTCTCGCTTTTCTGGGTGCTACCGCTCTGGTACTGTGGGGTTTGGGGCCGCCGCCCGGCTGAGCGTAAACTTGCATTTTCGTGGTGGTTGTGCAACTATCAGGAGCAACCAAGTACGACAAGCCGAGTAGTTTACCGGATAATTGGCCTTGGTTTTCGACGCGGCGGCGAGCCCCTTCCGTTGATTTTGTGTTCCTGCTGCATTGCAACACCCTGCACGGGGGATTTTTTGGTGCGAGCCAGCGAGCGAAAATCGCGATTGCAGGCCGCCTTGTCCGCACCGACATACCAGGTTTCAAGATGTGTCAGCTAATCCATACGAATCTGAAAACCATGCACGCGACGAAGACAAGCCGCCCTCCGCTCCCGGCGGTCTTGGGCCTTTAGACCCGGTGGAGCCGCCCGAGACGCCGCCGCGGGGTACAGCACGCAAACGGGGCCGACCGCAGGGCAAGCGTTCAGACCCCACCTACGTACTTGCCTCCGCCTACATTCCGGCTCAGCTGCACCAGCAAGTCAAAATCGCGCTCATCAAAGCGGATCTTGAGTATTCCGAATTGGTGGCACAGTTGCTGCGCGAATGGCTCGAGCACCAGCCATGAGTAAGGGGTCCGCATCGGCTTTGTTTGCATCGTCGTAAGCGTGCGAGAGCCAGGCGTCACTCGTCGCTGACCGACGCCTGGCTCTCGCACGGAGAGGCCGTTTACGAATGCGATTTTGAGCTTGATTCAGTTGCGATCGCTGAGCGTCAGGCGGCTAAAAAATTCGTCCCAGATCTCGCTGCTGTAATCGTCGTCGTTGAGGTGGCCCGCTCCGGTGACCTCCGTAAAGCGCACCTCTGCATTGCCGCCGGTGAATACATCGGTGACGTACGAGCCGCTGACCGTCCTCTGGGATTGGTCGGTCTGGTTGTACTGGATCCAAAATTGCTTCTGGTCCTCGTCCTGGACGTCCCGTGGGATCGTGCCGGTAATCTGGTCTTCTTCTTCGCCGCGCCAGATCCAGACTGGAATCGGCCCACCGGGCTCCATCAACGATTCGGACTTGCGAAAGGTGGTGATCCAGGGGCCGGAGACCGGGGCTGAGGCGGCGATCAGCGAAGCGTGACCGTTGCCGATGAAGGTGTTGACCATCGCCCCGCCACTGGAATGCCCAGTCATATAGATCCGGTTGGGGTCGATGCGGTAGGTGCTTTTGAGTTGATTAATCAGCGCGAGCAGATAGCCGACGTCGTCCGGGGACTCACCGTTGAACACGTAGGTGTTCCATTTGTAGCCGGGGGAACTGGTGCCGTTGGCGACGACGATGCCCCCGACCGGATAAACGGCGATGAAGCCTTTTTCGTCGGAACGGGTGGTCCAGCCGGCGAGTTTGGCGGCCCCTTCCACCGTGGCGGTGCGGCCGTTGACCGAACCGTGCAGGAAGATGACCAGCGGAACGCTGCTGGAAGCACTGCTGTAGGAGGATGGAACGTGCTCGTAATAACTGCGTTCGGTTCCGTTGTAGTCCAGTTGTTTTAAAGTCACATCGCCGGTCTGGCTGAACGCCGGTGCGCAAAGTGCCATCCAGAAAAGCACGCACACCAGTGACCATCGCAAACCCGTGCGCCGCAAAAATTCTCGAACCGTTCCCATGGCTAGATCCTCAGTGTAGTAATGCGGTTAAGCGAAATTGGCGCTCCGGGGCGGAGGCCGGGTGCACCACAAATTAGGCCGACGGGGGCAAAGATCACCGCCGCCTGCCCAAAAAAATCCACGCGTCCCCACAAAGCCGGAACGCCTCGATAAATCCTTGATGGGTATAAGGTGGGCGGGCCGACTCGCCAAAGCGCAGCGGAAATCGGTGCGAACCCTGGGTAGCCGGTCGGCCGGTGGAGGGATGCGGGTGCAGCATAGCGCCCGATCGTCGGGCCACTCTTCCACCATATTGGTGAAGTGACCGTCTGCCCCGCCGAAAAATCGGCGTTTTCAGGGCTGGCCGCTATTGATAAGATCTATATCTGAAGAGAATCTTGGCCGTCCGCCCACCCGAAGAAGACTGTGCCGTTTCGGACGGGGGCGCAGGGGCGATCCGGTCGAAAAAATTGCGAAATCTACCCAGCAGGTGTATTTCCGCAATACCGTAATTTACGCGCCCCGGCGTTGTGATTGCTCAAGCATTTTGAAAATGAGAGGGCCTTTCGCACTAATCGCCCAACCCGCTGACGCACCGTGTTGTTGAATCGCTCAATACAGCTGGTCGTGCCCGTTGCTTTACCTGCAGCTCGATGCCGTTTGCTGGCCAACACCTGGCCATAATTTTTTAACATTACTATGCATGACTACCCTTGAATCAAGACCCGAGGTTCCGATCCGGGTGTTCAGGCTGCGGCGGAGCGGCGGGCAATGCGACGGTGAAGACACTGCCCCGGCCTTCTCCCGCGCTGTGGGCGTCGACGGTGCCGCCGTGCAGTTCGATCAGGCTGCGCACCAGATACAGGCCCAATCCCAGTCCGCCCTGGGTGCGGGTGCGGGAGCCGTCTCCCTGGGCGAAGCGATCGAACATTTTCGGTAAGAACTCCGGCGCGATGCCCATACCCGTGTCGGACACCGTCAGGCGCACGCCCGCGGCGGTACCCTCCAGCCGCACCCCCACCCGCCCGCCTTCGGGGGTGAATTTGACGGCGTTGGTGAGCAGGTTCCACACCACCTGCTGCATCCGGGTGGAATCGGCCATCACCGGCGGGGCCGGGGCGCACACCGTCTCGATGCGGATCGATTTGGCCCGGCCGATCGCATCGACCGCTTCGACGGCGGCACCGACCACCGGCACCAGATCGATTCGGCGCATCACGACGTGTAGTTTGCCCGAGATGATCCGCGAGATATCGAGCATGTCGTCGATCAGTTGCGCCTGCAGCTTGCCGCAGCGCTCGATCACCTCCAGGGCCTGGGCCGTCTGGGCCGGGTCGCACTTGCCGCGCCGCAGCAGTTGCGAGAAGCCGATGATCGGGTTGAGGGGGGTGCGCAACTCGTGGCTGAGGGTGGCCAGAAATTCGTCCTTCGAGCGGTTGGCCGCCTCGGCGTCCCGCCTTGCCGCCTCGCTCTGGGCGAGCAATTCGGAGCGTTCCCCTTCCAGTAGTCTCCGGGCCGTGACATCCGAAACCGAAAGCAAGATCTGGCGCGGGCCACCGGCGTAGAACGGCATGTGGCGGGCGTTGAGCAGCAGGATCTTGCGCCCCAGCCGCTCGAAGTCGCGGTCCACCTCAAAATCCTGCACCCGGCCGTCGCCCTGGAGCACCCCTTCGAGCGCCTCCCGCAACTGGGGGAGGTTCCACTGCCCGCCGCTTACCTCGAACAGTGAGCGGCCCTCGATCTGGTCGGGATGGGTCTCGAAAAGCTCGTAAAACGCCCGGTTCGCCGTCACCGCGCTCAGTTCTGCGTCGAGCACGATGAGCGGTTCGCCCACGGTCTCGACGATCGCTTCTGCGTAGTCGCGGGCGGCTTTGACCTCCTCGACGGCGCGCTTGCTCTGGTCGATGTCCACCAGCACCAGCACCGCGCCCTCGGTCGCGCCATCCAGGGTGTGGTAGGGGCGGATGCACAGTTCGTGCCAGTGGCCGCCCCGGTCCTGCACCTCCTGGATGTGGATGCGCCGGCTGGCGATCACCTCCAGGACGCGCTCGGGCAGGTCGGGGACGCTCAACCGGTGGTTGATGTCGCGCACGGGCCGGCCGACGTCGGCGGAGACAAAATGGAGCAGTTCGCCCGCCTGGGGCGTAAAGCGCCGAATCCGCAGCTCGCTGTCGAGCATGACGATCGGAAGCCGGGTGCTCGCAAGCAGGTTCTGCAGGTCGTTGCCGAGCCGGTCCAGTTCCCGGTTGCGCCGCTGCAGTTCGTCGTTGATCGTGTGGAGTTCTTCGTTGGTGGACTGGATCTCTTCTTTGGCGGTCTGCAGTTCTTCGTTGGTGCTCTGCAACTCTTCGTTACTTGAGAGGATCTCTTCGTTGGCGACCCGGAGGTTCTGGTTGACGGCTTCGGACTCCTCAATCGCCGTGCGCAGGTATTCCTCCTTGGCCGTCAACTCCTGCTGCAATTCCAGGAGTCTTTGCTGTTGGGCGCTTTGCCTGTCGGCCGCGGCGGAACGGGGTCCGGGAAGCGGCGCGCTCACCTCGACCATCGGGGTGTCGGCAAACAACACCAGAAAGTGGGTCTGCCCGGAGGCGGATCTGAAGGGGGCGACGTCGATGCGCACCCGCCGCTCCCGATCGCCGTCGTAGAGCCGGATATCTTGCTGGCACTGGGCAAGCGACTGCTTGGCGGCCAGCTGCAGCGCCGAGCGCAGCTGTGAACGCAAGCCGGGGTGCACCATCTTGAGCAGGTTGAGGCTGGCACGGCCAGGGGACGGCTGGAGATAGGGACCGGTCTGGCCCCGAAAGTGCAGTACCTCCGCGTCGGCGCCCACGACCACGCCGACCGGGGCGTACCGGTCCAGAACGAGCCGGTCGGCCTCTTTTTGCAGATCGGGAGCGTTCCCCGCCCCGCCCGCGGCGGGCTGTTTGGGGTTGAGCGGGTCCGCCGCAACGGGCCCGGCGGCGTACTCCAGGAGCAGCCGGGCGGGCACCGCCTTTCGGGAGAACAGTTTGTTTTTCGAATCGACCCGGTTGAACAGCTCGGACGCCCCCCCCGGGCTCTCGGAGGTGCCCAACAGCAAAAAGCCGTCCGGCTTGAGGCTGTAGTGAAAGGTAGTGAGCACCCGCTTCTGGGCAGGCAGCGAGAAGTAAATCAACACGTTGCGGCAACTGACCAGATCCATCTGGGAAAAGGGCGGATCCGCGAGCAGGTCGTGGCGAGCAAAGACGCACAGTTCGCGCACCCGCTTGCAGACCCGGTGGCCGCCCTCGCCCTGGCTAAAGAACCGTCGCAGCCGCTCGGGGGAGAGGCCCTCGATTTGGGAGGCGTGGTAGAGACCAGTGCGGGCAAGGGCGATTGCCTCCTCGCTGATGTCAGTGCCGAAAAACTGGACGGGGGTTGGGGAGGGGTGCTCCTCCAGGAACTCCAGCACGCCAATGGCAAGGGAGTAGACCTCCTCGCCCGTGGCGCACCCCGGCACCCAGACGCGGATGGGCAGGCCCTCGGCCCGCTGCTGGGTAATGGCGGACAGGACAGTGTTTTTCACCGCCTCGAAAGCTTCGGGGTCGCGAAAAAAGCCCGTGACGCTGATGAGCACGTCACGGTACAGGGCCTGGACTTCCTCCGGGTGGTCTTGAAGGTGGCGAACGAATTCCTGCGGGCTTTCGATCTGGTGCAGCGCCATGCGCCTTTGCAAGCGCCGCTCAAAGGTCGGGCGCTTGTACTGGCCGAAGTCCACCCCGGTGGCGGCGCGCAGCAGCGCGATGGCGGCACTCCTGGCCTCCTCGGCGCCGGGCGGGGTGGGCGGGGCGGTGGCGGCCGGGGGGGCGATGTAGGGATGACGGCCGACCGCGGCCAACCGCACCGCGATCTCCCGGGGCGGCAGGACAAAATCCAGCAGCCCTGTTGCCGCGGCATTGTGGGGCATGCTCGGAAACCGGGCCGATTGCTCGTCCTGGGCGAAAGCGAGGCCGCCCGCCGCCTTGATCGCCTTGAGCCCTTGCGCACCGTCGCCGTCCGCTCCCGAAAGCACCACACCGATCGCCCGGTTGCCCCAGTCTGCAGCCAGCGAATGAAAAAAGGAGTCGATGGGCATAAACTGCCCGTCGGTCTTGCGGCGCTGCGAGAGGGTGAGCACGCCGCTGGTAATCGCCATCTGCCGGTCGGGCGGGATCACGTAGACATGGTTTGGCTCCACGACCGTGCCGTTGTGCACCTGGACAACGTCCATGCCGGTTGTTTTATCCAGGATCTCAACCAGCAAGCTCGGCTGGTCGGCTTTGAGGTGCTGGATCAACACGAACGCCATGCCGGTATCGGTTGGCAAGGCACCCAAAAACTGTGTGAAAGCTTCGAGCCCCCCTGCCGAGGCCCCGACGGCAACTATCGCAAAAGAACCTAACGACAAAGAGAATGAATCGGCTCCCCCCCCGGAATCTATCGCCATTGCAAGCTTCCCGCCTCGCTCGCTGCTTCGGCCGAAGTGCTTTCCCTTCCTGCGGGAAAGTTCAGCGGTAACTCCGGATTGACACACAACACGACATTCAGCACGAGTCAATACGAACAAAGACTTGTATCTAAAATAGCTGGGAAGCGGTGCGTAAGCACCGCTTCCCAGCTATTCTCTGTCTTAAGGCATAGAAGTCATGGGGAAGCGCGCCCGCGAGGGAACGCTACCGACCCGGCACGGGCTGGAAAGCGCTCAGCAACACAGATGCAGCAAGTACCCCCCGAAAATTGATGGCCTCGTTACTTGCCCAAAAGCCGCTCGCGCAGCTTATGGATTTTATCGCGGTACTCGGCGGCTTTCTCGAACTCCAGCTTCTTGGCCGCATCGCGCATCTGGATCTCCAGCTGCGACACCAGTTCGGGAATATCGGCCAGGGCCACTTCCGCCGGGGCGGCGGCGGCAGCTTCGAGTTCCTGCTGGTTGAGGCGGCGGGAAACTGCCAGATAGTCGAGGATGCTGTTGGCATCCAGGCGCTTGACGATGGGTTGGGGGGTGAGGCCGTGCGCTGCGTTGTAGGCCCTCTGGATCTGGCGGCGCCGCTCGGTCTCGCTGATCGCTTTGTCCATCGAGGCGGTGAGGCGGTCGGCGTACATGATCACCTGTCCGCGCACATGGCGCGCCGCCCGGCCAATCGTCTGAATCAGCGAGCGCTCGGCGCGCAGGAACCCTTCTTTATCAGCGTCCAGAATCGCCACCAGCGACACTTCGGGCAAATCGAGCCCTTCTCTAAGTAAGTTGACGCCGATGAGCACGTCAAAATCGCCCTGGCGCAGAGCCTGCAAAATCTCGATGCGCTCGATGGCCTGAATTTCTGAGTGCAAATAGCGCACTTTAACCCCCCGCTCTTGGAAGTACTCGGTGAGATCCTCGGCCATGCGCTTGGTGAGGGTGGTGACCAATACCCGCTCGCGGCGGGCGACCCGATCGTGAATTTCGTGGAGCAAGTCGTCCACCTGACCTGCCACCGGCCGCACAAAGACCTCGGGGTCGAGCACGCCGGTGGGCCGGATAATCTGCTCGGCGACGTGCTCCCCTGCCATGCGGCCGGTCTCGGGGTCGCGACCGCCGCCCGAGAGTTCGACTTCCCAATCGCCCGGGGTGGCCGAGACGAAGATGGCCTGGCGGACTTTATCCCAGAATTCGGGCGCTTTGAGCGGGCGGTTGTCGGCGGCCGAAGGGAGCCTGAAACCGTGATCGATGAGCACTTTTTTGCGCTGGGCGTCGCCGTTGTACATGCCGCGGATCTGGGGGATGGTGACGTGGGATTCGTCGACCACCAACAGCCAGTCCTGCGGAAAATAATCGATGAGGCAAGAGGGCGCTTCACCCGGCCGGCGGGCGGCGAGGTGGCGCGAATAATTTTCGACGCCGTTGCAGTAACCCACCTCGCGCAGCATCTCCAGGTCGTAGCGGGTGCGCTGCTTGATGCGCTGGGCCTCCAGCAGCTTGTTTTCGCCCTCCAGTTCGGCCACGCGCGCCTCCAGTTCCTGTTCGATGGCGATGCAGGCCTGCTCCAGCTGCTCCTCAGGTGTCACAAAGTGCTTGGCCGGGTAGATGTTGAGGCTGTTGACCGAGCGGACCACCTCGCCTGTGACCGGGTCGAGCCAGCGCACCGCCTCGACTTCGTCGCCAAAAAATTCGACCCGGATGATCCGATCCTCGTAGGCGGGACCGATCTCGACCACATCGCCGCGCACTCTGAAGCGGCCGCGGCCCAGATCGATGTCGTTGCGCTCGTACTGTACCGTGACCAACTGGCGCAGCAACTCGCGCTGATCAATGTTCGATCCGACTTTGAGGGGAATGGCGGCGCGCAGGTACTCCTCGGGCATACCCAGGCCGTAAATGCAGCTGACGGAGGCCACCACAATCACGTCGCGCCGCTCGAAGAGCGAGCGGGTGGCCGAATGGCGCAGCATGTCGATTTCGTCGTTGATGCTCGCCGATTTTTCGATATAGGTGTCGGTCTGGGGGATGTACGCTTCGGGCTGGTAGTAGTCGTAATAAGAAACAAAGTATTCGACAGCATTGTCGGGAAAAAATTCGCGCAATTCGTTGCAAAGCTGGGCGGCGAGGGTCTTGTTGTGGGCCAGGACCAGGGTCGGTTTACCGACCTTTTCGATCACATTGGCGATCGTGAAGGTCTTGCCGGTGCCAGTCGCCCCCAACAACGTCTGAAAAGTGACACCGCCCAGCGCTCCGGCACTGAGCTGGGCAATCGCCCGGGGCTGGTCCCCGGTCGGCCGGTATGGGGCCGAGACTACGAAGCGGTCGTCGGTCATTGCGTGTCCAAAAGTTCACAACCTGTTTCCTATTGTAGCCTCTGCCGCCCCCGGCCGTCCGGATCGGCGGCGGCCGTTTCCATCGCCCCCGCTTCGTGTTACCGTTTTGGGTGCTGAATCTACCCGACGGGCGCCTGGGCCGGTATGAGCAATGTGTTGGACCGCCTCTTCCAGCAGGCGGTGCGCAAGTTAAAAACCAAAGGCTTCACCGTCGAAGCGGACGACAGCAATCCTTTATATTTCGCCGTACTGCGCGCGAATGGATTTCCAGTCGATTCGCCCTCGGGAAGCTGGCAGTTTTCGAAGATGGACGTCATCCAATTTTCTGAGCGCGAACTCTAGAGATCGGCACGGGGTTTTGCGGGTGCTATTCTTGATGGCAATCGGCCCTGGCACTCCGTATGCCCAAAGACGCGATCGGTATATTGATAGACCTGGCCCGGCGGGGTGAAATCGATCCGTGGGATATCGACGTGGTGCAGTTGACCGATCGCTTCTTGCAATCGCTCGGCAGCCTCGACGTTTCGGACCTGCCCCGCTCGGGCCAGGCGCTTTTTTATGCTTCGGTGCTGGTGCACATGAAGGCGGAGATCCTCGAAGGATCGATGCAATCGCCCGATCCGCTCGACGTGCCGGAGGATGAAGAAGAGGCGCTGTCGCACCCACTGGGCCCCAACGGACCGGCGGTGGCCCTCGAGCGCCTGATCCGCCGCCGTCCGGCGGTGCCTGCGATGGTCGATCGGCCCCTGACCCTCAATGATCTGATTGCCCATCTGCGCGAAGTCGAGCAAATGGAGGGCCACCAGGCCCAAAAGCGCACCGCCGAGCGCCGCCCACCCCTCAAAGGTCCGATGGTGCGCACCATGGAGCAAGTCGAGCATCTGGCCCACCAGGAGAACCTCGAAGCGATCGTGACCGGATTGTGGGCGGTGCTCACCACCAAAGGCGTCACCGCCTTCGAAAAATTGTTAGAACACTACCGGGATCGCGTGGGAGCGTTTCTGGGTTTGCTGTTTCTGGCGCACCGCGACCGGGTGGTGCTCGCCCAAGCCGAATTTTACAGAGACATCGAGATCTATGCCGTCGACGAATCTCAAGACCCGCCTGGAGGCGGTGCTCTACCTTAAAGCGCGTCCGCTGAACCTTGAACAGCTCAGCCGCTACGCGGAGTGCGATCGGGACGATTGCCGCGAGGCGTTGCTTGAGCTGCTCGAGGATTATGCCGGCCGCGACAGCGCCCTGGAGATTGCCGACACCGCCACAGGCTACGCCCTGCAACTGAGACCGCCCCTGCAAGATCTCATCCAGCGGCTGGTGCCCGCCGACCTGGGGGTGGGCGCCCAGCGCACCCTGGCGCTCATCGCCCTCAAAGGTCCCCTCCCCCAGAGCGAATTGGTGGAGTTGCGCGGTTCGGGGGCCTACGATCAGGTGCGCGACCTGGTCGGCAAGGGCTTCGTCTCCCGCTGCGCCGAGGGGCGCTCCTACAAGCTGCGCGTCACCGAGAAGTTCTTTCAGTACTTTGCCATCGAAGATGTGCGGGATCTGGTGAGGTAGGGAGTGCTATGGATCTGGCCGGTTTGCGGACAAACTTGCTGCTCTTTACGGTCGCCGCCCTGCTGGCGATGCTGGCGGTGGGCGCGCTGGTCGTCTTTCAGTGGCGGCCCGCCCCCGAGCCCCAAGCGACGGCCGCCAAGGTGCTGACGCTCCAGAAATTGATGCGGCAGTTGCCCCAGCAGATGCAGTTGGAGCAGGCCCGCGCCGTGGCGGCGGGCGGCACGAGCGCCGATTTGCTCGCCGCCGTCAACCAGGCGGGCCGCATCCCCCCCGATTCGTTCGCCCACACCGCCGCCCAGGCCGACTTGCGCCGCTGGAGCGATCAACTGCTCGAGCAGGCGCGCACCCAGGCCCAGACGGGCTCCCCACGGGCATTGCAAGCGTCGATCGCTGTGCTTGAGCGCGTCGCCCCCGGCAACCCCGTCCACACCCAGGCCCAGGCCCAGATCCGCCAGTGGCGCCAGGCGCTCGCCCCAGCCGCCAGTACCGCCCCGGCCGTCTCCTCGGCACCGCCGACCTTGCCCCCGAGTTTCGCTCCGCGCCTGCGCCCCCTGCCCAGCAAGCGCCAGACGCCCACCAGCCTCTTTGAAGACATTCAGCTCGATGTCGGTGAGACCCGGGGCGGGGTGACCCTGAGCGCTTCCTCCGTGCGGGTGCAGGGCAACGAATTTGTGATTACCGCTCACCTGGACAACAACTCCAACCAGCGCTATATCTTCTTGCCGGGACTCATCCGCCTCAACGACGCGGGTGCCGGCGACCGGCGCACCCGCATCGATTTGAGCCTGGAGCAGGGGATCATCCCGCCGGAGGGGACGGCCCGCCTGAGCATCCACGGCCGCGGCCCCTGGGAGCCGCCCTACCGGATCGTGATCAACGAAAACCGCATCTCCGGAATGCGCGATTTCAATTTGCCGGTGATGCCCTGATGGGTGGAGAAGATTCGGTGGTAAAATCCTGATGTTTTGTTAAGTGGAATATCCATGCTGCAAAATACGGGTGACTCCGTGCCCATCCGCGTCGGTGTCATCGGCGTGGGCAACATGGGCCAGCACCATACCCGGGTGCTGAGTCTGCTCAAGGATGTGACCCTGGTCGGCATTGCCGATGTCGACGAAGCGCGCGGCCTGGATGTAGCCAGTAAATACCGGGTGCAGTTTTTTAAAGACTACCGTGAACTGATCGAGCACGTCGAGGCCGTCTGCATCGCGGTGCCCACCCGCCTGCACTACACCGTCGGGCAGGAGTGTCTCAAATCGCGGCGGCACATTTTGATCGAAAAGCCGATTGCCGCCCACATCTCCGAGGCCGAAGAACTGGTCAACCTCGCCGCCCAAAACGGCCGCATTTTGCAAGTGGGCCACATCGAGCGCTTCAACCCGGCCTTTCGCGAGTTGCGCAACGTCCTCAAGCAAGAAGAACTGCTCGCCTTCGAAGCCCACCGCATGAGCCCCTATTCATCGCGGGCCAACGACGTTTCGGTGGTCTTCGACTTGATGATCCACGACATCGACTTGCTTTTAGAACTGGTGCCCTACCCGATGGCCAAGATGACCGCCGCCGGCAACCGCGCCACCCACTCGGGCTATCTCGACTACGTGACCGCCACGGTCGTCTTCTCCAACGGCACCGTCGCCAACCTCACCGCGAGCAAAGTCACCCACCGCAAGATCCGCACCCTCTCGGCCCACTGCAAAAACAGCCTGGTGGAGGCCGATTTTTTGAGCGGCGAAGTGCTCATCCACCGCCCCCCCGAGTCGGACTACACCACCGAGTACGGCCAGGTGCTCTACCGCCAGGCGGGCCTGATCGAGAAGGTCCAGACCAGCAATATCGAGCCATTAAGCGCCGAACTCGAACACTTTATTCACTGTGTGCGCGGTGGCAACCAGCCTTCGGTGGGGGGCGAGCAGGCCCTCAAGGCCCTGCGCCTGGCGGCCCAGATCGAGCAGGTGGCCCTCGACGGCAAAATGTGGTATGGTACCGACCCAGATTTGGCGGAGATCCTCGCTTGATACCGATGCTCGACCTGTCGCTACAGACAGCCCGACTGCTTCCTGAAATCGAAAAGACCCTGCACGAAATTTGCACCGGCGGCAGTTTTATCCTCGGTCGCCATGGCCGCGCCCTCGAAGCGGAGATCGCGGCTTTGAGCGGGGCGAGTTTCGGCCTCGGCGTCGCCTCGGGCACCGACGCGCTGCACCTGGTACTCAGGGCCCTGGACATCGGGCCGGGGGACGAGGTGATCACTTCGCCCTTTACGTTCATCGCCACCGCCGAGGCGATCTCCTACTGCGGGGCGACGCCGGTCTTCGTCGACATCGACCCGGAGACTTTCAACATCGACCCTGCCCAGATCGAAGCGCGTATCACCGGGCGCACCCGGGCGATTTTGCCGGTGCATCTTTTTGGTCAGGCCGCCGACATGGACCCGATTCTGGAGATTGGCCGTCGCCGGGGCCTGCACGTCATCGAAGACAGCGCCCAGGCGATCGGCACGCTTTACAAAGACCGTCCGGTCGGTTCGCTGGGGGTGGCGGGCTGTCTGAGCTTTTATCCCACCAAGAATCTGGGAGCCTTCGGCGATGGGGGCATGGTGGTCACCTCCGACGAAGGGCTGCGCGATCGCGTCGCTGCGCTGCGGGTGCACGGCCAGACCCGGCGCTACTACCACGACGAAGTCGGTTACTGCTCGCGCCTCGACGAAATGCAGGCGGCGGTGCTGCGCATCAAACTGCCGCATCTGGAAGGGTGGAACCGCCGCCGCGCCCAGATCGCCCAGCGCTACAACGCGCTATTCTCCGATCTGCCGCTTGCAACCCCGGCCCGCGCCGCCTATTCGACCCACACCTACCACCAGTACACCGTGCGCTCCGTCCACCGCGAGCGCTTCGTGGCGGGCCTGGGCGAGCAAAAAGTCGGGGTGGGCATCTACTACCCGGTACCGCTGCATCTGCAAAACGCTTATGCCGCCCTGGGCTACCGACCCGGGGATCTGCCCGCAGCGGAGCAGGCGGCGGCGGAAGTCTTCTCTTTGCCAATGTTTCCGGAGTTGAGCGACGCGCAAATCGAGGGGGTGGCGCGGGCGATGCGCGCGGCGGCACCGGTGGCCTGGGTCTGAAGCAAAAAATTCAGCCCCGGATGAAGTCGTTGGGATTGAGCGTCTGCAAAAAATCCCGGAATGCTTCGCGTTCGGCTTCGTCGGCTTCTTGATCGACCGGGATGGACGCTTCGGCGATTACTTCTTCCATCGCCCAGATGGGCGTCATCGTGCGCAACGCCAGCGCAATTGCATCGCTTGGGCGCGAGTCGATTTCTTTGCGCTGCTTGCCGCGGCGGACCGTAATAATCGCGTAGAAAGTGTTGTTTTGCAAAGAGTGAATAACGATTTTTTCGACATGAAGATCCCACTCCTTGCATAGATCGGCAAGCAGGTCGTGGGTCATCGGGCGGGGGGGGCGCTGTCCTTCGAGGGCCTGCAAGATGGCGTTCGCTTCGGCCTTGCCGATCCAGATAGGAAGGGCACGGCGGTCGTGCAGATCGCGCAGGATCACAATCGGCAGACGGCTCGCCGCGTCCAGGGCAATTGCTGCAACCTTCATCTCTACCGCCATGGGCACCCCTTGCGTTTCGAGAACTGATGCTATTTTGCGCCCGATCCTACCCGATCTGCCACTGCCTTTGACAACCGGTTCAGCTGGGGTTTTCGGGCGTTTGGCAAAGGGAGGGGTGTGGTAAGCGGCGGCAATCACGGTAAACTAAATTGACCCATCCGAGACCACCGGTCTTCGCGGATCGAGCCGCCCACTTCGCAATTTACAGGCTTTGCGCTCATGCACCCACTTTTTGGACGTTCTGGTTACGGGCAGACTGCTGCCTCGGTGCTGCTTGTCGCCCAGTTGGGATTCACCCCGGCGCTTCTAGCCCAGGAGCAGGCGCCGCCGGCTGCCGCCCCGGAGGCTCCTCCCGCCGGTCCGGCACAGCCGGCCGAGACGCCGCCCGCCGCTACCCCGGCCGTCCCGGATACGCCGCCTGCCGAACCGCAGCAGGCTCCCACCGAACCGGCCGCCCCTGCCGAGCCGCAAGTGCTCGTAGCCGAAGTCCGGGTCGTAGCGAGCAAGGGCAAGCTCGGCGACACCCTCGAAGGGCGCGTCTACAACGCCATCCGCACCCGTCCCGGCCAGACCACCACCCGCACCCAACTGCAGCAGGACATCAACGCCGTCTTTGCCACCGGCTACTTCGCCGACGTCAAAGCCACCCCGGAGGACACCCCGCTCGGTGTGCGCGTCACCTTCGACGTGTCCCCCAACCCGACTCTGGAGGCGGTGAGCACCGAGGGGAGCACCCTGCTGCCGGAGGCCGTGGTCCAAGAAACGTTCAAAAACCAGGTGGGCCAGACGCTCAACTTTGGTGAACTGCAGCGCGGCGTCAAATCGCTCGAAGAGTGGTACGCCGAGCGCGGCTATGTGCTCGCCAAAGTCGCCGACGTGCAATCGACCCCCGACGGCAAAGTCAAGCTCACCGTCACCGAGGGGATCATCGAGGACATCCGCGTCAAGGGCAACACCCGCACGCGCGACTTTATCGTGACCCGCGAAGTCGCCCTCAAGCCGGGGGGAGTATTCAACCGCAACGCCATCCAGCGCGACTTGCAGCGGGTCTACGCGCTCAACATTTTCAAGGATGTGGGCCTCGACTTGGGCCAGGGGCAAGATCCCCAAAAAGTGGTCGTCAATATCAAAGTCGAAGAGAAAAGCACCGGCTCGATCGCCGCGGGTGCGGGCGTCAACTCGGCCTACGGCTTTTTTGGCACCCTGTCGCTGCAGGAGAGCAACTTGGGCGGCAACAACCAGAAGATCGGCCTTGATGTGCAGGGCGGCGGCCAGATTTTGCTGTTCAACTTGAGCTTTACCGACCCGTGGATCGCGGGCGATCCCAACCGCACGTCGCTTTCGACCAACATCTTCAATCGCCAAGCCTTCAGCTACGTCTTCAACGGCGGCGGCGTCGGCGTGCTCAACCCGCGCACGGGCTTTGTCGAGACGCCCCGCGAAAATCGCCTCGGCCTGGGTGTCATCTTTGGCAGGCCGCTCAACAACGAATGGCGCGCCTCGGCGGGGGCACGTTTCGAGACGGTGCAGCTGCGCGACTTTTTGGGGCGGCGCTATACCACCGACAATCTCGGCAACCCGCTTACCATCAGCGGCACCGACACCGACCGGCTCTTTTTCTTGCAGGGGGCGCTGGTGCGCGACACCCGCGACAACCCGAACACGCCGCGCTCCGGCTCGGTGTTGCGCGGTTCTTTGGACCAATCGGTGGGAGTGTTGGGGGATGTCTTTTTCACGCGGCCGACCGTCTCCTACAGCCAGTTCATCCCGATGGACATCCTCCCCTGGGGCCAGGGCAAGCAGGTGCTCGCCTTCAACAGTTCCGTGGGTACGGTCTTCGGCGCCCTGCCGCCCTACGAAGCCTTTACCCTGGGCGGCGGCAACTCGGTGCGCGGCTTTTTTGAAGGCAACCTCGGCACCGGCCGCAGCTATATGATCAACTCCGTCGAGTTTCGCGCCCCGGTCTTCGATCCGGTAGGGGCGGCGCTTTTTGTCGACTACGGCACCACCCTCGGTTCCCAGGCGGCCGTACTTGGGGCTCCGGCCATCGTGCGCGGCAAAATCGGTGCGGGCCTGGGCTTCGGCATCGGCCTGCGCGTCCAGTCGCCCCTCGGTCCCCTGCGCATCGACTTTGCCGCCAACACCGCCGGGCTACCCAGCCAGGTGCACTTTGGCCTTGGAGAAAAGTTTTAGATGGGAGTCCAATTCAGCGCTGCTGAATTGACCGACCTGGTCGGCGGCGAGCTGTCGGGCGATCCCGGGCGGCTGGTCGTGGGTGCCCGGCCTCCGGAGGAAGCCGAAGGGGGCGATCTGACCTTTGCCCTCGACCTGCACGCGCGCAAGCTCATCGAGACGACCCGCGCCGGGGTGGCGATCACCCCGGTGCGCTGGCCCTTCGAGCATCTCACCCAGATCGTGGTGGCCAACCCGCGCCTGGCCATGGCGCAGGTGCTCGCCCACATGTTTCCGCAGCCGATTGCGATGCCGCCCGCGGGCATCCATCCGAGTGCGGTCGTCCATCCGAGTGCGGTGGTCCATCCGAGTGCCTCGGTGGCGGCCCTGGTCTACGTCGGTCCGCGCGCCGCGGTCGGGGCCAACACGCACCTGTTTCCGGGGGTGTACGTCGGGGCGGAGGCGGTGGTGGGCAGCGAGTGTCTGATCTATCCGAACGTGGTGCTCATGGACGGCATCCGCCTGGGCGACCGGGTGGTCATCCACGCGGGCAGCGTGCTCGGCTCCGACGGCTACGGCTTTGTGCCGACCGGCGAAAGGCACCTCAAAGTGCCGCAGGTGGGCACGGTGGTTATCGGCGACGACGTCGAGGTGGGCGCCAACGTCGCGGTGGACCGCGCCACCATGGGCCAGACCGAAATCCAGGCGGGCACCAAGATCGATAATCTGGTCCACATCGGCCACAACGACCGCATCGGCCGCCACTGCCTGATCGTCTCCCAGGTTGGTCTTGCAGGCTCGGTCAAAGTCGGCGACCGCACCGTGATCGCTGGGCAGGCGGGGGTGGCCAACCAGACTACCGTGGGCGCCGATTGTTTGGTGCTTGCCCGTTCCGGGGTGACCAAAGATTTGCCCGATCACTCCAAGGTCTCCGGTTTTCCGGCCCAAGATCACCTGCTCGAACTCAAGCAGCAGGCGGCCCGCTCGCGCCTGCCGCAGATCGTCGAGCAGATGCGCCAGATGCAGCGGCGCATCGAGCAATTGGAAGTGCAGCTTTTGGGGAGGCTCTGATCGGTGCAGCAGCAGACCCTAGCCGCCACCGTCCAGCTTTCGGGCATCTCGTTGCACAAGGGGGCGTCCGTCGCCGTGCGGCTGTGCCCGGCTCCTCCGGATAGCGGCCGGTGCTTCGTGCGCGCCGATCTTGCCGGCACCCCGGCGATCCCGGCCCTGGCCCGCGGCTTTCGTCCCAGTCCCCTGTGCACCACCCTCAGCGAGAACGGCGCGGCGATCCAGACCGTCGAGCACGTGCTCGCGGCCCTCTACGGTCTGGGGATCGACAACTGCCGCATCGAGGTGGAAGGTCCCGAACTGCCCATCCTCGACGGCTCCGCCCGCCCCTACGTCGAGGCGGTGGTCCGCTCGGGAACCGTCCGGCAAAACGCTCCCCGGCGCTTCTATCAGATTGCCGAGCCGGTAGCCGTCTACGAGCGCGACGCCTTCGTAGTCGCCATGCCCACCGACACCCCGGCTTTGCAGGTCAGTTACGGCATCGACTTTCCCCACCCGATCGGCCGGCACTGGTTCAGCCTGGAGCTGACCCCTGAGAATTTTGCCCGCGAGGTGGCTCCGGCGCGCACCTTCACCCTCCAGTCCCAGGTCGAACAACTGCTTGCCTGTGGCCTGATTCAGGGAGGCAGCCTCGATTGCGCCCTGGTGGCCGGTGCCGACGACTGGCTCACACCGCCCACCTGGCCCGACGAGCCCGCCCGCCACAAGCTGCTCGATCTGTTGGGGGATTTGAGTCTGGCAGGAGTCGCCCTCAGTGGGCACATCGTCGCCTACAAAGCGGGCCACGCCCTGCACGGCAGGCTCGCCCGCGCCCTTGCCGAAAAGGTTCCCGTTCCATCCGTATGCTCCCAAAAGCCGTCCCAATGATCGACAACATCGAAATTCAGAAGATCCTCGCCCACCGCTACCCGTTTTTACTCGTCGACCGCGTGCTCGTCTTCGAGCCGGGGGTGCGGGCGGTCGGCATCAAAAACGTCACCATCAACGAGCCGTTCTTCCAGGGGCACTTCCCCGGCCGGCCGCTGATGCCGGGGGCCTTGCTCATCGAGGCGATGGCCCAGGTGGGCGGCATCGTCTGCGGGCAGTTGCCCGAGGCGGTGGGCAAGATCCCGCTGCTGGTGGGGGTCAACAAGACCCGCTTTCGCCGCCAGGTGGTGCCGGGTGATCAGGTGATCATCACCGCTGAGGATCTGCGCACCCGCCAGAAGCGCTTCGGGATCATGCAGACCCGCTCGGAGGTCGATGGCAAACTGGTAGCCGAAGCCGAGATTATGTTTTCCCTGGTAGATTGAGTCCAGCCATCTCCCGCCCATGCCACAATCGTCAAAAGTCATGAATCCACCCGCCTTGACGACACCTTTGATCCACCCCTCGGCCGTCATTCACCCGCGGGCTGTCCTGCACGAGAGCGTCCAGGTCGGCCCGTTTGCGGTGGTGGGTGAGCACGTGCGCATCGGGGCGGGCACGGTGGTCGGTCCCCACGCCGTGATCGACGGCTGGACGGAGATTGGCTGCGACAACGTCATCTATAACGGCGCCAGCATCGGCACCCCGCCCCAGGATCTCAAGTACCGCAACGAACCCTCGCGGGTGCGCATCGGCGACAACAACGACATCCGCGAATTTGTCACCGTCAACCGCGGCACCGACAAGGGCAGCGAGACCGTCGTGGGCGACAAGAATCTGTTGATGGCCTACGTGCACGTCGGCCACAACTGCGCCATCGGCGACAATGTCGTGATCACCAACGCCGTGATGCTCGCCGGGCATGTGCACATCGAGTCGCAGGCGCGCATCGGCGGCCTGGTGGGCGTCCACCAGTTCGTGCACATCGGCAGGCTCGCCTACATCGGCGGCATGGCCCGCGTCGACCGCGACGTGCCGCCTTTTACGCTGGTGGAGGGCCACCCGGGCCGCACCCGCGGCCTCAACTGGGTGGGTCTCGAGCGCGCCGGCATCTCCGACGCCGCCGGGGCCGACCGCGAGAGCTACCGGCTGTTGCGCCAGGCCTACAAGTTGCTCTACCGCTCCGCCACGCCCCTCGAAAAAGCCCTGGTCGAGTTGCAGGCCCTGGCGGGCAATCCCTATATCGATCACCTGCACACGTTTTTGAGCCGGTCGGTGGGCGACCCGGCGCGACGCGGTCCCACCCCCGCCGCCCGCAAGCGCCCCGGCGGCGACGACGCCTAAATCGATGGCAGCCCGGCTTTTTGTCAGTACCGGCGAGGTCTCAGGCGACCTGCACGGCAGCTATCTTATCCAGGCGCTGCGCGAGCGCCGTCCGGATCTGGAGATCCAGGCATTAGGCGGCCGGCGCATGGCGCAGTTGGGCATCCCGATGCTGAGCGACACCACCACCCTCTCCTCGATCGGCGTCGTCGAGGCCATTCCTTATATCCTGCCGACCCTGCGCATCCAGGCGCGCCTCAAAAAGCTGCTCACCAGCTTTCGCCCCGACGCGGTGGTGCTCATCGACTACATCGGCTCCAACGTCGGGGTGGGCAAGCTGGCCCAGAAGCTTGGTATCCCGGTGATCTACTACATTGCCCCCCAGGAATGGGTCTGGCGGACTTTTAAGGGAGACACCGCCCAGATCGTCGGTTTTACCGACCTCATCCTCGCCATCTTTCCGGAGGAAGCCCGCTTCTACACCCGCCACGGCGGCAACGTCCGCTGGATCGGCCATCCGCTGGTCGACATCGTCCGCACCACCGTGGGTCGTGCTGAATTTCGCGCGCGCATGGACACCCCAGCGGAGGCGCCGGTGGTAGTACTCACTCCGGCCTCACGCACCCAGGAATTGCGCCATTTGATGCCGCTCTTGTTCGAGACGGCCCGCGCCATCGCCGGGCAGTTGCCGGAGGTACGCTTCTGGCTTTCGGTCTCCACCCCGACCTTCCAGGAGGCCATCGAACGGGGCGCCAAAGCGGCGGGAATCGCCGTGCAGTTCATCCCCCCCGGCAGCAATTACGACGCGCTCGCCGCCGCCGACTTGTTGCTCACCAAATCCGGCACGATCAATTTGGAAGCAGCACTGTTGAACTTGCCCCAGGTGGTGGCCTACCGCGTCGATCCGCGCACCTACTGGTTCGCCAAAAAGATCATGGGCTTTACGATTCCCTACATGTGCCCGGTCAACCTGGTGGAGATGAGTGCCGTGGTGCCCGAATTTTTGCAGGACGAAGCTACGGTCGAGACCCTCTCTGCCGCAAGTTTGGAATTGCTCAAGGACCCCAAAGCTGCCCAGCGCATGCGTGAGGGGTACGCGCGGGTCAAAGCCCAATTGGGTGAACCGGGCGTCATCGCCAGAGGGGCGGAAGCTATCCTCAAGGTGCTCAACGGCACCGGTCTGTCCTGACCGCTTAAACCAGTGTCAAAAAGCCCAGCACGGCGACTCCGAGGTGAATAGCGACAAACGCCGCCCGGCCCAAAAAGCGGCCCCCCGGCAAACGCTTGCCCAAATCGGGCAACAACGGCAGCAGGAACAACCCGGCCACCACCCCGGCCATCGCAGCAAGCCCCAGAATCTTGGCAGGCAGAGCCTTGATGATGAAAAAGGCGGGCAGCATGTACCACTCGGGAAGCACCTCGGGGGTGGCGAAGACGTCGTAGGCTTCGATGAGGCGCGGCGGTTCGAGAACCGTGAGTACTAGCGCCACCCCGATCGATGCAATGACTACCAAAGCAATATCGAAGACCCGCGTATCGAGCGAGCGACCAACGGCGGGCAAGGTTTTAGAAGAGTTTTGCTTTTCTTGCTGCGTATACATGGGAGAACAAAGCCAGTACGGTGAACAAAGGCATCACGACGCTGTGCAACCAGTGGATTCGGGCGATGCTCGCGTCGCTCACCCCCGAACCGTTGAGCAGAAAATACTTGACCGCCGCCCCCAGAACCGGCACATCGGCGAGCAGATTCGCCTCGATCATCAAGCGCCAGTAAGCGTTCTGATCCAAAGGCAAGTAATAACCGGTCACATTCGCGCCGAGCAGCATCAGGCCCATCACCAGACCCGTCCACCACATCCATTTGGCCGGACCGCGAAAATAACCGTACCAGTAGGCCAAAGCGGTAAACGCCAGACTGCACACCAGCGTCAAAGAACTCGCCCACCAGTGCAAGCCGCGCACCGCCCAACCAAAGCTGGTCTGGTAAGTAATCTGCCGGGTCGAATCGTAGGCCCCGAGCGAAGGCACAAAGTTGGCCCCAAGCAAGACCCCCGTGAGCAACGCGAGGACCAAAAAGGTGACCGTCGCCGAAGACAAATAGGGCAGCCATTGCTTGAAACGCTCCTGGGCAGAGCGGTTGGTGACCTCCATCGGTCCATCCTGCAGCGCGCTACCCCCCAATTGTAACGAAGGGATGCGCAATGTAACCAAAGATTTCATTGCTTTTGAGCTCTCGCTTCTGGTAGGTTCATTTTGAAGCCCGAGTCGGGTCGCCTGGAAGTTTGCCAAGATAAAAGCGGGCTGGATTCAGTGGGCGGGGTGCTCCCCATGCCCTATCCGCAGCCCCCAATGGAGAAACCCCCGGTGAAGCTTGAGCCTCAGCTGAACTTTGTGCAGATCTCAGACGTCCACCTGCGGCCGAATGCCGGCCGTTCGGGCTGGTGGCTTTCGGAGCGGCCCGAGCATCTGCTGCAACTGGCGGTCGAAAAAGTCTGTGCCCTGGGCGGCGTCGATTTTGTCGTCTTTACGGGCGACCTGTTCGATCAGGCCGAAGCGGCGGCCCTCGATCAGTTCGTGGCGATTGCGGGCGCTCTGCCGTGTCCTTATCACGTGGTGGTGGGCAATCACGACGTGGTGGGCAAACCCTGGCCGGGACGGTTGACCAAGCAGACCTTCGCCGAACGCCTCGCCCTGCCGGAAAAGCTGTACTACAGCGTGCCCGTCAAGCCCGGCTACCGGCTTATCGTCCTCGACACGGTCCCGGCGCCGTTTCCCCACGCCCAGGGCTGCCTGCCCGCCGAGCAGATGGAGTGGCTGCGCTGGCAACTTCTGGTGCACCGCGACGAGCAGGTGATCGTCGCCCTGCACCACCCGCCGGTGGCACCGGCTTACTTTCGCGATTTTCGCCTCAACCCGCTCGACGGCAGCCAGTTCGCCGAACTGATGGCCGCCTCGCCGAACGTGGTTGCCGTGCTGAGCGGCCACCTGCACGTGCCGCGCCGCTGGAGCTACCGCAAGCGGCCCTACTTCAGCGCCCCGTCCCTGGGCGGCCCCCCCAACGCCTTTCGCCACTTTCAACTGGAATTGACCGCCCGCTCCGCGCGGTTGCGCTACGACTGGATCCCGGTGGTTCCCGAATCGAAGCGCCGCCCGCTGTGGTATCCGCTCACCGTCGGAAGCCGCCGCGACCGGCGCGGGCGCTACCGTCTGCAATTGCCTTTGCTCGCCCAGCGCCGGTTGGCCCGGCGCCTGAACGCCGCCTCCTAAGGGGTCGAGGTGCCCTCTACCGGCGTCGAGGTGGGCACCCCTTCGGGAGCCTCGGTGTTGCTCGGGGCCGGGGCATTGCCCGAGGGGACCGGTGTATTGCCGAGACCGGGTTTTTGGGCTTCTTCGACCGAAGGCTGGTTGGCGCAGGCCGTCAGGCCCAAAGCCGCCAGAAGCACCAGCAAAAACAGGGTGCGCGTCGATTTCATGGGAGCGGTTCCTCTTCAGGTTCGAGGGGGATTATAGTACGCTCCGCCCTACCTAGCGGCACGCCGCTCGATGTCTTCGAGCGTGGCCAAAAGCAAGCGGCGTGCCTGGAGTTGCCAGCCCCAGCGCTGGATGACAAAGGCCCCCCAGCAACCGGCAATGGCGACGCCCCAGCCCCACAGCGCCCCCAAAAAGCCCAACAGCAGGCCGAGGCCACACAGGCCCCAAAAAGGCAGCGCCACCGTCTGGCGCTGCTTCTCGACGATCGGTCCTAAAGGCGCGCCGGAATCCAGCTCGGTGCGCAGTTCGCCCGCCAGATGCTCCCGCTCGGCAGTGCTGAGGCGAAAGGCCACCTTCGGCCTCAGCTTCTCGATCTTGCGCAGATCGGTGCTGTACTCGGTCAATTCGTCTTCCGCCGCCCGAATCAACTGCTCTTTGATGCCCATCGCCACCGCCGCCCGCGCCACCACCTTATTTTTAACAGCTTCGTCACATCGGGCAACAAAAAGGTACAATCTACACTACTGTGACTTCGTCAAGCACACGTCCCCTTTGGAGAACCGTCCATGACCGCGACGCTGAGCAACTTTTTGTGGAGCATCTTCTGGGGGGGCGTGGTGGTTGCCCTCGGTGCCGCCGCCCTCACCGCCATCTCCCGCATCGACCGCATCCGCTAGAGCCGGGCGATGCTGCGGGCCGGCGGCTGCGGCGGCCGGATGATGTCGCATCGGGGCATGAGCACCTGCGAGAAGGTGCCGTCCGCCTGATGCTCGAAGGCGACCGGCACGCAGTATTCGATTTCGACCTTTTCGACCTGCTCGGGGCTCAGGTGATCGAGTTCCATCAAAATGGCCCGGATCGTGTTGCCGTGGGCACTGACGAGCACGTTCTTACCCGCCTCCAACTCGGGAACAATTTTTTCGTAGAAATAGCGCAATGATCGCAGGGCGGTGTCCTTGAGGCTCTCGCCGCCGGGGGGACGCCCCTCCAGGCTGCGCCGCCACTGCCGGACCGTTTCCTCACCGTACTTCGCGGCAGTTTCGGCTTTGTTGAGCCCCTGCAGCTCGCCGTAGTGGCGCTCATTGAGGGCCTGATCCTCGATCACCGGCACGTCCGGTTGGTCGGCGGCTTCGAGAATGAGGCGCAAGGTGTCTTGGGCGCGCGTCAGTTTGGAAGTAAAGGCGACGGCGAAGGGGACGCAATAAATCAACTCGCCGCAGGCGCGGGCTTCCGCGCGGCCTTTTTCGGTCAGGGGAACGTCAGTCCAGCCGGTGAAGCGGTTTTCGAGGTTCCAGATCGATTGACCGTGGCGGACCATGACCAGTAGTGCCATGTGGTGCTCTGCCAAAAACAAACAAGGTTGTTCTAACAGGGCCGGGACGCATTCGGATAGAACTACCCAAAATATTCAGCTTTGCGGGTGTTACCCTGAGCCCATGCAGGCGCTCTCTCTACCGACCTGGATCATTCATATCGCGAGCGTCGTCGAGTGGACGCTGGCCATCGCCCTCGTCTGGCGCTACGCCGAGCGCACGGGCGAGCGGTCCTTCCGGGCGCTGTGCTGGGGGATGCTGCCGGCGCTGGTGGGGGCGATGGCGGTCCTGGTCTGGCATTACTTCGACAACCGGCCCGAGCTGGCCTATCTGGGCCAACTGCAGGCGGCGATGACCCTTTTGGGCAACGCCACACTGGCGTTTGCGGCCTATCTTATCTACCGCTCCGCCCGCCGCGGGCCGCAAAAAGCACCGTGACCATCTTTTGGGGACTGGCCATCGCACTTTTGGGGGCGACGTCGATTGCCTGCGGCGTTTTTGGATTGTCGAATTTATACGTCGCCCGCTGGATGCCGGGGTGGGTGTTGCTTGCGGTGGCCGTCGCGGGCGGACTGGGTTTTGCCCGCGCCTGGGAGCATTTTTTGTCCCGTCTGGAGGTGGACGACACCGTTGGTACCAACGACCGATCCCCGCCGCCGGCCATGCCCGCCGCTCCGGCCCTGCTCAGCAGCTTCTGGTTGATGGCGTTGGCCGGTGTCCTGTGGGTAGGAGCGCTCGGTTCCGTGGGGGTCGCGCGGCTATTGAGCGCCTCCACGGCGGCGGCACTGGCACTGGCTGCCGCTCTCATCTTCCTGTCGCGCCCGCGCCGGACCGTTTAGTCGGCTGTGCGCTCAAGCGCAATGGCGGGTGCGCTTGGTAAGCTGGCGGCCCCGATGGGCGTTCGCTAGCCTTGAAATGGACCTTCAGCGTCCACTGGTTTGGAGCTTGACCGATGGACACCTTCCTCTACAGTGCAAGTTTGGTCGCGATGGCATCGCTGGGCAGCGCGCACGGGCTGGCTCCCGACTCCGCCGAGGTGTTTCCCTTCTTGCAACCGGCGGCGGCACCGGAAGTCGTCCTCTTGGTCAAAGACCGGGGCAAAGACCGGGAGCGGAGCGCCGGGCGGGCCGCTCCCCGCTTCGACAACCGGCCGCGTTTTGAAGCGGGTCCGCCGGGGCGCGCGCCAGGATCCCCGCTGCGCGGCGGGCGCAGCCCTGACGAGCGCAGTAAGCCCCCCAAGCGCGAGCGCAAAATTTTCTACTTTTGATCGCGAATATCTTCAAGACCGCCCCGGCCCCCCAGCCGGGGTTTCTTGTCGGTCATTGCCCGACGCATTGCCGCACATCCCGGTACACTGCCGGCCTTAAATTTCGCTCCGCACGCCCAAACCGGTCACAATCGCCGGGTCGGGGTCGGGGTGAAGCCGATGGAGCGCAACGGCTATTTTTTGGTGAGTGGGGCATACTTTGCCGGATTATTGCTCTCGGGGTGGGCCTGGGGCTGGTTGGCTCTCGGGATTGTGGGCGTGGTGGGAACGGTCGCCTCGCTGCGGGTCTTTTCACTGCCTTCCTGGCGTTTCTGGGTGGTGGCGTTCGTCTTTGCCGTGGGCGCGGGAGCTTACCTGCATCTGCGCACCCCCCGGCCTGCGCCCACCGACGTCAGTTGGAATGCTCCACGTTCATCGGTCGTGTTCACCGGCACAGTCGGCGGTTCTGTGCGTCTGGGGCCTGCCGGGCAGCGCTTTTTGCTCACCCTGGATTTGCCCGAGTCGGGCAAAATCTGGGTGCGCGCCCCGGGAAGGCCGCCGGTGCGCCCCGGCGATCGGGTGCACATCAGCGGCGCTTTGCGCCGTCCGGCTGTGCCTGCCAACCCCAACAGCTTCGACGAGCGGGCGTACTTGAGCAGGCAGGGAGCCTTTGCCGTGCTGAAGGCCGAGGCGCTCGCCGTGCTGGGCGCCCCGGCTCCCGACTGGCTCGCCCTGGCCAGGGAGCGCATCGCCGCAACCCACAAGCGCTTTTTGGGAGAAGAGGCGGGGGCGTTGCTGGGTGCTCTGGTGGTCGGGGCGGATGCGGTGACCTTGCCGAAAGCCGTCGAGGAGCGCTACCGCGCCGTCGGCCTCGCCCATCTGCTCGCCGCTTCCGGCGCCCAGGTCTCGATCTTGCTGGGGGCGGCTCTGGTCTTGCTGCGCGGCTATCCGCCGCCGGTGCAGGCGGCCGTGGGAGGGATTTTGCTCGCGGGATTCGTGGCCCTTGCCGGGGGCGGACCGTCGATATTGCGGGCGGCGGCCATGGGCGCGGTGGCGCTGCTGGCCATCGTCCTGGGCGAAAAGGCGGAGCCGCTCGGAGCCCTCTGGGCTGCCGCCTTTGTCCTGCTCGTCGCCGATCCGCTGATGATCTGGGATCTGGGCTTTGCCTTCAGTTTTCTGGCCACCCTCGGGCTGGTGGTGAGCGTCCCGAGACTGACTGCCCGCTTGGAGGGCCTGCCGGGAACGATCGCAGCCGCCCTCGCCGTGGGCTTCGCCGCCACCCTTTGGACGCTGCCGCTGCAACTGTTGATTTTCGGCCAGTGGAGCCCCTACGCCCTGGCGCTCAACCTGCTGGCCGCCCCGGTTGTCGAAGTGCTCACCCTGGGTGGAATGGCGGCAAGCGCC